>JAZQGL010000057.1:0-22636 GCA_045540035.1 Faecousia sp.
GCAACGCGACCCCGAAGTGTATGTGGATACTCGAGAGGGGAGCGTTGCGAAGTAAGTCAAAATGCCTTGCGGAGCAAGGACTTTTTACAATCCCTCAGTCTTTTTGCTGCGCAAAAACACAGCTCCCTTTACAAGGGAGCCTGGTTTATACCGCATCGTAAAATGATTGCATTTTGACGGTTGGTGGGTTCTTTGACATTCTGAGGAGCAACTTACTTTGGTAAGTTGCTCCTTTTGCATTGTCATTAAGCCAGATAGATAGCCTTGCAGGCCAGCATTGTCATATAGCAGTCCAGTTTGGAGACGATCTCCATAGGTGCGTGCATACACAGTACGGGAACGCCTGCGTCCACGGTGACGATATTGCGGTTTGCCATATAAGCAGCCACAGTACCGCCGCCGCCCTGATCGACCTTGCCCAGTGTGGCGATCTGCCAACGGACACCGGCATTGTCCAGCGTGGTGCGCACGTGATGCATTGCCTCAGCAGATGCGTCGCTGGCGCCACTCTTGCCCCGGGCACCGGTGTACTTGCAGATGGCGATGCCGTAGTTGAGTTGGCTGTTGTTGCGGCGGTCGCAGGTCTCGGCAAAGTTGGGATCAAATGCGTTGGAAACGTCTGCGGACAGACAGAAGGAATTCTCAAAGCAGCGGTTCAGGTTTGCGCCGGTGCAGTCACACAGATCCTGCATAAAGGTGTCGAATACCTGACTCTGCATACCGGAAACGCCTACAGAACCGATCTCTTCCTTGTCGGCAAAGATGCAAACAGCGGTGTGGGTGGGAACACCCATATTCAGCAGAGGCTCCAGTTCTGCGTAGACACAGACCCGGTCATCGTGACCGTATGCGCCCAGCAAACTGCGATCCAGACCTACCTCACGGCACTTGCCGGCAGGTACGATGGTCAGTTCGGCGCTGTGGAAATCAGCCTCTACAATGCCGTACTTTTCGTTCAGCAGTTTCATAATGTTCAGTTTTACCAGTTCAGAACCTTCGCCTTCCAGAGGTTCTGTACCCAGAATGACATTGAGTTGCTCACCGGCAATGCCTTCTGCCAGAGTCTTCTTCATCTGGTCGGCTGCCAGGTGGATCAGCAGGTCGGAGACCACCAGAACGGGATCGCTGTCGTCCTCACCGATGGTGATGGTGACCCGGGTGCCGTCCTTGCGGCAGACAACACCGTGGAGCGCCAGAGGTACGGTGGGCCACTGGTACTTCTTGATGCCGCCGTAGTAGTGGGTCTTGAAATAGGCGATCTCGGAGTCCTCATACAGAGGATTGGGCTTCAGGTCCATACGGGGAGAGTCCATATGTGCGGCGCAGATGTTGGCGCCTTCGTTCAAAGAGGCGCTGCCGATAACGGCCAGCATAATGCTCTTATCCCGGTTGTTCTTGTAAACTTTGTCGCCGGGCTGCAGTTTCATACCGGGGACAAACGCCTTAAAGCCGTGCTGCTCAGCCACGTCCACAGCCCAGGCAGTCGCCTCACGCTCGGTCTTGCAGGCGTCCATAAATGCAGCGTAGCGCTGGCAGTACTCTTCCATTTCAACGCGCTGCTCGGCAGTCAATGTGGCAAAGCCGTTCTTGGGGGACTGGAGCAGAGAGTTGCGCAGTTCTTCATTGGTCATAGGGATAAACTCCTTTCACTTGAGACTGAGAGGCTGGTTTGTTTTGCGTCCTCACAGCCTATACTTTTATTATACCCATTTCGCCTAAAAAGGCAAGGCATTTCTCCCGGAAGGCTTCCGGGGTGCTGTTGTTTTCCAGTGTGTATTGGCAAAGGGCAGAAAATTCCTCCTGAGGCCGCTGAGCGGCGACCCGGCTGCGGGCATATTCTTCGGAGATGCAGTCACGCTGCATCAGTCGCCGGATACGGATTTCCTCCGGGGCGGTAACCGCAACGGTCAGTTGACATAATTCAGCCAATTCCCCTTCGAACAGCCCAATGGCATCGATGGCAGCCAGTTCCGGTGTGGGTGTCAAAAGCCGGATCACCTCGGCTTTGACTGCGCCGTGGGTGATACGGTTGAGATCTTTCAGGGCGTTTTCGTCGGCAAAAACGATCTGTCCCAGTTTTTTGCGCTGCAACAAGCCATTTTCCACAGTACCGGGAAAGCGGTTTTCGATTTGCTCCAAAAGGTGGGGGTCAGTTTGCAGCAACCGGTGATAGACTGCGTCACAATCGATGACCTTGCCGCCATATTCGGCGATCAGATCCAAAAAAGTGGTCTTGCCGCAGCCGGTGCCGCCGGTAATTCCAATAATCATAGCATTTCCTCCGCATCGATTATCTGGAAGGCCGCTGCTTTTTTCAGCCGGTTCTGTACGGCGTAGGCAATGCCGCCGCCCTCGGGACAGCGGGCGTAAACCTTGTGGACGGAAGGATCGTCCAGTTCCCGCAATGCGGCAAACAGACCGGCAGAAAGGGTCGCGGTATCCGCTTCTTTGCCGTATGCCAGCGGGTCGCAGCCATCGTACAGCGGCAGTTCTTCTTCAAAGCAAAGCACCCGGTCGCCGGGAACATAGTGAGCGCGGACGTATGCGGCGGCCTTTTCCCGGCTGCCGGACACGATCAGCACCTGACACTGGGGCGCGTAGTGGCGGTATTTCATACCCGGCGCTTTTACCACAGCGTCCTTGTCGATCCGGGCGGTGACAGCCTTGTCCACGGTCAGTTGTCCCAGCACCTCGGTCAGTTGTTCCGGGGTGATGCCGCCGGGACGCAGCAGACGGGGCGGTGTCTCCGTCAGATCCACGATGGTGGACTCCACGCCTACCTGACAAGGTCCGCCGTCTACGATCAGTTCCAATTTGCCTTTGTGATCGTGCAAAACGTGCTGGGCTGTGGTGGTGGAGGGCTTGCCGGACAGATTGGCAGAGGGGGCAGCGATGGGTGTGCCGGAAAGGGCGATGATTTGCCGGGTGATAGCATTGTCCGGACAGCGGACAGCCACCGTGGACAGACCAGCCGTTGTGCATTTGGGAATGATATCCCGGGCGGGCAGCACCATAGTCAGCGGACCGGGCCAAAACTTTTCAGCCAGCCGGTAAGCGCTTTCCGGGATGTGGTGACACAACTTGTCCAGATCCTGGGCGCCGGTGATGTGCAGGATCAAAGGGTTATCCTGCGGGCGACCCTTGGCAACAAATATTTTGGCGACGGCGTCCGGATTTAACCCGTCAGCGCCCAGACCGTAAACGGTCTCTGTAGGAATGGCTACCAAGCCGCCATTTTTAATAATTTCCGCAGCTTTTTCAGCCACATTGGGACTTTGGGCAGAAAGGATCTGCGTGTTCATTTTTTGTCACCTCCGTCGGGACGGAAATAATAGACAATTATTAGGGGTAATCCCGACAATATTATTATCCGTTGAACATTGTCAATTGTCAATGAAAAAAGGGAGCAGCGGTGGCTGCTCCCTTTTGGTATCTGAATTACGCAGTGGGCTGGTTGGCAGCCTCGATGATCTGCACGAACTTCTCGGGAACCAGAGAAGCGCCGCCGATCAGACCGCCGTCGATGTCGGGCTGAGCCAGCAGTTCGAAAGCGTTCTTTTCGTTCATAGAGCCACCGTACAGAATGGAAGTGGCGCGGGCGTGCTTGGAGGAGTACAGTTTACGGACAACGGTACGGATGCCTTCACAGACTTCCTGCGCCTGCTCGGGAGTGGCGGTCATACCGGTACCGATGGCCCAGATGGGCTCATAAGCGATGACGACCTTGCGGATCTTGTCTTCGGGAACACCCTGCAGACCCAGCTTGATCTGCATTGCGATCCACTCGGTGGTGATGCCTGCCTGACGCTGCTCCAGGGACTCGCCGCAGCACATAATGGGGGTCAGACCTGCTTCCAGAGCGGCCAGAACCTTTGCATTGACATCGGCATCGGTCTCGCCCATAGCACGGCGCTCGGAGTGGCCGATGATCACATACTTGCAGCCTGCGTCTACCAGCATATTGGTAGCGATCTCGCCGGTGTAAGCGCCGCTGGCATTGGCGTTGCAGTTCTCTGCGCCGATACCTACGCGGGTCTCACGCATAGCGCGGACAGCAGCGGGGATGCAGACAGCGGGGACACACAGGGCAATATCACACCAGCGGCCCTTAGGCATAATGGACTTGAAGTTCACCATAAACTCCTTGGTCTCGCTGGGAGTCTTGTTCATTTTCCAGTTACCGGCAATGACGGTCTTACGATACTTTCTGTTCATTTCAATCTCTCCTTATATGTATGCATTGCTTAGCAATGTAATAGACGTAGTTAATGTTTATGCTAAAAAACAGGGATTATGCGATTTGGGAAGTGGCAGAGGCCGTTGCCAGCCTCTGCCAACGGGTTTTGATAAGATTACTTGTCTTGCAGACAAGCAATGCCAGGCGTCGTCAGCACAAGCATACAAACTCTCATTTTGATGCAAGCATCAAAACTCGCACTGTATGCTGTGCTTCCTCTTCCCCACAAAAGCCATTCGCTTTTGCGGGGACCCCGGAATTGCCGTCATTATTTGTCTTGCAGACAAGCAATGCCAGGAAGTTCCAGACCCTCCAGGAATTCCAGAGAGGCGCCGCCGCCGGTGGAGATGTGGGTGATGCGATCGGCAAAGCCCAACTGCTCGCAAGCAGCAGCGCTGTCGCCGCCGCCGACGATGGTCACAGCGTCGGAGTCGGCCAGAGCCTGAGCAACGGCGATGGTGCCCTTTGCCAGGGTGGGGTTCTCAAACACGCCCATAGGTCCGTTCCAGACTACGGTCTTGGCAGCCTTGGCAGCAGCGGCGAAAGCCTCGCAGGCCTTGGGGCCGATGTCCAGACCCATAGCGGTCTCGGGGATGGCGGTGCAGTCAACATAGTCGACATTGATCTCAGCATCGATGGGAGAGGGGAAGGACTCTGCGATAGCAGTGTCAGCAGGCAGCAGCAGATTTACGCCCTTGGCAGCAGCCTTTGCCATCATTTCCTTGCAGTACTCCAGTTTTTCATTGTCAACCAGAGACTTGCCGACATTGTAGCCCTGAGCAGCCAGGAAGGTGTAAGCCATACCGCCGCCGATGATCAGAGTGTCAACTTTCTCCAGCAGGTTATTGATAACATTCAGTTTATCGGAGACCTTAGCGCCGCCCAGGATCGCCACGAAGGGACGCTCGGGGTTAGCCAGAGCCTTGCCCATAATGGAAACTTCCTTCTGAACCAGGTAGCCGGAAACAGCGGGCAGGAACTCAGCCACGCCTGCGGTGGAAGAGTGAGCGCGGTGGGCAGTACCGAAAGCATCGTTGACGAAGATGTCAGCCAGGTCAGCCAGAGCCTTGCTCAGTTCGGGATCGTTCTTGGTCTCGCCCTTGATGTAACGGGTGTTCTCCAGCAGCATTACATCGCCGTCTTTCAGAGCGGCAGCCTTGGCCTTGGAGTCCTCACCGGCAACGTCAGAAGCCATAATGACTTCCTTGCCCAGCAGTTCGGAGATGCGCTCTGCAACGACCTTCAGGCTCAGTTCAGGCTTCCACTCACCCTTAGGCTTACCCATATGGGAACACAGAATGACCTTAGCGCCCTTGTTTACCAGATACTCGATGGTGGGCATAGCAGCCACGATGCGCTTGTCGGAAGTAATCTTGCCTTCCTTGGTGGGGACGTTGAAGTCACAACGGCACAGAACGCGCTTGCCGGCTACTTCAATGTCTTCAATAGACTTCTTGTTGTAGTTCATTGTTATTCCTCCATAATAAAGGCATCAGCCTTTCATATTTCCAAAATCCTGCAGATGGGGAAAATCCAGTTGCCGCAGCGCTTCATACACGGTGATGGCAACGGAGTTGCTCAGGTTCAGACTTCTTGCTTCCGGGCGCATAGGCAGGCGGATGCAGGCGTCCCGGTGTGCTTCCAGAAAATCTTCCGGCAGACCTTTGGTTTCCTTGCCGAAGAACAGATAGCATTCGTCTTCAAAAACCGCCTCGGTGTAACTGCGGGGGGCTTTTGTGGAAAGGCACCACATCTGCTTTACTTCATTTTTACTGAAGAAATCTTCCAGGTTTTCGTAATCCCGGACCTCTACCAGATGCCAGTAGTCCAGACCGGCCCGCTTGACGGCTTTGTCAGAAATGTCAAAACCCAGAGGGCGGATCAAATGCAGCCGGGCGCCGGTGGCGGCGCAGGTACGGGCGATGTTGCCGCAGTTTTGCGGGATCTCCGGCTCAACCAGTACAATATTCAGCATTTTACCACCTCCGATTGCGGAAAACCATCAAAAATGGTCAGCCAAACTATTGTATGTCAAACTGCCCGTAAAATCAATCTAAAAATTGTATTTTTTGAAACTTTTCATAGTATTCACATAAAAAATAACATATTTTCAATAAATTTGTGAATTATTTTTACCAAATGCCGAAAAAGAAGAGATCCTTGCTGTTTAATCTGCCAATTCCGCCCTAAATCGTTGACATTTTGTGCAATTTGTGAGAGAATAAAGCGAATAATTTTAAAGAGCGAGAGGATATGTAACTATGTTTCAATCCAGAACCCATACCTGCGGAGAACTGCGGCTCAGTGATGCCGGCAAGCAGGTAACTCTGGCCGGCTGGCTGGAGAATGTCCGCGAGGTCGGCGCCAACTTTGCATTCCTGGTGGTCCGTGACTACTACGGTACTACCCAGGTAGTGGTGGAGACCGAGGAAATGATGCGTATTATCAAGGGCATCAATAAAGAGACCACGATCCAGGTCACCGGTCTGGTCCGTGAGCGTGAGAGCAAGAACCCCAAACTGCCCACCGGCGAGATCGAGGTCGTTCCCGAGAGAATCGAGATCCTGGGCAAGTGCCGTCACAATCAGTTGCCTTTTGAGATCAATAAGTCCAAGGATGCAGACGAGAATACCCGTCTGAAGTACCGCTATCTGGACCTGCGTAATCCTGCTGTGAAGCAGAATATCATTCTGCGCTGTCAGGTGGTGGCTGCCATCCGTGCAGCAATGACCGAGCGGGGCTTTTTGGAGATCACCACGCCTATTCTGACCGCATCTTCCCCCGAAGGCGCCCGTGACTATCTGGTACCTGCCCGTAACCATCCCGGCAAGTTCTACGCGCTGCCCCAGGCACCCCAGCAGTTTAAGCAGCTGCTGATGACCTCCGGCTTTGACCGTTATTTCCAGATCGCACCCTGCTTCCGTGATGAGGATGCCCGTGCGGACCGTACCCCCGGTGAGTTCTACCAGTTGGATATGGAGATGGCATTTGCCTCTCAGGACGATGTTTTGGCAACATTGGAAGATGTGCTGCAGCCCATCTTCTGCAAGTTCGGTAAATATGACCGTGTTTCCACCGCGCCTTTCCGCCGCATTCCTTTCAATGAGGCAATGGAGCGCTACGGCTCTGACAAGCCCGACCTGCGTATCGACCTGGAAGTGCAGGACATCACCGCAGAGGTTGCCGGCTGCGAGTTCGGTCCTTTCCAGAACGCAACTGTAAAGGCTGTGGCTGTGGACAATTTCGACCAGGGTCGTAAGTGGATCGATAAACTCCTTGCCGATGTGGAAGTGCAGACCGGTAATAAGTGCTGCTGGTTCAAGGTAGACGAAAACGGCGAACTCACCGGCGGTATCTCCAAGTTCCTGGTTGACTACAAGGCAGTTCTCACCGAGAAACTGAACCTGAAGCCCGGTAGTTTCGTCTGTATGGCAGCCGGTAAGAAGGCCGCTGCACAGAAGACCGCAGGCGTGATCCGTACAATGATGGGCAAGCGCATTCCCGGTCACTTCGATGAGAACCAGTACGCAATGTGCTGGATCGTGGACTTCCCCATGTACGAGATGGGCGAGGAGTCCGGCGAACTGGAATTCTGCCACAATCCCTTCTCTATGCCCCAGGGCGGTATGAAGACATTGCTGGAGGCAGAGGGCGACACCGAAAAACTGCTGGCCATCAATGCGGACCAGTATGACCTGGTGGTCAACGGCTACGAGAGCGCTTCCGGCGCTGTCCGTAACCACGATCCCGAGATTATGGTCAAGGCCTTCCAGATGGTTGGTCTGGGTGAAGAGGATGTGAAGGCCAAGTTCCCGGCAATGTACAATGCCTTTACCTACGGCGCACCTCCCCACGCAGGCGCAGCCCCCGGCATCGACCGGATCGTGATGCTGCTGTGCGGCGAGGAGAGCATCCGCGAAGTCATTACCTTCCCCATGAACAAGACCGCTCAGGATCTGATGATGGACGCACCTACTACCGTTTCCCAGAAACAGTTGGACGATGTCCATATCCTCATCAACGAATCCCATCTGAACTGATCCATTGCCCGGTAGTTTTCTGCCGGGCAATTTTATAAGGAGGTACTTTTATGCGTTTTCCGATTTCTGTTTGGGGCGGCTACTACAAAGAACTGCGGCCGGATACGGTAATGGATCTGTACCGGGAGGCAGGATTTTCCCATATGGAATGGAGTCAGCGGCACACAGAGATGCTGCTGAAGGAAGGTACGCCTGAAAAGATGGGCAATCAGGTGGCGCTTTGGGCGAAGGAGCGCAATTTTTCCATTCCGCAAGGTCATTTAAGTTTCAAAGGCGGTCTGTGTACCGATGAACGGATCGAACAACTGAAAAGGGAAGTGGATCTGTTCCAAAGTGCAGGCATCACCAATGCGGTGCTTCACGCCAATGGCGGTGACGATCTACCGGAGCAGCAGCGCTATGACTGCTGGGTGCAGAATATCCGCATTCTTTGTGACTATATCAAAGGCACAAACCTGATCTTCTGTCTGGAAAACCTGGGTTCTGTTCCTTTTACCCACCGGGCAGAGAATTTGTTACATTTGATCAGTGATTGCGGCGGTGAGAATTTAGGCATCTGTCTGGATACGGGCCATCTGCATATGACTCATCACAGAGACGGCAACGAGCAGACTACCACCGAGTTTGTCCGCACAGCAGGCAAGCGGCTGAGAGCGCTGCACATCCACGAAAACAACGGCAAGGCAGACGATCATCAGATGCCCTTCAGCGCCAAGAAGTCATTCGATTGGAGGGAAATGATCCGGGCTCTGGAGGAAAGCGGCTATCAAGGTCTTTTCAATCTGGAGATCATCGGCGAGGCGGACAATGCACCTCTGGCCGTCCGTCACGAAAAACTGAAATATGTCCGCTTCCTGTGCGAATATATGCTCAGCGATGAATACGTAAACGGCTAAAAATAAAGGACTGTTCGCAGAACAGTCCTTTATTTTTTTGTTATTTTTCCTTTAAAGAGGGATTCAAATTCTTCCAGAGTGCCTTGGGAAAGAAGACTTTTCTGACAGAAGAATTTGTCGCTCAGTTTGCCGAAGTGAAAGGTGATTTCATAGTATTCTCCGTGGTCAATAACCTCTTTTACATCGGAGATTGATTTCGTATCGGAATATCGTTCTGCTGTACTTATGAGGTGTTCTTCATTAATATGAATTAGTTTAGGAAGCGTAGCAAGTTGTTCTTTCTTGCTCTGAGGGATAAGGAAGAGCAGAGGGAAAACAAGAAATAAACCAATAAAAACAAAGATAAAGGAAGGTGAATGAAAGAGTTTGGCAATATAAAACAGCATGGGAACAACAAGCAATTCACCAACGTAAAAGGATTTTATGACTGTATTTCTTCCTTTTTTTAAAAAGGCATTTTCTGTTTTGCCGGACAAGTAACCCTTGAATTCAATCATAAAAACGCTCCTTCCCGTGTGTTTTCCTAATAGCATTATTGCATACTCTTAAATAATTGTCAACAGAGTAAGAAGAGAGACAAAGGGGCGATGCCTTGTCTCCTAACAAACAGACGAAATACCCCCAATAGCACCCAGCCGGGAACGGAGTATCCGCCCCTACGGGGTAAATGTGTGCGTGATGCGTAGGGCGCCGTCCCCTAAAATTATTTGTCCCACAAAGGCAAAAAGATCCGTGTTGCCATCGGCAACACGGATCTTTGTTGTATAGGGGATCAAAGGCGAAATTAACTGTTTCTGACTTTCATAAACAGACTTTCCATATACCGGGTGATGTCCTCCGGCAGGTAGGCAAAACTGACGCCGTTTTTCAGGATCTCGTCGCTGGGATATGCAACGGGGTCGTTGACCACATCTTCGCTGAGGTACTGCTTTGCCTCGGAAATGGGTGTGCTGTAGCAGACCCAATCCATATTGGCAGCGGAGATCTCCGGGTCGCAGAGGAAATCGATGAACAGTTCCGCCTCTTCCTTGTTGGAAGCACAGGTGGGGATGCAGGCGGCATCGATAAACAGGTTAAAGCCTTGATTTTCCGGCAAGAAGAATGCCAGATCTTCGTTGTTCTCCATCATAGTCATACAGTCGCCTGCGTAGTAGGTTGCGATCCAGGCTTCTTCGTTTTCCATTGTGGAGTAGATCTGATCCATTACATACTGCTGCAGCACCGGCTTTTGCTCTGTCAGTTTCTCAGCAGCCACATCCAGAAGGGACTTGTCGGTGGTGTTGATGTCCTGTCCCAGCAGGAACTGGGCAATGCCGAAGGCGTCCCGGGAGTTGTCGAACATCAGGATCTTGCCAGCATACTTTTCGTTCCACAGCAATTCCCAACCGGTTAAGTCTTCTTCGTCTACATACTTGGTGTTGTAGATAATGCCTACAGTACCCCAGGTGTAGGGGACGGAGTACTTGTTCTCCGGATCGTAAGCGGTGTTACGGAAATTCTCGTCGATATACTGATAGTTGGGGATGTTGTCAAAATCCAGTTCCAGCAGCATATTTTCCTTGATCATCCGGGCGATCATATAGTCCGACGGGAAGATCACATCAATGGACACGCCGCCGCCGGAGAGTTTGGAGTACATGATCTCGTTGGAATCGTAGGTGGTGTAATTGACCTTGATGTGGGGATATTTTTCTTCAAAGGCGGCGATGATATCCACACTGCCGTCTTCGCCCCGGGCCATATACTGACCCCAGTTGTACACATTCAGCGTCACCGTCTGAGAGGGACGGCGCAGCGCCAAAAATACAACGCCAACTACCAGCACCACTGCAGCCACCGCTGCGCCCACACGCTTGAAAGTGCGCATTGCCTTGCTGTCAGACTTGGCGCGGCTCTTGGTGCGGGTCTGCTCGCTGCGGACCTGGATCACATTCATAGCCACCATCAGCACGAAGATCAGGATAAACAGCAGGGTAAACATCGCGTAGATCTTGGGCTGGATAGGCTTTTTGGTCAGGGAGTAGATATCTACCGGCAGGGTGATAAAGTCAGAGCCGGTGACAAAGTAACTGATCACGAAATCGTCCAGACTCATGGTGAAGGCCATAATGCCGCCGGCTACGATGCCGGGCATAATCTCGTGAAGGGTGACTTTGAAAAATGCCTGCAAGGGTGTGCATCCCAAGTCCATTGCCGCATCCTGCAGGGCAGGATTCATCTGCTGCAACTTGGGCATTACATTCAAAATCACATAGGGCAGGCCGAAAGTCACGTGGGCGATCAGCAATGTCCAGAAGTTCAGGCTTTCTTTCTGTCCCAGCATCTTGCCGCCGATGAACACGAACAGCAGCGACAGCGACACACCGGTAACGATATCCGGGTTGGTCATAGGGATGTTGGTCAGGCTCATAACCACTTTGCGCATTCTGGGCTTCAAACCGTGGATACCCACGGCAGACAGCGTACCGAATACGGTGGAAACGGCGCTGGCCAGAATGGAGATCAAAAGGGAATTGCCCAGCAGCCGCAGCAGATTTTCGTCTTTCAGAAGCGCTGCGTATTGCTGCAGGGTGAAGCCCTCAAACTGGGTGATATCCTTGCCGGTGTTGAAAGATGCCACGATCAGCACCGCCATAGGGATATACAGAAAAATGAAGATCAGCACAGTGATAATGCGGTTCGCTTTTTTCATACCACCACACCGCCTTCCTCGTCAGAGCCGAAGCGGTTCATAATGCCGGTGCATACAAACACCAGCAGCATCAGTACCAAACTCAGGGCTGCGCCCAGGTTGGGGTTGTTGCCCTGTTTGAACTGACGCTCAATGGCGTCGCCGATGAGCACCGTCTCAAGGCCACCCAGTTTTTGGGAGATATAGAAGGTGGATACCGCCGGCACAAAAACCATTGTGATGCCGGAGAGAATTCCCGGTACACTCAAAGGCAGAATGACTTTGGTAAACACCTGTACGCCGTTGCAGCCAAGATCTTCCGCGGCTTCAATAAGCCGGTGGTCGATCTTGACGATGATAGCGTACAGCGGCAGGATCATATAAGGCAGGTAGTTATATACCATACCTAAGATCACCGCGCCGGTGTTTCGGATCAGCGGCAGAGGACCGATACCCAATTTACCCAAAAAGGTGTTAATAATGCCGGTGTCCTGCAAAAGACCCACCCATGCCAGGGTGCGCAGCAAGAAACTCATACACATAGGAAGCATTACCAGCATATACAGGATCTTCTGGGTCAGGGGCTTCTGATGGGCAATGAAGTATGCCACCGGATAGCCGATCAGCAGACAGATCAGTGCAGAGACCAGGCTGTACCAGACGGACTGCCACAGTACCGGCAGATACTCTGCAAGGCTGGCAAGATTGGCAAGAGTGAAATTGCCGGTGGTGGGGCTGTCGGTCAGCGCATAATACACCACGACACCCAGCGGGATCAGGGTGAACAGCAGCATAAACAGAATGTAGGGCGTGCTGAGCAGGAGCGATCTATTCTTCTTCATTCTCAGCATCCTCCGTCAGTTCGTCATACTCGGCAGAGTAGGAACTGTAGTCGCCAAACATACCGGAATACTCACTCTTATGCATAATGTGAATGTCTTCCGGGTTCAGACGAATGCCGATGGTTTCCCCTTCACCGTGGAAATCGGTGGTCTGGATCAGCCATTTAAAGCCGCGGAAATCCACGATGATATCGTAGTTCAGGCCCTTGAAGGTAACGGAGGTTACCGTGCCGACCAGGTGACCCTGACCGGCGGGGACAATGTCGATATCCTCGGGACGGATGACAACGTCAACTGCTTCGTTCTGTGCAAAGCCTGCGTCCACGCAGTCGAAGGTGCGGCCAAAGAATTTAACCTTATAGTCCTGGAGCATAATGCCGTCCAGAATATTACTTTCGCCGATAAAGTCCGCAACGAAGGCGTTTTTCGGCTCATTATAGATATCCTCAGGTCTGCCGATCTGCTGGATGCGTCCCTTGTCCATAACCACAACGGTGTCGGACATAGACAGCGCCTCTTCCTGATCGTGGGACACATAGATAAATGTGATGACGGATGCCTGCTGAATGCGGTTGAGTCCGTTCTGCATATCTTTTCTAAGACGCAGATCCAGCGCAGCCAAAGGCTCGTCCAGAAGCAGCACCTTGGGGCGGTTGACCAGAGCGCGGGCAATGGCTACGCGCTGCTGCTGACCGCCGGAAAGGGAGTCGATATGTCGGTTTTCATAGCCTTTCAGACCCACAACCGCCAGCATCTCCTGGACTCGTTCGTGGATCTCTTCCTTGGGCAACTTTGCAACGTTCAGACCGAATGCGATGTTGTCATACACATTCAGGTGGGGAAACAGTGCGTAGCGCTGGAAAACCGTATTGACCTGCCGCTGATAAGGAGGCACATCGTTGACGCATTTGCCGTCAAAAAGCACCCTGCCGGAAGTGGGGTTCAGAAAACCGCCAATAATACGCAGAGTGGTCGTTTTGCCGCAGCCGGAGGGGCCAAGCAGCGTGAGGAATTCGTGGTCATTAAAATAGAGGTTGATACCGTCAAGTATCCGTTCCCCGTCGAACTCCATAACAAGATCCTGGAGTCTGATGAGTTCTTTGGACATTATCCTCCCCCGTTTCTATCTAAAAATGTGTCGAATATGACACTATAAGATATACCTTAAAATGCCCCCTTTGTCAATGAAATTTTCAATTTTCAGAGTCTTAGGAAAAAATTTGAAAAAACGGTTTATTTTCCTTGAAAGTGGAAATAATGGACTACGGAGGTGCTTATTATGAGCAAGAAAAATTTCAGCAACAATATCAGCGGTAAGGGCTACTACATAGCCCTGGTCCTGTGCGCAGTTGCCATCGGGATCACCGGCTATTTGTACTACCGAAACGCTGACTCTGCAGGCTCTCGCGCCGGCGCAGATCCTACCATTTCCGTGGATGTGACCACGCCGGGCAAGACCGATGTGGAAGCAGTTGCCACCCAACCCGGCGACACAGACACTACAAAGCCCAAGGAAGATACCGGCAAAAAGCCTTTCATGGCAGCAAAACCCGTGTCCGGTGAGACCGTTTCCGACTATTCCATGGAGGCGCTGGCATACAACCAGACCACCCGGGATTGGCGGGTCCACAACGGTATGGACATTGCCGCCGAGGCAGGCACAGCGGTTTGCGCTGCAGCCGACGGCGAGGTCTACACGGTCTATGACGATGAGACGATGGGTATGACTGTGGTGATCCGTCACGAGGGCGGCTATACCACCAGTTACGCCAGCCTTGCCGAAGAGGTGGCGGTAAATCCCGGTGACAAGGTTACTGCCGGGCAGACCATTGGCTATGTAGGCGCAACAGCCCTGCTGGAGAGCGCTATTGGCGACCACGTCCATTTCAGCGTCAGTTGCAACGGGGAACTGGTAGACCCCAATGAATTCTTACAGTAATCACTTTCTTCATTTTCTTTCCTCTTTGTAACGCCGCAAATGATGCGGCATCGGGCATCGCTTCACCGCGATGCCCGTTTTTTGTACAAATTCCAATTTATCGAGCAGGCAGTGCCTGCAGACAACTCGTTACGATCGTTAAATATAATCGCCACACTCTTGGGGGTCACTCGGTATCGCGATGCCTAATATCGTTGGAAAAGCATATCTTTTCGATACCGGGCAAAGTAGGATGTGTAATGATTCTCTGACACGGCTGTGCGAGTCGCGGTGAAGCGCGCTTGCGCTTCAAATCGGAGTTTGACGATTGGTAAGCGGTGTGGTACAATGGCAAAAAGGAGTGAGTGCGATGAAAGAATACATCGATACCGTACCGGTACACGAAGCGTTTGAGTCGGGAGATGAATGTCCGTTTTGCTTTTTGGAGCGGCAGGTGGAGCAAAAAGCCATCCGTTATGCCCTGGGTCCCGGCGCCAGTTATATGGAGCCGGATGTCCGGGCGGTGACCGACAGCAAGGGTTTTTGCCGTCAGCATTATAAGAAACTCTATGATTACGGCAATTCTCTTGGCAACGCCCTGGTGATGCAGACATATATGATCGGCCTGCAGGAGCAGTTGGACGCCCAATTGCTGAATCTGGAAATTCCTGCCAAGAAAAGTTTGTTTTCCAAAAAGCCTACAGAGGAACTGCCTCTTTTGCAATGGCTGAAGCAGAAAAACAGCACTTGTTATCTCTGCGGAAAAGTCGATTACAATATGCGCCGGTATTATGCCACCTTCTTCCACCTGATCCGGGAAGAGGAATTCCGCAAAAAAGTGGAGGAAAGCAAGGGCTTTTGTATGCACCACTTTGAAAAACTCCTAGGATCTGCTCAGGAAGATCTGCAGAACGGTCAGCGGGAGTGGTTTTATACCACGGTCTCCCGGCTGATGCGGGAAAACTTAGCCAGAGTCCAGCAGGATCTGGATTGGTTCATCGAGAAATTTGACTACCGCAATGCTTCCGCCTCCTGGAAAAACTCCAAGGATGCGGTATCTCGTTCTATGCAAAAACTCAAGGGCGGCTATGTAGCCGACCCGCCCTATAAGCAGGATTAAAACAGAAAGGGAGGGGTTTTGCCCCTCCCTTTCTGAATGCAAAATGCAAAATGATAAATGCAAAATTGCGGTGTTGCTGCGCAACAAATTAAATTGTAGGGGAGGGTCTTGACCCTCCCTAAGGTCGTTTTTGCTTACAGATATTCGTCCAGGAATTCTTTGAAATACTCTTTGTACAGATCGTAACCTGCCTGGTTCAAGTGGGTCAGATCGTCGGCGTAGATGTCCTTACGGACGATGCGGTTTTCTTTGTCCTCCGCGTTGGCGTAGAACATATCCCAGTTATACTGGTCGATAAAGGTCACATTCTCACGCTTTTCGCAGAAATCTTTCAGCATAGGATTGAACTCGTCCCGGGTGCGGGTGAAATAGTCCTCGATGCCGTTGCGTTTGGGACCCGGCGCTACGCTGAGACAAAAGATCTTGATGTCGGGAAAATCTGCGGTGGCAAAATCACACAAAAGGGCAATGTTGTTGATGGTCTCCGCGGCGCTGTAACCCCGGGAGGGGTCATTGCCGAATACATTGACCACCAGCACTCTGGGCGCCCAGGGTTTGACCAGCCGGTCATAGTTATATACCAGATCCAAGGATGTGGAAGTGCCGAAACCGTGGTTTACCACAGCCAGAGAACCGTCTTTCATACGGACATCTTCATCAGCACGGCGGAAACCCCAGGTTTTGCCGCCCCAACGGGTGAAGAAGGAGTGACCGTAGAACATAATCTTACCGGTGACAACGGGCTCCTGCTCCAACCGTACAACGCTCTTTTCCAGATGCTTTAAATCGTGTCTTGTGCCAAACATAATATTTTCTCCTTAAAGACGCATTAAGTAATCAACGCTGACCTTTGCGCACTCCAGAGGGGAGTACCCCATACTGGGATTGTCCTGCTCTACGATGTACCACTGGGCGCCGCCGGCATCGGCTGCTGCGATGATGGCGGGGAAGTCCTGCACACCCTTACCCAAGGGACGCAGTTCAAAGGTGGAAGGTGCGCTTTCCTTTTTGTCGTCATTGATGCCGATCAGAGCGTACATATTCTCGCTCTTGCCGCCGTTAAAGTCCTTCAGGTGGACGGTGGGCGTTCTGCCGGCATACTTTTTCAGATATTCGGCGGGGTTTTCACCGCCTACATTGACCCAGCAGGTATCGATCTGCGTTTGCAGCAGTTCCGGACCTGCTTCGGTGTAGAGGATGTCCAGCGCATACTTGCCGTCGATCTTTACAAATTCGAAATCGTGGTTGTGGTACTGCAGCACCATATCTGCAGCCGTCATCTTCTCACCCAGCATTTTCACGCTGTCGATGACGGTCTGGAAACCGGGCGTACCGGGACGGTATTCCGGGGTCAGGTAGGGTACAACGATGTACTTACAGCCGATGGCTTTGTATGTGGCAATTGCGCCGTCGGGATCTTCCCGCAGATCCTGCAGAGGTACGTGGGCAGACAGAGGAACAAGCCCCAGTTCGTCACACATTGCTTTTACTTCCTCGGGTGCGTGACCGAACAGACCGGCAAATTCCACACCGGAGTATCCCATTTCCTTCACCTTTTTCAAAGTGCCGTAGAAATCCTGCTCCATCTCATCCCGGACGGAATACAACTGAAGGGCAATTTTGTCTTTACGCATAGTGAGCGCCTCCTGTTTGTTTATAAGTTTGCTGCCACCATTATACAATAGTTGATCTGTAAATTGCAACAGTGGTCTTTCCTTTTTTTGCTTCAAAAGCGCCCTTGGACGAAAGCCTGGATCTGTGCTATAGTATAAAAAGAGAGGAGAATGTGAAATGGCTATGAGGTTACCTGAACAACTGCGCCAAAGCCTTGCTGCATACATAGATGCCCATTATGTGGGATTTGAAAAGTTTGTTGTCCCGGCAGCGGCGAAACGGACGGTTTGTGTCTCTGCTCCCCGCTGGGAAGAGGAGGTGTGCGATGCCTGCGCACCCCAGGTGGAGATGCCTTGCCCAACTATGGCTGCGCCTGGGCGTCCGGCAAGGGCATCATCTTTGCAGGAGATGCTGAAACAAGCGGACGCCGGTTTTTCAGAAACGCTGCTCAATAAAATCGATATGACCGGAAAGAAGGATTCGGAGATCTACAAGCGGGCGGGACTTACCAAGCAGCATTTTTCCAAGATCCGCAACAATCCCGACTACCGCCCCACCAAACCCACTGCCATCGCTCTGGCGTTGGCGCTGGAACTGGATCTGGACCAGACCAAAGATTTGATCGGCAGAGCGGGTTATGCCCTGACAAACAGCAGCAAGTTTGACCTGATCGTCCGGTATTTTATTGAAAACCGGATTTTTGACGTGACCGAGATCAATATTGCGCTGTATGAATTTGACCAGCCCTTGCTGGGTGTATAAAAAGTCCCCTGACAGTTGACCAATTGAATAGGTAAACCTCCTATAATGTAGGTGCTTGTAGGGGAGGCGTTTCGCCTCCCGCGGGACGGGAAACCTGTCCCCTGCGCTTATATGATAGGAGGATTTATTATGAAAAAGAATTTGACAGAGATCGTATTCATCCTGGACCGCAGCGGTTCTATGGCGGGCTTGGAGAATGACACCATCGGCGGCTTCAACGCTATGCTCCAAAAGCAGAAGAAAGAGGAGGGGGAAGCGATCATTTCCACAGTGCTGTTTGACAATGTCAGCCAGGTCGTTCACGATCGGGTGGATATTCAGGCGGTTGCTCCGATGACCGAAAGGGAATACTATGTCCGTGGCTGTACCGCACTGCTGGATGCTGTGGGCGGTGCGATCCACCATATCGGCAATGTCCACAAGTACGCCAGAGAAGAGGATCGGCCGGAAAAGACCTTGTTTGTCATCACTACCGACGGGATGGAAAATGCCAGCCGGCAATATTCCTATGAACGGGTCAAGGAAATGATCCGTGAAAGAAAGGAAAATAACGGCTGGGAATTTATCTTCCTGGGGGCGAACATTGATGCGGCGAAAGAGGCGGCAAGATTCGGTATTGCAAAGGAATTTGCTGCCGACTACCACGCCGACAGTGTCGGTACAGCGGTGATCTATGAGGCGGTCAGCGAGGCGGTGTGCAATGTGCGCGCCTGCCGTCCTATGGGCAGTTCCTGGAAAAAGCAGGTGGACGCAGATTACCAAAGCAGAAAGAAATAATACTTCGCGGTTAAATGTCGGGTTTTGTCGCTTTCTGCTTGCAAATATTGGCTGCAGCGCATATAATATAAGAAACATAAAAACAAGAGGTGCGCTATGGAAGAGAATAACAAGCGGCAATGGCCTCCGGTCCGCCGGGAAAAGCAGATTCCCCAATGGAAACGCACATTAAAACAATACTGGCCGGTGATCCGGATCGGTCTGCTGGTAATCGCTGTGGTGGCGGTGATCTGGCTGATCGTGGGACTTGCCGGCGGAAGCGGCGGGCAATCCCAGCCGGATACGCCGGAAACCACCACCGCCCCTACGGAAACCGTGCCGTCTGACGAACAGATCGGGCAGATGGCGCAGGAACTTTTGCAGGAAGCGGAAATGGTAGCGGCGGGCTATGACTATGCCAGGGCTACCGAAATGCTGCAGGGGTTTGCATACTACGATCAGGCACCGGAACTGGCTGCCGCTGTGACCCGCTATGCAGAACTGGATAGTAAACTGGTAAGTTATCCCAATATGTACGAAGTGACCCACGTGTTTTTCCACTCCCTGATCGTGGATGCCAGCCGTGCTTTTGACGAGGACTACACCAACGGCGGCTACAACCAGTATATGACCACCATCGACGAGTTTGTGGCGATGATGGAGGAGATGTACAAGCGTGGCTTTGTGCTGGTCTCGCCTTACGATGTGGCTTACGAGGTGACCGATGCCCAGGGTACCCGGTTCGTCTACGGCGATATTCGTCTGCCTGAGGGTAAGAAGCCTTTTATTATGAGCCAGGACGATGTCAATTACTATGGCTATATGATCGGCGCTATGGACGGCACCGGTGATATTCCCGCCTATGCAGACACCACCGGCGACGGCTTTGCTACACGGATCGTTGTGGGTGAAGACGGATATCCCACCTGCGAATATATGGACGCCCAGGGCAATATCACCTTTGGTGATTATGATCTGGTGCCGGTGTTGGAGCGCTTTATTCAGGAACATCCGGATTTTTCTTATCACGGCGCAAGAGCGGTGCTGGGTGTGACCGGTTATGAGGGCGTTTTCGGCTACCGCACCAACCCCAATTACAAGCCCGCAATGGGCGAGGATGCCTTCCAGAAGGAAGTGGAGCAAGCCAAAGCAGTGGCGCAATGTCTGCGGGATCACGGCTGGATCCTTGCCAGTCACTCCTACGGACATCCGGCATACGGCGTTATCGAGGCAGACCGCGTCCAGCGGGACTCGGATAAGTGGGAAAACACCGTCCAGCCGGTGATCGGCGACTGTGATATAATCCTGTATCCCAATGGCTCAGATGTGGCTGGCACAGAGAATTACGCATTCGACAATGCCAAATTTAAGACGCTTTACGACCACGGCTATCGCTATTTCTTCAATGTGGATGGCTCGGTGTACTGGAATCAGTTGGGCGATAACTACTACCGCGGCGGCCGCAGAAATCTGGACGGCTACCGGATGTATTACAATCCCGAGATGCTGGACGATCTTTTTGATGTGGCGGCGATCTTTGATCCTGCCCGGCCCACACCGGTACCGCCTATTTGACATAGTGAGACTTGATAAAAAAACAGGGAGTCTGCGGACTCCCTGTTTTTCTTCTGAAAACAAAGTACTACTCTACGATGCATAGGTTGCCCGTTAACATCTTCTGTGTTATGCTTTTGGCAGAAAGGATGTGACGGGTATGAATACTTATGTGACCGGCGCTGCCATCAAAGCCCTCCGGGAGGCGAGAAAACTGACCCAGGCGGATCTGGCGCAGATGATCGGCGTCAGCAGCAAGACGGTCTCCAAGTGGGAGACAGCCAAGGGATTGCCGGATATTTCCTTGCTGCAGCCGTTGGCGCAGGCGCTGGGAATATCCGTGATTGAACTAATGAACGGTCAGCACATTACTAACAAAAATCTCTCTGCCAATATGCTAAAGGGTAAGTTTTATGTTTGCCCCGTTTGCGGAAATGTCGTTCACACGCTGGGCGATGCGGTGGTCAGTTGCTGCGGCATCACATTGCCGGTGCTGGAGGCGGAGGAAGATGATGCGGATCATTTGATTGCTTTGGAAAAGGTGGAAGATGAGCAGTTCGTTACTGTTCACCATCCCATGACAAAGGAGCATTTTATTTCCTTTTTGGCTTATGTGACCGCAGACAGGTTGCAGATGGTAAAATTCTACCCTGAAGGCAACGCCGAGACCCGGCTGCAATTGCGGGGCAGGGGCTATCTGTATTACTACTGCAATCAGCATGGTCTGTTCAAAAAGAAAATATAAACAGTACCCCCTGGATTCTTGAAGGTATTTGAACGTGATTCAAGATGGATTCAAAATGAAGTGTAGCGGGCAAATTGGGTGTAGCGACCCGGTTTGGGAAAATGGCATTTAAGGGGTAAAACCACCGTTTTTGCAAAGAAAAAGTTCCGAAATCATAAGATTTCGGAACTTAAAAAGTGATGGAGATAAGCGGAATCGAACCGCTGACCTCTTGAATGCCATGGCCTCGGGAGGTGGACAGAATGAATACATGTGGATAAAGTAGACTAAATAGTACCAAAATCACGAATAAAAATACATTATGTGTCAGTTGGTATACAGTGTTTCGTCGTAATTCAAGATTTATTCAAGATGAAAAGTAGCGACCTACTCCAAAAGTAGCGACCTACAACACCAAATCAAAGAATGCGAGGAATGTTGTATGAATTACTTATCTGCAAAAGAAACTGCCTTAAAGTGGGGCGTAAATGTTTCATTAGTGAAGCGTTACTGCGCTCAAGGACGAGTGCCCGGAGTAGTATTCCGAAACGGTGTTTGGCGCATCCCAGAGGATGCAATCCGTCCTACACGGACAGATTTGGAGTATACATCGGAACAAGAGTTGCCGGAACTGGCCAAAAAACTGCAAAATCAGAAGAAAAAGCGGAATTTTCACGGTTTGTACGATTTCACCATAATTGACCTCACTTACTCCTCTTCCCGGATGGCAAGCGTCCGTTTGACCCGTCAGCAGGTGGAAACCATCTTCAAGAAAGGCAAGGTTCGGGAATCCTTTGAACCCCTGAAAGTCTCCGATGTGATCGAGGTACTGAACCACATCCATTGCGTGGACTATATCCTTGATCATGTGATGGAACCCCTGACCCAAAAGTTTATCCGTAAGCTCCACCACCTCCTGATGACCGGCACCGTGGACGAGTATCGGGAGCAGGTGCGTCCCGGTGAGTACCGGACGGTCACATCCCGTTCCCGGGATCGACAGCTCCTGCACCCGGACAAGATCCATTCCAGTCTGGCAGAACTGATCGCCGACTACGAAAAGCAGACCGAGATCGAGCGCAACCACATTCTGGACTTCCACGTCCGGTTTGAGGAGATGTTCCCCTTCGAGGACGGCAACGGTCGCGTGGGCAGATTGCTGATGTTCAAGGAGTGCCTGCGCCACGATATTATGCCCTTTATCATTGACGATAAGCGCCGATCCCGTTACCTCCACGGCATCAAGGAATGGCACGACGACCGGTACGAGCTGGTGGACGTAGTAATGGAAGCCCAAGACCGCTTCGGAGCCCAAATCGAACTCCAAAAACTCTACGCCCACACCCCTCTCTACCTCCCCCCAGACTACAAGGAGGACTGAGCTATGGATATGAAGAAACTCTCCCCCGATGCCGACACCTTTCTGGAACTGCTGTACAATACCTATTACGAGCACGTGTGCCCCGACGATTCCGACGAGATCAAACAGGCCTTCGATGACC
>JAZQGL010000058.1:0-3505 GCA_045540035.1 Faecousia sp.
TTCTGATAAGACCCAGTTCACAATGACCGGCGGTATCATTGAAAATGGTACATCTACCGAAAATGTGCTGGACAATGTCAAGTTGGGCGCAAAGGCAAATTACAACGGTGACAACATCTTCGCAACCTCTGCAAAGGTCAATATCAGCGGCGGTGCGATCACTGACGACAACGGCGGTAACGCGATCCTGGCAGTTACCTCCAAGACAGAACATCCTGCGGTTGTGACACTGACTCTGGCAGAGAATGCTGAACTGGCAGAAATGCTGGACGGTAAGGTATGCCTGGTCAAGGGTGTAACACTGGTTGCAGACATCGGCGGCACTGCTACCGATGCTGACGGCGATATGATCTGGTATAAGGTGGCTCCCCCTGTGGAGCCCACCGAACCGGAGGAGACCACTGCTCCCACCCAGCCTGAGGAGACCACTGCTCCCACCCAGCCTGAGGAGACTACTGCTCCCACTGAGCCCGAGGAGACCACTGCTCCCACTGAGCCCGAGGAGACTACCGCTCCCACGCAGCCCGATCTGGGCGAGAATGTCTGCCCCCACTGTAAGAAGGAAGTAACCTGGACTGAGTGGTCCGGCGGTCATCTGGATACAGCAGCGGTTGACGGCGGTCACTTCATCCTGACGCAGAATATCGACACTTCCAGCCTGATCCGCATCGGCGCAGAAGCCAAGGCTGACAATGCGGATACACCTGATGTGGACGAAACTGCGGATGCAGTTGTGGTTTCCGTATGTATTGACCTGAACGGCCACAACATCACCAACAAGTCCAGAGCGTTCTCTGTCTATTCCGGTTCTACTCTGAACCTGATGAATACCGGCGATACCGAATCCGTGGTTACCGGTTCTTACAACAGAGATGCAGCCGGCGTTATCAGCCTGACAAAGGGATCCAATATGAATTTGTATTCCAATGTTAAGTTGGTAGGCGCAGCAGCGGTTACAGAGGATACCCCCAACGGCTTCAAGTATGCCGGCGGCGTTATTTCCGTGAGCGATGGTAGTTTCACGATGCACGGCGGCACGATTGTTGGTCAGCACGCTACCAAGGGTGGTGCTATCGCTGCAAACAGCAGTGATGTTACCATCGCAGGCGGTACAGTCTATGGCGGTACAGCGACCCAAGGCGGCGCGGTCTATGTCAATGGCGGCAGCCTGATCGTTACCGGCGGTTTGATCACCGGCGGTACGGCAACAGATGAATCTGCCAACCCCTTTGGCGGTAACATCTATGCAGAAGGCGCAGAATTTGCAATGACCGGCGGTAAGGTGACCAACGGCACAGCGGTATCCACCGCCAAGACACCCGGCGGCGGCAACATCTATCTGAGAGCAGCATCTGCCGCCTTGAACATCTCCGGCGGTATGATCGAAAACGGTACTGCTTCCAACGGTAACGGCGGTAACATTTACCTGAATGTTGGTACACTGAATGTCTTTGGCGATGTTCAGATCACCGGTGGTAACGCCACCAGAGGTGTAGCCCGTACCAACGGCGGCGGTAACATCTATACTGCAGCAGACACGACGTTGCATATCAGCGGCGGCAGAATCACCAACGGCACAACCAATTCCTACGGTGGCAATGTGGTGATTCGTGGCACCGGCCTGATCACCGACGGTGTGATCTCCGGCGGCAGTGCTTTGAACGGCGGTAACATTTTTGTCAACGGTTATGACAGAGCGGTAACGCTGTCCGTCACCGGTGGCACCATCGAGAACGGCACTGCCACCACCGGCAAGATCGACCGTACCGATATGGTCAAGCCTGCATACGACGGTGATAATATCTATGTCAACTCTGCGGTCCTTAACATTGTTGGCGGTGTGATCTCCGATGATGACGGCGGTAACGCAGTTCTGGGTTACACCCATCCCAACTCCGTCAAGGACGGCAAGACATTCGGCACAGTTGTCAACCTGGAGTTGGCAGATAAGGCGGATCTGGCAGATCTGCTGGATGGCAAGATCTACCTGATCAGCGGCGCAACGCTGAATGCAGACATCGGCGGTACAGCCACCGATGCTGACGGTGATATGATCTGGTATAAGGTGGCTCCCTCTGTGGAGCCCACCGAACCGGAGGAGACCACTGTTCCTTCTCAGCCTGAGGAGACAACCGTTCCCTCTCAGCCCGAGGAGACTACAGTACCTTCTCAGCCCGAGGAGACCACAACTCCCACCCAGCCTGAGGCAGAGACCTGTCCCCACTGCGGTGAGGAAGTTTCCAAGATCACCTATAAGGAATGGTCTGTTGGTTCCGGTGGAACTGCTACAGAAAGCGGTCACTTCTATCTGCCCGAAACGGTAACTGGCATTAAGAGCCAGATCAAGATCGGTGAGACCGGCAAACCGGTAGATATATTCCTTGACCTGCGCGGCAACAATTTCGAAGCCACCAATGTCCGTATTTTCTCCATCTATGAGGGCAGCGCGCTGACTCTGGTGGATACAGTTGGCGGTGGCGAACTGCAGGGCGGCGGCAACGGCGGCAATGTTATCAATATGGCAGCCAACACAACCTTCAACCTGTATGACGCGACTTTGACCAATGTCCGTGCAACCGAGAGTACCTCTTTCGGCGGCGTTATCAACACCACAGCCGGTACAGCAGAGACCCCCTCTGTATTCAATATGTACAGCGGTACACTGAACGGTGGCAATCACGCCGGTCAGGGTGGCGTAGTCGCACTGAGAGATTATGCGCAGTTCTATATGTACGATGGCGTGATCAACGGTGCTGTCTGTGCTACCGAGGGCAAGACTCCCACCGGTATGGGTGTCTCTATGCGTCATAAGACCTCTGCTTTCTACATCTACGGTGGCACCATTAATGCCGGCGTATCTGAAGGTCTGGGCGATTGCGTTTATGTAGTGTCCGGCGCTACCTTCGTGGTAGAAGGCGGCAACCTGCTGGGCGGCGATGTCTGCATCAGAGGTGGCGGCGAGAACGCGCTGACGCTGTCTGGCGATGTTACCATCGACAATCTGGATCTGACTGCCGGCGGCATCATCACCCTGGGTAAGGGCGGCATTACCGGTACTGTTAAGGTCACCGGAGTGGAAGGTGTGATTTGCGCAGCAGGTGAGGACACCGAAAAGTCCCTGACTTGCTTCCAGAGCCTGAACGCAGATCTGGAGCCCAGCCTCAATGGCGAGGGACAGATCGTTCTGGGTGCAAAGACACAGGTCACCCGCAGCATTGTAAAGCCCTTCAGCATCAAAGCAAGCAGACGGCTGTTTGTGTAAGCACGATCTATAATACCTACCGCGGCAGGAATTTTCCTGCCGCGGTATTGCTATATATTATAATGTATATATTTATAATGTAATTCCGGTTTGTCGTGCTGTGCACGAAATGCATAATTCATAATGCATAATGCATAATTGCGGTATTTTTCTTCGAAAAATGATTTTAATAGTCGCCTTTGGCGACACAATAATTGTGCATTGTGCATTATTTATCGAGCCAGCGGCTCGATAAACCGGAAT
>JAZQGL010000059.1:0-18241 GCA_045540035.1 Faecousia sp.
TTGAGATCGACAAGTGCCCCTACTTCTCCGATGAAGCAAAGGCAATGCTCAACGAGCAGACCGCACCTCCCATGAAGACCATCTCCGTTGGTGAGCACAAGCTGGGCGGCGGGACCGTTCTGTTCCGTCACGAGAAGACTCTGGTCAACAAGAGCCTGTACGCTGTCTCCGTCTGCACCTGCATGGACGAGGCAACTGTCGATGCAAAACTGGCTGAGGCTATGAAGATCGACTACGAGCGTATCGGCGAGCGTATGTATGTGGAGTTCATTCAGGTTTCCAACTGCCAGAATGATCCCGCTGTCTACGCCAACCTGGTCAAGAAGGCTGCCGCTACCGGCCGTAGCCTGGTCCTGGAGTGCTGGGATGTAGAGTGCGCTAAGGCTGCTCTGGAAGTCTGCGGCAAGGACGTGATCCTGGACGGCGCAACACCTTCCAACTGGGAAGCAATGAGCGAACTGGCCACCGCCAAGGGCGTTGCTCTGGGCGTTTGGGCTGAGAATATCTCCGACCTGTACGACACCGTAAAGGCTCTGGAGGGCAAGGGCAACAAGAACCTGGTCCTGGATGTCACCGGCAAGACCGCTAAGGAGACTCTGGCGAACGCAGTTCTTGTCCGCCGCACCGCTATCAAGGATGGCGACCGCACTATGGGTTACCCCTCCATCGTCAACCTGGCTAAGGTTGCCAAGGGCGATACCCGCCTGGAGACCGCTTACGCTTCTCTGTTCACCGAGAAATACGCTTCTGTTATCGTAATGTCCGGTATGTCCTACGCACAGGCTCTGCCTCTGTACGGTCTGCGTCAGAACATCTACACCGATCCTCAGAAGCCCATGAAGGTCGAGGCTAAGGTTTACCCCCTGAACGGCGCTGACGAGAATGCACCCGTTGCTCTGACCGTTGACTTCGCACTGACCTACTTCCTGGTCTCCGGCGAAATGGAGCGTTCCGGCGCACCTGTCAACCTGGTTATTTCCGACGCTTCCGGTATGTCCGTTCTGACTGCCTGGGCTGCCGGTAAGTTCTCCTCCTCCACCATCAAGAAGACCTTCGATGAACTGGATCTGGAGAATAAGATCAAGAACCGCACCCTGATCATCCCCGGCAAGGTTGCTGTTATGAAGGGTGAGATCCAGGAGAAACTGCCCAACTGGAATGTTGTCGTCGGTCCTCTGGAAGCCGTTCAACTGCCTAAGTACCTGAAGGATAAGGAGTACGAAGGCGCTGCTGCTGCCGCTGCTGCTGAGAATGCTGCAAAGGCTGCTACCGCTGCTGCCACCGAGGTCAAGGAACTGTCCTTCGACGAACTGCTGGCTACCAAGGTACCCGCAATCGAGGTCAAGAACTGGGATGTACAGTACAAGGGTCACAACCCCGAGTCTCCCACCTTCGTCACCATCGGCGAGCGTATCCACTGCATCGCTCCTTCCATCCGCAAGGCTATGGACGAGCGCGATCCCGAGCCCATCCTGCAGCGTGCATACGAGCAGATCAAGGCCGGCGCTACTTATCTGGATGTCAACATCGGCCCTGCTGAGAAGGACGGTCCCGAAAGAATGATGTGGGCAGTTAAACTGCTGCAGGAGAACTTCAACAATGTTCCTCTGGCACTAGATACTGCGAATATGAAGGCTATCGAGGCCGGTATCAAGGTCTACAACCGTACCAACGGTAAGCCCATCGTCAACTCTGCTGACGCAGGTTCCCGTATCGGCTACATCGACCTGGCTGCTGCCAACGATGCTATTTGTATCGCTCTGTGTTCCGCTGACGGTATCGCTAAGGATAACGAAGAGCGTATGATGCACTGCGACAATATGCTGGAGCGCGGTCTGAGCCTGGGTATGGAAGCCACCGACCTGTGGTTCGACCCCCTGTTCCTGGTCGTCAAGGGTATGCAGGACAAGCAGATGGAAGTCCTGGAGGCTATCAAGATGTTCTCCGACAAGGGTCTGAAGTCCACCGGCGGTCTGTCCAACAACTCCAACGGCGCTCCCAAGGAAGTCCGTCCCATCATGGACGCAACTCTGGTTGCAATGTGCATGATGCAGGGTCTGACCTCCGCTATCGTTAACCCCAACGATCGCCGCCTGATGGAGACCATCAAGTCCTGCGACATCTTCAAGAACAACGTTCTGTACTCCGACTCCTACCTGGATCTGTAAGGAACGGAACACCTTAACAGTCATTGCGAACCAGTCCGCAGACTGGTGTGGCAATCTCTGTGAATCCCTGCAATTATGGCTGGGAGGGAAGACTCCCTCCCAGCCACTTTGCTTTTTAATGGAAGTATGTGCCCGTTTGCGGTGCCCGGCAGTTTCCTTGCCGATAAACCGGCTGCGTCATCTGCCGACCGCGGCACACGCTTTTGCTCCGCTGCATCTGCCACCGGCAGCGCGGAGCAACGCGGCCCTCCCAGCCGCTTTGTTTATTTGAAGCGTATATTCAGCCTGTATAGGCTTTATATAATAATGTAATTATTTTTAGGAGGAAACAATTATGAGCGTATTGACTGATCTGATTTATGGCGGCAGCAACGCGGTTGCCGGCCTGACCGAAGGCGCTGTGAACGATGCCATTGCAAAGTACGGTGCAGACAAAGAAATTGCATTTCCCGATACCGCTTATTATTTCCCCACTATTTATGCGGCTACCGGCGTAAAGGTCAAGACCCTGGGTGACCTGGTAGCCTGCGTGGGCGTACTGAAGAGCCTGATCACCAATCAGGAAGATCTGGGTCAGGCCCTGAATGCCGGCCTTGCCACTGCGGTTGGCGCGGAGATCATCGAAGGCCTGAAGTACGTAGAGGGCGGCAATCCTTATGAGAACGAATCCGGTATCGGTTTCGTGCCTGACCCCATTATCCGCTCCCTGGGCGTGCCGCTGGTTACCGGCGATATCCCCGGTGTGGCGGTTGTGCTGGGCAAGGCTGACAACGCTGAAAATGTTGTAAATGTTGTCAAGGATTACCAGTCCAAGGGCATTATGACCTTCCTGGTAGGCGATGTCATCGAGCAGTGCGCAGAAGGCGGCGTGAAGATGGGTCTGGAACTGCGCGTGATCCCTCTGGGTCACGATGTGACTTCCGTTATCCACGTTGTTACCGTTGCTGTCCGCGCGGCGCTGATCTTCGGTAATGTGCAGCCCGGCGATCTGGGCGGTCTGCTGAAGTACACCAAGGAGCGTGTTCCTGCATTTGTCAACACCTTCGGCGCATTGAACGAGGTGGTAGTTTCTGCCGGTGCCGGCGCCATCGCGCTGGGCTTCCCCGTCATCGTGGACATCGATCTGGGCGAGAACCAGGTTCCCGGTGCGCTGGAATCTGTCTGTGACCACGCTGAGACTGTCAAGAAGTCTCTGGAACTGCGTGAGATCAAGATCAAGATCAAAGAACTGCCCATTCCCGTGGCATTTGCTGCTGCATTTGAGGGTGAGATCATTCGTAAGAGTGATATGCACGCAGAGTTCTACTCCGGCAAGAACCCCACTGCTGAGTTGGTGGTTATGCGGGATATGAAGGAAATCGAGGATCATAAGATCAACATCATCGGACCCGATCTGGATGCAGGTTCTGAGTTTGCTCTGGCTACATATGTGGAAGTCGCCGGCAAGAAGATGCAGGAGGACTTTGAGAGCGTTATCGAGCGTAAGTTCCACGCCTGGTTCAACTATATGGAAGGCGTTATGCATACCGGTCAGCGCAACCAGGTTCGTGTCCGTGTTTCCAAGGACGCATTTGAAAAGGGTCTGCGGCTGAAGGACTTCGCAGAGGTTCTGTATGTGATGATCATGGACGAGTTCGACGCCGTTGTCGACAAGTGCCAGGTCACCCTGATCACCGATCCCGTAGAAGCCGGCAAGTTCCGCGACGAGATCGCAATGCCCCGCTACGCCCAACGTGATGACCGTCTGGCATCTATGACCGACGAGGCTGTGGATCGCTACTACACCTGCATTCTGTGCCAGAGTTTCGCACCTGCCCACTGCTGCGTGGTCACCCCCGAGCGTCTGGGTCTGTGTGGCGCGGTTTCCTGGCTGGATGCCAAGGCAACCAATGAGTTGGATCCCAACGGTCCCTGTCAGCCCATCTTCAAGGAAGGCTGCACCGACGAGCGCACCGGTCGTTTCGAATCTGTTGACAAGGCGATCTACGATGCGACCCACGGCGCTGTTGAGTCCGTTACTCTGTACTCCATTCTGGAAGATCCTATGACTTCCTGCGGCTGCTTCGAGTGCATCTGCGGCATTGAGCCTATGTCCGGCGGCTTCATCGTTGTCAACCGTGAGTTCAAGGGTATGACCCCTGCGGGTATGACCTTCGGCGAACTGGCAAGTTGCACCGGCGGCGGTGTCCAGACCCCCGGTTATATGGGTCACGGCAGACACTTCATCTCTTCCAAGAAGTTCATCGCTGCTGAGGGCGGCATCGAGCGTATCGTTTGGATGCCCAAGGAACTGAAGGACGATGTGGCTGAGCGCCTGAACAAGACAGCCAAGGAACTGTACGGCATTGAGAACTTCACCGATCTGGTGGCAGATGAGACCATCACTACCGACGGCGAAGAACTGCTGAACTGGCTGACAGAAAAGGGCCACCCGGTTCTGGGTATGGAATCCCTGCTGTAATTTATAATAGATTGCCGACGGTACGGCTTGCCGTACCGCCGGCATACTCTTGCAAACAAAAGGAACAAAACCAATGAAAGTAATTTTCCAAATTGAGGGTGGAAGCCCTGTTCAAATTGAATGCAACGCCGGTGAAAACCTGCTGGAACTGGCCCGTCGCGCCAATGTGGCCATCGATGCCCCTTGTTCCGGCAACGGCTCTTGCGGCAAATGCCGCGTAAAGCTGATCGAAGGCGAGTTGGAGACCATTCCCTCCCGCCACATCACCGACGAGGAATATAATGCAGGCTGGCGGCTTTCCTGCAACTGCAAGGTGGTATCCGATTGCACCGTATTTGTGCCGGATATTGCCAGCGCATATCAGAGCCGTATGAAAACAGCAGACCTTTCCTCTCCGGAGGAAGTGGCGATTTTTGAAACTGCCAAAAATGAAATGGAACAAGAGGGAAGTCTTCCTTTTACCAATCATTTCCGGGCGCTGCAACTGACTATGGACGCGCCCAGCGAAGCAGATACTATGCCGGATATCGAGCGGCTGACCTGGGCGATCCAGGCGATCCTGCCCGAGGCGGAAACCGTAGAAGTTCCCTATGCCGTAATGGTAAAACTGGCCAGCACTCTCCGGGAGAATGATTGGCAGGTATGTGTCAAAGGCGAACAGAAGGACAGCACCTTTATCTGTATGGATGTCTGTTCTGTTGACGATACCCAAATCGTAGGCTGTGCCATCGATATTGGCACCACCACGGTTTCTATGGTCTATGTGGATATGGAAAGCGGCGAAATATTGGCAAAAGGCTCTTCCGGCAACGGACAGATCCGCTACGGCGCCGATGTCATTAACCGTATCATTGAGTCCACCCGCCCCGGCGGCAAGAAAAAGTTGCAGGATGCCATCGTCAAGGAGACATTGACCCCCATTATGGCGAATCTCTGCAAAGCCGCCAACATCAATGCCCGCAGCATCCTGCGGCTGTGCATCGGTGCCAACACCACGATGAACCACCTGCTGGTGGGCGTGGATGCAGACCCGGTGCGTATGGATCCTTACATCCCCAGTTTCTTTGCCTGGGAGGGTCTGAAGGCCCAGGATCTGAAATTGCCTGCCAACCCCCTGGCATCTGTTCTGATCGCCCCGAATATCGGCTCTTATGTAGGCGGCGACATCACCGCCGGTACTCTGGCGACGATGATGTGGGCAAGAGAGGAAATGACGCTGTTTATCGATCTTGGCACCAACGGTGAGATCGTGTTCGGTAATCAGGACTTCCTGATGAGTTGCGCCTGCTCCGCAGGTCCTGCTTTTGAGGGCGGCGACATCTCCTGCGGTATGCGCGCCACCGACGGCGCTGTGGAGGCGGTTACCATTGATAAAGAGACGATGGAGCCCACGATGACCATTGTAGGCGATCCCGGACAGAAGCCCGTAGGTATCTGCGGCAGCGGCATCATCGACATCATTTCCGAACTGTTCCGTACCGGCATCATCAATGCCAGAGGTCTGTTCAGCCGGGAGGGTGAGCGGGTCAAGCGGGATCAGCACGGTATGGGCCGGTATGTGCTGGCAACTGCCGAAGAAAGTGAGACCGGCAGGGAAGTGTCCATCAACGAGGTGGATATCGATAACTTTATCCGCGCCAAGGGCGCCATCTACTCCGGCATCGACACTTTGCTGCAGTCTGTGGATATGACCCCGGATTGCATTGACCGGGTGGTGGTTGCCGGTGGTATCGGCAGCGGCATCAATATGAAAAATGCAGTCAACATCGGTATGCTGCCGGATGTGGATCTGGAGAAATACCACTATATCGGCAACTCCTCGCTTACCGGCGCATATGCAATGGTCATCAGCGATGCTGCCAATGCCAAGTGCCACGAGGTGGGCGCCAATATGACATATCTGGAACTTTCCACATATCCCGGTTATATGGACAGTTTTGTGGCGGCTTGCTTCCTGCCCCATACCGATGCAAGTCTGTTCCCCAGCAGCGTCCAGGAGGTATAAAATGCAGATCGAAAACAACAAGGAAGAAGTACCTTTTTCCTTCTACGAAGAAAAATTCCAGGCGCTGGATCCCGTTGCGGTGACAAGCCGTTTGCCGGATGTGAAATGGGACGGAAAAGAATTTTATGTAAACCTTCTGGGCAGTGAATATGCCATTTCTCACCCGGACTATGCCATTCGCAACACAAAAGGGGAGAACATTCCGCCCCTTTCCTGCCAGACATTTTTGCTGCGGTACTTGCTGGAGAGCAAGACCGTTGCCTGGGGCGGTCAATGGAAAACATTCCGGGAGATGCCCTGGGGCGAGATGTACATCAAGCCTTACACCGGCAGAGTCCTGACCCGGGCTGCCTTTACTTTCGGCACACGGGTGGCGGCGTTTAAGGCTGCTTGCGAAAAAATGGGCGCGGTTAGTCTGCCCCACGGCGATGCCGGCTACCAGTTTGACTTTATTGGCGGCTACCGGATGCAGATCTTGGTTTGGGAAGGCGACGAGGAGTTCCCGCCCAATGCCCAGGTGCTGTATTCCGATAATTTCGAAAGCGGTTTTGCAGCAGAGGACCGGGTAGTTGCCGGCGATATTTTGATCTCGGTTATCAAAAGTAATATGTAATAAAAATGCGGAAATTTGCCGGAATTTGGCAGATTTCCGTATTTTTTGTGAACATTTCTGAAAGATATTGATTATAGAAAAAGGTTATGGTAAAATAAAAATATCCTATTGGAAAGGTCTGATCGTAATGTATACAGTTGCTGATTTATACGATTTGGAACATACCCTGGCCAAGGATTTTTTGGCCGCATTTACTTACCCCTGGGAGGCGCTGAAAGGCATCAAGGATATGATCCTTGATCTGGGCGGCAACCTGGGTGACGATTACGAAGAAACCGCACCCCAGGTTTGGGTACACAAGACCGCCAAGGTTGCGCCCACTGCCTATTTGGGCGCGCCCTGCATCATCGGTCCGGAGACGGAAGTGCGCCATTGCGCCTTTATAAGAGGCAGCGCTCTGGTGGGTGCAAACTGCGTGGTAGGCAATTCTGTAGAACTGAAAAATGTGATTTTGTTCGACAATGTGCAAGTGCCTCACTACAACTATGTAGGCGACAGCATTTTGGGTTACAAGTCCCATATGGGCGCCGGTTCGCTGACATCCAATGTGAAATCCGATAAGTCCCTTGTCGTGGTACACGGGGAGCAGGATATCCCCACCGGCTTGAAAAAATTCGGCGCAATGCTGGGTGATTTTGTGGAAGTGGGCTGCAACAGCGTCTTAAATCCCGGTACCGTGATCGGCAGAAATTCCAATGTCTATCCCACATCCTGCGTGCGGGGTGTGATCCCTGCAAACAGCATCTACAAACTGGCCGGCAATATTGTTGCCAAACAGTAGGGGCGGATTCCATATCCGCCCGCAAAGCGGATTCCATATCCGCCCGCAAAGCGGATTCTATATTCGTATGCAACCCTTGAAAGGAGTTATTTTATGGGCAAATATTTCGGAACAGACGGCTTCCGTGGCGAAGCCAATGTGAATCTGACCGCAGACCACGCTTACAAGATCGGTCGGTTTTTGGGCTGGTATTACAAGGAATTAAAGAGCCGCGCCGGCAGCGATGAGGAAGTCAAGATCGTCATCGGCAAGGATACCCGCCGGTCCAGTTATATGTTTGAGTACGCGCTGGCAGCGGGCATTACATCCTCCGGCACAAATGCCTACCTGCTGCACGTTACCACCACGCCCTCTGTGGCATATGTGACCCGGATGGACGATTTTGACTGCGGCGTTATGATCTCTGCCAGCCACAATCCTTTCTATGACAACGGTATCAAACTGCTTAACGGCAGCGGCGAAAAAATGGACGATGAGACCACCGCATTGGTAGAAGACTACCTGGATGGCTGTCTGGAAGTGTTTGGTCAGCGGTACGAGGAAGTACCCTTTGCCAAACGGGGCGAGATCGGCAGAACTGTGGACTATTCTGCTGGCAGAAACCGCTACATCGGCTACCTGATCTCTCTGGGTCTGTACTCTTTCAAGGGCGTGAAAGTGGGACTGGATTGCGCCAACGGTTCTGCCTGGATGATCGCAAAGAATGTTTTTGACGCCCTGGGCGCCAAGACCTATGTGATGAACAACCAGCCCGACGGCGTGAATATCAACGAGGAAGCCGGTTCTACCCATATTGAGCATCTGCAAAAGTTTGTGGTGGAAAACGGCCTGGATGTGGGCTTTGCCTATGACGGCGATGCGGACCGCTGCCTTTGTGTAGACGAAAAGGGCGATCTGGTAGACGGCGACAGCATTATGTATATCCTGGGCTGCTATATGAAGGAGCGGGGACAACTGGACAATAACACAGTGGTTACCACCGTTATGAGCAATTTTGGTCTTTACAAGGCGTTTGATGCCGCAGGTATCGACTACGCCAAGACCAAAGTAGGTGACCGGTTTGTCTACGAATATATGGTCCAGAACGGCTGCCGGTTAGGCGGCGAGCAGTCCGGTCATATCATCATTTCCAAGTACGCCACCACCGGCGACGGCATTCTTACCAGTCTGAAGGTTATGGAAGTGCTGATGAAGAAGAAAACCACGCTTTCCGAACTGTGCAAAGGGCTGACCATCTATCCGCAGGTGCTGAAAAATGTCCGTGTGCAGGATAAGCCTGCGGCACAGAACGATCCGGCTGTTCAGGCGGCTGTTCAGGCTGTGGCGGACCGGTTAGGGGATACCGGCAGAATTCTGGTTCGGGAGTCCGGTACTGAACCGGTGATCCGGGTGATGGTGGAAGCGCCTACCAAGCAGATCTGCGCCGAATGTGTGGAAAGTGTGGTAGATGTGATCTGCCGCCAGGGACACGCAAGAGTTTAATAAAAAAGGACGGGTAATCCGTCCTTTTTTAATGCAAAATGCAGAATGCAAAATTATCTCATCAACCGGACAAATTCCAGTTTATCGATCCGCAGGATCGATAAACAATTATGAATTAAGAATTATGAATTAAGAATTATTGTGTGACCTTTGGTCACAAATTTAAATCATTTTCGGAGAAAATACCACAATTCTTAACTCTTAATTATTAATTATTAATTCGCTCGACAGAGCGACAAACCGGAATTTGCGCGTCGAACGGAAACTCCCGGGAACGGAATGTTCCCGGGAGCGCTTAATTTACTGAATTGCAGCGTCGCTGACGATCTTATCGCACTGTTTTAGTGCCAGATGCAGGGTGCGGCAGGCCAGTTCGTGGTCGTAATAACGCTCGATTTCAAACTCATAACGGCCAAAATTATGGAAGAACTGCATTCCCTTTTCAATTGCCAGTTCATCATTGCCCTTTGCTTTTTCTGCCATACATTCGGCAACGCCGAGGATATATTCGGCGTGGCGCAGAAGCAGACGGTAGGATACGGTCTGGGGACGGGTGGGCATTGCCAGATGCTTTTCTGCCAGCGCCTTGCCCTCTGCGGCAATGACCTGTGCCTTTTCGTAGAGGTCCCAGCGGGCGGGATCGTAATAAGGGCTGTGGTCGTTGGAGACGCGCTTTTCGCCGTACATCCAGCCAAGATCAAACAGATCGGAGACTTTCTGCAGGTATTCCCGGACAGCCTTCCAATCTTCGCCGTAGATGTGGGAGAAGTAGTCTTCCAGTTCTGCTTCGTAGTCGCAGTTGTGATCCAGAAGCGTTGCGGCGTAGATGTGCATTGCAAAACCGTTGGGGAAGAAATGACGCTGAGAGCCGTCTTCCACAATGCCATCCAGACCCATAAACTTCAGACCGCGGATGTCCTCATAGATCCGCTTTGCCACATACTGACCGCCGGGGTCTTTTATGTGGGCGCGCCAGAAGTGGTACTCATACTCAAAAGAAGGACCCTTCCAGTTTTCCTGCCAGGCACGCAGCAACGCCAAATTCACTTCGGCGGCCTTGGGTGTCTCCCACTTGTTGCGCACATAGGGCAGGGGTTCGGGGGTCACGCTGTCCTCACTGACGCTGGCGGTGTATGTGCGGTGGATGGGGGCGTACAGCAAAGAGAAGCGCCGGGGGTTTTTGATGGTAATGCGTTCCGGAGCGAACAGGGTATCCACATAGGCGATGAACACGATGCGGGTGTCCAGACCCTTGGCGGTCAGCGCCTCGTCCAGTTCGTTCATGATCATTAAGTAGTAGTCGCTGGGACGCAGTTTCTGACATTCCTCGCATTCACAGTGGTTGCGGGTGCCGTCAGCCAGCCAAACGTGCAGGTAATCCACATTGGAAGACTTTTCTGCATAGTCTACGACGCAGTCCACCATCAGTTTGCGAACTTCAGGATTGGACATACATACGTTGGTGTTCAGCGGTACGCCGCCCCGCAGCGCCCGGACGCCGTTGAGTTGTGCCAGATAAGAGGTCTGCTTTTCGGTCAGGACGATCTCTGCGTCGGCGTTCCAGCCCTTGGTGGAGGGGATACCGTAAGGCTCGGCGGTCCAACCGTGACCCATATCGTGGAACATCAGGCCGCGCTTGGCGATCTCTGCTTCGCACTGGCGCTTCCACTGCAGAACCAACTGGGGCTGCACCGGCTCGGGAGGACGGTTTTTGTTGTACTCGTGCATATAGTACCGATCATAGTAAATGAAGGGGATATCAAATTCCAGCATATACACATTGATCTCCTGCTTGGGGAAGAAGTCAATGGTCTCCAGCATACACTGCTGATATTCTGTGCCCTCGTTACAGTGACCGCGGAAACGGCTGTCTGCCATCTTGTGATATTTCTGGGGCTTCAGATCAGTGACGGGGATGAACTCACCGTCCACGCCGGGGTACAGCCAGCGGCAGCCGTGAAGTTTTAAAAGGCGATACACGGCAAACAAGACGCTGCGCAGGTTAGAGCCAGCCAGAATGCCGCCGTTTTCGTCGGTATCCACGTGGACTACGTCGTCCAGCACCGGATCTTCTGCTTCGCTTGCGATGCCGAAATCTTCCAAAAGACCCAGACGGAAACCGTCGGTGGCGTCGGGTTGGTAGAGAATTTCGATCTCACCGCACCGGGGCATCATCATACGCAGATATTTCTTCAGTTCTTCTGCGGCAAAGTCGATCACGTGATCGGCCCGCATCTTCTTGATCTGTATCATAGTTACCCTCCTGAATTTGTATTTATCGAACATTGGCATCATAACATAAAAACGCCGTGGTTTCAACCATTTTGTGGCAAGTTGCGTCAATATGTACAGTTGATTTTTGTGGCAGGATATGGTAAAATTAATCTGTTCGTGCGAATTTTCTGAAAGGGGGCGCTGTTTGTGAAAAGAATGCTTGCCATGTTGCTCTGCGCGGCGATGTTGCTGACGGCGCTGCCTATGGTTTCCAACGCAGAACCTATGACAAAGTCCGAACTTACCAATCAGACAAAAGCGATCTACGATGCCTCTTTGGCGGCGTCGGAGCGGGAGTCCTTTCAGGGCGTTTGCGGTATGATGTCCAGTTACCAACTTTGGAAAATGGGCGTCAACAGTTGGCTGGAGAGTTACGACGGAAACAAGCAGTTTGATGCTTATGCCGCCAAGGAAGTGACTTCCGGCGGTTATTACATCAGCGCCTATCCCGCCGATACCTATACGCTGGAGCAGGCACTGAACCATATTACGGAAAACGGTACGAAAGATGCCTACAATATTCTCGTTGGCTTTGAATGGACCAACACCGAAGCGGGAAATACGTTTGGTCACGCCTGCGTCATCAACGGCATCATTGACGGCACGGTTTATTTCGTAGAGAGTTTCTATACATCCCTTGGCGGCGAAGAGGGCAATGTGATCACTTGCTCTATCCCAAAGTTTGCTACTTTCTTTGCAGACTGGACCGTTTTTGACGGCGTGATCCATTTCACCCGGGACTACGCCGACAGTTGCGAAAGTTACGGCACAAATCTGTTTATCAAGACCCGGTTTGACAGCACGCTGCGCAGTATGCCCTGCCTGGTGGGGCAAAACGGTTGCGAGGCGCTGCGGCGTCTGAAAGCCGGTGAGCGGCTGCACGCAACGGCTGTGTTTAAGAACAGCCGGGATGAACTGTATTACCGCGTTCAGGACGGAGAACTGGCAGGTTATGTATCTGCCGGCGCAGTAAGCATAGTAAGGGTCAACGGGGAAGATCTGAAAGTGGAAGATCAGCAGGATATTCCCACCAATATCGGCCAGGGAAGACGGCTGAGTATAGGCGGCAGGATCGTTGCCCAAAATGCCCAGATCGGCAATGTGCTTTTGAAAGTGACAGATGCCGCAGGTGTTACATATCTGCAGGCAACGGCAGATGTAAATGCAGAAACATTTGATCTGCAGCAACTCAATACCCAGTTGGGTGTCGGTGCGCTGCCGGAAGGCGCGTACACACTGGCGCTGCAGGTGGAGTCGATCCACACGGCGGTCAGTGGCAAGCAGTTGCGCTCCCGCCATATTTCGGTGGATCTGCTGCAATCGCCGCTGCTGGTAGGCAATGTGACCGTGGCGGGACAGAGCCGCGCCAATCCGATCCCCACCCGGGAGGGCTGGTTCTGGGACGGACAAACCTGGTACTGCTATGAAAACGGACAGCCGAAGGTAGGCTGGCAGGAGATGCTGGGTGTCCGGTATTACCTGAAAGAAGACGGTTCTGTTACAACCGGCTGGGCGGAAGTTGACGGTGTGATGCGGTATTTCTCTGCCACCGGCGCGATGTGCTTCGGTTGGCTCCATACAGAAGCGGGGACATACTATCTCCTGCCCGACGGCAGACCTGCTACCGGAACAAGAGAGTTCCGCGGTCAGGAATACACCTTTGACGAAACCGGTTTGCTGGTAAAATAACCGCATAATAATATCCACCCTACGGGCTCATCGCTCATAGGGTGGTAATTTTTATGAGATGCGCTTGGCTACGATCACCAGCCGTCCGTTGACGTGGGTGTATTCGCAGGTGGACAGGCAGATCAGTTTGTCGCCGTAAGTGGCGGTGACGCCGGTATCGTAATGGGACATATTCTTGCATCCCTCCACAAACCGGTCAAATGCCTCCGGGGACTCGGCATCCACAAAGGTATGGTAGCGGAAGCCTTCGCCTACGCTGACGGTGGTAGTAAATACGGACAGCACCTGATAGGTGTGGAGTTCTTTAATGGTATCAAAGTAAATATAAGGATATTCCTTGTAAAAGGACTCTTCCAGGAATTTGTCCAACTGGCCGAACATAGAGCGGTCCCGCATCCGGTGACCGTAGATCGTAAGATTGTCGGAAGGGGTAAACACATCGCAGTTTTCCTGCACATAAATACTGCCCCGGGCGCTGTACTTGCGGTCAAAATCCCGCTTCAGGTAGTATTCGTCCTGCTCGGTATTCTGCATCACCGGATAGTCGATATCCGTGCCGGGGATCTGGATCCAGCCAACCAGGTGGTTGTTCATCTGGTAAAGTTCTGCAAACTCCGGCAGCATCGTGACGGTCTCGCCGGTCTCCGGGTCTACCACATCTACCATTTTCGGTTCTGTAGGTTCGGTGCTGACCGTTGCCTCAGGATCGTCGGGAATGGTGGGACGGGGCGTGGAGGGGGCGTTGGCCATAATATCTGCCAGGTGGTCATATTTGCTCTTTTGCTGTGCAGACTCAATATAATACTTGGCAAGAAAAAAACCGCTGATCAGAAATGTGCCGGCAAAAATTATGATCAGGGCGTTATACATCCATTTTTTCATAGAATCACTTCCTCGGTGCTATTTTACTCGGTTTTTCGAAAAAAGTAAAGAGGGCGCCGAAAATGCAAGAAATTATGCAAAAATTGCAACGACGTCCAGTTGTGTGCATAATTTATGACATTTTGTAGGGTTTGTATGAATTTTCGATATAAAAAACTTGCAATTTTTGCAAAAAAACTATTGCGTCCGGTTACGGTCTGTGCTAGAATGGACGAAAATCCATTTCCGTCAGGAGGAAACGTTATGAGTTATGTTGATGAAGTAAAAGAGCGCGTTGCCCTGCAAAACCCCAGCCAGCCGGAGTTTAATCAGGCTGTGGAAGAGGTGCTGGAGTCCATTCGTCCGGTGATCGAGCGGGACGAGGAGATGTACCGCCGTGAGGCATTGCTGGAGCGTCTGACAATGCCGGAGAGAAACTTTACTTTCACCATTCCCTGGGCAGACGATCAGGGTCAGGTCCACGTAAACCGTGGCTACCGTGTCCAGTTTAACGGCGCGATCGGTACTTACAAGGGCGGTCTGCGTTTCCACCCCACCGTCAACTTGAGTGTTATGAAGTTTTTGAGTTTCGAGCAGACTTTCAAGAACTCTCTGACCGGTCTGCCCATGGGCGGCGCAAAGGGCGGTTCTGACTTCGATCCCAAGGGCAAGTCCGACCGTGAGATCATGCGCTTCTGCCAGAGTTTTATGACAGAACTGCACCGCTATATCGGCGCTGACGAGGATGTGCCTGCCGGCGATATCGGCGTGGGCGGCAGAGAGATCGGCTATATGTTCGGTCAGTACCGCCGCATCCGTGGCTCTTACAAGGGCGGCGTTCTGACCGGCAAGGGTTTGAGTTTCGGCGGCTCTCTGGCTCGTACCGAGGCTACCGGTTACGGTCTTCTGTATATTACGGAAGAACTGCTTAAGTGCAACGGGATTGAACTGGCAGGCAAGACCGTGGCAGTATCCGGCGCAGGCAATGTGGCGATCTATGCCATCGAGAAGGCCTGGGCGCTGGGCGCAAAGCCTGTTACCTGCTCCGATTCCAGCGGCTGGATCTACGATCCCGACGGCATCGATGTAGCCCTGCTGAAGGAAGTGAAGGAAGTCCGCCGGGCAAGACTTACTGCCTATGCCGAGGCCCGTCCCAATGCAAAGTATACCCCCGGTAAGGGCGTATGGACGGTCAAGTGTGATGTGGCGCTGCCCTGCGCTACCCAGAATGAACTCCAACTGGAAGATGCCAAGGCGCTGAAGGAAAACGGCTGTATCGCTGTGTGCGAAGGCGCCAATATGCCCACCACTCTGGAGGCAACCAAGTACCTGCAGGAAAACGGTGTGCTGTTCTGTCCCGGTAAGGCTTGCAACGCCGGCGGTGTGGCGGTATCCGGTCTGGAAATGAGCCAGAACTCTGAGCGCCGCAGTTGGACTTTCGAAAAGGTCGATAACAAACTCAAAGACATTATGGTGGGTATTTTCCACAATCTGGACAATGCCGCTAAGGAATACGGCATGGAAGGCAACTATGTTGCCGGTGCAAACATTGCCGGCTTCCTGAAAGTGGCAGACGCCATGCTGTCCCAGGGCATCGTATAAGAAAAAGGCAGACACAAATAGTGTCTGCCTTTTTAGTGCACAGTGCAGAGTGCAAAGTGCACAGTTGCGGTATTTTCTTTCAGAAAATAATTGAAATTATCGGCAAAGCCGACATAATAACTGTCAACTGTACACTGTCCACTGTCAATTGTTTATTACATTTCCTGCATAGGTTTTCCGCAGCAGCGGGGGATCACCTGTCCTGCCTCCAGGTGCAGGACTTTCCTGCAAATAGGGCAGTAGACATCACATTCTTTTTCTGCCCGCTGCACTTCAATTAATCCGCTTTTCAGTTCCATAGTGATACCTCTTGTTTAGAAAGGCCGCCCGGTGGGCGGCCTTGTTGTGTGTTATTCTTCGGGGCTGAACTGATCCTTGCCTACGGAGCACAGAGGGCACTCGTAATCCTCAGGCAGTTCTTCCCACTTCTTGCCTTCCTCGGCCTCGTCATAGACATAGCCGCAGACATTGCAAACATATCTCATTTGATCGGGACTCCTTTTTACGTCAGATTTGGGTTTGGGTTGGGGTTTGATGGCCTTGTGATAATGGGCATAGGTGCAGGATGCTTTATCGCTGAGTACCTTGCTTTCGGTAACTTCGCCGACGAACATCATATGGCTGCCCAGGTCCATCTTCTCGATCACGCGGCAACTGAACATTGCGTCGGTGTTCTGGGTCAGATAGGCAAGACCGTTATGACTTTTCCTTACACCGGGGAAAGATCCCAGTTTGTCGACGTTCCGACCGGATTGCATTCCGAAATGCCGGATGGTCTCAAAAGGCACATCTTCTGTCAGGGTACTGATGTTGAATTCGCCGGTGCGTTCGATCATTTCCCGGGTCAGATTTCGCTTTTCCACGGAGATCAGCAGCCGGTCAGGCTTCTCGGACACCTGCACGCAGGTGTTGACGATACAGCCGTTGTCAATGCCGGACTCCCGGGCGGTGAGTACAAATAAGCCGTAACTTAAATTGTACAGCGCCTTGGGGTCTTGAGCAGGTTCGTCCTGCTTAGCGAAAGTAGCGCTCCAGCAGACCCTTCAGGGCTCTGCCGTGGCGAGCCTCGTCCTTTGCCATCTCGTGGATGGTGTCGTGCAAGGCATCCAGATTGTTCTTCTTGCAGCAGGCAGCCAGATCGAACTTGCCCTGGGTTGCGCCGAACTCGCAGTCAACACGCCAAGCCAGGTTGTCCTTGGTGGTAGCCTTCATATTGGGCTCCAGAGTGCTGCCCAGCAGTTCTGCGAACTTTGCTGCGTGCTCTGCCTCTTCCCAAGCGGCCTTTTCCCAGTACAGACCGATCTCGGGGTAGCCTTCACGGTGTGCGATGCGAGCCATACACAGATACATACCGACTTCGCTGCACTCGCCGTTGAAGTTGGCAAACAACTGCTCCTTGATATATGCCTTGTCAGCATCGGAGATGTCGGGGTTATTCGCAACGGTGGTCTCGTAGATACCGAATTCGTGCTCAGCGGCCAGTTTCATCTCGCCCTTCTGCTCCACGAACTTTTCAGCGGGGACCTTACATACGGGGCACTTGAAATCGGCTGCCAATTCCTCGGCGGTGTGAACATAACCACAGACACTACATACGAACTTTTTCATAAAAATTTCCTCCAAAAATTAAATTTATTATTTATTTTACGCGGTTTGGGTCTTGCTGATACATTCCCGGCACTGACCGGAAAAACTCAGTTGACACGCGGTGACCTGCCCGCCGCTGCAGATGCTTGCGGTTTTGATCAGGGTCTCAGGTACCGACATCTCTTCCAAGTCGATGACTGCGCCGCAGTCATTACAGATGAAGTGTACATGGGGCTGCGTGTTGCCGTCGAAGCGCTCAATGCCGCCTACTGTGGCTACGCTGATGGCCAGCCCCTGTTTTTTAAACAGGCTTAAGTTCCGGTACACCGTGGCCAGGCTGATATCCGGGATCTCGGATTTTAACTCGGCAAACAGTGTTTCAGCGGAAGGGTGCGCCTTGGATGCCCGGAGGCAGGTGAGGATCGCGTTTCGTTTGCGGAATTGCTTGGTTGCAGATTCCATGTATTCACCTCAACTTTCTAAATGAGAATGATTATTATTTACAACTAGAATATATCACTGCTGTTTCTGTTTGTCAATAGTAAATTTGCAAAAAATAAAAAATATTCAAATTCCCATTTATCGAGCCGTTGGCTCGATAAATAATGCACAATGCAAAATGCACAATGCACAATTATTGTGTCGCCAAAGGCGACTATTAAAATCATTTTTCGAAGAAAAATACCGCAATTATGCATTATGCATTATGAATTATGCA
>JAZQGL010000060.1:0-14185 GCA_045540035.1 Faecousia sp.
TCCCGGCAGACCATGCTGCTGCCTTGCGACCCCGAGGGCGGTCCCATTGAGGTTTCCTGCTACATCATGGTCGGCAGCTGGGTGTACGAAGCAGATAAGGTCGAATGCCTCACCTTCCAGATCGATCCGAAGAATCTGCCCGAAGTGCCGGAACCTCTGGAGATGGCACCCATTCTCGAACCCACTTATGCCGCCGGCCTGCCCACATCCGGCACCAATGACAACGGCGATATCTCCATCGACGGCTTTGAACTGGCCAAGGGCGATGAGGGTGAAGATGTTCTGCGGGTCAAGCTGACCGTCACCAACAATGGCGACGAAGCCACGATGCCTGTGAACATCACCGACGGTGTGGAGGTCTATCAGGACGGCCTAGGTCTGCTCTGGTTCAGCACCTGGGATCTGGAGGCTACGGAAGCCGACGAAGCTTACGAGGTAGATCTGGAGCCCGGCCAGACTGTCCAGTGCAACGCCCTGTTTGAGCTTCGCAACGATCACCCTGTTGAGATCGTCGTCGAGAGCCTCGACAACGATCTGCGTCTGGGCATGATCTGTGATATTGAAGAAGCATTCCAGGCTCAGAAGGATGCCGAGCAGGCAGCATCTGATGCAGCCACAGCAGAGGAAGCCGCGGCGAGAAAAGCACTGGTTGGCACCTGGCTGCAGCGTGACAGCGACTGGAAAGATACCTATATCTTCAATGCCGACGGCAGCGGCATGCTGATCAGCGGTCCTGAGTATCCCTTTACCTATTCCGTCAGCGGTGATAAGCTGACCCTGGACTATGGTGACGACGATGAGGAAGAATTCACCTTCTCCGTAGAGGGCGATTTGCTGACCATGGTTGATATGTGGGATGAGCAGCTGTTGCTGGATAAGCAAACCGCAGAAGCACCCTAGACCACAGTTCCTGAAACTGAGCCTGCTGAAACTACCGCGCCTGTATTTTCGTATTTATCTTCATCGGCATGGCCTTTGCCGGCGGCGTCAGCCTGCTGTGGTTCGGTCTGGCCATCGGCTCACTGGTGGCTGGTGCCCCCATTGCGTGGAACTATGTGCTGTCCCAGCACCAGAAAAACCGTATTCAGGTGCTGTTTGACCCCACCCTTGACTCTGAGGGCATCAACGAGCGATTCCATTAAAAAAGGCACCGCCAGAAGGCGGTGCTTTCTTTTTTGGAGCAGGGTACGGGAATCGAATGCGTCCACGACCATTGATATATAATAACAAAACGCATATATGGCAGAAAACGTGGCAGAAATCTTTCTAAAATCTTAGATTTTTCTTTCCGTTTCCCCTTTGATTGCCCCGCAGCAAACGGCAAAAATTTTTGACCGAACAGAATTTTACGAAAAAATTATAGTGATACAAAAGAAATACTACTTGTAAACAGAACCGAGGAAAAGAACCTTTGTGGGGCGTTTCCCGGCGTTAGGAACGGCGGGCAGATATGCGGGAGTTATAAACCCGCAGAAGTGGAAAACCTCTGCCACGACTGCCCGCCACGCCATAAAGCAATAGGAGGTATAGAGGTAGAAATGGATTTAGAGTATAAGAGCAGTTTTGTTTTCTATGAGAGTTATGGAAAATAGTTTGAGCGATTGTGTAAACGAGGTAAAGCAGATAAAGCTTTGGAGTATATAACCGCCGTTATCCGGTATGGGTTATATAGCGAAGTGCCACCGGAAGAAGCGGAGGTCTGGGACTTTGGTTTTGATGGTGTGATAGCAACCATAAATAGCGCCAAAGCAAACCGGGCAAAGAAAATCAATATCCCCGCCGAAGAACTAAAAATGTATTTGGACGAGGGAAATACCCAGGAGGAAATAGCGGGGATTTATGGTTGCTCTGTTGATACGATTTAGCGGAGAATAAAAGAGTATGGAATACAGAAAAACCGCAGAACCGCACCCAATACCGCAAACCGCACCGCACCGCAAGCAATACCGCAAAGAACCGCAGGCAATTATAATGGAAATGAAAAAGAAAAGGCAGATGTGAACCCTGCCACAACAACGGGCGGTTTGGCTTTTTAATAACCGCACAATGCGTGCGGGCTTAACGCCCGCCCGCCACCACAACAAGGAGGTTTCTGAATGGAGATTAGGAACAAAAAGATACTTGAGGAATAGGAAATAGAACAAATCTTTTTGGATTTGGTAAATGAGTATGGGCGCAGACTACCGGAGAAACAAAAGGTGATTGCCCGCCGGGTATTGAATGAATTACATAGTGGCGGGAAGTCGTGGGAATGGATTTATTGGGCTTTGTGGCAGTTAGGAGAACGAAACATAGCGGCAAATAAGGGGTTGTTATTCTATGGCGATTATCAGCGGGAAGTGGACGAGATTGTAAAATATGCCCGGTAGTATCATTTTGATAACATGGAAACTTACGATAATTTTGCGCAGAGCATTGGCCTTTGGATGTATTTTCCAAACGAACTATTAGAGGGAGAAACAATAGAGCGATTAGAAGAATTGGATAATAGGGCGTGGAACTGCGCCGATGAGGATTTTACAAAGGAAGAAGAAAAGGAATTGAAAGATATGTATATCCGCAGATGTAAAAAATAGATATTAGTGCCACGGTCAGAATGGGAGTAGGAATAGCGGGCGATTATAGCGGAGGTTAGAAGGGTGTGCGGAAAGGTAGTTAGCCACCCGCCACATCCATATTGTGATTGGGATTTGTACTATACTCCCCCACAACTAACAGAAGAAGAAAGACAACGGGGTATAGAATTAGGGTTTTATAAGGAGTGAATAACAATGACAGAGCAAGAAAAGGCAATATATATGTTGAAGCGGTTAAAGGCGGCGGGAGTATCTTACAAAGCCTTCTGCGAACAGACGGGTTTGAATGTAGATAGTATTTACAACTACACAAGAAAACCCAATACAATGGCAACAGAAACGGCAGAATACATTATCTTTTCAATATAGGAACACTACCCAAAACAATGGGCGTTTATCATACAGAAGATATGAACCCGCAAACACCGGTAAAGAAATCAAATAATAGGTTCAGTAAAATATGATGGCACGGATATGGGGTTTCGGTGATTGGGACGGACAGAAATACCAAAACCCCGCCCGCCACACAAAAAAGGAGTTGATACAATGGCATATTTCCAACTGCCAAACGGAGGTTTTGGTTATTACAACAGTAAATATGGTTCTTATAGTCCGGAACACGGATGGGTATATAACAACCAAAGAGAAGAAACAGAATTAGTAAACAGCATTGTGGATGATAAACTGGCCGAATACAGTAGGCGTGCCGAGGCCGAGTTGGAATAGGCAATCAAACGGGCGGTTTAGGAATACGGCAATCAAGTATGGGAGCGACTACTGGCGGAAATGGTGCGGGTATTGGAAACGGATATTGTTTCTGAGGTTCAAATTGGGTTCGATGGATGCCGGGATATTTTCCAAAGCAAATAGGCATAGAAATATGTTTCAGACAAGATATATACCGCAATGAAGGCCGAACTAAACAGAATAAGGGGTTTTGATATTCGGTAAATGATGTTGCGTGGCATAATGTGAGAAAACTATGCTTTGCCCGCCGCAAACACAAGGCGGGATTGTAGTTTTACTACCGACCAATAATTTATAATAATCTTTATTTGTTTTTCTATATGTAGCCTTTTACGGCAATGAGTACAGTATTAAAAGAAACGTTATTAAATTTAGTATCAAAAGTTATTGACTTATGACCGGGAATGTGATAGAATAACAGTATCAAATGAAACGTTCGTTTCTTCTAATACAAGAGAGGGGTTTTCCTATGTGTTGCGAATATGGTTATACAAGAAAGAGCACACCCAAGCAATCTATTGATAGACAGATTAGAAACATTAGGGCGGTATATCCCAACGCCATCATTCTACAGGAAACATACACCGGAACAAAGATTGACCGGAAAGAATGGAACAAACTATATAAGGCGGTCAAAGAGAGCGATACTATTATTTTTGATAGTGTCAGCAGAATGAGCAGAAATGCGGCAGAAGGCTTTGAGGCTTACGAAGCGTTATATAACAGAGGGGTAAACCTTGTGTTCCTAAAAGAACCGCATATCAACACCGATGTTTTCAAAAATGCGATTGCCGTTAGTGTTCCTATGACCGGAACGAACATTGACTACATTTTGGAAGGCGTCAATAAATATCTTATGGCAATCGCCAAGGAGCAAATCAGACTTGCCTTCGAGCAGAGCGAAAAGGAAGTTGAGGACTTACACCAACGGACAAAGGAAGGTTTGGAAACTGCCCGCCTGAACGGAAAACAAATAGGATTAGCAAAGGGAACGAAACTAACAACAAAAAAGAGCATTGCCGCAAAGGAACAGATTATCAAGTATTCCAAGGATTTTGACGGGATGTTGGATGATACGGCAGTAATGAAACTGACCGGACTTGCCCGCAATACCTATTACAAGTATAAGCGGGAAATAAAAGAGGGCGTATAAGTCAACAGAGGGCGGCAGAGCCGAATATAGAAAGAGAGTGGAGCAGCATTGCCCCACTCTTTATTCTTCTCTATCTTCAAACAAGGCGGCAATAGGCACGTTCAAAACCTTTGCCAAACCATATAATTCTATATCTGATACTGTTCTCTGTTTTTCTTCTATCCGGGATATAGAACCACGGCAAACATAAATCGCCAACATTTCCAGTTTGTTGGATAATGCTTGCTGGCTCATTTTCCGTTCTATTCGCAGCCTTTTCACGTTGCTGCCTACCATATTCATTTCTGTTCCGTCAATTATTCTTGCCATCTATACCACCCCTTTGTCTTGACACAAGACAAGAATGATGATATATTATTTTTACCAAAAATTTGTCCTATAATAAGACAAGCGATAAAAAGGAGGAACAAATATGAGCGAAATGACCAGCGTTGCCGTCATTTACGGAAACAAAGAAGCAATTTCCAAAGTAAAAGCACTTGTACAAACCAAAATGGCAAGAGCCTTAATAATCGAATACAGGGACCACTTACAGATTGAAAACATTGTGCCGAATTATGACTTTGACGCATACCGGGAAATTAAGAGAACCGCACCGGACACAATGTTGGTTTCCTATGAGTTCCACCACGGAATTGGAGAACCTTCTATTTGCGCATCCAATTACAACAGAACCTTCGTTCACATTATCAATCCGTTTGACTATGAAGACGAATATTACGAGGACGAAGAAGACGAGGAAGACGAGGAAGAAACTTGGTATCAAGATGTTTATGATGAAGTAGGAGGAATGGGAATGACCATTCTTAAAAGAATAGTTGATAGCAACGGCGAATATCTTATCGAAGAAGTGCCAGCAAAATACTTCAAATAAACGCCAAAATAATATCCAATAAACGGCAAGGAAGGTTTTTGATAGCCTTCCTTGCTTTTTTATACAAAAAACAAGAGGTTTTACGCAGAAATATATTCTGCTTTTTAGGGAGAAAATCAAACATTTCAAATAGGAAAAACAAGAAATTTCACATACGTCTAATTCCAGAAAATCCGAACTTTTTCACGCCAAAAGTTCGTCTAATTCCTTGTTTTAGAAAGTATTGACAACTTTTTAGTATATGTTATAATTAAGACACAAGTGAGGGACACAAACCCGCACAAAGAAAAATAAGGGTAGCGACCATAACCGCCAACGCCGAAAGGCAAGAAAGGAAATACTATGAACAAGTCTATCCCCGCTCCCGCCCGTGTTGTTGACATCGACAAGAAGTTCGTCAAAGAGTTTGCCGCCGCCGCTTCCGCAAAGGATAAGAAATGGATTTTGCTGACATTGGAAAGAGCCAATTCAGAAAAGGGCAACCGGGGCGGGTTCTCCGCATTCCGTGTAGAGTTTGCCCGGAAGTATTTTCCGGAAATCTTCTCCAAAAAGAACAGCAAAAAGAAGCCCACTCTTATGGAAGAATTAAGAGAAATTTGTGCCTGATGGTGGCGGCAACCCCGCCACCGAAAACTAACTAATAGAAAGGTGGTGAGGGAAATGTCAAAAGCGGATAAAACAAAACTGCTAAATGCCCATATCGAATACTATTTGATAATGAGCGGGTATAGCAAAGAAGAAGTGGCAACCATATTGGGCATTTCCCTTGCCTCCTTCTATAACAAGGTAAAGGACATAAACAAATTTTCCTATCCGGAGATTGTCAAATTGTTTTCCCTTCTGAAACTGGACGATGAAACAAAACTAAAACTGATAGCAGCATAAAAGAGGAAAGAACTTTGAAATGGTTCTTTCCTCTCTTTTTTATTCTGTTTCCGTTGTTAGGGTTTCTGTAAAGAAATCATCCAACACAGTATCGTATTCCCTTTGCTTACTGTCCATTGTATGCTGATATACCTTTATCAGCATATCTTCCGTGGCGTGTCCCATCCGTTCTCTTGCGTATCTGTTTGGAATGCCGTTCATAAGCATTACAGAGGCGTAGTAGTGGCGCAGGGCGTGGAAGTTATACGGAAATCCAAGCCTTTTACATTGCCGTTGATACAGGCTCTCTAAGGCCTTTGGGGAGTCTGTAAAAAGGTATTCTTCCGGTTCTCCCTTTTCTCCCAATGCGGCAATCAGAACAGGCGGGAGATGGAGTGTTCTTGTTCCGTCAAAGGTCTTTGTTTGCTTTACGACGTATGCGCCTATTTCATCTCTTACCCTTGCTTTGTTTATAGATACTGTTTTCTTGTCCAAGTCTATATCTTTCCATTGTAGGGCGATGGTTTCACTTTTTCGCAAACCCAGGCACACAGAGAACAAACAATACCGGTAAAGTCGGGTGTTCTTTACTGCCCGGAGAAAGGATTGTATTTCCGTTGTTGTGGGTATTTCCGTTTCCTTCTTGGCCTTTCTTGGCAGGGAGGCCTTGTCGCCCACATACACGTCATTTTCCTTCAGCAGAGTATTGAAGAAAACGTGAGCAGAAAGAACGGTCTTGGGGCTTCTGCCCTTTGCGTATTCGTTGACCGCTTTTTGGTATAGTTCCTTTGTCAGCACGCCAATTCTAACGTCAAGAATGGATTGGAAGGCATTTCTTCTTATGGATTGATACCCCCGGATTGTAGAGGGCGAAAGAATTTCGCTTTTGGTTTCCAGGAATATATCTGCCAATTCTCCCAGGGTTTTATTCTCCGGTTTTGTCTTATGTTCTCTTTCCAAAATGAAAAGGTTCGCCAGGTGTTCTGCTTCTTTCTTTGTGTCCGCAGTAAAAGATTTTGTTTTGTAGTTGCCGTATTCGTCGGTATAACTGGCTCTACAACGCCATTTCTTACTAGGTAATTGCTTTGCGGTTGCCATTGCGCCACCCCTTTTCTGTTTCTATGGTAGTATTCTACCAAGGGCGTGGCAGGAAGTCAATACGGCGTGGCAGAAAATGTGGCAGAAATCTTTATAAAATCTGCCACAACTGTCCAAAACGTTGAAATGATTTCTAAAATCTTAGAAACGCGAAAAGGCAAAAAGTCGTTGATATATAAGGGTTTTTAGTAAAAATAAGAACCTCCCGGAACTTTCCGGGAGGCTTTGTTTTGGAGCAGGGTACGGGAATCGAACCCGCCTTCACGGCTTGGGAAGCCGTTGTATTACCGATATACGAACCCTGCAGTTTTCGTATATTATAGCAAGTCCCCTTGTCAAATTCAAGATTATTTTGCGTTTTCTCTGTTGTGCAGATTTAGCAAGAACAATTATTTTTAAATCGGCGTGAAGACGAACTTTTGGATCAGGCCGTCGCAGGTGGCGTGGACGGTGACCGTTCCGTTTTCGCCTCTCTCTGTGCTGATGTCCACGGCTTTTCCTTTTAAGAATACGCGGACATATTCTTCCGGGTCTTCTGTCTCCACCTCATCGAAAAAGATGTCACGCATCTGATTGTTGGGACAGAGGTTTTTGATCTCCCGTACCATTTCGTATTCCATAGTCACCCTCCTTTTTTCAAGCATACCACACCCCCGCCGGAATTGCCATATGTAAATGTAAAATTTCTTTGACGATATTGCAATTTTTTTAATATACATATAGAATGGTAAGATAGATTTTATTTCCCTCAGAAGGAGGTTTTTGCCTATGCTAATGAAACTTGCCCGAAGCATTCGGGAAAACATATGGGCAACCATTTTGAGCCCGCTGTGTATGATCGGCGAGGTGTATATGGAGGTCCGTATTCCCGGCATTATCGGCAGGATCGTGGACCAGGGCATCGAAGTGGGCAACATTCAGGTTGTCTGGCAGCAGGGTATCCTGCTGGTGCTGACGGCGCTGTGCAGCCTGATCTTCGGCGTGGGGTCTGCGGTATTCGCCGCCAAAGCCGCCACGGGCTTTTCCCGCAATCTGCGCCACGATATGTTCTACCGGGTGCAGACTTTCGACTTTTCCAACATTGACAAATTCACCACATCGTCCATCATCACCCGACTCACCAGCGATGTTGCCAACATTCAGATGTGTTTCCAGATGATGATCCGTATGGCTGTGCGCTGCCCGATGATGGTGATCCTTGCCAGCATCAATGTGTACAAACTTAGCCCCAAACTGTGTATGGTGTACCTGATCGCCCTGCCTTTGCTGGCGCTGGGTCTGCTGACGCTGACCAAACTGGTATTCCCCATTTTTGAGCGGGGCTTCAAGACCATCGACCGGCTCAACAACGTGATCCAGGAAGATCTTCACGGCATCCGCGTGGTCAAATCCTTTGTGCGACAAGACAAGGAAAACGAGAAATTCACCGAGGTCTCCGGTCTTCTTTATAAAGATTTCTCCCGGGCAGAAAAGATCATGGCTTTCAACAGTCCTCTGATGTCCACCGCGGTTTACGCCGCCACCATCGCCATTTCCTGGCTGGGCGCCAAAATGATCGTCCAGTCCGGCAACACCACATTTACCACCGGCAACCTGACCTCTATGTTTACATACACCACCCAGATTTTGGGCGGTCTGATGATGCTGTCTATGGTGTTTGTAATGCTGACTATGAGCCGGGCGCCGATGAAGCGCTGCTGCGAACTGCTCAGCGAAGAGCCCAGCCTGCGCTCCCCGATCAATCCCATCACCGAAGTGCCTGACGGCTCTATCGATTTTGAGAATGTCAACTTCCGCTACTCGGAAAAGGCCGGTAAAAATGCGCTGGAGTCTGTAAATATCCGCATTGACGCCGGTATGACCGTTGGCATTCTGGGCGGCACCGGCTCCTCCAAATCCACTTTGGTGCAACTGATCCCCCGTCTGTACGATGTGACGGAAGGCGCTGTAAAAGTAGGCGGCATCGATGTCCGCGACTACGATCTGAAAGCCCTCCGTGATCAAGTGGCAATGGTGCTGCAGAAAAATGTTCTGTTCTCCGGCACGATCAAGGAAAACCTGCGTTGGGGCAACCCCGAAGCCACCGACGAGCAGATGGAACACGCCTGCCGTTTGGCTTGCGCCCACGACTTTATCACCGCCTTCCCCGAGGGCTACGATACATACATCGAGCAGGGCGGCAAAAATGTCTCAGGCGGTCAGAAACAGCGGCTCTGCATCGCCCGGGCATTGCTGAAAAAGCCTAAGATCCTCATTTTGGATGACTCCACCTCTGCGGTGGACACCCACACCGACGCTATGATCCGCAAGGCATTTGCCGAGGAGATCCCCGGCACTACGAAACTGATCATCGCCCAGCGCATTGCGTCTGTGCAGGAGGCGGATCTGATTTTGGTAATGGACGGCGGCACTGTGGTTGCCCAGGGTGACCACGAAACTTTGCTTGCCACATCTGATATTTATCGCGAGGTCTACGAATCTCAGGTGAAAGGCGGTGAGGAATAATGCCCCCTATCAGAATGCGCGGTGACGGCCGCAAAGCGAAAAACCCCAAGAAAACGCTGGTGCGTCTGTTTGGTTATATGAAACCCTTCCTGCCCCGGCTGATCGTAATGGTGGTATGTATTATCCTTGCCACCGCTGCATCCGTTGCCAGTAACGCCTCTTTGGAGCGGATCATCGATGATTTCATCAAGCCGATGCTTTCTCAGGAGAGTCCGGATTTTGGTCCGCTGATCGGATTTTTATGTATGATGGCCGGCATCTATGTTGCCGGTATGGCGGCAAACTTCTTTGCCAGTTATGTGATGGTGCCGGTTGCCCAGGGTATCCAGCGCAACATCCGTAACTCTATGTTCTCCCATATGCAAAAACTGCCCATCCGCTACTTCGACACCCACCCCGTAGGCGATCTGATGAGCCGCTACACCAGCGATATCGACACCTTGCGGCAGATGATCTCTCAGGCGATCCCTCAGTGTATCACCTCGGTGATCACCATTGTGGTGGTGTTCTTTGCGATGCTGTTTACCTCCCCGATCTTGACCGGTATTGTGATCGTAACGGTATTTGGCATTATCTTCATTACTGCCAAAGTTGCCGGTCACAGCGCAAAGTTTTTCATTGGTCAGCAGAGATCTCTGGGTGCGGTCAACAGTTATGTGGAAGAGATGATCAGCGGTCAGCGGGTAGTCAAAGTCTTTACCCACGAACAAACCTGCAAGGAAGAGTTTGACGAACTGAACAACAACCTGCGCAAAAACGCCTTTAAGGCCGGTGCGTTCACCAATATGATGGGCCCGGTCAACAACAACCTCAGTTATATGCAGTACGCCATTTTGGCTGTGGTAGGCTCTCTGCTGGTCATCGGCAGTAACGAAAGTCTTCTGACCGCCGGCGCGCTGGGTTCTTTCCTGCTGTTCTCCCGGACCTTCAATCAGCCCATCGGTCATATCAGCAACCAGATCAACGCCATCGTTATGGCGCTGGCAGGCGCGGAGCGCATCTTTGAACTTTTGGACGAAGAACCGGAAGAAGATCACGGCTATGTGACGCTGGTCAACGCCAACATCGACGAAAACGGCAATATCACCGAGTCTGACAAGCACACCGGTCGCTGGGCCTGGAAGCACCCCCACGGCGACGGCACACTGACCTACACCGAACTGAAGGGCGATATTACTATGGATACCGTGGACTTTGGCTATGTGCCGGAGAAGACGGTACTGCACGATGTGACGCTGTACGCCCACCCGGGTCAGAAACTGGCATTTGTCGGTGCTACCGGCGCAGGCAAAACCACCATCACCAATCTGATCAACCGGTTCTATGACATTGCCGACGGCAAGATCCGCTATGACGGCATCAATATCAACAAGATCAAAAAGCCGGATCTGCGGCGGTCTCTGGGTGTTGTATTGCAAGATACCAATCTGTTCACCGGCACGGTGATGGAAAATATCCGCTACGGCAATCTGGAGGCATCGGACGAAGATTGTATCCGCGCAGCCAAACTTGCCAACGCCCACGATTTCATCACCCGCCTGCCTGACGGTTATGACACGATGCTCACCGGCAACGGCGCAAGACTTTCCCAAGGTCAGCGGCAACTGATCGCCATTGCACGAGCCGCGGTAGCCGACCCCCCGGTTATGATCCTGGACGAGGCGACCTCTTCCATCGACACCCGCACGGAAGCATTGGTGCAAAAGGGTATGGACGCGCTGATGCGCGGCAGAACTACCTTTGTCATTGCCCACCGGCTCAGCACCGTCCGCAATTCCGATTGTATTATGGTCCTTGACCACGGACGGATCATCGAGCGTGGCACCCACGACGATTTGATTGCCCAAAAAGGCACCTACTATCAACTCTACACCGGCGCTTTCGAACTGGAATAAGCAAAAATATGCCCCCGGCTTGATTACAAGCCGGGGGTTAAATTATTTAAATCAGCACAGTTTTGCGCCGGCGGGGATGGCATCAACCACCAACAGCAGATTCAGTTTTTCCTCACCCTTTTCGGTGTGGACAGCGGAGATCAGCATACCGCAGGACTCCTTGCCCATCATCTTTCTGGGCGGCAGATTGGTGATCGCCACCAAGGTCTTGCCCACCAGTTCTTCCGGCTTGTAGTACTTGGCAATACCGGAGAGGATCTGACGGTCCTTGCCGGTGCCGTCATCCAGGGTGAAGCACAGCAGTTTGTCGCTCTTCTTCACATTTTCACAAGCCTTGACTTTCACTGCACGGAAATCGGACTTGCAGAAAGTATCGAAATCCACATTCTCTTCCGCGTAAGGCTCGATCTCCAGGGCAGGCAGGGCTGCCTTTGCCTTTTCGGCATTGATGGCATCGATTTCTTCCATTTTCTTTGCCATATCCAAACGGGCAAAGAGGATCTCTGGTGCATCCAGTTTGGTACCTGCCACAGTAGCGCCGAAGGCCTTCAGGCTGTCGAGACCGCCGTTTTCTGCCTTGATCTGCTCCAGGATCTTCTTGGAGGTATCCGGCAGGAAGGGCTCCAAAGCGATGGCTGCAAAGCGAATGCTCTCCAAAAGGTTATACAGCACAGTACCCAAACGGGCCTTGTTTGCCTCGTCCTTTGCCAGCGCCCAGGGGGCGGTTTCATCAATATACTTGTTGGCACGGCGCAGCAGAACGAAGATCTCGTCAATGGCATCTGCCACCTTCAGTTCGTTCATCTTCTCCTCGACCCTGCCGGGCATTGCCAGGGCAACTGCCTTCAGATCCTCATCCAGTTCTTCCGCTGCCACCGGGGGCTGTACCACGCCGTCAAAATACTTGTTGTTCATAGCAATGGTACGGTTGACCAAGTTGCCCAGGATGTTTGCCAGTTCGGAATTGATACGCTCGATGATCAGTTCGTAAGTCATCACGCCGTCGCTGGCGAAAGGCATCTCGTGAAGTACGAAATAACGCACCGCGTCCACGCCGAACAGATCCACCAGATCGTCTGCGTAGATAACATTGCCCAGACTCTTGGACATCTTATCGCCCTTGACCAGCAGCCAGGGATGACCGAACACCTGCTTAGGCAGTTCCTCACCCATACTCATCAGGAAAATGGGCCAGTAAATGGTGTGGAAACGGACAATATCCTTGCCGATCAGGTGCAGATCTGCAGGCCAGAACTTCTTGTAATGTTCGCTGTGGTTGCCGTCGGGATCGTAGCCGCAGAAAGTGATATAGTTGCTCAGCGCATCCAGCCACACATAGGTGACGTGCTTGTCATCAAAAGTGACGGGAATGCCCCAGGTGAAACTGGTACGGGATACGCACAGATCCTGCAGACCGGGCTTTAAGAAGTTGTTGATCATCTCATTCTTGCGGCTCTCGGGCTGAATGAATTCGGGGTGGCTTTCGATATGTGCCATCAACTGATCGGCGTACTTGCTCATTTTAAAGAAGTATGCCTCTTCCTCTGCATCCACGCATTCACGGCCGCAATCCGGACACTTGCCGTCTACCAACTGGCTCTCTGTCCAGAAAGATTCGCAGGGGGTGCAGTACTTGCCTACATACTTGCCCTTGTAGATGTCACCCTTTTCGTACATCCGCTTAAAGATCTTCTGTACCTTTTCCTTATGCTCCGGGTCACTGGTACGGACAAAGCGGTCGTAGGTGGTATTCATCAGATCCCAAATATTCTTGATCTGACCTGCCACATTGTCCACATATTCCTGGGGCGTAATGCCGGCTGCCTCTGCCTTCTGCTGGATCTTCTGACCGTGCTCGTCGGTACCGGTCTGGAAATAGACCTCAAAACCGGCCTGCCGCTTATAGCGGGCAATGGCATCTGCCAGCACGATCTCGTAAGTATTGCCGATGTGGGGCTTTGCAGATGTGTAGGCAATGGCCGTAGAGATGTAATAGGGCTTCTTTTCGCTCATTATCGTTATCCTCCATTTTAGAGATTGTTTACAAAAAAATCGCCCCTGCCAAATCAGCAAGGGCGATAAAATTTACCGCGGTACCACCTTGATTTACACATAAATGTGCCTCAAAACGCTTTAACGGGCGCACCCGGAACTGCCTACTTATCGACAATTCGGCTCCAAGACCATATTCTGCCGTTTTCGCCGTACCCCTTTTCAGCTACCGGGGCTCTCTGGCCGGTTATGGCGGCATACTCTTCTTTTCGCAGCCTTTCAATATTGTTTGCATTATAGCCCAAAGTTTGGTATTTTGTCAAGCAAATTCCGGTTTATCGCTCTGATGAGCGAGTTGACAGTTGATAGTTGATAGTTGACAATTGTGGCCGCGTTGCTCCGCGCTGCCGGGGAGGGCAGAGGAAGCGGAGCATAAGCGTGTGCCGGGGTCGGTGGGCAACGCAGCCGGTTTATCGGCAAG
>JAZQGL010000061.1:0-2098 GCA_045540035.1 Faecousia sp.
CACAGCTATGTCTATCTCCGGCAACGCGGTGATCAGCGGCAACGTGGCTGGTATCAATGCGAACAATCTTTATATCGGCAACAATGATTGCAACAAATTATCAGTCGAAACAATGGGCAGCAATGCGAATGTTGGGGTTACGATGTCCAGCCCAGGTGTTTTCTCCGCTGGCGGCGCGAGCTATGCGGCTCAGTTCAATAGCGACAACGCTGCGTATAAGGTAGCAACTGACGGCAGCAATTTGAAACTTGTAAAGCAATTTACCGTTTCTTTTGATAACAACAGCGGTACAGGCTCTAAAGATAGCGTTAAGGTTTCTGACGGCGATGGTTACACCTTACCGTCTAACCCCTTTACCGCACCAAGCGGATATCAGTTTAAGGGTTGGGCAAAATCGGCAAACGGTGATGTTATTTCCACCGAGATGATAACCGTAACCGCCAATACCACCTTGTATGCCATTTGGGAAAAGATTCCCGCTGAAATGCCAACAGTTGCGGTCAGCGAAAATCTAACACTCACCTACGGCGAATATACTGGTCAGAAATTCACGGCTACCATAGAGCAAAAAGACGGTTACACCTATGAATATCAGTGGATCTACGGCAATACGGTAATCAGCAATACAGATACACTTGCGATCCCCGATGACCTTACGGTAGGCGAATATGACTATTATTTGGCAGTAGGCGCCAAGCGTATCGATAATGGAGAAATTACTTGGTATAGCAACCCCGATCTTTTAGTTAAAGTAAATCCGAAAGAACTGGATGCTTCAAACATTACTTTAAGCAAAGATGCGTTTACCTATGATGGTAACGAACAAAAACCTACTGTTACCGTGAATGTCGGTGGCAAAACATTAACTGAAAACACCGATTATACAGTAACTTGGCCTTCTGATTGCAAAAACGCAGGCACGAAAACAATAACTATTATCTTTAAGAGAAATTACGGCGGCACTGCTCAAGCAAATTACGAAATTAAGCAAAAAGAGATCGGAATTTCCTGGGGTGCAACTGAATTTATACCTTACACAGGAGAACTTATTGTGCCGCAGGCGACAGCAACCAGTCTTGTAGACGGTGATGTTTGCACATTGACGACTTCTGTGGTTGAAACAACCGAGGGCGCAGGAATTGTTCCGGGCAGATGGCACGCTAAAGTCACATCGCTTTCCAATGACAACTACTGTCTGCCGGTGTCCGGAAATTTGGTTGAAGTAGAATACGGAATTGTAAAAGGATATATCGCTGCCCCTGTTGTTTCGGGCATTGACGAAACAATCAAAGGCAAAGCAGACGGTAAGATTAACGGACTTACTACCACAATGGAGTATGCAACCGAATATACTGCTGATGATGACAAATATACAAAGGTAATGGACGCAAATATGACTTTTGCTGCGGGTACATACTATGTACGTTATCAGGCGGCAGGTTATTATAACGCTTCTCCTTTCACAGAAGTTACCATCAAAGACGGAGGATTGTTGAGTGTTAGTGTTCCTGCAACCCAGACGGGATATACTCTTACAGTAGCAGATACCGAACTTGTATGGAACGGTTCTACAATGCTTACCTTTGTATTGAAGGACGGCTATTCCAAGACAGGTGCCTTTGCAGTGAAAGTCAACGGAACGCCGGTTGCACTGGATTCCAATGACCAGTATGTGATCACGAACGCACAGGAAAACATTGTGATCATTGTGGAAGGCATTGCGGATATTACTTCTCCTACTGCTGAAATCAAGATTAAGGAAGACAGTTGGAATTCCTTCTGGAACGATCTTACCTTCGGTCTGTTCTTTAAGGAAACGCAGGAGGTTACTATTACTGCAGATGATAACGGCAGCGGAGTGAACACAATTCAGTATTATTTGGCAGGCGGTGAATTAAGCGAAACCGAGGTTGAACAGATCACCGAATGGGAAGATTATAACGACACATTTAAGATCGATCCCAACAACCACTATGTTGTCTACGCCAAGATTACCGACAATGCAGGCAACACCCTGTATATAAACTCTGACGGTATTGTTTTAGACAACATTGCACCTACGCTTGAAGGTATTGAGAATGGAAAAACCTATTACGGC
>JAZQGL010000062.1:0-10875 GCA_045540035.1 Faecousia sp.
ACCGGCGTCCTCGACGGTCCGAATTATTTTTCGTCCTCGATGGGCGAAAAATAATAGATTGTTAGCATATTTTGAATAAAATCGACCCATCGAGGTTCGATTTTATTACGGACCGTCCGGAGGCCGGTCCCTACATTAATCGGCTCGATAAACCGGAATTTAACCTTTCTGAACCGTTTGATAGAAATATCTTGCCAAAAACCGTTTCTGCATTTATAATATGATTGAAAGAATTGGCAAAAGGAGAATTTCTATGAAAAAACTTGCTTGTTTTATGCTGGCTGTTTTGCTGCTGATCCCCTGCCTGGCAGGCTGCGGCGAAAAAGAGGTGGAACCGCCCTTTGAAGCCACATTCCCCACTATCCCCGCGCCTACCGGCACTTCCGACGAGGAGATCCTTGCCTATCGCCGGGATCTGGTTGAACAGCAGATGCGCAATCAGGTCTGCGTCCGCTGGACACCCGCTGAGACCATCGAATATTCTCTGGTATTTAAATCCCAGGGTCTGGCTGCTGACAAAGTCAGCAACCCCGCCGACATTATCACTTTCCGCCCCGGCAGAATTTACGAGGGCATTCCCTATACCCACGGCCGTGGCTCTGGCTATGATTTTCTTGCCTACGGCACTTCTTATGATGAAACCGGCGTGCTGGTGATGGGTCCGCTTACCCACGCAAGCCTGGGCGGCGGCACCGGCTCTCTGGACGAACTGGCCACTGCCCGTATCGGCAATGACTGCGCCGATATGCTGTTCTGGGCCTGGGGTCACGTTTCCACTACCATTGGCTTTGAACACTGTATGAATATGGTCCCTGCCAACGGTGTTCTGCCGGTAGGTGATTACACCGGTCTTGACACCAGCCTGGAAAAGATCCTTTATACGAACCCTATCTGTGAGGAAAACGGCGAGCAGAAAATGTTTGAATGCTACGCCCAGTTGCAGAAGGGCGACGGTATGGTCCATATGAACAAGCAAGCCCAGGGCCACGCCATTATGAATGTAAAGGCCAATGTGGTCCGCAACGCCGACGGCACCATTGATCCCCAGAAGAGTTACTGCAACATTCTGGATCAGAACTCCGGTGGCGAGCGCACCCAGACCGATGCTTACAAGGACGAGACCACCGGTCAGATCATCTACCGGCTGGATATCCCCGATCGGGAGATGACCTTTGCCCAACTGTACAAGACCGGCTATCTGCCCGTCACCTGCAAGGAACTGATCGATCCCAGCCCCCTGCCCGAGGTCACCATCACCGACTCTGTGAAAGAGCCTTCCATCGATAACATCTTTGACGGCATCGTCAACTGCCCCTACCGCATCTCCAATGTGACCATTACCATTCAGGATGAAAAGGGCAACACCGTGCAGGAAGCCACGATGTTCGGTCTGTCCGAGGAGATGTACGACTTTAACCTGCAGCGTTTCCAACACAATGTGGAGCAGACCGTTATGAAGGGCTCTATCAAACTGGACGCTTTGGAGAGCGGCACATACACCGTCACCCACACCGCCCGGATCGCCACCGGCGAAAAGATCCCCTTCCGTACATTCACCTTCACCAAATAAGAAAAAAACACCGCCTACCGGCGGTGTTTTTTTTAGTTGACAGTTGATAGTTGACAGTTGACAGTTATCGTGTTGCTGACGCAGTAAATTAAATTGCAGGGTGGCACGAGCCTGCGGTATTTCACCGGGTTGGCGGTCAACTTTTTTCAATTTCCGATACTGATTTTTCAGTTTTTAATTCGCCCCTTGTCAAGCAGGCAAAATATGTTATAATATGAGCAAAAGTTCTGCTAAGGAGATACTATATGAAAAAAATCATCTGTCTTTTTCTGGCAACCTTGCTTCTGCTGTCCGGCTGCAGCAACGTTCCTGCCCCGGAGGAGACCACCGAACCGGCATTTATGGCCACCTGTCCCCCCGTGCCTGAATACACCGGCAGCACCGACGAAGAAGTCTTACAGTGGCGCCGGGATGTAGTAGAGCAGAGTATGCGCTATATGACCACCGTCCGCTGGACCCTTCCCTACGACGTGATGTACTCTTTGAACAGTCAATCCAAAGGCCCGACGTACGACCTGCAGACCAATCCCAATGATGTGGTCACCCTGGTAGGCGGCCGCATTTACGAGGGCATTCCCTACACCCACGCCTCCGGCTCTCCCTATAGTTTCATCTCCTTCGCTACCGAGCAGAAAGAAGACGGCACATTGGTGATCCCCTCCTTCTCCACCGCCCTGTTTAACGGCTGGGGCACGCTCCCGGAGCGCCACGGACGGCTGGGTACTGACTGCGCCGACCAGGTCTTCTGGGCGTGGAGCCACATAGCAACCTCCATTACCTTCAACCTGACAGTGAATATGACCGAGAAATTCGGCTGCCTGAAGGTCGGCGACTATGTATACGAAGGCGAACAGAACCTGGACACCAAGGGCGCTTGCCAGGAAAACGGCATCCAGCGGATGTGTGAAGCCTATGCATTGCTGCAAAAAGGCGACGCCATCGTCCATTGTCAGAACTCCGGCGGCGGTCACGCCCAGATGATCGTATCTGTCCACGTGGTCCGCAACGAGGAAGGTCTCATTGACCCTGTCAACAGTTATGCCATCACCCTGGAGCAAAGTTCCGGCTGCGAGCGGGAGCAGAGTAACTACTATATCGACGAGACCACCGGCGAAAAGATCTACCAGTTGGAAGTTCCCGACCGGAAGTATGATTTCTTCACGCTGTTCTCCTCGGGCTACCTGCCTATCACCTGCAAGGAACTGATCGATCCGTCCCCTCTGGAAGAACCGGTGATCCAGGACTCTTTCTCCGGCACGGTTACCCCCTCTCTGGAGAATATGTTCCAGGGCATCGTCTCCTGCAACTACCGCATCGACAGCACCACCATCACCATCACCGATGAAAACGGCAAGGAAGTCCAGAAATCCACTATGTTCTGTATGAACAACGAGATCGAATCTATGGACCTTTCCCGTTACCTAAACCCCATTGAGCAGGATGTGCTGCAGGGTCTCGTTGACCCGAATTACCTGGAAAGCGGTACATACACCGTGACCTACACCGCCCGGATCGCCACCGGCGAAGAACTTACCTTCCGCACATTTACCTTCACCAAATAAGCAAAAAACACTGCCCAAGGGGCAGTGTTTTTTCGTTGACAGTTGCTTGTAGGGAACGGATTCATCCGTTCCGTTTATACCCACTACCGATCCGGAAGGCATAAATGCCTTCCCTACATCAGAAAATGATTTTAATTGTCGGCTACGCCGACACAATCATTGTGCATTGTGCATTTTGCATTTTGCATTATTTATCGAGCCAGCGGCTCGATAAATTTCCCCTCTTTCTTTTTTGGAAAATGTGCATTATAATAAGGAGGATATTTCAAAAGGAGCATTTTATGATCAAAACCATTACATTACTGCCGGGTGTTACCCTGCGGTGTTTTCAGGATAAACGGTTCAAACACGCCTTTATGAGCCTGCAGTTTGTCCGCAAGGCGGTAGCCGAGGAGGCGGCGCTGAATGCACTGATCCCGGCGATCCTGCTGCGGGGCTGTGAGGATGCCCGGGATCTGCGGGACATCACCCTGCGCCTTGACGATCTGTACGGCGCGTCCGTGGGCGCGTTGGTGCGCCGCATCGGCGATTATCAGACCACCGGTTTCTCCGTCAGTTTCATTGACGACGCTTTTGCTCTGGACGGCGATGCCATCTTCGGGCCGATGATGGATTTTGTAAAGTCGCTGCTGTTAAAGCCTCTGCTGGAAAACGGCGTATTCCGGGCAGATTTCGTGGAAGGCGAGAAAAAGAACCTGATCGCCACCATCGAGTCCCAACTTAACAACAAGCGCGCATACACGATGAGCAAACTGCTGAAAAAAATGTGCGCAAAGGATCCTTTTGGTCTTCCCCGGCTGGGCGAGACGGAGCAGGTGGCTGCCATCACCCCGGAAAGCGCCTATGCCCACTATGAAAAAGTGCTGGCAGAAAGCCCGGTGGAAGTTTTCTATGTCGGCGCGGCAGACCCGGAAACGGTGGCGCAGACCGTAACGCCTTTGTTTGCCGACCTGACCAGAAATGCAGCCGATTTGCCGGCGCCGACCGCCTTTGTCTCCTGCGGCGGCGGAGAGTTTACGGAAATTATGGATGTTTCCCAGGCCAAACTGGCAATGGGTTTTGCCACCCCTATCACCCTGCGGGACCCCCGGTTTGCCGCGATGCAGGTGTGCAACACCATTTTGGGCGGCGGTATGACCTGCAAACTGTTTATGAATATCCGGGAGAAAATGTCGCTGTGCTATGACATCGGCTCCGGCTACTATGGCAGCAAGGGTATCGTCACCGTATCTGCCGGCATTGACCAGAGCAAGGAGACCGTGGTGCGGCAGGAAATTATGCGTCAGTTGGACGCCATTTGCCAGGGCGACATCACCGAAGAAGAACTGGAGGGCGCAAAGCAGTGGCTGCAGTCCGGTCTGCGCTCCACCCACGATTCTCCCGGCGCTATTGAGGGCTACTATTCCAATTCCTGCATCAACGGCTTTCATATGACCGTTGCCCGCCATCAGCAGGCCATCGCCGCGGTGACCGCGGAGCAGGTAGCCCAGGCGGCAAAGACTTTGACGCTGGACACGGTGTATTTTGTAAAGGGGGCGCAGTAATGGAAAAGCGGATCTACCCCAGTTTAAATGAGCAGATCTTCTGGGATCGCCTGCCCAACGGTCTGCAGATCGCCGTTGTGCCCCGTCCGGGTTTTTCCAAAAAACTGGCATATTTCGTAACCGATTACGGCGCGATCCATACGGAATTTACCATGGATGGCGTACCTTACAAGACCCCGGCAGGCGTTGCCCATTTTTTGGAGCATAAGATGTTTGACTTGCCGGGCAGAGATGTGTCTGCGGAGTTTGCCGCCTACGGCGCAACACCCAACGCCTTTACCGGTTATGACCTGACGGCATACTATTTCTCCTGCACAGATAACTTTGACCCCTGCCTGCGGCTGTTGCTGGAATTTGTTTCCACCCCCTATTTCACCGATGAAAGCGTCGCCAAGGAGCAGGGTATCATCGGGCAGGAGATCGGTATGAATGAGGACAACCCGGACACCCGCAGTTTTGAAATGCTGGTGGAGGGCATCTATCGCCACCACCCCATTACCGTACCCATCTTAGGCAGCCGGGAATCTATCGCGCAGATCACCCCGGCGGTGCTGAATGCCTGCCATAAGGCATTTTACCGCCCCGGCAATATGCTGCTGTGCGTGGTAGGCGATGTAGACCCGGAAACTGTGCGGGCTATCGCCCTGAAGACCCTGCCCTCCACCGACGATACTGCTGTGACCCGGCAGGAACAGTGGCTGGAGGAAATGACCTGCCCCGAAGCCTTCCAAAACGCCAATATGGAAGTGGCGATGCCGATGTTCCACATCGGTTTTAAGTCCGAGTGCCCGGAAAAGGGCGAGGCAGCCGTCCGGGCAGAGGTGGTAGGCGATCTGGCGGCGGAGGTGCTGTTTGGCGAGTCCTCGTCGCTGTACCTGCGTCTTTACGAAGAAGGCATCATTGACGGCTCGTTTGGCGGCGGTTTTGAAACCGTGGACGGTATGGCGCTGCTGACTTTGTCCGGTGACAGCGACTACCCGGAAAACGTCCGGCAAGCGGTGCTGGAAGAAGCAAAGCGTATTGTCAAAGAGGGCGTGGAGGAGGCGGCATTTCTGCGTATGAAACGCAGCGCCCTGGGTCGCCGCATCCGGGATCTGGACAGTTTCGATGCGACAGCATTTCGGGTCTGCGCCTATTATTTCTCCGGCTTTGACTATTTTGATTTCCCCAGAATTTACCGGGATGTGACCGTGCCGGAGATTTTGGAATTTTTGCAGCGGGTGGTCACCGAACAGCGCTGCAGTATGACAGTAATTTCCCCGAAAGGAGCGTAAAAAATGGCTTGGATCAAAGGGGACAGCCCCATTTCTTTTCCCGGGCTGGGCATTGAACTTAACCCGCCCCAGGGATTTTCTATCGGTTCGATGCATATTCAGTTCTACGGCATTATCATCGCTTTGGGCTTGGTTTTGGCGGTGGTATACGGCTTAAAACGCAGAAAACAGTTCGGTCTGACAGAAGACGATCTTCTTGACGGCGTTTTGTGGGTGGTGCCGGTTGCCATCATCTGCGCCCGGCTGTACTTTGTGGCATTTTCCTGGGACTACTACCGGGAGCATTTAGGCGAGATCGTTGCCATCTGGAACGGCGGCATTGCCATCTACGGCGGCGTCATCGGCGCAGTGATCGGCATTATCGTATACTGCAAGTGTAAGAAACTGAAACTGGGCGCGGTGCTGGATATCGTGGCGCTGGGTTTTCTGATCGGGCAGGCCATCGGTCGCTGGGGCAATTTCTTCAACCGGGAAGCCTTCGGCGCGGAAACCGAGAGTTTCCTGCGAATGGGTCTTCGGTTGGATGCGGATCAGTATCCTATCTTGCAGACACTTTACTATCACCCCACATTCTTGTATGAATCCCTGTGGAATGCGGCAGGCTTCGTGGCGCTGCACTTCCTTTCCAAAAAGCGGCAGTATGACGGTCAGATCGCCCTGGGCTATGTTGCCTGGTACGGTCTGGGCAGGACTTTTATCGAGGGTCTTCGCACCGACAGTCTGTATCTGGGCGATTTCCGGGTCAGCCAACTTTTGGCGGCGGTCAGTTGTCTGGCAGCCACCGCGGTGCTGATCGTGCTGGCTTTCCGAAAGCACGACCGGCAGAATTTGTTTGCCAACAGCCGGCAAACCCAACCGCCGGCAACAGAGGAAGAGAATACCCCGGAGGAAACGGAATAAACCACAAATAATGGCCAACTTTTTCGTAAAGTTGGCCATTTTCATATTGTTTTGGTGACAAGGCTGTGCTAGAATGAAATTATCCTTAAAAAAAGAGAGAAAAAGATTATGAAGATCGCGACCAAGCGCATTTCCTATGCCGACGCAATGAAAAAGGAGCGTCCCAAGCACAGAAACCCCTTGCGTCCTATGTTTCTTCTGCAATTGGTGATACGGATCCTGGCCATTTTTGACCTGAAGCCCACCAATTTTAAATTTGACACCCACAGAATGGACAAATTGGGCAAGCGGGAACCCTGCCTGATCCTGATGAACCATTCCAGTTTTATCGATCTGAAGATCGCGTCCCGGATCTTCTTCCCCCGGCGCTACGGCATCGTCTGCACCAGCGACGGTTTTGTCGGCCTCGGTATGGAACTGCTGATGCGCCTGCTGGGCTGCATTCCCACCCGGAAATTCGTCACCGATGTATCTCTGGTGAAGGATATGGATTATATGCTGAAGAAGAAAAAATGCAGCATTCTGATGTATCCCGAAGCCAGTTATTCCTTTGACGGCACAGCCACGCCCCTGCCCCGGAAAATGGGCGTCCTGCTGAAAAAACTGGGCGTACCGGTGGTGACGGTGATCACCCAGGGCGCATTTGCCAGAGACCCGCTGTACAACTGCCTGCAAAAGCGCAAGGTGGATGTCCGGGCAGATGTGACGCTGCTGGCAACGGCAGAGGAAGTCAAGGCTATGTCCGTTGATCAGTTGGATGCGCTGCTGGATCAGGCATTCAGTTTTGATAACTTTAAATATCAGCAGCAAAATGAGATCGTCATCGACGAGCCTTTCCGCGCCGACGGTTTAAACCGGATCTTGTACCGCTGCCCCCATTGCGGCAAAGAGGGCAAGACCCGTGGCAGAGGTGTCCGGCTGACCTGCCACAGTTGCGGCGCGGCATACGAACTGACGGAACTGGGCTACCTGCAGCCGCTGAATGTGGACGCTGCCTTTACCCACATTCCCGACTGGTACAAGTGGCAGCGCGCCCACGTCCGCAACGAACTGGAGGACGGGACATACCGGCTGGATGTGGAAGTGGACATCGGCGTGATGGTGGATTACAAAGCCATCTATATGGTAGGCTCCGGCAGACTTGTCCACGATGTAAACGGCTTCCACCTTACCGGCTGCAACGGACAGATCGACTACACCCAGGGTCCGCTGACCTGCTACAATGTGTATTCCGACTACTACTGGTACGAGTTGGGCGATATGATCTGCATCGGCAATCAGGATGTTCTTTATTACTGCTTCCCCAAAAACAGCGGCGATGTGGTGGCAAAGACCCGTCTGGCTGTGGAGGAACTTTATAAAATGAAAAAACGCCGCCCTGTGGCAAAGCAACAAGGAGAGTAAATTATGCAAAAGAAATGGTGGCAAGAGGCGATCGTCTATCAAATCTACTGTAAGAGTTTTTGCGACACCAACGGCGACGGTATCGGCGATCTGCGCGGTGTTATCGACAAACTGCCTATGATCAAGGAACTGGGCGCAAACTGCATCTGGTTCAACCCCCTTTACAAGTCCCCCCAGGTGGACAACGGCTACGATATTTCCGACTATCAGGACATCGAGCCTTCCTTCGGCACTATGGAGGAGTTTAAGGAACTGCTGGACAAAGCCCACGCAATGGGCATCCGTGTGGTGATGGACCTGGTTCTGAACCATACCTCCGACCAGCACAAGTGGTTCCAGGAGTCCCGGAAATCCAAGGACAACCCCTACCGTGACTACTACATCTGGCGCGCCCCAAAAAACGGCAAAGAGCCCAACAACTGGGGCAACTATTTCTACGAAGGCAGAGGTTCTGCCTGGGAATTCGACGAGACCACCGGCGAGTACTATATGCACAACTACTCCGTGAAAATGCCCGATGTGAACTGGGAATATGAGCCTCTGCGTCAGGAAATGTACAAGATGATGACCTGGTGGCTGGATCTGGGCGTGGACGGCTTCCGTCTGGACGCCATCAACCGTCTGAAAAAGCCCGAAGGCCTGCCGGACTCCAAGATGCCCCCCGCACCCCCCGTTGGCATCTACGGCTATGTTGTGGACCGCGCTATCTGCACCAATGTCCCCGGCATCCACGAACTGCTGCGGACCATCAACAAAGAGGTCTGGAGCAAGTATGACTGTATGACCGTTGGCGAGTGCGGCAACCTGTCCTCCGACGGCGCGCTGGACTACATCTCCCAGGGCAACAACGAGATCGATATGCTGTTCCACTTCGAGATCGGCAAGAACCCCAACATCATCACCGTCAACGAATATAAGGAAACCCAGCAGCGCTGGATCGACCTGATGCCCCATAACACCTGGATCAGCCAGTTCCTGACCAACCACGACAGCGCCCGTCAGGTCTCCCGTTTCGGCAACGATCAGGAATATCGCGTACCCTCTGCAAAACTGCTGGCGACCCTGATCCACACCATGCCCGGCACGCCCTTTATCTATCAGGGCGAAGAGATCGGTATGACCAATGTCCATTTCGACACCATCGACGATTACGATGAGCGTTACACCGTTGGTAAGTACTGGACCGCTGTGGAAGCCGGCGAAGATCCCGAGGTGGCGCTGTCCCGCCTGCGTCCTACCAGCCGTGACAACGCCCGTACCCCCTACCAGTGGGACAACAGCGAAAATGCCGGCTTTACCACCGGCAAGCCCTGGATCAAGGTCAATCCCCGCTACACCGAGGTCAACTATGCCGCTGACCGGGCAAGCAAGGACTCCATTTTTGACTACTATAAGAAACTCACCGCTATGCGTACCACCCACCCCGCCATCATCGACGGCGATTTCAAGTTCCTGCTGATGGATCACCCCCAGATGGTGATGTATCTGCGTAAGTGCGCCCGCCAGACTTTGCTGGTGGTCTGCAACTTCTCCGACGAGACCGTCAAGACCGAATGGCCCGAGGAACTGCAGGAATTCAAGTGGACACGCATCCTGACCAACCGGGAAGAGACCGCGCCTTCTATGGACGGCCGCAGCGAGTGGCTGCCCTGGGAAGCAGAAGTATACGAGGTTTCTCTGTAAGCAACAAAAAAACGCACCCCAACCGGGGTGCGTTTTTTAATGCAAAATGCAAAATGATAAGTGCAAAATTGTGGTGTCGTCTTTGCCGACGATTTAAATTGTAGGGACCGGCGTCCCCGACGGTCCGTTCGTTGCGTTTTTTGCGGGCGGATATGGAATCCGCCCCTGCTCGGTTGAAACACCGCCCGGAGGGTCTCCTCCGGGCGGTGTTTTATATCAGCAGTAGAAATCTTTAATTCTCTTTGCGCGGCTGGGGTGGCGCAGTTTGCGGATGGCCTTGTTCTCGATCTGGCGGATACGCTCACGGGTAACGCCAAAGATCTGACCCACCTCTTCCAGGGTGTGGGTGCGGCCGTCGTACATACCGAAACGCATACGCAGCACATCTGCCTCGCGCTCGGTCAGGGTGTCCAGAATTTCCTTCAGAGCCTCTGCCAGCATTGCGTTGGAGGTAGCGTCTGCAGGACCGGGGGTACGCTCATCCTCCACGAAAGAGCCGATGGAGGTGTCCTCTTCGTCACCGACGGGGGTGTCCAGAGACAGGGTATCGGCGGCGGTGCGGTTTGCCTCGATGATCTTCTCAACGGGCAGGTTCAGTTCGGCGGCGATCTCTTCCACCGTAGGCTCACGGCCCAGTTCCCGCACCAACTTACGGTTGCAGCGGGTGGCCTTGTTGATGACCTCCACCATATGTACCGGCACGCGGATAGTGCGGGCCTGGTCGGCAATGGCGCGGGTAATGGCCTGCCGGATCCACCAGGTGGCATATGTAGAGAACTTGTTTCCCTTTGTCCAGTCAAACTTGTCCACCGCGCGGATCAGACCGGTGTTGCCCTCCTGGGTCAGATCCAGAATATGCAGGCCACGGCCCGAGTACTTCTTGGCGATGGAGACCACCAGGCGGAGGTTTGCCTCGGTCAGCTTGTTCTTTGCTTGCT
>JAZQGL010000063.1:0-2941 GCA_045540035.1 Faecousia sp.
CTGAAGGCCTGCTGGCTCTCCTGCGGTGTCATTCTGGTAGATTTTAAGCTGGAATTTGGAAGACTTGCTGACGGTACGATCGTTCTGGCTGACGAGATCAGCCCGGATACCTGCCGCCTGTGGGACAGCAAAACACATGAAAAACTGGATAAGGACCGCTTTCGTCGTGATCTTGGTGGTGTGGAAGAAGCTTACGCCGAGATTATGAAGCGGCTGGAAACCAAGTTGGGAGGATAACAATGGGAAACTGTGCAATCGTAGGCATCAACTGGGGTGACGAAGGTAAGGGCAGAATGGTAGACCTGCTGACGGAAAGCTATGATATCGTCATCCGTTACCAGGGTGGCGGCAACGCAGGCCATACCGTGATCAATGAATACGGCAAATTTGCTCTGCATCTGCTTCCCTCAGGCATTTTCCGCAAGGGTGTTGTAAATATCCTTGGAAACGGTGTTGCCCTTGACCCTGAAAATCTTTGGAAAGAAATTGAGGAAGTCACAGCCAAAGGCGTTCCGATTACACCCGAGAACCTAAAAATCAGTGACCGGGCATCGTTGTTGCTGCCTTGGCACCGGGAACTGGACGGATTGGAAGAAGCGCGCCTTGCGGATAAGAAATACGGCTCCACCAAGCAGGGCATCGCACCCTTTTATTCGGACAAATATCAAAAGAAGACAATTATGGCGGGCGAACTGCTGTATCCCGAGCATTTGACGGAGCATTTGACCGACCTGCTGGGTTGGAAGAATCTTACGCTTGCCGGTGTTTACGGAGCGGAACCTGTAAAGGTGGCAGAGCTGCGGGAGTGGATCGATACCTACTGTGAGAAGATCAAACCTTTTATATGTGACACTGGCGCATTTCTGAGAAAAGCCCAGGCGGACGGGAAAGACATCCTTTTCGAAGCACAGCTGGGTGCCTTGCGGGATCTGGACTACGGCATCTATCCCTATACCACATCCTCCAATGCGATTGCCTCTTACGCACCGGTAGGCTCCGGCCTGCCCTCTGCCAAAATCGACGAGGTCATCGGCGTAGTGAAAGCCTATTCCACCTGTGTGGGAGAAGGTCCCTTCGTTTGCGAGATGTTCGGTGCGGAAGCAGAAGCACTTCGGGAAGCCGGTTTTGAGTATGGCGCGAAAACCGGCCGTCCCCGCAGAGTTGGTCCCATTGACATTGTGGCTACCCGCTACGGTGTTCAGGTCCTGGCAGCTACCAATATCGCACTTACCAAGCTGGATGTGCTTAGTTATCTGGACAAGATCCCGGTTTGCACCCATTACACGGTTGGCGGTAAGGAAACGGACGAATTCCCATTCCCCTCTGTGCTGGATAGTGCCAAGCCGGTGATCGAGTATATGGACGGTTGGAAGTGTGATATTTCCGGTATCCGCAAGTGGGAAGACCTGCCCGCTGAAGCACAGCGGTATGTAGAATTCATTGAAAAAGAAATCGGCTGTCATGTAGGCTTCATTTCCGTTGGTCCGGAGCGAGACAGTATCATTATTCGTTAAGGAGAATCATCATGACAGAAAAATACGAATCCCCCCTGAGCTCCCGCTACGCATCCGACTATATGCTGCGCCTGTTCTCGGCTGATCACCGTATTCAAACATGGCGTAAGCTGTGGGTATCTTTAGCAAAGGCAGAGAGTGCTTTGGGTCTGCCCATTACAAAACAGCAGGTTGCCGAACTGGAGGAACACATTGCAGATATTGACTTTGCCTGTGCCGCTCAGCGTGAAAAGGAAGTTCGGCACGATGTAATGGCCCATGTATATGCCTATGGCAAGGCAGCCCCGTCCGCTGCGGGTATCATTCACCTGGGCGCAACCAGCTGCTATGTGACAGACAATGCAGATCTTATCATCTACCGGGATGCCCTAAAGTATCTTCGCACGGAGCTGCTGAAGGTAATTGCCAACCTGTCTTCCTTTGCGGATCAATACAAAGCCGTGCCTACTTTGGGGTATACTCACTATCAGCCTGCTCAACTGGTGACGGTGGGTAAGCGGGCCACACTTTGGATGCAGGATCTTTGGTCCGATCTGGAAGAACTGGATTTTGTGATCGGCACAATGAAATTCCTCGGGTGCCGTGGTACTACCGGCACGGAAGCGAGCTTCCTGGAACTGTTTGGCGGAGACACAGCAAAGATCGATGAAATGAATCGCATGATCTGCGCAGACTTCGGCTTTGACGGCTGTTTCGATGTTTGCGGTCAAACCTACCCCAGAAAGGTCGACAGCCGTATTTTGAATGTACTTTCTTCCATCGCTCAGAGCTGCTACCGAATGGCAAATGATATTCGCCTCTTGCAGCATGACCGCCAGGTCGAGGAACCCTTTGAAAAGAATCAGATTGGGTCTTCCGCAATGGCCTATAAGCGCAATCCTATGCGAAGTGAGCGGATCTGCAGCCTTGCCCGTTACCTGATGTGCGATGCTATGAATGCGCCTATGACTGCAGCAACCCAGTGGCTGGAGCGGACATTGGACGACTCTGCCAATCGCCGTATCTCTATGCCGGAGGGCTTCCTCTGTGCCGATGCGGTGCTGCGGCTTGCCCAAAATGTAACAGACGGTCTGCTTGTTAATGAAAAGATTGTAGAAAAAACTGTGAAAGAATACATTCCCTTCATTGCCACAGAAAATCTGATGATGGAAGCCGTCAAGCGTGGCGGCGACCGGCAGCAGCTGCACGAGATCATCCGTAGTGCTTCCATGGAAGCCACCGCCAAAATGAAAAACGGTGAGGAATGCGATTTGCTTTCCCGTTTGGCTGCCCAAAAGGAGTTCGGCCTGACAGAAACGGAAATGGATGCACTGCTGACTCCGAGCCTTTACATTGGTCGCTGCGAGCAGCAGGTGGAAGCATTCTTGGCAAAGGTCAAGCCGCTGATTGCTGATGTTTGTACAGACAGAGTCCAGATCAATTTGTGA
>JAZQGL010000064.1:0-3073 GCA_045540035.1 Faecousia sp.
CACAGAAACCGACACGGCTTTATTTTCATATGCAAAAATCTACTATGATCGCCAACTATGATGTCAAAATGGGCACCTTCATATCGAGAGGAATGTTATGCAATAAAAGTAATTATCCCACCCTTGTCTTAACAAGCACGGGTGGGATAATTCTATGTCTAAAAATCATAGGTTTTCCGGAAATCCTTAACTGTTTTTTTGTAGCGTTCCTGGTCTACGCAGTAGCCCATAGCATGGTCTGCGCTGTGAGCAATCAGCATCGGCTCTTTCATTACTTTATTATTTACCAAGAAATTGCTCAGCTAACCCTAAAGGCAGTGAGCGAGAAGCTCACTGCCTTTAAAGGATAGATTCTTAGTAGTTTTCTGCCCGGACCTCGAAGAATGCCTGGGGGTGGGCACAGACAGGACATACCTCCGGTGCCTTCACACCCATGACCAGATGACCGCAGTTGCGGCACTCCCACAGGGTAACGCCGCTCTTTTCAAAGACGGCCTTTGCCTCCACATTGTGCAGCAGTTTCCGATAGCGCTCCTCATGGGTCTTCTCGATAGCGGCAACACCACGGAACTGCGCAGCCAGCGCATGGAAGCCCTCCTCGTCCGCATCACGGGCCATACGGTCATACATGTCTGTCCACTCGTAGTTTTCACCCTCTGCAGCGTGCAGCAGGTTTTCTGCAGTATCTCCCAGCTCACCCAGCGCCTTAAACCAGAGTTTTGCGTGCTCCTTCTCATTTTCAGCAGTCTGCAGGAACAGGGCTGCGATCTGCTCATAGCCGGCCTTCTTAGCAACAGACGCAAAGTAGGTGTACTTGTTCCGAGCCTGGGACTCACCGGCAAAGGCATCCCACAAATTTTTCTCTGTCTTGGAGCCTGCAAAGGGATTCTTGGCAGGTGCTTCCTCTACCTTCACAAACTTATCTGCGCTTTGCTTGCAGAGCGGGCACTTAAAATCAGGGGTCATAGCACCTTCATGAACATAACCGCAAATACTGCATTTCCATTTTTCCATTTTCTTAGCCTCCGTTTTCTCATTAAACTGAATTGTTGTCAAAAGGGTTTCTACGGCATCCACCGGGACACCGGGATAGTTTCTGACTGTTTCCAGAAACGCTCTGGTGTTCGCGCTCTGGGGCAGCATAAAGCCTGCCTCTCTGCAAAGGTCCTCCGCCATCAGGCGGGAGGATCTTTCCACTGCGACACTCAGGGCATCCGGCAACTGCGAGGCAAGGCCTTCTGCGGCAGCCTTGCTTTGAATCAGCACTCTCAGTGCCTCCACAACAGCTTCCTCCTTCGGCTGCTGGGGCGGCAGTGTTTTCGGCATCATGGAGATAGCACTAGAGGGACAGGCCTCTGCACATTTGCCGCAGCCGATGCATTTATTCGCATCAATAATACTGTTCTCTGTGTCTGTTGCGCCGGTAGGACACACATACAGGCACAAACAGTCCTTTGTGCAAAGACGAAGGTTTCTTACTGCATACTTTTCCGCCATATTTATGCCCTCCCTTCCATCTTGTCGAACTTCCAGCTGGGGACTTTGCAAACAGGGCACATCTCCGGTGCTGCATCGCCAACATAAACGAAGCCGCAGATACTGCATACATACACACCGGTGTTTTCCAGCATCCTGTCGCCCTCCGCTGCGTAACGGGTCAGCAGAGATTGGAGCATCCGGGTCACACGCTCGCTCCATACCTGACATCGCAGAGCGCCCCGATCCGGTTTTTCAGAAGCCGTCGCATTGGCGTAGGGATAGCCAACATTCAGATCCTGTTCCAGCTGCTTCAGCAGTTCCTGCACACCGGCTGACGGCATTGGCTCTGCCTTGGACTTGAAGAAATCCGCAAGCTGCCGGAATGCCTTTTCCTGCTCCGGAAGATACTGCTTTTCACAGCCTCTTGCCAGATTGGAGCAGATGATGCTCATTTCCATGGCGGAGAGTTCCTTCTCTACATAGGGCTTTTCTGTCGGCTGTACAGGAGAATCCTCCGCCGCAGCCTCCTTATGGCGAAAGGCGTCCTTGCCAGCACCGCACCAAGGGCATTTCCAATCAGACGGGAGATCCTCCCATTTTGTCCCTGGAGCAATGCCCGCCTCCGGTATTCCAGCTGATTCGTCATAGGTATACGAACAGATGGAGCATATCATTTGTTTCATAGGGTTTCCGCGCCTCCTCATTGATTTTATTTTATCTCTTATCAAGAGAGAATGACGGGTTTACAGATAGGAAAATGATCCGTATTATTGATCCATTCCGCAGCTATAAGCGCTTTCGATCAGCGCACGGTCATTGACCACCGCATCGTAGAAGCGGAAGCCACCGGAAAAGTTATAGGCGGTAAAACCGTTGCCTTCCAGAATGCGGCTGGCGATATAGCTGCGAAGGCCGCTCTGGCAGATCACATACACAGGCTTTCCGGGATCAAGCTCTTCAAGCCGCTGCCGCAACTCATCCACGGGAATATTACGAAAGCCGTCGATATGACCCCGTTTATATTCGCCTGCTGTTCGGGTGTCCAGCAGTGTTACACTGCCGTCCATGGGAAGCGCATCCGCATTTTTCAGATGCCACTGCTTCAAAATGCCCCGAGCAATATTGTCGATCATAAAACCTGCCATATTGACCGGATCCTTGGCAGAGGAATAGGGCGGCGCATAGGCAAGATCCAGATCCTTCAGCTCCGTGGCCTTCATGCCGACACGGATGGCAGTTGCCAACACATCAATGCGCTTGTCAACACCTGCATAACCGACGATCTGCGCCCCCAGCAGACGGTAGGTCTCCTTTTCAAAGACCACCTTCATAGTCATGACCTTGCCGCCCCCGTGGCTCCACCAGCCACGCCGCCTACGATCACAACCTTCATTGCGTTTCCAGCTTTCCGGAATAGGCGGCAATACCGCCAATATTGGTCACATTGGTATATCCCATAGACTGCAGCACGGCGGCTGCCTGACGGCAGCGGGCACCGGAGTGGCAGTACACAAACATGGGGACAGCTTTATTATTGTACGCATCGATCGCTTTGTCAAGCTGCTGCAGAGGAATATTTATGCTGCCGGGAATA
>JAZQGL010000065.1:0-9430 GCA_045540035.1 Faecousia sp.
GCATATTTGAATTTTCATAGCGACCTATTTGGTAAAACTCGTGATGACAAGCTGATAGTATGGGCGGATTGGGATGGTTACAATCCCATAAATTATACGGAAGAAAAACCGATTTCCACTAACGGAGAACACAGTACTTATATAATTGCTGAAAAACTGTTTTGGAGAATAATGACGGAGGACTAATTAAGAGCGACAAATACCAATTTGTAGAATAGATAACGCACACTACTTTTGGTCGTTCTTACCCTTACTTATACTACTTTTGGTCGCTCTTTGGCAAATAAAAAGCCACCCCTTGCGGGTGGCTTTTATAGTATCCGTTCGTCAAAAATGTTTCAGTTTGCAAGTATTTGCCCTGCTTTACTTTTCCGTTTATATGCGGTAAAATAGTGGTATCACACATAAGAGGTGCTTGTATGACGGAAAAGGAAAAGGCTGCGGCAGGCTATTTGTACGATAACAATTATGACGAAGAACTGATGGCGGAGATCATGCGCGCCAGCGATCTGTGCTTTGAATTCAACCGGACCCGTTTGACAGACCGGGAAAAGCAACGGGAAATTCTAAGTCAGCTCTTTGGGAAAATGGGCGAAAATGTATCGATAACGCTGCCCTTCTGGTGCGATTTCGGTTACAACACCACCGTGGGCGACCATTTCTTTGCCAATCACAATTGCCACATTTTGGACGGCGCCAAGGTCACTTTCGGCAACCACGTTTTCGTGGCATCCAATTGCGTATTTTCCTGCGCGGAACACGCTATCGATGCCCAGCAGCGGATCTCCGGCCTGGAGGTGGCGCTGCCCATTACCGTAGGCGATAATGTTTGGATCGGCGCAAACTGTGTCATTACCGGCGGCGTGACCATCGGTGAGAATTCCATTATCGGCGCAGGCAGCGTGGTGACCCAGGATATCCCCGCCAATGTGATCGCGGTGGGCGTACCCTGCCGTGTCCAGCGCCCCATTACCGATGCTGACAAGAAAAGATATCCGATGTACAAAGAAAAATGAAAGCAGGGCAGAAAATTCTGCCCTGCTATTTGTTTCATTGGTGGATCACGCAGAAATCCTGGCACAAACAAAGAAATTCGTCAGTTGCCTGCCTGATCCAGCATTTCCAGAAGATCCTGCTGCAAAAGCCGCGCATCTTCCGGTCCGTACACAAAATGACCGGAATCGTTCAGAATCGTGAGTTGAATATACGGATGATTTTCCAGATCCTTGGCAGAGCGAAGGGATACCAGTTCGTCGGTATGGGATTGGTATGCCCGGCAGGGAACTGCCAATTGCGGCAGAACTTTTCGTGTCCGGCGGCACTCTGCCAGCAGTTCCACCATACGGGGCGCCCAGCCTATGTAGGACAGAGGGTTCTTCTCGAGTTGGATGCTGGTGTCGCCGAACATTGCCAAGGCGGCGGTGTCTTCCGGCGAAATGTTGCCCCGCCTGACCCGTTGGCAGGTGGAAACCGTGGAGGCTCTGACCCAGGGGCGGGAGGGAACGGACAATAAAAACAGCCCATCGATCTTGTGGGGAAAGGCAATTGCCGCCTGAATGGAAAACAGCGTACCCATAGAATGGGCGACCAGTACCAGCCGGTCATACCGGGCAAACAGATCCTGCAAGGTGGCGGCTACTTGGGCCTTCCATTTTTTCATAGAGGTGTTGGAAAAATCCCTGACGGTTTTTCCGTGTCCGTCCAAAAGAATGTTGTATACCGACCAATCTTCGGGAATGATCGGCACCAGATCCCGGAAATGGGCAGGGCTGCCGGCAATGCCGTGGATCAGCAAAACAGCCTTTTTGCTGCCCGGGGCAATTCGGATATATTCTCTGTGTTCCATAAGATCACCTACGGTTCATAATCGGGAATGGCATCAAACCGGGATACCACAAAGGCGGCAATTTTTGCGGCGTGGGCAAGACATCGATCAATGGGTGCGCCCTGCGCATACCGGGACAGAAATGCCGCGCCGAAACTGTCGCCGGCACCTACGGTGGATACGACCTCTGTTTTCACAGGTCCTTGGCGGTAGAAAGCGTCGGCTGCCACATCGTAAGCGCAAGAACCGTCTTTACCCAGGGTGATCAGCACCAGTTTTAACTGAGGGAAACGCGCAGCCAGTTGTCTGGCGTTCTGCGCGTGATCGTCGGTACAGACCATCTCCAATGCGTTTGCAACAACCGGCAGTTCTTCGTCGCTGATCTTGGCGATGGTGGCGTTTTCAAGGGCAAAATGAATGCTTTCCCGGCTGTAAAAAGGCGGGCGGATATTTACATCCACAAAAATGTGCCTAAAAGAACGCTCTTTTATCAGCGCCTGCAGGCTGGACAGATTGTATTGGCTGCGCAGGGATAATGTGCCGAAATACAGTACATCGGCGCTGCTTGCCGCAGCTGCCGGCAGGGGGATCTCGTCCCAGGCAACATCTTCCAGAAGATGATAAGAGGGGACAGAGTGTTCGTCCAGGGTGACGATACATTTGCCGGTCTGCTTGTGGGGAAGAACGGATACATAGTCGGTGCGCAGACCCCAGTTTTTCAATTGCTGCAGCGTTTGCCTGCCCAGTTCGTCGTCGCCTACGGCGCTGAGCATAAAGGCGTCTATGCCGTGCTTTGCGCAGTGGGCGGCAAAGTTCAGCGGCGCACCGCCGATAAAGCGCTCCTGGGGATACACATCCCAAAGCACCTCGCCGAAAGAAAGCAGTTTCATAGGATCACTCCTTTGTGAAAAACACGGTCATTCCGATATCCTCGCAATGACCGTGTCCAAGACTTTAATCGTTATCGTCCATAGAGATCTGACCTTCCAGACTGCCACGCAGGGCATACAGGTCGTTGAAATAACCTGTGTACTCCACATAGTAGTTGCTGTCGGGGAACAGATACCGGTGCAGATCGATCAGGTAATCGTCGGTCATACTGGCGATGTAGTCCACAATGATCTGGTTGGGCTCGGTCTTTTCGTAGGAGACGGACCGGGCATACCGGGTTTGGTTTACATAATTAATATGGTGGCGGAAGATGGGGGAGTCGGCTTTATCCTGCAGCAGGTCATCGAGCAGTTGCTCGTAGATATCCTGCATCATAGGTTCGACCACCCGCTTCAGGACCACGCGACCGGGCTCTGCGGCGTAGATCAGGGAGTAGTTATCCCGCTTGCAGGATTGTACTGCCCGGAAGTGATCTTCGTCCAGTTTGATATAGTCCTTGCCGTAACTGTTCTCGATAATGTTGACCACCAGATTGTTGATGATCTCCGAATTGATCGTGCCGATGGCAGATACCGGGAATGCGGACTGCTCGATCATCTGAATGCTGGCTGCATCCTGACGGTCCTTGCCCAGGTATGCGATAATATCGGAAATACGCACAACGTTGCCTTCCAGGGTGGAGGGCTGGATCTTGTTGGCGTAGCCGGGAATGGTGTAGCACTTTTCCAGTTCCTTTTCAAAGTCCTCGAAACTCTCCATAGGAACGGGGCGGTACTCGGATAGTTCGATCTCGCCGTTGTGACCGGCAATGCCCACCAAAGTCTGCAATGTCAGGTTCAGGGGGAACACCTTGTCCAGCACCCGGACGGAGTGGATATTGTGGTTGAAAAATCTGCCGGTGTGCTTGTTGTACAGTTCGTTCAAATAGACCTCGCCGCAGTGGGCAAAGGGCGTATGACCGATATCGTGACCCAGCGCGATGGCCTCGATCAGATCCAAATTCAAATTCAGCGCGCGGCCAATGGTCCGGGCAATGCGGGACACCAACTGCACGTGCAGGCTGCGGCGGGTGATATCGTCATTTTTGATCAGGGAAAAGACCTGGGTCTTGTCGGTATAGCGGTTGTAGAAGGGGCTATACATGATCCGGTCGATATCCTTTGCAAACTTGGGACGCCAGACCTGAGAGGGGTTCAAGTTGCCAAAACGGCGGATCGCCAGGTCATCAGGGAAAGAGCGATCCACAAAGGAACGGTCAGCCTTTTCCTGAGCGATGCGCTGCGACAACGCATCGGAAAGCATTTCTTTTGCCATAATTTGCACCTCCATTTTTATTATCATACCATAAACCGGTGCATAATTGCAAGAAAAACCGCATTAAACCCCGCTTTGGAAGCCGTAAGTGCCGGTGAGAGGATCCCGGAAGAGGGGAATTTGAGGTGTGAAGAAGGTGAAAACGGTAAAAAGTGCCGCGATCAGCGCAAATACGGCAAGACTTGCCCGCGTGTCAAGGCGGCAGGGTTTGCCCTGGAGAAACTGCCGCGTTTCCAGATAATACACCACCGCTCCGGCGATGAAGAAAATGGTCACATTGAACCAGTCTGCTGTGACGCCTAAAATGCCGGAGTAGGTGTAAAACAGCGTGGGGATCAAAATCAGCCCGATCAGAGTACCTTTTAGTTTGACGCACCAGAAATTGGATATTTCCTTGCCCCAGACAAAGTATTCAACCGCAGAAAATAGCAGCATAGGATAAAATAGCAGTTTCAAATGCTCCCATATGGACTCGTTCACCGCAGAAAACAGCCCTGCTGCCGGGTTGCCGCCGGTGATGTCAAAAAGAAAGTGCAAAAATGTACCCAGGGCAGAAGTAAAAATAAACCCGCCCACCTGCCAAAGGGGAATTGACCGTTTCATAGCATACGCCTCCTATCGTTTTCACTAGGAGTATATTCCCGCCGGGGACAAGATTGCCTTATTGATTTTTGGAGAAGAGTACTTTATAATGATTTTATCTATTTTTTGACAAAAAACGGGAGGAACGCCTATGAAATGCCTGAAATCGGTTGCTGTTTCTTTGGCGTTGCTCTGCTTGTTGACCGGTTGTACTCCGGGTGCAGAGGGGACGCCTGCGGTTACCACGCAGCCTGCCGCCACAGAAGATACTGCCTCGAAAACCGTGCTGTACAAGAATTCTGTCCGGCAATTTCTGATGCCGGTGCAGGAGCATTCCTGGGAACGGAAACACCGCCCGGAGTGTGTTATGCTCCACTTTACCAGCGCAGTGATGTGGAGCAAGGAAAATCCTTTTGATATGGATCTGGTCCGCAGGACCTTTATCTATTACGATGTCAGCACCCATTATGTGATCGATCGCACCGGTACGGTCTATTGCTATGTGCCGGAGAACCGGGTCGCCTGGCACGCCGGGGAAGGCACTTGGAACAATGATCCCAAATATACCAATCAAATGAATCAGTATGCCATCGGGATCGAACTTGTGGGCATCGGCTCCCGGGAGGATATGGCGCAGTATCTGTCAGATGAGGAATATGATGCGCTGAATCCGTCCTGGATCGGCTATACCGATGCCCAATATGAATCGCTGAAAAAACTGGTGTTGGACATCTGCGGACGCTACGATATTCCTTTGACACGGGAATATGTGCTGGGTCATCAGGATTATTCACCCACCAAGAACGATCCGGGAGAACTCTTCGACTGGTCACGCATACTGCCTTAAAAAAACACATCCACCGGCCGGTGGATGTGTTTTTTAGAAGATGTCCATATTGCCGCCTGCCAGAGAGGCGACCAGAGAATACATTTCTTCTTCGCTTTGGATGCTGTGCGCTTTGTTCAGAATACTTTGCTGCTGCGCTTCGCTCAGGTGGCTGTAGCGGTTCATAGCAGCGGTGTTGGCGGAAAGAGCCAAGCCAAAGCCAATAGGAACTTGATAGAAATCCATAGTTTTCTCCTTTCCTGCAGGGCGGGATCGTCCCCGCTGTTTGCACTGGGTGCGTTGATATCCGGATGAAACAATAGTATTTTGTGCTTTTCTGCGATTTTTATGCGTTTTTGTAGGTAAAAGGCAGGTTTTGGCACACCTAAACGGCAGATATTAACTTGACATAGATGAATTGTCGAAAAAGGAGGTTTTTAATTTTCCTTACCTTTTCGACAAATTCTGATATTTGCCGGACCGTCGGTTCATTCTGGTAGAAATCAATTTTTTAAGGATTCTCAGATTTGCGCCTTGTGGTTTTGTAGCCCTTATAGGTTTTCCCTAACACTTCGGGCCAATCCTCGGATGTAAAGACATCCAAATGCTTGAGAAATACTATGCTGTTGTTTATCTTTTCGAGTATCTTGGTAACGATCAACTTATCATGGGCCGGCCACTGGATAGTATCTTCATACTTGAACAGTCTTAGATTGTTGCGATGAGAAGTGAGCCAAACATAATATATAGTATTCTCAGGATCTGCGGGATCCGGAACATATTCCACATATGTTTCTGTTGAGTGAGAACGCGACATTCCTCCCGGCACGTGAAAGGTGAAAGCACAGACGGGCGTGTACTTTGTTGTGTCCAGCTCGATCTGATACCATTCGTTTGTTTCTTTCATTTTTGTTGTCTCCTTATCGGTTAAATAGATAACCCTCCACGGTGTGGAGGGCTTGTTAATATATGAGCAGGTTAATCCTGCTTTTTCTTCTGCTCGATCTGGGCTTGATATTTTTTGCCCACATTCAATTTTGACTGCATGCTGGTGCCACGCATAATGGTGGCAGAACCATATTTGGTGTTGATCGCATCGAAGGCTCGGTCCAGCTTACGGGCTTTGTCCTTACTCTCATCCGGGAACAGCGACATTTGAGGTGTGTCCTCTCTGGTGATATTCGTCAGGGATATGCCCAAAAGGCGCAATGGGGTGTGGCCGTCCCAAAGTTCCGCAAACAGCTGCTTACAGAGCTGATAGACCTCCCGAGAGATGTCAGTTGGATTATCCAAAGAGCGTTGATGGGACCTTGTTTTGAAGTCGTTGGAGCGAATGGATACAGCAACACAATATGCCTTCGCTCCGTCAGCCCGTATGCGCGCAGTAACACTGTCTGCAAGGGCCAGCAGGACCTTGTGAGCCTGCTCTGCAGTGACGACATCTTCTTCTAACGTAGTTGATATGCTGTAGCCCTTGGCCTCCTCAGGGGCTGCCAGGACCTCAGAGGGGTCAATGCCGTTGGCATAATCGTGGATCTGCTTGCCCGCTTTGACGCCAATGACGCGCTGCACACGGCTCAGATCTGCCTTTGCAAGATCCCCAATGGTCTTTATGCCGGCTCGCTCCAGTTTTTCTGCAGTTGAATGACCAACGGAAAACAAATCGCCCACAGGGAGTGGCCACATTTTCGTTGGAATCTCATGTCGGTATAGAGTATGTACCTTATCCGGCTTTTCAAAGTCACTGGCCATCTTGGCCAACAGCTTGCAATTGCCGATACCCACATTGACGGTAAAACCGAGCTCGCTGCGGATCCTGTTGCGAATAGTATGCGCAATGGCGACGGGGTCCGGGTAGATGCGATGAGTACCAGTCATATCCAAAAAGCATTCGTCGATCGACACCTTCTCCACTACAGGCGCAATTTCCCTGCAGATATCCATGAAGGCCTTTGATGACTGCTCATACAGTTTGAAATCCGGTCTGGCAAGAAACAGGTCCGGACACTTACGCAGGGCCATTGCCACGGGTTCGCCGGTCTTAATTCCGTACTTTTTTGCAGGGATAGATTTTGCCAGGATGACACCGGTTCTCTTTTCACGATCGCCACCTATAGCAGAGGGGATCAAACGGATATCCGGTTCGCCCTGGGAGACTCTTCGAGTGGCTTCCCAGGAAAGAAACGCACTATTGACATCGACGTGGAATATTAACCGTTCCATAGGGCCACTCCTTTCTTATTCTTATTCATATGATATCAGTTTCCAGTATGAAACGCAAGTCGTCGATCAAGGCTTTGGGGGTATGTAGGTATACTGGTAGCCTGCGAGTCTGAATCGGATCACGATACTGGAATCTGTGTGCACTTCGATTTTATCGAACATGACATTGGCCAGTTCCTGAGTAAGCACAGGCCTTCTTTGGTATGCCTTAAAAGCATCGGCAAAAAACAGGATCGCCTGTATCTGCTGCTTAAGTTCGTTCATTTGAGACTCCAAGCGTTTTTGTCGGGCTTCCAGTGCGTCTCGTTCTTTTTTGACTGCTGTACTGACTTCATCCCGGTAGGCGCAGGTAATCTTACCGTTGGACATCTGCTCATAGAGATCCCGCAACTGTAATGAAAGCTGGGTATGCTTCTGGGCCAAAACAGAACTGGTTTTCTCCAATGCGGATAGCTTCTTTTTCTGCGGGCCAATGTCTCTACCATACCGATTTGCAATCAAAACCGCATTCGATGTGGCAGCAATGGCATCGATAAGAGCTTCGGTCAGCATATCATCGCCGATATAATGGGTGCTGCATCTTTTGAAGTTGTGATAATCCGAGCACTCATAGAACACGCTATTGGGGTTTTTGCGTTTTGCAGATTTACGGGCAAAGCTGACAAGAGGCTTTCCGCAATCAGCACAAACAAGCTTGCCCAAAAGCATGGTTTTGTTGTTCCTGCCATGTTCTGAAATGTGGGCAATCTTCATAGTCTCCTGCTCATTGATCCTTTGGACTTGGTCAAAAAGGGACTTCTCTATAATTGGGGGATGAGCATCCGAAACGACGATCCCAGTTTCAGGATTCATTGTCGTTTTTGAACTGGTACTGCGATCTCGGCCGTGTACGCGGTTCCCGATATATACTTGATCGCTCAGAATGTCACGAACGGTTTTTCGACTCCACAGCGTTGTTTTTGCACGGGAGTAATTTAGTTCTCCTCGTAGGTATTTCAACTTACTGGGGGAAGGAATGCCTTCGCTATTCAAAATATCAGCTATCGCTGTAAGATTGTACAGTTCAGATCTTAAAGCATAGATTCGGGCAACAATACGGCTGGCATCAGGATCAACCATAAATGCTTTGGTTTTCGGGTGTCTCATATACCCATACGGAACCTTTGTGGAGCAACCGATATTGATACCACGAGCAGGGCTACTATCGGTTGAATTGCAATAAGCGAGATTCATGTTCAAGCCTCCTAAGCCTAATAATAAAACCACCGACGCATATGGCAATCGGTGGTTTAGGGTTATGCAGCAGCGTCCAGCATGTTTTCAATGAAAATGCCATAGCCGGTGGTTGGGTCATCTACAAGGACATGGGTGTCCGCGCCTACCAGTTTACCATCTTGAATGATGGGACTGCCGGACACGCTGATGTCAAGTAAGGGACAAAAGAATTTTGTGTTTTTGGCGCAGTTTTTATGCGTTTTCACAGGTAAAAGGCAGGTATTTACACCCATCAACCGCTGTCCTTAACTTGACATAGATGAATTGTCGAAAATAACGTTTTTAAAGCATTCTCACCTTTTCGACAAATTCTGATATTTGCCGGACCGTCGGTTTTTCCTCCTAAATAGTCAAAGCCCCCGGTTATCCGGAGGCTTTGTGTATGCTGTCATTACATGTCGATTTTCCCAACATGTTGGGATGCGTAGTTATTGAATGTTCATACGATACAGGAGCATTTCTTTAAACAGATTACTCCAGAGATTGCGGCTCTT
>JAZQGL010000066.1:0-43078 GCA_045540035.1 Faecousia sp.
TGTAATGCACCTGTTTGATGCCAACGGCACTACAGCGGGTTATTATATTTATGATGCCTGGGGTAATCAGATCAGTATGGGTTCATCGACCATCTGCCAACTGAACCCCCTGCGCTACCGGGGCTACGTCTACGACCAGGAGACCGAACTTTACTACCTGCAAAGCCGCTACTATAATCCCGAGTGGGGACGATTCCTCAATGCAGACGGATTTGTTTCTACAGGCCAGGGCTTGACCGGCAACAATATGTTTGCCTATTGTGGGAACAACTCAGTGAATAACGTTGATCCTCTTGGTACATGTTATTACACTGCAAGTGGGCAGTGGCGTCACGACAACTGGGAGTATATTGGTGGATACAAAAGAAAACCCGATCCGGGAACTTTTGAAGAGGTAACTGCTCTAAATGGTGGAACCGTTTCCACATATAAAGATGTTCCCGTGATTAAAACTTCCGCTCTCGAAGATAGTGGATTCTCCTTTGGCGGGATACTGTTAGGGGACAATATTCAAGCAGACAATGAAGGGGTTCGAATAATTCGCCACGAATATGGTCATACTGTCCAACTCAAGGAATTAGGTGTTTTCAAATATACGGCATTTGTTGTAATTCCTTCCGTTATTTGCTTTCACGCAGATCAAGCAAATAAATTAGATGTATATTACTATAGTCTGCCTTGGGAATATGAAGCAGATGTATATGGAAAGGCGATAGGAAGACGGGGATACTCTCCTCAAACTGCGCAAACATATTATGTTTACAAAGCTATTATATCCGTGTTGAGCGGAGACGATATTTCTCCTGATATTGCTTGCAGGATACCTTCCTAATTTATCATATTGGAGGAACTGGAATGAAACGTATTATGCCAATTATTCTTGTTTGCATTTTATTGATTCTGTTTCTTTGGAATTGCGGCAGAGAGCAATATGTGCTTTCTCAACCTGCTGATGTAATTAATAGCATTGACATTGTTTCTGTTGCAAACGACACTATTTTGGTCAAGGGATTTTATGATGCGATTGAATCCGTTTGTGTTATAGAGCAAGAATACTGGGATGATTTCCTTGCGGATTTTCATGCGATTCCCAGCAAAAGATACTTAAATGATCCGGCAGAATCCGTTACCGGAAACGCTATCCGAATCACATACCGTGATGGTTCTTTTGAGTTGATCGGACAAAAAGCAGTATTTAGTTCTAAACCAAACAAGGATTGGGAGTATCTCTCGTTTCATTTCGATAACGAATCGTTCCATAGTCTAATTAAAGAATGGAGCAAAGAAAAGACAGACTAACTATTAAAAGTCAAGACCCAAATTAATAAAATTTGTGAATTGGCAATGCCAACAAAACGGTATGACAAGTAGAGCGTCGCAAGACAGGGGACGGTTCTCTGTCTTGATAAACTAACTCCTAAATAAGCACCCGGTGGGGATCGCTTCACAGCGATCCCCACCTTTTGTCATTGCGAGGGTTGCTTGCAACACGTGGCAATCCGCCCCCTTTTTCAAAACCACTACCCTCTGTCATTGCGAGGAGCGAAGCGACGTGGCAATCCCCTCTCTTTCCCACGAGTCCCCCCATCTGTCACCTGCAAAGACTTGACTACGGCAACGGGGATAGAGTACAATATACTTACGATGCTTGGGGCAATCCACTGCATTGAAACATCGACATCAAATAACACGAAACAGCAAGTAGGCACACAATGTGCTAACAATTTGAAACGCACAAAACTCTATTGTGATAAAAGATTACGATGAAAGGAGATTGCGCAGTGGAAGTATCTGGGGAAGTTAACGATTTACGACAACAACTGGTTTTTGCAATTCTCTCGGTAATAGCGCAAGTGTTCCTGCTTTTTGCTTTGTCATGGAATGCAGTTGTTATTATTGTGTGTGTTATTCTGGATATTTTACTGTTACTTGTAGGTCTTGTAGATTGGCTTTATTTTAGCAGAAAAATAATTTTGGACGCATACGGTTGTACCTTTGTTTCAAGTAGGGGAACCAAAAAGTTCACGTGGGAAGAGATACATCTACAACATACGGAGAACTCGTCGTTCTTATTTGGTGATTCGGAAATTCCTGGCGAAGGCGTTATCCTTTCTGCTAAACCAATTTCAAAACCGGTACAAATCGGCGCAATGACATATTGCCGGTTCACTCACCCCAACACAAGTGTTTTTATTCGTTTTAAATCTCCTCTTGACAGATCAAATAGACCCTATGCAAAATTTGTTTATAGAGGTTTTGTCACAGATAAATACGAAACACTTAATTTTTTACAAGACAAGGTGCTTTTGGGCAAGACAAGGGACGGTTCTGTGTCTTGACGAACTAAATCCTGAATAAGTACCCGGTGGGGATCGCAAGTCAGCGATCTCCACCTTTTGTCATTGCGAGGGTTGCTTGCAACCCGTGGCAATCCGCCCCTTTTTCTTGACAATATCATATTGCACATTGTAAGATAATACTACATACTACTATGACACGGAGAATCAGTTGATCCGGGAGAACAACCAAAGAGGCTGCCTTTTAAAAACAATGCCCACGTGTTAGATATCATCAAGCAAAAAAGAATTATGTCAAATACGAGAATATATAACGGACGTGCATTGACTGTTAGTTTTGGAAGATGTAGTTATCCCAGCGGTTTTTCTCATAAGGCAAGAGGAATGTATTGTTTAGACAGACTGTTTTGAGAGGTGATTCTTTGATTGTACAGCGAGATGAACACTATAAATTTAAGGCTATCTGTTTATTGGCAGTGTGTTTTACGGTTGTGCTTATATATGTGATTGGCTTTAACACATCATTTGCAACCGCATTATTGATAAACAGTCCTATTTTCATCGTGTTGATTCCGGCGTTAATTGCCGAAGGCAGAACTTTTTTGTTGGACGAAGACGGATGTACTGTTTGCTTTGGAAAATATAGAAAAAAGTATCTGTGGAACGAATTAAAAACAAAAAGAATTGAGGAACACGATCTGCCCACTATGTTGCGAGGGAGGTTTTCTCCCCCTTATCTAAAGGAAGCAATATTCTCTCCTTTCAAAATTCACAAGCCAAAGATGATTCGTGCAAATGTTTATTGCCTGTTCCACCCCTTTTCGTGTATTTATATCAATTTCGCCTTAAAAGATGTTAATTATGAAAACGGGCGACATTACGAAGTCAACGAAGAAGAATTCATTGAAAAAATGAATCAGTGGTGCGTAACCCTGGAGAAGAGATAGCCTCAGGGACAAATGAAGGGGGACAAGGGGACGGTTTGCGTGAACCCTAACGAAAAATAAAGAGCAGGGGACAAGAGAACCGTCCCCTTGTGAACTGCACCCCATTTTTAGTGCAAGTGCCTATTTGTTTGGGGGAGGGTCCGTTTACATTGGATTTGACACTATTTCTTTTCTTAATGAAATAGATATAATATACTTCTATGATTAAAGGAGAAGTGGAAATGAAAAGAAAATCCATCTTTTTTCTCACATTATGGATTGTTTTTGTTTTGGTTGGTTCGATTCTTTCGGCTATAATGTGGCTGTTAAACCTACCACAAACAGACTTTATCATTCCTGTGCCATATACGGATTGTCAAAAAATTCTTCTATTGTTTATAATACCGGTGTGTCTCATTCCTATGCTATGTTTTTCTTGCTATCACGCAATTAAAGAAAAGCATAGAAAAATTAAAATATTATCAATCTTTTTAATTATCCAACATATACTTTGCTTGTTTGGACTCCTAATTCCATAAAACAGCAAAGAAGATAGAAAACTAGCAGGGGACAAGGGGACGGTTCTCTTGTCTCCTTCCGAACAGACGAAATAAGCCCTGAATAAGTACCCGGTGGGGATCGCAGATATTGCGATCCCCACCTTTTTCGATCAACTGGATTGAATCAAAACAGATACCGCACAACCAGCCGGTTGTGCGGTATTTTTTGTTAGCCATTTCTGAAGCGGGCAAGGAAATCCTTGGTCTCCTGCTTCTGGGGATCACCGAAGACCTGCTCCGGTGTGCCCTGCTCACAGATGACGCCCTCGTTCATATAGACGACCCGGTTGCTTACATCCCGGGCAAATGCCATCTCGTGGGTGACGACCAGCATCGTCATACCCTCGTGAGCCAGTTGCTGCATAACAGCCAGAACCTCGCCCACCATTTCCGGGTCAAGGGCAGAGGTAGGCTCATCAAACAGCAGCACTTCCGGATTCATTGCCAGCGCCCGGGCAATCGCCACACGCTGCTTCTGACCGCCGGAGATCTGCCGGGGCTTGGCGTTGATATAAGGCAGCATACCGACCTTTTCCAGATAGTAAAGAGCCGCCTCTTTTGCTTCTGCCTTACTCTTTTTCAGAACCTTGGTCTGACCGACCATACAATTCTGCAGAACCGTCAGATTGTTAAACAGGTTAAAAGACTGGAACACCATACCCACGTGGCTGCGGTATTCGTGGGCCTTGACCTTCCGGTCTGCCACATTTTTACCGTTGTACCAGATCTCACCGGCAGAGGGGGTCTCCAGCAGGTTGATGCAGCGAAGCAATGTGGACTTGCCGGAACCGGATGCGCCGATGATAGAGATCACATCGCCCTTGTGGACATCGAAATCGATATCTTTCAGAACCTCGTGGCTGCCAAAACTCTTGGAAAGGTGCTTCACTTCCAAAATCCTATTCATATCAGAAGCGACCTCCTTCCTTGCTCTTTTCATCAAAGGGGCTGCCCTTGTCGGGGTGGCTGTAAGTACCGGCGGACATGGTCAGGCTGTCCACCTGCACCAGTTCATAGTTGGATGCGCCATCCATCTTCTTTTCCACCCAACGCAGCAGGAACGAGGCGATCAGCGTCATACACAGATAGCCGATCATTTCAATGGCTGCCGAGGGGAAATACATATTGTTGACGCCGGTGATATAGCGATGGAAAGCGAAGAACTCCGTAAAGCCGATGATGAACATCACGGAGGTGTCCTTCACATTGATGATAAAGTTATTGCCGATCTGGGGCATAATGTTGCGCAGCGCCTGGGGCAGGATCACGTTGATCATTGTCTGCACGTGGGTCATACCGATGGCCTTTGCGCCCTCGGTCTGACCGGGGTCAATGGAGATAATACCGCCGCGGACCGATTCTGCCATATACGCGCCGGTGTTGATGGATACGATCAAAATCGCTGCTGCCCACAAATTGTCAAAGCGCATGGTGTTTCCGGAAAAATAGGGCAAGCCGTAGTAAATAAACACAGCCTGCAGCACCATAGGTGTGCCACGGAATACTTCCACATAAATGCGCACCACGACGCGGATCAGTTTCAGGAAAAACCGCTTGATGATATTGTCGTTTTTGCTGTAAGGAATGGTGTTTAAAATACCGCATATCAGGCCGATGATACAGCCGATCAGTGTTGCAACCAATGCCAGGATCAGCGTATTTTTAATGCCGTCCAGATAAAAGGTATTGTACTTTCCCCACAGCCGTGCCACATCTTCGCACAACTTTATCAGTCTATCCATAAATGTTCCTTTCGCACACACTTCCTCCGGCTCTGAAAGAACCGGAGGAAGCGGATACATTCTCTAAATTATTAAACCTCGGGCTGAATTGCGATGGCGTAGTTCATCATCGCATTGAAATGCTCCTCTGTCAGAGCGGACAGAACCTTGTCAATGGCGTTCTTCAGTTCGGTGTTGCCCTTCAGAACGGAGATACCGATGTTGACATTCTCGATACGCTCCTGCTCGGTTGCGAACTGGAAGTCACCTTCCGTACCGGAGAAGTTCAGAACAACCAGATCGTCATTCTTGGCAACTGCGCCCATAGCGGTAGGCAGGTCGGTGCAGACGAAATCGACGGACTTGGTCTCCAACTGCATGATCATTGCAGGGGCGGTCTCGGCAGCGGTCTGCAGATCTGCATTCTCGATCTGAGGCAGGCAGGAATCGTACCAGATCGTACCGGACTGTGCGGTACACTTGCCGCCGGCCAGGTCAGCGATAGACTTTGCGTTGGCGTACTGGCTGTCCTTGGTGGTCAGGCAAACGATGGTAGCGTAGTAGTAAGGACCGCACATCTCGACCTCTTCCATACGCTCAGCAGTCATAGACTGACCGGCGATGTTAGCATCCATAGTCTTAGCCTGAACTGCGGGAGTCAGAGAATCCCAAGCGGAGGAGACGATCTGCAGTTCCCAGCCGTAAGCCTCACAAATACGCTTTGCGATCATAACGTCATAGCCGTTGGCATAAGCGCCTTCCACATTGGAGATAGGCACTGCGCCGTTGCTGTCGTCCATCTGGGTCCAGTTGTAAGGTGCGTAAGCACATTCCATACCGACGGTCAGGACACCGTCCTCCAGACCGATAATGGTGCTGGTGTCTGTACCGGTCAGGTCTTCCACAGCGGGAACCTTGGACAGGTAATCCTCAGGGTTGACAGCACCGGCGTTGCTGTTGCCGCCGCAGGCAGCCAGGCTCAGCAGCATCATAGCTGCCAGGATCATTGCGATAATCTTCTTCATTTTGTTTTCTTCCTTTCTGATTGGGTCTTGCCCATAAAATAGAAAATCGAACCGCTTCGTCAAGCGATTCGACAGTAACAACAAACATAATAACAACTATGTACGCGACACTGCTTCGATAGCGCTTCACAAAGTTTGTGACAGTCCGGCAGATATTCTCTGACGACCCAGCTTGAAAGATTCAGGCATCTTTCGCACTTCGGCGGTCTCCCCTTTTTCCAGCGGCGGCTGCCTGGCCTTGCCGCAGGATACTTATGAAACCCGCGCCTCTATCTGAGCGATTCAATTTGACCATATACTAGCACAGCGGTCATATTCTGTCAAGCCCTTTTCTGTTTTTTGTTTTGTTTACACAAAACCGCCATAGTATCCATCTTCCGATTTGACAACTGTGTCTGCATCTGTTACTATTGAGAAAATTTCTTTCCGGGAGATCCGCAATGACAAAATCGAAACTCGCTTTTCTGAGCGCTATGGGCATTTTCGGCACCATTGGCATTTTTGTTAAATATATTCCCCTCAGTTCTGCTCTGATCGCATTTATGCGAGGCGTAATGGGTGTTATCTTTTTGGCTGCAGTAATGCTGCTGACCCGGAAAAAGCCGGATAAGGACGCTATTAAAAAGAATTTACCGATCCTTTTTCTCTCCGGCGCAGCCATCGGTGTTAACTGGATCTTGCTGTTTGAAAGTTACAACCACACCACCGTCGCCACCGCTACGGTATGCTACTACTTAGCGCCACTGTTTCTTCTGCTGGCATCTCCCCTGCTGGGTGAAAAACTGACCGTCAGGAAACTGCTGTGTGTCGGCATTGCTCTGCTGGGTCTGGTCTTTGTGTCCGGCGTTACGGAAGGCGGCATCCCCGGCATTTTAGAGGCAAAAGGCATTCTGTTCGGTATCGGCGCGGCGCTGCTGTATGCCACGGTTATGCTGCTGAACAAGAAACTCTCCCCCATTCCCGCCTATGACAAGACCGTTTTGCAACTTGGCTTTGCCGCTTTGGTGCTGCTTCCCTATTTACTGTTTTCCGGCGGATTTTCCATACCGGAACTTACCACCGTCCAATGGCTGCTGCTGGGATTGGTGGGCATTCTTCACACCGGTATTGCCTATACTTTATATTTTGGCGCTATGAACGATCTGCCAGCCAAGACCATTGCCGTTTTCAGTTACTTAGATCCGGTGATCGCAGTGATCTTATCTTCACTGCTGTTGCAGGAAAAAATAACCCTTTGGGGCGTTGTGGGAACCGTGCTGATTTTGGGAAGCGCATTATACAGCGAACTTCCGGAAAGAAAATAATAAACGCGTTGCGCGAAAAGGCAACACCGCATAGGGAAGTATTGGTTTTGAACGCCCCCTTTTCCGCCTAACTGCATAAAAAATCACCGAAATACGACAGTATTCCGGTGATTTTATTATTTGTTAATCGAAAAAGTTCGCGCTTCAAAACTGCACAGCACCTGAAAAAGACAGATATTGCTGCCAGACAAGGCAAAAAGCGCAGAAATACTTGGTGTATTTCGAGCATTTTTAACGCCGTATGGTGGGAATAGATGTTCTTTTTTCAGGCATTACTTCCCTATGTGGTGTTGCCTAAAAGCGCAACGCATTTTTTATGCTTCCATCAAAATCGGGTGGATATTCTCTAAGTTTTCCAGCGCCTCCGGGCGATGGGTGACCAAAATAGCATTCTTACCCAGCGTCTGCAAGTTTCGCAGCACAGCCGCTTCGGTTTCCGCATCCAGCGCCGATGTGCATTCGTCCAGCAAAAGCACCGGGCGTTCCATCAGCACCGCACGGGCGATGGCAAGCCGCTGCAACTGACCTTTGGATAAGCCTGCATTGTTTTCACGCAGCACCGTATTCTCACCGGCAGCCATATCCAGCACGAAAGTCGCCTCTGCGATCTGCAGGGCTTTTTTTCTTTTTTCTTCATCTGCATCCGGCGCAACCAGCAGCAGATTTTCCAGAACTGTGCCGGAAAACAGCGCATAATCCTGAGGCACATAGGCAAACAGATGGCGGGTCGCCTCACTGCAAGGCACATCTCCCTGCGCCGTTTCCAGATAGACCCGACCCTGCTGCGGAGTATACAGACCCAAAATCAGTTTAAACAGCGTAGTCTTTCCTCTGCCGGATACGCCGGTCAGGCAGGTCCAGCCATCCATAGGAAAGCGGGCGCTGAAATTCTCCATTACCGGCAATTCCTCATCGGTATAACGGAAAGTAACATTTTCAAACACGATGGCCTTGGGCTGCACATCCCGGCTTTCAATTTCTTGTTCCGGGATCTCCAACAGCACCGTCAGCCGCTCCCCTGCCACTTCCACAGCCGTCAGCCGTGTCCAGATACCGGAAAGACCCAGCACCGGCGCGCGGATCAAACTGATCAGTTGCAGCATAGAGGTCAAAGAGCCGTAGGTCAGGGTCTTATCCGCAACCTTCAAAATGCCCCACAGCATCATCAGGCCGCTGCCCAATAAGGACGCCACACCCAAAACGGTGTTGGAACCGACAGCATAAACACGCCGTTTGAATTTTGCCTTCAAACTGGTTTTCAGCCGCTTGTCGAACCGGTGCAAAATACTGTCCCGGACGCCCAGACTCTGGATCAGTTCCAGTTGCTGCAGATCTTCCTGCATAGCGGAAATAACCTGTTCGTCTGCGCTGCGCACCTTGCGGTGCTGCGCCTTCAAAACCGGTCGCAGGCAGGCAACGCCGATCACCACCGCCACCGCTACCAGCAGCATAATGCCGGCAATGGCAGGATAGATCCAAAACACCACTGCAAAAGCCGCCACCAGACGGGTCACCTGACCCACCAAAGACGGCAGGGCGTGGATCACGCCGTCGCAGACCGTACGGACATCCTCCATACCGCGGCTTAAGAGTTCTCCGCTGTGGTAACGCTCCAGCCGGGCATCCGAACTGTGAAGGGCGCTTTTCATCAGTTGAAAACGCAATTGGGTCGCAAAATGCTCCGTGGTACTGCTGGAATACCAATTCTGCAGCGTTGCTACCGCCAGTTGCAGTACCAGATCGCCGATAAATGCGCCGATCCACAACCACAGATCTTCTCCGCCGGACAGTGCCACATCGATAACATACCGCAAAAGCAGCGCCATCGTTACCTGCAATAACGATTGCAGTACGGTCAGGACACACAAACTTACGATCCGGAAGCGATAGGGCTTTAAAATCCGTCTCAGGTCTTTATGAAAATGAAAAGATATCTTTTTCACCGTTTATCCCTTCCTGTGAGACACGAAGGCTGTTTAAACAGCCGTTGCGTTCATTAAAAATCGTTGAAATCGATCTCGATCTTGGAGTTGGTGGGGTCTGTGCTGTCTATAGGCTCACCACTTTCCGGATCGGTTTCATCCGGGATCAGATCGATCTTAATGTCGGAACCTTCGGTCTTGGGTTCCGTGGGGTCGGTAAGTTCGGGTTCGGTGGGATCGGGATCCTCCGTTGTTTCGCCGCCGGAATTGCCCTGGTTGCCGGTGCCGCCCTGGTTACCGGTACCGCCCTGATTGCCGGTGCCGCCCTGGTTACCGATCGTTTCGTCAGGTTGTGTACCCTCTGTTGTTTCCACAGAACTGTCGGGCAAAGTCGTTTCCTCAGTACCGGTGGTGTTGGAGGGATCGGTGGAAACTGTTGTTTCAACGGTTCCTGCTGTGCTTTCGTCAGGCTGATCATTGCCTGCGCCGATCTGCCAGGGCCAGAAGCCGCTGATCAGACCGATCAACACAACGCAAACCAGAACCGCTGCCACAACACCTGTGATCAGCAAAATCAAATTCTTCTTATTATCCATATTAGCCTCCAATATGTAGTGTCATTTCTTACGATACAATTTTCTGCGCAAACGGCCAAAAGCCCGGCGCAGCGCAATATAAGGTCGCCGCAGAGGGAACAATCCCACCATAGCGGCTGTGTAAATGCCGTATCCAAAGTGTTTGCAGGAATAAGTCTTACCCTTGCGGGTAAATCCGTCTGCCACCGCGATCAACTGCGCCTGCTCTACCGGCTCGCGCATATACTGGTTATCGCCGCAGCAGATATACTTGCCGTCGCGAACCTGTATGATCCGATGCAGTACATACTGACCGCATTGCCGGCGATACAGCGCCACCGTTCCCTTTTTCTGAACGCCCCTGACCGGGATCAGATCTACCGAATCCCGTCCGTCCCGGAGCATTGGCAGCATACTGCATCCGGTTACCGTCAGTTTGGCAAAGCCGCCCTCTGACAGTTGCAGTTTGATCAGTTCCACCAATTCCTGCATTGGTAATGTATATGTTTGCACGCGTCCGCCCTCACATTTCCGTCATCGCTTTATGGGCTGCAAACGCCGCCTCATCGTCATTGCGGCAGGTCAGTTCCCAGATCGGCACCTGCTGTAACAGTTGATCCATCAGGGCAAGTTGCCGATCCATAGATTCCTGATCATACAGACGCCACAGCGACTGGCTCATAAACAGCGGCACCGCCTCAGCAGACGGCAGTGGACGAATGCTGTTCTCTTCCCCCCGTTTGATAAAGGCAATACCGCCAACCGGTGCGCCGGCAGGCATAGACAGATCGTGCTTGCCTGACCAGGGCGTGCCATAAGCCATCCAAACACCGTCTACCCGACGCAGCGCCGGTTTGTCATCATTTAAGTATTTTGCGCCGAATAGCCGGCACCATTTTTCCGTATGGGTGGACTTTCCGGTACCGCTGGGGGCTGAGAACAAATAGGCTTTCCCCTCCAGCAGAACAGCCGAGGCGTGCAGAAACGATCCGTCGAATGCCAGTAGTTCCTGGGCAAACATCACACCGGTGCCCATATACTCTGCCACATCTTCCGTCTCCAACCGGGGATTTAACGCAAGAACCCCACGGACATCACAGTTGATCGTGATATCCGCGGGGCCACTTACAGTCGTTTCATAGGCTGCCGCCTGCCGCTGCGTACGCCCGGACACTTCCATATCCACTACCAAATCGGCAATTGCGTAACGTTTCATCTTTCACTCCAAAATTGCGCCGGTGGGCATCAGCCTTGCCACGAACGCCTCCACATCCCGGCGGGCAACCTCTGCCTCCACCTCATAACGGGAAACGGTGGCATCTACCAGAGATTGCAGGGTTTGCTGGTTTTCCAGCAGTTCCCAAAGGAATGCGCCGGTGGCGTTCAGGGTGATCATACCGGGAAAATCAATGGACGCCTGACCAACAGGCACGACCACCAATGCGCCGGCCACTTCCCGCAACAAAAAATCCGGGTTTCTTTTCATATGCCGTCTCCTGATCAGCCGTAATAATCGTACTGCTTGCTCTTTTCCACCACAACGCCGTTGAGGACAAAGCCCAACAGTTTCGCGCCGGTAAGCTGCAATTTCTGAACAGCCTGGCTTACGCCGTCTTTTCTAGAAGAACCCTGCCGTGCCAGCAGCAGTACGCCGTCCAGCAGGTTTGCCACGACACAAGTATCGGAAACCACATTGACAGGAGGCGTATCCACCAGAATGTAATCGTATTCCAAAGACATCTGCTCGATCAGTTCCTGCATTTTTTCGCTGCCCAGCAACTCTGAGGGATTGGGAGGAATATCACCGGAGAACATAACATCCAAATTGGTGTAGACACCGCTGCGGATGCACTCCTCCGTACCGGATTGACCTGCCAGATAGTTAGACAGACCGGGGGCTGCCTTTTCTACCAGAAGTCTTGCCACAGCAGGACGGCGCAGGTCAGCATCGATCAGCAGTACCTTATGACCGTCTTCTGCGATAGAGATCGCCAGGTTCAGCAAAGTAATACTCTTGCCTTCGCCTGCAGCAGCACTGGTGATGCAGAATTTCTTACAGTATCCGCCACGAACAAAGAAACGAATATTGGTACGCAGTGCCTTATAGGCCTCCTGCACAGCAAAGTTGCTGTTACGGTTCAGGATCTGGCGGCGCTGGGACATAAATCCGGTGTTTTCCTGCGGCTTTTCTTTTTTCTTAAAAATCATAACACTCACCGTTTCACTTTCTTGTCCGTAGTTTTTGCCAGCAATGTCATATCCGGAATTCTACCCAGCACCGGCACATTGCAGATCGCTTCCAGATCGCTTTCATCCTTGATGCGGATATCCAGCAGCGAATGCACCACGATCGCCAGCGCAGCCAACAGCGCGCCGCCAAGCACGCCCAGAATGGTATTCATCATCACATTGGGAGAACTGGGCGCACCGGGTACCCGGGCATAGTCGATCACCTTTGCAGAACTACCCTCAATGATAGCAGAGATCTTCTCCGGTGCCACATCAGCAATGGTGTTGGCAATGTCCGCAGACATTTGGGGATTGGAACTGGTGATCTGCACACGGAACATTTCCGTCTCATCAATGGCGCTGGCTGTCATCATACCTTTGATCTGAGAGGGAGACAGAACCAGCCCGGTCTCTTCAATGACCTTTTCCAGCACATTATCACTCTGAATAATGTTGACATATGTCTTTACCAGTTGCAGCGCAACTGCCAGATCGCCGGAGTTCACCGCGCCGGAATGACCGTTTTTATTGTTAACATACATCGTAACACCGGCAGTATACATCGGTGTGACGAAATTGACGGTATACACCAATACTGCACCGCCCACCAGTACTGCGCACAGCACTATGATCCATATGCGCTTAAGCAATACCTTAAGCAGTTTCTTTACATCTACTTCTACATTTTCATTCATCGCTCTGTACTCCTTGTCTACGAATTCTTCATCCTTGTAAATCACAGATAGAACACAAAAATGCGGCAAGAGACATACCGCCCCAAGTTACATTTATAATCGTGACTATTCTATCACAACCCCGCCGTAATGTCAATGTCGATCCCGCCTTTCGGCAGATATATCCGCAGAAAAAACCGCAGGCACAGACGCTCTGTACCTGCAGTTTTTGTTTCTTAGTGGGCAGCAACCGCTTCTTTATGCAATTGCTCAAAAGTGGCATCTTTCTTGCCAGCGCCCTGGGGTGCCGGATGATATGTCGGCACAACTGCGGCAACCGCATCGCGGATCGCCTCGTCATTTTCGTAAGCCGCATCCATCAGCCGCTTCAACTGCTCCAGGAATTTATCGGTATCAAAGGCAATGGGGTTGCCGATATGGATCAGATCGTTGGGGGTCTTCTTCATTCCCTCTTCCGCCATCAACTTTTCCTCATAGAGTTTTTCGCCGGGACGCAAGCCGGTATATACCACGGGAATGTCCACATCCGGCTTCAGTCCGGACAGTTTGATCAGGTTGCGGGCAAGGTCATCGATCTTAACCGGCGCACCCATATCCAGCACGAAGATCTCGCCGCCGGAGGCGTAAGTGCCGGCCTGCATAACCAGGCTCACCGCTTCGGGAATTGTCATAAAATAGCGGATAATGTCGGGGTGTGTAACCGTTACCGGGCCGCCTTTCTGGATCTGCTTTTTAAACAGCGGGATCACAGAACCGTTACTGCCCAGCACATTGCCGAACCGGACCGCTACAAACTCGGTATGATATTCGCCCTGTGGGAGCGCTGCCACGACCTCTGTTGCCTCACGGTGGGTAAACAGTTTCGGCATATTGCCGGCCTGGCCTGCTTTGATGGCCTTATCAAAGGACTGGACCACCTTTTCGCACAGACGCTTGCTGGCCCCCATAATTTTGGTGGGATTTACCGCCTTATCGGTGCTGATCAGCACAAAGCGGCTGCAGCCGTGGATCATTGCGGCATAAGCAGTTTTGTATGTGCCGATAACATTATTCTTGATGGCCTCGCAGGGACTTGCCTCCATCAGCGGCACATGCTTATGGGCTGCTGCGTGATAGACGATATCCGGCTTATATGTAGAGAACAGCACATCCAGACAGCGGCTGTCACGGACAGATCCGATACAGACATTCAGTTTCAGATCCGGATATTTGCTGCGCAATTCCTGCTCGATATCGTAAGCAGAATTTTCGTAAATATCAAAAATGGTCAGTTGCTTGGGGTTATGGGCAGCCACCTGACGGCACAGTTCGCTGCCGATACTGCCACCGCCGCCGGTGACCAGGATACTCTTGCCGCTGATCTGGGCATAGATCTCTTCCATATTGACACGGATGGGTTCTCTGCCCAGCAGGTCTTCCACCGCCACATCCTTCATATCCTTCAATGAGACGCTGCCGTTGACCAGTTCGGAAACACCGGGCAAATCCTTCAATTCGCAACCGCTTTCTTTGCAGATATTCAGAATTTCCCGCTTGTCCTTATCGGTAGCGCTGGGTATTGCCACAAAGATCATATCGATCCGGAACTTTTCCACATTGCGCAGGATCTCGTATCTGCCACCGACAACGGGAATACCTTCCACATCCCGATGCCACTTATTCTTATTGTCGTCGATGATGCAGCAAATGCGCATATTTTGCGCTGCCAACTGAGAAGCATCGTGCATGATCATCTGGCCGGCATTGCCTGCGCCGATCAGCATAACCCGCTTCATCTTGCTCTTGTTTGTGCCGTATCTGCCACGCTGCAGCAGAATAAAGCGGTAGGCAAACCGGGGACACAGCAGCAGGACCGTCTGGATCACAATGCCCATAAGATAATAAGAGATGGGCATCCGTTGGAACAGCAAGGTAATTCCCACAGTATGTAACGCACCCATGATCACAGTTGCCGTCAACACGCGGATCAATTCCTTAAAACTGGCAAAGCGCCAAATACTCTTATACAGCCGTGAAAACCATAATACCACAACACTGATCACAGAATAGATGGGGACAAATTTCAGATATGCCGTGAAATACATTTCACTGATTTCAGAAAACGAGCAGTCAAACCGAATCCAAAGCGCAGCCAAAAAAGCCACATTCACCGCAATGATGTCATACAGCACCAGCAGCAGTGCCATTTTTTTCCAGTGCGCCAGTTGGAACAAAGATCCGAATTTCTTTTCCATGGTGCTCTCCTATCGTTAATCACATTATTGTTGTAAATTGCATACGTATCTAGTTTGCATTATAACGCAAATTCTTCTTTTTGGCAAGCAAAAAACCGTATAATTTTGTCGTCTCTTATTGTCTTTTTCCGCTATTTGTGCTATATTGAATGTAAATAATTGAGATTGGAGGAAATCTTATGAAATGCTATCAATGCGGTTATGAAAGTGAGCAGGACTTTACATACTGTCCCAGCTGCGGATTCGCCGCTCCCACACAGGCGGTCTCCCAGACCGGTACAAATCCGATCCTTGCCGCCCTGAAAGATCCGCTGTTTCTGGTGCTGTGCATTCTGATGAGCGTGTCTTGCATTTTCTCTTTGGCAGCGGACTCCGTCCCGCTGATCAACATTCTCATCACCGTATTTCTGTGGCTGACATACGCACAAGCCCGGAAAGATGTTGCAGATGCCAAGCACCTGCGGTGCGTCAGCGGTGCTGTATATGCTGAGTATGTGATCGTATATGTGGCAGCAGGTCTGATGGCCGTGATGGGTCTTGTCTTTGCCGTGGCTTTCGGCTCTATTGCCGGCAATCCCGACTTCCTGGAAGGCCTGGTTTCCGGTTTTGTTGATCTGGACGAGGAAATTATGCTTGTTTTGCCAGCGATTTCTTCCCTTTCCGGCGGCATCATTGCTGTAGCCTTCCTCTTTGTCGCAGCCATTATGGTGGTATTTAATATTTTCAGCCTGCGCTACATCCACCGTTTTGCCAAGTCCGTCTATCAGAGTGTTGAGAAGAATTCTCTGGAACTGGTACACGCCAATGCAGCAAAAGGCTGGCTGATCGCCCTGACCGTTTTCTCCGGTATCGGCGTTCTCGGTTCTTTGGGTAATTTGACCGCTATGATCGCCAACGCATCCACCTTCTGCACCACGCTGTTCCCTGTTTTACTGATCAACAAATATTTCAAATAAAGCGCAACCGCTGCTGCCAATTCGGCAGCAGCGGTTTTTATAGGCAGATATCTACCGGAGCGTTGATCTGCATCGTATCTTCCGTAATACGGCAATCCATTGCCAGCAGTGCAACACCGGCATGGGCAGCCTGCCGCAAAGCAGCGCCAAAAGCAGGATCTGTGGCATCATTCGGGTGCAGATAGCGCACATTTTCCATCTGTATCACAAACAGCACAAAAGCGCCGTATCCCTCTTCCGCCGCCCGGGTCAAGCCCTTCAGATGTTTGACACCACGCTCCGTCGGCGCATCCGGAAAGGCACAAACGCCGCCATTTTCCAGCGTCACACCCTTGACCTCCAGAAAACATTTCCTTCCCTCTTTGGTAAAGGAAAAGTCAAACCGGGAATCTGCGTGGACCGTCTCCGCTTTCAGGTCGGAGATCTCACCCAGCCCGCCGGCTGTCAGCCATTCTTTCGCCGCCGCGTTGGGGGCTTGGGAGTCCATATTGATCAGCCGATCCCCTTTTTGCACCGTGATCAGATCATATTTCGTTTTGCGATTGGTGTTATCAAAATGCTGACACCAAACCGTTGTCCCCGGCACCAGCAGTTCCCTGCAGCGACCTGTATTTTTCACGTGGCAGATCTCTTCTTTTCCATTGATCTTCACATGGGCAATAAATCGGTTGGGTCTGGACAGAAATGTCCCCGCCACCATATTGGAATAACGCATAAAGACACCCACTTTCTTTTCCGTATCATAACAGATTTTTTGCCCGTTGCCAACACAAAGGTCTTGACTTTTTTTATCAGTATGATATAATCCATTACGCACCTATGGAGGCTTAGCTCAGCTGGTTAGAGCGCCTGCTTCACACGCAGGAGGTCGATGGTTCGAGTCCATTAGTCTCCACCAAAAAAGACCCTACACTACTCAGTGTAGGGTCTTTTTTGGTGCTAATGGACTCGAAAGGGCGGCACCAGTCCGCAGACTGGTGTAAAAATTGAGAGCTGGCGAGCAATTTTTAGCCCGTGGTAGAGTCCATCGTTCTGAGAGCGCAGCCGCCAGGCTGTGAAATCAGAACGATTTTCTCACAAAGCAAACGAAAATGCAAATCGAGTCCATTAGTCCGTTCCCCATTTATGCCACCCTGCGGGGCGGCTTATTTTTTACAAGGCGTTATGTTCCAGTAACCATTTTTGTGGGTTATTTTCAATATATTCCCAAACCTCGTTATAATCCTGTTGATTCCGGATCACATGGTCATAATAGGATTTTTGCCATAATTTCTTGTTAAAAGGTCGCAATTTACCACCCTTTACACCACGAATATATTCATTGGTAGTCATTGTTTTGAAAAACCGCATTATATCCGGTAGGGAACAGCCTGTGTGCCGTTCCTTTATTGTTATGATCAGGTGTAAATGGTCCGGCATAATCACATATTTATCGATGATAGTATTGGGGAATTTCCGCTCAACCTCCCGCATCCATTTATGAAGGATTTGATTCTCCTCCGTAGGGCACGACCTTTGTGTCGTGCCGTTTTCATTGTCTGTAGCATCAGGAACGACACATAGGTCGTTCCTGATGCTACGAGCGGATCTATTTCAAATAGACAAGCGCGATTATGGGTGCACACGGTCACAAAATATGCCCCTTCTTGTCCGTAATCAAATTCGTGTAGTCGGTTTGCTTTTCTTTTTGGCTCCATAAAGCATCCCCTTTTGCAGATTTTCTGTTAGTATAGCATATTGGAAGAAACAATAAAAAGGCGGAACACTCCGCCCTTTTATTCTTCTATTTTTACAATATCAACCGCAGCAGCCAGGAGTATATTGATCAGTTCGTTACGGGAACGGTTAGATTCTGCAGACAATTTGTCCAAGCGTTCAAGCAATTCATCTTTCATGCGGACCGAAACAATTTTATAGCCATCGTCCCCGTGCCTGGCAACTTTCTTTTTGATCTTAATTTCTTTCGCCATAACAATCACCTCATTTATAGTGTAATTGTATCTTGACACAAATAGTTTTTGTATATTATAATTGTGTAGTTATTTTATAACTATAAAATTATAATACCGGAGGAAAGAAATATGAAGAAAGCAATTTCCCTAATGTTGGCACTTGTCCTGTGCCTTAGTCTATGCTATGGTCTATCCGCTTGCGGAAGTAATACAAAAGATGATATCAAGCAAGCACTTATTGAATACGAACGAGAGAAAACAGCCGCGGAGAAAAAGCAAAAACTGTTAGACGATATCGAAGAAGCACAAAAAGACTGGGAAGAGGCATACAACCGGTATCTCAACGGAAACTAACAGAAGCAAACAAAAGCGATATAAAAAAACACCCCGGGAGTCATTCACCATTCGTGGCTCCCGGGGTGTTTTTTTGTTTTACAGTTTTTCTAGTAGCGTTTCCAACTGGGTGATGCTTTCGATCTCGTAGTCCGGGCGGATGTCTTCCCTGCCCGGTTTGTGGGCGGGATTGATCCAGCAGGTCAAAATGCCTGCGTTTTTGCCGCCTAAAATATCCGATGTCAAACTGTCACCGACGATCATAGTCTTTGCCGGGTCGATATCCGGGATCCGGGCAAAGCAGGCATCAAAATATGCCTTTGCTGGCTTATCCGCGCCCATATCCTGAGAAATGAAAATGTCCTCAAAATAATGGCTGATGTTGGCGCTTTTCAATCTGCCGGATTGCACAGATGCCGTTCCGTTGCTGGTGATGTAAAGTTTATATTTCTTTGCCAGTTGGGCAACCGCTTCCTCCGCGCCGGGCAGAAAATAATGCCCGATACCCAGATTGCGGGCATAAGATGCTGCGCATTCGTCCACATCTGCCGCCACGCCCATAGTGCGCAGAAACTCCTCAAATCTGCCTACCATAACCTGCGCCCGGGTCAGTTCCTTGCGCTCCAAACGCTCCCAATAGGAGATATTGATCCGGCTGTAAAGGGCGCAAACTTCCTCCGTCGGCTCGATGCCCACAGCGCGCAGTGTCTTTTCCAGGGCGATATGCTCCGCTTTCTTAAAATCCAGGATCGTATCGTCCAGATCCAAAAACAGAAATTCGATCACTTTGCTTTTCTCCTTACGATTTCATTGGCAATAGCAGCAAACCCGGCAATGTCCAGCGTCTCGCCGCGAACACTGGGCGCAAAGCCGCAGGCTTCGATGACCTCGCCAGCCCCTGCTTTGCCCAACTCCGGGAAGCCGGCAGCCAGACCGTTCTGCAGCGTCTTTCTGCGCATGGCAAAACTGGCTCTGACCACCCGGAAGAAGGTATCTTTGTCCGCAATCTCCCAGGGTAGTTGCTTGCGGGTGCGCAGCGTGATCACCGCAGAGGTGACCTTCGGCTGGGGCATAAAGCAGCCTGCCGGCACATCAAACAGCAGTTCCGGCTGGGCATAGTACTGACAGAACACCGTAAAGGCGCTGTAATCCGCCGTACCGGGCTTGGCAGCAATGCGCTGCGCTACCTCTTTCTGCACCATAACCGTAACCGCCTCAAAGCACTCTGCTTCCAAAAGTGCCGTCAAAATAGGCGAGGTGATATAGTAAGGCAGGTTGGCGCAAGCCATCGGCCGCAGACCTGCAAACTTTTCTTTTACCAGGGCGGCAATGTCCTGCTTCAGCACATCGCCCCACAGGATCTCCAGGTTATCAAACCCGCCCACCGTCATCGCCAAAATAGGCTTAAGCCGCTCGTCTACCTCCACGGCGCAGACCTTGCCTGCCCGCAGCGCCAGTTGCTGGGTCAGCGGACCGATGCCGGGTCCGATCTCCAGCACACCCACATCGGATGTGACGCCGGAATCCTCAGCGATCTGCTCCGGCACCCAGTTTGCGATCAGGAAATTCTGTCCCTTTGCCTTGGAAAAATGGAAACCGTGTTCCATCAGCAAGGGCTTCATAATATGAATATTACATACATCTATCATAGGACAATTGCCTTTCTTTGTGCAATGCAATGCATTTTCCGCCATTATAGCAAACAAGGGGAGATTTTTCAATAAGCCGCACCGGAATTTGTCGGATTTTTGACCGTTTTGATACGGTTATGCCCACTTTTTTCTTTTTTTAAAATTAGGATTTACAGAGCGAAAATTCGTTGACAACTGGAAATTACTGTGCTATAATTTTTGCAACTGGTTATTTTATAGCTAGAAAGGTATCTTTTATGGGGGTTTTATTATGAAAAAGTTAGTAACCATTCTGTTCGTACTGGCTCTGCTGGTCGTTCTGCCTCTGAACGCTTTTGCTGCTACCGGCATCAACGCCAATGAGCAGGCTGTTCTGGACAAGCTGTCCACCAGTGAAATCATCGGTGAAAACGGCTGGCATTTCTCCATTCCTCAGGAATACATCAACTCCGCAAAGAACTACTTTGCCGGCGATTGCGATATGACCGAGGCTGAGCGTGATGCGATCCTGTCCTACATCAGCAGCGGTATGAGCATCGTTAAGAAGGAAGCCGACTCTCAGAATTTCAAGGGCACTGAGTATCACCTGTCCAAGATGAGCGCATCTGCTCGTGACGAAGTTCTGGCTCTGGGTCAGAAGGCTTGTGCTGAGGTCGAACTGAAGCTGACCTACATTCCCGCTTCCAACCAGGTCGTGATCACTCCTATGGGCAGCAACACTCCCGTGTTTGAGTCCGCTCCCGTTATCAAGACCACCGGTCAGGAGTTCGCTCTGAATGCAGGCACCATCGCTGCTGTTATCGTTACTATGATGGCAATCGGCACTGTTGCTATGTTCGTCGTTTCCAAGAAGAACAATCTGGTGTAATTTATGAAGCATACAGAAAACTCTAAGAGTTTCTGGAATGTGATCGCAAAGTTGATGGGGCTACTTGTAGCCCCATTTGCTTTTTGTGGGATCATTTGCGGAATCCTTCTTTTGTTTGCGCAGGTCACCGTAGGCGATATTATCGGTTACGGCAGTGTACTGCTCCTGCAGGAGCCGCCCACACAAAACTACGAGGTAATGGATTTCCTGGAGCCGGCAAAACCCGGTGAGGGTACAGCCGACACCATCAACATCACCGAGATCACTTTCCCTACTTATGAGCAAGTCTACGGTGAGATCTCCATTCCCGAGGCGGATATTCTCTGTCCCCTTGTCTATGGCGATACGGAACGGGCTATGTCCCGGGGTGCCGGTCAGTATATCGGCAGTACCATCATCGGCTACGGCGGCACCAGTATGATCTGCGCCCACGTAAACCGGCAGTTTAAAAACTTGCACAATGTAGAAGTTGGCGACGAGATCCAGATCCGCACCACTTACGGCGTCTATACATACGAGGTAAAATATGTGGGCGTACACAGCGCCACCGACGATTCGATTTACGATCTGGCCAGAGAGGACGAAAATGTAGTTCTCTACACCTGCTACTATCAGCAAACTGCTCTGGGCAGCGTAAAAATGCGATTTTTTGTCTGCGCGGACTATGTGTCCGGACCGATGATCGTAGATTGGGGTGGTGCGCAATGAAAAAGAGAATTATAGCAACCGTGTTCAGTACCATTCTTTCGTTGTTTCTTGCCATTGTGCTGCTGGCTACCTGCCTTTGTTACTTTGCCCGGCAGACGGTCTGCGATCCCCAGTTGCTGACAGATATTGCCAACGACTCCGGCTATACCGCAGAACTTTACGAGCAGATCAAGTATAAATGGGAAAACCTGGTGTCCATCACCGGTGTCACTGACCCGGATTCCATAATGCAGGTGCTGACCCAGGAGCAGGTGCAGAAGGACGCCCTGGCGTATCTGCAGGACGCCTACACCGGCACGGCTACCATTGACACGGAAGAACTGTCCCAGGCATTGCGGGCCAAGGTCAGTGACTATGCCTATTCCAACAACATTCACGCTACACCCAAGGCGGAACTGGAGCAGAACATCGACGATCTGGTAGCCGCCTGCATCCAGGATTATAAAACATCCATCCGCATTCCCCTGCTGCCCCGGCTGCTGGGAACTGTCAGCCAGATCCCCGCTTACCTGAAAACCGCCATTCAAATCGGCTGGGTCAGTTGCTTTGTGCTGCTGGTATTTATATTCTTCCTGCAGAAAAAGCGGACATACACCTTGTATTTCGCCGCCATCAGCACCGCCACCAACGCATTGCTGTTGCTGGGAGGCTGCTGGCTGATCCGTGAGAACCAATTGATCGAGCGCCTGCCCATCGACATATCCGCCCTGCGGACGCTGCTGTGCGCTTATCTAAGCAAACTGGTTTCCCAACTGGAACGTTTCGGATATCTGTTCTTGCAGGCAACTCTGGTTCTGCTGGCTGTACATCTGCTGAATGTCGGCACTTGCGCGCTGGTCCGTTACCTGCGTGCCAAAAAGAACACCCCTGCGGAAAGCGAATAAAAAAACAGCGCCTCTTCCTTTGCAAAGGAAGAGGCGCTTTTCTATGCATTTTAGTCCAGGAAATAAACGGTAGCATTTCTCACGCCGAAGGTCCAGCATTCGGGATCGGTGGGGAAATACAGATCCAGGCGGTTACCCTTGATAGAGCCGCCGCAATCCTCTGCGGTGCTGAGTCCGTAGATGTAACTGCCGTCGTTGGTGACGATGAACATCCGGGTGCCGTAGGGAATCACAGTGGGGTCAACAGCAACTGTACCGATACGCACGGTTGTGCCGGTGGCAGTGATCATATCACAGCCGTCATCGGTGTGGGTATAAGCAGTCGCCACAAACTGGGCAGTACGGCTGTAAGTCAGAACCTCGCCCTCTGCGGTAACGATCACACCGTCACCGATGGCGGGTGCCTTGGAATTGGGATCCATCTGCGTGCCGGTACCAACCGCCACGATCTGATTTACAGGCTGCTGCACCACAGTCTCCTGCAGCACAGTGTGGCTGGTCTCCTGGGAGTTGGTGTAGACGACGCTGGCGGTCTTCTGAACCTGACCGGTAACGCCGCTGACCAGCACCTGCTCCATACCCTCAGGCATAGAAGGATCGTAGCAGTAAGTGGTCTCATAGGGAATGTCAACGGTATAGGTCTGCTCAGTATGCACAACAGAGTCCACAGAGACCTCCATACCGTCGTAGGTTTCGGTGTTCAAAGGCAGGGATACTACATATTTGCCGTAGGACGGGATGCCCAGACGGTCCAGCAGGGTCTGCAGGGTCTCACCGTAACTGATGACTTCCTGCGCCACGCCGCAGTTATAAACTGTGATCTTCTGGCTGCGCTGAACTGTGATCTCGGTCTCGCGGTCACCGGGGACGGTAGTATAGGTGTCTTCTGCGTTCAGTTCCACGCCGGCCTGGTCCAGGACAGCAGCGGGATTGGTTGCATAAGAGGTGTAGACCATCACCTCATCACCATCAGTAATCACATATGTAGTCTGCGCAAAGGCTGTCGGCGACAAAACTGCCAACAGAATACAGACCGGAAGGATCAGCATAATCACCCGGGCAAAAATTCGACTTTTCTTGGAATCAAGTGTAGGAATAAATTGCACGAAACGACCTCCTTTTGCTGAATTGCAAACAATGTACCACCCCGTAACAGAAGTGGTATCAAATAGTTACAAAAAGACAATCCCATACGGGACTGCAAAGTCATTATAACAAATATTTTCAAAAAGTCAAGTCTTTTCGCTGTTTTGACCCTTTTCGGCAACTTTTTTGAAAAAATAATTATAATTTTTATGTAAACTATACCACAATATATACCATTTTGCACAAAAATAATACACTATCTATGGTGTAATCGGTAACATTTGTTAACATAATTTGCGGAATTATGTAACTTTCACATATTGAAACGGTTTTTTCAATTATGGTAAACCATTTTCCGCCCTGACAGACCGCATTTGCGCCGCATCAAGGGATTGACAGCACTGTATTTTTGTGTTATATTCTGCTTGTTAAAAGCTGTGACGAAGACACGCGAACCCGGTAAGATACCCAGAGAGGAGCCAGTTGGTGCAAAGGCTCTGTACCCCTGCCCGGTGCGATACCACTTCTGAGCCGACAGCCGGAAATGGCTGTCCGGGCGCGCCCGTTATAGCGATAGCAAAGGACGATAAAACCAGCAAGATCTGGCAGCGAGGAATTTTTTTGCAAATCAAGATTTGAAACTCGCAGGAATACTGACCGATGTATTTCAAGCGTTTCAAACCGAAGCGTTGCAAAGAAAGAGCCGCTGGCAGCCGCAGATGATTTTGTCGGCATTTGCTCCAGAGTGGCGGACTTGTCCGCAACCAGGGTGGAACCGTGGAATACTATATATTATTGTATCCCACCCCTGATTATGTCAGGGGCGGGTATTTTTATTTTTTGCCGTCTCTGAAAACACCTTTCCGGTGGACAGCAGTTCTTTTCCCCCAGAACCGCCTTTTGCAGTCTTGCAATACACAAAGTATTCCTGCGCCTGCAAAAGTTGTTCTGCAGAAAAATCCCTTGCTGTCCCCACGAAAAATTGTTTTTGCGAGGCGGCTATATTCTTTATACCGCCGGAAAATGGAGGTTAATTATGTCCGAAGAAAATCTGTACACTTTTGAAAACCCTGAGTACCGCAAGACCTACTGGCACACCAGTTCCCACATTATGGCGCAGGCAGTAAAGCGTCTTTGGCCCGAGGTGCAACTGGCCATCGGTCCTGCCATCGAAGAAGGCTGGTACTACGACTTTGATGCCCCCTTCTCCTTCACCCCTGAGCATCTGGAAAAGATCGAAGCGGAGATGAAGAAGATCTGCAAGGAGCGCATCCGTCTGGAGCGCAGCGAAAAGCCCCGGGCAGAGGCCATTGCCTATATGGAATCTCTGAACGAGCCTTACAAGGTAGAACTGATTCAGGATCTGCCTGAAGACGCCGTGATCTCCTTCTACACCCAGGGCGAATTTACCGACCTGTGCGCCGGTCCGCATCTGGATCACACCGGCAGAGTCAAGCACAACGGCTTCAAACTGACCAAGTCCTGCGGCGCTTACTGGCGTGGAGACTCCAACCGCAAGATGCTGCAGCGTATCTACGGCATCGGCTTCCCCAGCAAGGAAGAGTTGGAAGTGTATCTGGAAAAGCAGGCAGAGGCATTAAAGCGCGACCACAACAAACTGGGTCGCGAACTGGAGTTCTTCACCACGGTGGAGGAGATCGGTCAGGGTCTGCCCATTCTGCTGCCCAAGGGCGCAAGAGTTATTCAGACCCTGCAGCGCTGGGTAGAAGACGAGGAGCAGAAGCGCGGCTATCTGCTGACCAAGACACCTCTGATGGCAAAGCGGGATCTGTACCGTATCTCCGGTCACTGGGATCACTATCTGGACGGTATGTTCATTCTGGGCGATCCTTATGACGAGGAGAAGGAATGTTTCGCCCTGCGTCCCATGACCTGTCCTTTCCAGTATCAGGTTTACCTGAACCGCGCCCGTTCCTACCGCGATCTGCCTATGCGCTTGGGCGAGACCTCTACATTGTTCCGTAACGAGGACTCCGGCGAGATGCACGGTCTGATCCGTGTCCGTCAGTTCACCATTTCCGAGGGTCACCTGGTTCTGCGTCCCGATCAGTTGGAAGAGGAATTCAAGGGCTGTCTGGAACTGGCCAAGTACTGTCTGGACACCGTAGGTATGCTGGAAAACTGCTCCTTCCGCTTCAGCCAGTGGGATCCTGCCAAGGCTGGCATCAAGTACGAAGGCACTGCCGAGCAGTGGGAAGCCGCTCAGGCAACTATGAAAGAGATCCTGGACAAACTGGATGTTGATTACGAAGTCGGCATCGACGAGGCTGCCTTCTACGGTCCGAAACTGGATATTCAGTACAAGAATGTTTTCGGCAAGGAAGATACCATCGTCACCATTCAGATCGATATGCTGCTGGCGCAGAAGTTCGGTATGGAATATGTGGATGCTGACGGTCAGAAAAAGACCCCCTATATCATCCACCGCACCAGCCTGGGCTGCTACGAGCGTACTCTGGCATATCTGATCGAGCGTTATGCCGGCGCACTGCCTCTGTGGATGATGCCCACCCAAGTCCGTGTAATGCCCATTACCGACCGCGCCCACGAGTACTGCAAGGGTCTGGTCAGCGATCTGGAGGCCGCAGGCATCCACGCCGAGGGCGACTACCGCAGCGAAAAACTGGGCTACAAGATCCGTGAAGCACAGTTGCAGAAAGTTCCCTATATGCTGGTTGTCGGCGACCGGGATATGGAAAACGGCACCGTGTCCGTCCGTACCCGTAAGGGCGACGATCTGGGCGCAATGACTCCCGCAGAGTTCACCGCAAAGTGCCTGCTGGAGATCGCCACCAAGAGCAAGGAAGTTTAATATACCATTTTCGACCACCCGGAAACGGGTGGTCGACTTGTTTTTCCGGTAAAATATGGTATGATAGACAAAACGACAGAAATCGGGGGATATTGTAATGGCGCAAAAGTTACAGACTCTGCGCGCCTACGCCCTTTTCTTCCTGAAATGGGCGCTGCTGGGCGTGATTATGGGCGCAGTGGGCGGTGTGCTGGGCGCAGGCTTTCATCACGCATTGCACTTTGTCACCGGCATACGGCTGACAAACACCTGGCTGGTGTGGCTGCTGCCGGTAGGCGGCTTGGCAGGCATCGGACTTTCTCAATTGCTGGGGCTGCAGCGTAACCGCGGCACCAACGAAATGATCGACGCGGTATTGCAGGATCAGCCGGTGACCCCAAAGATCGCCCCGGGCATTTTTCTTTCTTCCGCAATTACCCATCTGTTTGGCGGCAGCGCCGGCAGAGAGGGCGCTGCGCTGCAACTAGGCGGCTCTGTAGCATCTGCCGTTGGACGGCTGCTGAAACTGCGTGGAAAGTCCCACAGCACCCTGATGGTCTGCGGAATGAGCGCGGTATTTGCAGGACTTTTCGGCACACCTCTGACCGCTTGCCTGTTCACATTGGAGTTCACCGCTGTCGGCACGCTGTTCACCCCTGCCCTGCTGTCGGCTTTTCTGTCTGCTTATACTGCCAGCCGGGTCTCCGCTGCGCTGGGCGTCCACGCGGAGGTGTTTTCCTTAGAGCGCGTCCTGCCGCTAACGCTTGGAAACGGCTGGAAATTGCTGATCGTGGCGATCGCCGTATCTGTGTTGGGCATCTTCCTGTGCTGGTTTTGGCACAAAGCCGAGCATTTTGCCCACAAATGGATCAAAAACGGTTATTTGCGTATCGCCATCGGCGGCCTGCTGATCGCACTGCTGACTTTTGCCGTGGGCGATCAGCGGTTCAATGGCGCCGGAATGGATATGGCGCTTTCTGCCGTTGCAGGCAAGGCGGATTGGTATAGTTTCCTGCTTAAAATGCTGTTCACCGCCATCACCTTGGCTGCCGGATTTAAAGGCGGCGAGATCGTCCCTACCTTCTGTATCGGCGCCACTTTCGGCTGTGTGGTTGGCGGTCTGCTGGGCTTGGACCCGGGCATCTGCGCAGCGCTGTGCCTTGTGGGTCTTTTCTGCTGCGTCACCAACAGTCCTCTGGCATCCATTGTGCTGAGCATTGAGATGTTCGGCGCATCCAATTTGGGTCTGTTTGCGCTGGTTTGCGTGATCTGCTTTGTGCTGTCCGGCAGAAGCGGTCTGTATCACAGCCAGGTTTTGCAATTCCCCAAAGCCCAAATGGAAGACCCCTTTGCCCTTTCTGCGGAACACCGCTGATATTTCATCAAAAATCCATTATTTTTTCGAAAAATGCTTGACAACCTTGCTCCTCTGCGATATAATGTCAAGGCTGTCAGCAAATGCTGCTATAGCTCAGTCGGTAGAGCGCATCCTTGGTAAGGATGAGGTCGCCAGTTCAAATCTGGCTAGCAGCTCCAAAAAAGAACCAACACCATTCGGTGTTGGTTCTTTTTTTACGCTGCAGCCAGATTTGAAGATCTCAAATGCAACAGTCCGGTGGACTGTTTCTGACACCAGTGCAAACACTGGTGGCTACATTTATTTTATTTCTTGCACCCCTGCAAGAAATAAAATGCAAACAAATCTGCTAGCAGCTCCGCCAAACGAAGTTTGGCCAGCACCGCAACAAAAAGGCCGCACCCTTTTTCACACATTTTCGTGAAAGGATGCGGACTCATTATACATTCAAACATCTACTATTCGGAACAGCGGGACGATGTGCCTCAATCGCCCCGTTAGCAAAGAGAAAAGGCAGAGTTTTCTAAAAGAAATTGATTTATACAGATGGGTATGCTATCATAATTTTACTAAAAAACCTTTTGCTTTTACAGAAAGAAGGAACGCACTATGAAAAAATTATTATCCTTAACCTTGACACTTGTTCTGTGCCTGTCCCTGTGTGCTTGCGGTAGTAAAAAGGAGAACATAACACCGGGAGATAATGGTAATAGCACCACAACTCAAACTGATAACAATACAATGCAAAGCGATAACAACACGCCGCAATCGGCATATGTTGGCGAATGGAAAGCTAATGTATTAGTTGGTAACTCAGGGGATGGTCGGGAATATGATGTTGCAATCATTCAGCTAAATAATGATGGCACTGGCTCATACAAAGACAAAGTACTTACTTGGGAATTATCTGCGGACGGAACGGCTATCAATTTTGTCACAACAGCAGACAACATCACAGGCAATTTCAAAATTCAAATAACAGACGGAAAGACAACGCTGAATTTCTATCAAGATACCTACTATCGTGCAGCAGAGTTTGAGGAAAACAACGGATGACAACGCAAAATGGGAGCCAATTACGGCTCCCATTTTCACGCTTCCAAAAGGCTCTTGTATTTGTAGGCGGTGGTGCGGCTGATGTCACAGACTCTTGCCAATTCGCTGATATTTACCTGCCCGGTTTTCGGGCGGATGTGGGCATCCGCCCCTACATTTTCATTGATCGAGGCGGATATAATTATGTTCGTAGGGGTCGATTGAGGCACATCGACCCGTTATCTTTTTTATTATTATAACATACACAGCCAAATAAAAACTGGCAGACTTGGAATTTACCTTGCGTTTACGAGCAGGGTATGGTAATATTTTTGTATTGTCACTATGCTTTTTAGACGTGTCCTTCCGTTTGGAGATGCGCAATTTTTAGAGATGCTGAAACAAGCGATTCGTTATTAATTATGTAATTGCATACAGCAAGAAAGGATCAAAACAATCAATGGAATGGGAAACTTTAGGTTATATTGCTTTTATTTCCGCAATGTTTTTGGTGTCTATCGTCATACTTGTGCTTGCAAACTTGCAGAAAATCAAAAACCAAATTAAAGAATTTCGCGAAGCCTATTTGACACATTTCTATATTTACTTGTGTTTCGCAGTTGTGGGAACAACGCTAATTTTTGTAAGTGTAGGATTATTTGTTAATAATGCAATTGGTTACAGCATTTTATGGGCTGTGATTGGTGGTTTTCTGTGCTATAAAGGAATTCGTAAAATCCTTTTTCTGTTTCCTCCTGCTGCACCCAAAGAGCCTCAAAACAATGCGCAGGAAGCACTTCTCGATCAAAGAGATATTATGCAGGAAAAGCTGAAATCCTCTATTTTGAGGGGGAGTATATGCTGTTTAGTTGTTTCGTTGGTTTTCTTCGGCATATCTTACAATAAAATTGCCAAGATGAATCAACGCGCCCTCGAGGTGCTTAGTCAGCCAGTAGATAGGACAGGCTATGTATGGCTTGTACGTTTTAACGAGGATTACAAAAACGCCAGCATTATTGAAAAAGCATTTTTTGACCACAAAAGCGATATTAGAACCCGCCAAGAACAACTTCAGGCGTATGTTGAAGAATATGCCAAAGATATAGAGCAACAAATTGACGCATTAGAGCCTTGTACAGTGATTTATTCTGAAAACCATTGCGAGGAAATCTGGGCCAACATCTCTCAAGTAGATTTGATCGAAAGCGATACTTTTGATGCCGCTGTTTTGCCGTATGTTTCGAACTTTAGTAAGTTAACAGAATACAAAGAAAGTATTGTTAGATTGCAAGAATCATATAAAGTTACCTGCAGCACTTGCTATGGAAGCGGAACTGTTGCCTGTTCCTATTGTGGAGGTAGTGGAGTGTTGCCTGTAAAATGGTATAGCGAAGGCGACTGGGGCGCCGTTTCTTATTCAAATTACGATTGTAATACCTGCGGAGGAAGCGGTAAGAAATCATGCCATTGTAATGGTAGAAGCATTTATATTTACGAAGACCAGCGATAACGCACTGTTTCCCCGGGATCCGCGTTGAATCGGTTCCCGGGGTTTATATTCGCTGGGCATAATTGAAGAATAACAAGCCGGACCGGTCAAGTTGACCGGTCCGGTTGTGTTTACTCAGTTAGATGCGATGTGCGCATTTTACTTTTGGCGTTTCTTGGCAATGTAGAGATATGCGACGATACCGCCGATGATCACCACTGCCAGAATTGCGCCAACGATACCCCAGGCAGCATCATTGCCGCCTTCTTCCTGCTTGCCGGGCTCAGAAGGCGCGCTGGGAACCGTAGCGGTGTCAGGCGCAGTATCTGTTGTTGCATCCGACTTGGGTGCCGTTGTATCTTCCGGGACAGTTGCAGCCTCTGTGGAAGGCACGGTAGCCGTGGTTTCTGCGGGGTTATCCACCGGGGTGGAGGGGCGTGTTGCCGGCTCTGTGGGATTGACCTCGGGCGTTGTAGGCTTCACCTCAGGTGTTGTGGGCTTTACTTCAGGTGTTGTAGGCTTCTGCTCAGGGGTCGTGGGCTTTTCTGCCGGGAAAGAAGCGCCCTGGATCTTGATCTTTACAGAATTGCAGGTAAACGGCACGCTGGCGCTCTTCTCGTCCTTGGCGGAAGTCTTGAAAGTCACCTCTGCATCGCCGGCAGGGGCGTTGTCTCTTACCCGCAGGACCACCGTACCGATCTCTCCGGAGGGAACTTTGCTCTCCAGGTACATCGCCACAAAGCCTCTTTCCTTATTGAAACTGCTGACATCAGCGCCTTTGATGGTGCATTTTCCTTTGACCACCTCAAAAACATCCAGGTCGATATGGAACATCAAGCCAAGACTCTGGCAAACAGCATCACCGCTGACGGTAATCGTAAAATCGATGGTGTCACCGGGTTTTGCAGATGTGGTCTTGGTTTCGATCTTGGCTTCCAGACCTGCTGCCGCAACGGGCTGCACCAAAAGGGTTGCCAGCATAATCACCAGCATCAGAATTGTAACTGTCTTTTTCATAACGATACCTCAAATTTTTATAGGTTATGTCCCGGTTTCCGGGGTCAATCCAAATTGTCCAACACCTGCCGGACCTGCTGCAAAAGTTCTGTCGGCAGTTCGGTAACGGGCTGATCGTTGATCATTTTACCAAGGGAACTCAGGCGCTGCTTGTTGCCTTCTAACCGTTCCAACGTATTTTTCAGTTCTGATGCACAGAACTCCGCGCTGCGCTTATCTCCCGCCTTTTGATACAACTCGATGCCGCTGAGCAGCATTTTGCAGTAGTCCGCGTACTCGGTATGATCGAAAGGATTTTTCTCAAACACTGCCCGCTTATATTGGATCAGGGAAGTGAAATCGCCCTTGGCGTAACTGTATTTTGCCTTGATGCTGTAAGGCGCAAAATAGGCAGTGTTCTGCCGCAATATCTCGTCGGCTATGGCGTTGGCCTTTTCCAGATCCTTTTCCTGAGACAGCATAGAGAGTTTGTTGCGGGTGTTATAAGGATACATAGCATCCGCTGCCTCGTACTTCTTCAGGTGGGACAGTGTCAGTGCTGTACCCATATAAAGGTTCACAGCCACCGCAAGGACCAACGCAGTCGTAACAAATTTCCTGATCTTTACGATCTTGACCGACGCATCCTGCCGATCCAGCAAAATCAGCAGCAAGAAGAACATACCCAGCATCTGCAGGTTAAAGTCAAACAGACAGTGCAGGCACAATGCTGCCGTAATGATCTTGTCCGCCAAAGGCACTCCCTTGCGCAGGAAATACGCAACTACAGCGCCGATAAATACACCACCTGGGATCCAACCGATATCCAGCAGTAACTGCATAAAATCGTTGTGGATATAGGCAACGGCATAAACGCCGGTCTGGATGCTTGTCTGGGTGTAGTAGTAGCCCATATAGCCCATACCAAAGGGGTATTTCAGCAGCAGTGGCAGCGCGTCCACCAGATACAGAATACGACCCACAAAGGTACTCTCTGTAAGAGATATGGTTAAGTAACGGCGGATCACCGGATTGCCGCCCAATGCCAGCACAACCACGATCAGCACTGCGACCACAGCACCGGCCAGCAGCAACTGTCTCCCCTTCTTGCCGAACTGAACGATCAGCATTACAAAGTTGGATATCAGGCACAGTACAAAAACCGCGCGGCTGCCGGTATAAAGCAGGCCCGCCAGCAGTACCAGCATGGTCACATAGTCCCACCAGGGTTTCCGATCTTTCTTCAGCAGCAACAACTGGCACACCAGCAGAAATATGGCAAAGGTGTTGGGATACTGGAAGAAACCGGACAATCGACCGGCAACCGAGAACCACCTGCTGCAAGCAGGGATCTGCATACCGATAGCAGAAACCACCGCAACCACGGCAGCAAAATAAGGAAGGATCTGCAAAACCTTCTGCTCATCGTGATCCTGCCACATCGTCAGGGCAAACAGCCCCAGGGGCAGCAGTTTAAAAAAGCCGATCAGCGCCATTCCGGAATCCACTGCCCAGAAGCAACTAAGCCCATAGCCAATGCAGATCAGCAAAACGGACCAGGCGTTGATATCATATTTGATGCGTAAACTGCCCTTTTCCCCGAGGTGGAGCAGCAAGAACACGCTTAAAACCACCGAGAGGAGGCAGGATATCTGCTCGTGAAAACTGCCTACCAACAACAGCGCCAGTATTACAGCCATATCCGTGGGGCATAACTTTATTCTGTTGTTCACAGGCATCACCTCTTTTCTATTGATTATAGGAAAATTCGGCAGGAAAGTCAATGCGCATATATAGAAAATCCGCCATCACCCGAAGGTGATGGCGGAAAGTTATGTTAGTGAATCAGCAATCAACAAATCAGGCAGCGAACTGCTTCTTGTTGACAACAACCAGTGCCAGACCGAATACGGACATAGCAACCAGAGCAACCAGAGCGAACACGGGAGTTGCGTCGCCGGTCTTGTCGTTGTCAGCCTCGGGCTTCTCAGCGGGCTTCTCAACAGGCTTGGTCTCCTCAACCTCAGCCTCCAGCTTGGGAGTGATAACGCGCTTAGCGTTGGTCAACTGGGTGCAAGCCTCGTCCTGGAAGTATGCCTCACACTCGGGGCAGTACCAGTACTCGATGTTACCCTCAGCCTCGGTGGTAGCAGCCTTAGCAGCAACATGTACCAGTTTCTCGCTGCCCAGTTCAGGCAGGATCACGCGCTTGGCGTTGGTGACCTGAGTGCAAGCCTCGTCCTGGAAGTAGCCTTCACACTCGGGGCAGTACCAGTACTCGATGTTACCCAGGCTGTGGCAAGCGGGCTCAACAGCCTCAAAGTGAACCATTTCCTCGTTGCCCAGTGCAGGCAGGATCACGCGCTTCAGGTTGGAGACCTTGGTCATAGCCTCGTCTTCCCAAGCATAGCCGCAGTCCACGCAGTACCAGTACTCAACATTACCCAGGCTATGGCAAGCGGGAGCCAGAGCTTCAACGTGAGCAACGTCGTGGCCGGTAGCGGGGATAACGCCATCCTGGTAGGACAGTTTCAGGGGATCTTCGTAAACGAAGACCTGGCAGTCTTCACAGTAGCCGTAAGCTTCGTGACCGTCGGTATCACAAGTCGCAGCAACAGCTTCGTACTGCTTCAGAGCAGTATGCTGAGCAGCCAGGACCCAACCGAACTTGCTCAGAGGCATGGGGTTCTCGCCAGCGGTCTGTGCAGCGCCACAGACGGAGCACTGCTGGTAAGCGATGTTACCGTCAGAAGTGCAGGTGGGAGCAACAGCAGCGTGGTCAACCCAGGTGTGACCCAGGGCGCCCAGAACCCAACCGAACTTGCTCAGAGGCTTGGGCTCTGCTTCCAGAGTCCATGCTTCGCCACAACCGGAGCACTGCTTGTAAGCAATGTTACCCTCAGTGTCGCAGGTGGGCTCGACAGCCTGGTACTCGACCCAACTATGCTCGTGAACCATAGCGATCTCAACAGGAACAACTTCAAATGCAACCTGACCGTCGCCCTTCAGAGCGCTTGCTCTTGCAGTGATCGTGGTGGTCTCAAACTGTGCGCCTTCCTTAACCTTCAGGGTCAGGATACCGACCTTGCCGGAATAAACCTGAGACTCATAGAAGGAAACAGCAAAACCTTCCTTGCCGGCAGCCTTCTGTGCAGCCTTGGTTGCGATCAGGGACTCTTCGTACTCGTCCAGCAGTTCTGCATTGCAAACCACATTGACAGTCTCAAATACATCACGGTCAAAATCCATGATCAGACCAAAACTGTCACAAGCTTCTGTGGATACAGCAGAAACAGTGAACTTGACCACATCGCCGGCTTTAACCTCGGCAAGGTCTGCCTCGATCGTGAACTTGTTGGGCTCTGCAGCGAAAGCAGAAACAGCCAGCAAGCTAACCAGAAGCACTGCACACAGCAGCAGGGTAACTACCTTTTTCATTTCTTTCACCTCATATAAATTCTTTTACTTGGGGTATCACAGTAAGTATATTATATGTAAAGATATACCTGCCACGATACCTATCCATGCATAATACAGTATAAATGCTATTAAAGGAAAAATCAAGTATATTTACAGAATTTTGCAGATATAAAAATCCGCCACCACCCGAAGGTGATGGCGGAAATTTATATTAGTGAATCAGAGATCGCAGGATCAAGCAGAGAACTTCTTCTTGTTGACCACGACCAGAGCCATACCGAACATAGCCAGAACAGCCATGACGATCAGAGCAACTACGGGAGTTGCATCGCCGGTCTTGTCGTTGTCAGCCTCGGGCTTCTGCTCGGGCTTCTCCTCAACCTCAGCCTCCAGCTTGGGAGTGATAACGCGCTTAGCGTTAGTCAGCTGAGTGCAAGCCTCGTCCTGGAAGTATGCCTCACACTCGGGGCAGTACCAGTACTCGATGTTACCCTCTGTCTCGGTGGTAGCAGCCTTTGCTGCAACGTGTACCAGCTTCTCGCTGCCCAGTTCAGGCAGGATCACGCGCTTGGAGTTGGTGACCTGAGTGCAAGCCTCGTCCTGGAAGTAGCCTTCACACTCGGGGCAGAACCAGTACTCGATGTTGCCCAGGCTGTGGCAAGCAGGTGCCAAAGCCTCAACGTGCTCCAGCTTCTCGCTGCCCAGTGCAGGCAGGATCACGCGCTTGGAGTTGGTCAGCTGAGTGCAAGCCTCGTCCTGATAGTATGCCTCACACTCGGGGCAGAACCAGTACTCGATGTTGCCCAGGCTGTGGCAAGCGGGAGCAACAGCCTCGAAGTGAACCATTTCCTCGTTGCCCAGTGCAGGCAGGATCACGCTCTTCAGGTTGGAGACCTTGGTCATCTCCTCATCCAGCCAAGCGTAGCCGCAATCCACGCAGTACCAGTACTCAACATTACCCAGGCTATGGCAGGAAGGTGCCAGAGCTTCAACATGAGCAACATTGTGGCCGGTAGCGGGGATAACGCCATCCTGGTAGGACAGCTTCAGGGGATCTTCGTAAATGAAGACTTCGCAGTCCTCACAGAAGTCAAATGCTTCGTGACCGTCGGTATCACAAGTAGCCTCAACAGCCTCGTGGTGAACCAGACCGGTGTGCTGAGCAGCCAGGACCCAACCGAACTTGCTCAGGGGGATGGGATTCTCGCCAGCAGTCTGAGCAGCGCCACAGACGGAGCACAGCTGGTAAGCGATGTTGCCATCAGCATGGCAGGTAGGAGCGACAGCAGCGACGTCGGTCCAGGTGTGGCCCAGAGGCAGGATGATACCAGCCTGATAGGTCAGCTTCAGAGGATCAGCGTAGAAGAAGCATTCACAGGTGGTGCAGTAGTCAAATGCTTCGTGACCTTCGGTATCGCAAGTAGCGTCGATAGCATCGTGGTGCTCGAAGGTGTGCTCACCGGTAGCAGCCAGGACCCAACCGAACTTGCTCAGAGGCTTAGGCTCTGCTTCGTCGGTCTGAGCAGCGCCACAGACGGAGCACTGCATGTAAGCGATGTTACCCTCTGCATTGCAGGAAGGAGCAACAGCCTCGTACTTGACCCAATCATGGCCCAGTGCGGGGATAACGCCATCCTGGTAGGACAGCTTCAGGGGATCTGCGTAAACGAAGACCTGGCAGTCTTCACAGTAGTCGTATGCTTCGTGACCGTCGGTATCACAGGTAGCTTCAACAGCATCGTAGTGAACCAGACCGGTGTGCTCAGCAGCCAGGACCCAACCGAACTTGCCCAGAGGCATGGGGTTCTCGCCAGCGGTCTGAGCAGCGCCACAGACGGAGCACTGCTGGTAAGCGATGTTACCGTCAGTATGGCAGGTGGGAGCAACAGCAGCGTGGTCAACCCAAGTGTGACCCAGAGCAGCCAGGACCCAGCCGAACTTGCTCAGAGGCATGGGGTTGGGGCCAGCAGTCTGTGCAGCACCACAGTTGGAGCACAGCTGGTAAGCGATGTTACCATCGGTGTCGCAGGTGGGCTCAACAGCAGCGATGTCAGTCCAAGCATGGCCGGTAGCGGGGATAACGCCATCCTGGTAGGACAGCTTCAGGGGATCTTCGTAAACGAAGACCTGGCAGTCCTCACAGTAGTCGTATGCTTCGTGACCGTCGGTATCACAGGTAACTTCAACAGCATCGTAGTGAACCAGACCGGTGTGCTCAGCAGCCAGGACCCAACCGAACTTGCTCAGAGGCATGGGGTTCTCGTCAGCGGTCTGAGCAGCGCCACACTCGCTGCAGATCTGGTAAGCGATGTTACCGTCAGTATGGCAAGTGGGAGCAACAGCAGCCACGTCAGTCCAAGTATGTACATGCTCGGGCTCGGTGGGAGCGGTGGTCTCAGCAGTGGGCATAGTGATGACGATCTCGTTGACGGAGTACTCGACATCTGCGCCCTTCAGCTTGTTAGAAGTCTTTGCGGTAATGGTGGTGCTAGTGAAACTAGCGTCGTCCTTAACCTTCAGGAACATATTACCAACCTTGCCGGTGTAGACCTGGGGATCATAGAAGGAAATTGCATAACCTTCCTTGCCCTCAGTCTTAGCAGCAGCGCTGGTTGCGATCAGGGACTCTTCGTACTCGTCCAGCAGTTCTGCGTTGCAAGAAATTCTTACAAGCTCGAACAGCTCATGGTCGAAGCTGAAGATCAGACCCATGGCATCGCATTCAGAGACAGATTCTACGGTTGTAGTGATCTTGATCTGATCACCGGCAGCAACCTCTGTCTTGTCAGCTGTGACGATAAACTTATCGCCATCTGCAGCAAAAGCGGAAACAGGCAGAAGGCCGATGAGCATAACAGCACACAGCAGCAGGGATACTACTTTTTTCATCTCATTTTCACCTCATTAAAATTTTGTCTGGGCTATTGGGATCGGTGCTGCCTGCACCACCAGGGCGCACTAACCCCAATATCTATCCATACATCATACAGTATATACCTTCCCTTCCAATAAATCAAGTCCTATTTTTCAAATAATGTCACAAATTCCAAAACTGTCCGACTTTTTCTATACATTATATAATATATACATATTTTATATGCAAAAAGGCGCGTTGCGAACCAATCGCAACACGCCATAGGCAACACCACACAGGGAAGTAATGCCTGAAAATAGAACATCTATTCCCGCCATACGGCGTTAAAAATGCTCGAAATACCCTTTATTTTCGCAGGGCTTTCCGAAGAACCGGAGCGATCAGCAGCGCCACCGCGCCGCCGATCAGAGCCGTAAACAGTTGGGGCCAGGAGAACATTGCCGGCAATGTCTTGAGCATAGGCGCTTTCAGCGCGCCGGTTTCTTGCAGTTTCTCTGCCAACACACCGCAGATCAGCCACACCACGATGGCGTACAGCACAGCGAATTTGGCAACGGCTGCAGCAACCCACGCCAGGATCTGCCTTACGATCTTTTTGCTGTCCTCCCCTGCCAGAAAATGCAGAACTGTCACAAACACAGCATTGCCAACCATAATGGCAGGTACGGTCAGTATCTGTGGCGCAATGCCCAGCAGGTACGCAAGCCAGGGGGAGATCAACGCCACGGTGATACCGCTGGACAGCCCCGCGATCAGCACCGTCACCGCCAGAACCGCATTGACAAACGATCCGGTGACCAACTGACCCATAGGCTTACTCAGCGCCTGCAACGCGATCAACAGCGCCAGCATAACCGCCGTCTGGGTGATCCAACGAATTTTTCTGTTCAAAATAATGCCTTCTTTCATAGGTGTATACGAACACTGTATCAGAGCAGTTTCTCCCTGATTTGAGACAAACGCTCCAGCGCTTCGTTCAGCGTAGCATCCTGCTTGGCAAAGTGCAGGCGAATAATATTGTTAACGCCCTTTTCACTAAAGAAAGATGTGCCGGGAACGGCGCCCACACCTACCTTGCGTGCCAGTTCTTCGCAGAACTCCACATCGGTCTGTCCCTTTTTCATATAAGGTGAGATATCTGCCAGCACAAAATATGCGCCCTGGGGATCGGTATAGGGAATGCCGATCCGGTCCAGACCCTCTGTGAAGAGTTTCTTCATATGGGCATAGTGTGCCCCGAATTCCTCATAATAACTGTCCGGCATATCCAGACCCACCACCGCCGCCTCCATCAGAGGAGATGCGCAGCCGACGGTGTTAAAATCGTGGTACTGCTTGATGCGGTCCATGATCGGCTGCGGCGCAATGGCATAACCCAGCCGCCAGCCGGTGATGGAGTAAGTCTTGGACAGAGAGGAGCAGGATACCGTCCGTTCCCACATTCCGGGAAGGCTGTTCATATAGATGTGTTTGTGTCCTTCATAGATGATATGCTCATAGACCTCGTCCATAATGGCATAGACATCGTACTTGATACACATATCTGCGATCATCTTCAGTTCATCATAAGTAAAGACTTTACCGCTGGGATTGGAGGGGTTGCAGATCAGGATCGCCTTGATACCTTGCTTGAAAGCATCTTCCAGCACATTGGGGTCAAAATTGAACGCCGGCGGCGTCAAGGGAATGAAAACCGGTTCGCATTGCGCCATAATCGCCTGGGCGCGGTAATTTTCAAAATAAGGCGAGAACATTGCGATCTTATCGCCGGGATTTGTCAGGGCGAAAATGGTATCCACCATGGCTTCGGTAGAGCCGATGGTGACCACCATCTCCGTTTCCGGATCCAGCGCCCGACCCATAAACCGGCCGCATTTTCTTGCCAGCGCTTGCCGGAAATTGGGCGCGCCCATAGTAATGGGATACTGATGGGGGCCTAAATAACTGACCTCATTGAGCCGATCCAGCATCGCCTTGGGGGGATCAAAATCCGGAAATCCCTGGGCAAGGTTGATCGCGCCGCACTCCAGAGAGATACGGGTCATACGCCGAATCACCGAATCGGTGAAAAATTGATTTTTTCTGCTCATTTCCTGCATAGTACATACCTCGTTCTTCGGGTTTGCTGTCGCCACAAAACAAAAAAGCCCTCTGCTTCCAGCAGAGGACGAGTTTAGCCCGTGGTACCACCTCAGTTTACCGCATTTCGCGGCCTCTTCCGATCCTTACAGATCCTAAGCGCAATATCGGGCGCACCCGTCTCCGCCTACTAAAAAATTCAGCAGAGCCGCTCAGAAAGGAATTCGGCGCTTCCTTCTGCTGCCTTGCACCGGACGGCAGTTCTCTGAAAGAAGGTTGGGGCGCGTACTGGTTTTCATCATCGCGTTTGTTGCGTTCACTTTATCACTTTTCCTTAGCAAAGTCAACGGTTTTTTCGAGTCCTTATCAGCCAAGACCAAAAAGAAAATACCACCCGCGGGTGGTCTTTCTGTTGCTCTCTCTCAAGTTGCTTCCATATTGCTGCGTCTAATATAGGACTCGATTTACATTTTTGCTCTCGTGGAGCAAAAATTATTGTAGCCTCCTGTTGCGGTGCCCGGCAGTTTCCTTGTCGCAAACGCCTGCGTCACCTGCCGACCGCTGCCACTCGCTCAGCTCGCTTCATCTGCCACCGGCAGCGCTCGCATCGCTCCCCAGTGTTTGCACTGGTGGCAGGAAGTGTCCACCGGACACTTCCATTTAGATGGGTTCGAGTCCATCGTCCGGCAAAAAGAAAAGACCACCCTTTGGGGTGGTCTTTCTTTTTGGTGGACGATATAGGACTCGAACCTATGACCTTCCGCACGTCAAGCGGATGCTCTAGCCAGCTGAGCTAATCGTCCAGACGCATAGGGATTATACTTTAATGCCGGCGGTTTGTCAAGCGGTTTTATCAAAAAATTAAAATTTTATCCCGTAACACCGTCTACAGCGGTTTTTCCCGTGAATTTCAGCACCAAACGGTTGGGCAGGCACACGATCTGGGTGCCGCCGCTGCAAAAGCCCCGGGCCATACAGTATTTATCCGGGCAGTCTGCCTCCGTCACAGCCACTTTGCCGTTTTGCACAGTGATCACATTGACCCCTTTTTCCGTTTCAACAGCAAAGGTCTGATCCACAGACAGAGAAACTGTTTTTATCCGTTTTCCCTCTGACCAGACCTCCACCGCCGCCGCATCTGTCGGGCGGAGCAGCCAAGCACTTAAGCCTGCGCAGACCAGAAGCACCAGCGCCAAGATCAGGATCCATATTTTTGTCTTCAACGCCGGATCACCTCATAGTCACAGCCGGAAAGTTCCGCGCCTTCCGTTGCATAAACTTTGCCGTCCTCTGTAATAAAAACGGCTTCAAAATCGTCACTTGTGCGCCAGAAATCGGCGGATTTCTCCAAGCCCATTACAAACAAAGCCGTAGATAACGCGTCGGCGGTCAAACCGTCCCGGCAGATCACCGTCACAGACCGCAGACCGGATCGGGCAGGTGTGCCGGTTGCCGGGTCGATAATATGGTGATAGCGGATGCCGTCCTGTTCAAAATACCGCTGATAATCGCCGGATGTTACGATACTTGCCGTGCCGGACACCGCCACGGTGCCGACATAGTCGCCGCCGTCGGGATTTTGGATGCCGATACTCCAGGGACTTCCGTCAGGCTTTTCTCCAAATGTCTGGATATTACCGCCCAAATTAAGGATCGCACGATCCACCCTCAGTTTCTGCAAGGTCTGCACACACCGGGCGCCTGCGTAACCTTTCATAACTGCGCCCAAGTCCCACCGGGAAGATGCCATTGCCGCAACCAATTCATCCTCTGTGGGGATATGGTGAGCGCCGTTATAAAAACCCCAGGCAAGGCACACATCGTAGAGTTTGGGATCCAAAGCGCCGCCGGTGCGATCAGACAATTCTGTCACCGTCTGCAGCAGTTGCGCCTCCTCAGCCGTCAACCGGGGATCTTCTCCCCGATTCAGTTGCCCCAGGGCAGAATTCCCGGCGGTTGCAGACCAGCGGTCTTCCAATTCTTTCAGCAAATCGCCCAGCAACTGGGTCGCGCCCTGGGCGTCATCGCCCCAGACTTGCAGGTCCATTACGGTATCCATCGCAAACACCGTAGATCTGCTCTGTGCTTCGCAGCCGGTGAGCAGGCACAGCAGGCTGCATACTATTAAAATAAAGGACAGATACCGCCGCATAGCCGCTCACCTCCCGAATTTGTTTCAAGTATAGCAAAAAACATACAAAATAGCAACATTTTTTACCCGAAAACCTCTTGACTTTTCCTGCCTTCTCTGCTAAAATGGACCAGCCGCATTGAATGGGCTTAAGTCGGTGCGCCCAAAAGCGCCCGCGCCTTATAGAGCGAGTCTACAAAAATGAAGTAGGTGAAAAAGAAATGAAAGCAGTTATCGTTACCGGTGGCAAGCAGTACACCGTCTCCGAGGGTGATGTCCTGTACATCGAAAAGCTGGAGGCTGAAGCTGAGGCTACTGTGAAGTTCGATCAGGTTCTGGCAGTGCTGGACGGTGAGAACTCCAAGATCGGCGCTCCCCTGGTTGAGGGCGCTTCCGTCGAGGCTAAGGTCGTGAAGAACGGCAAGGCTAAGAAGATCATCGTCTTCAAGTACAAGGCTAAGAAGAACGAGAAGAAGAAGCAGGGCCATCGTCAGCCCTACACCAAGGTGGAAATCACCAAGATCGCACTGTAATTTATGACTAGATGCGAGTTTTTTACTGAGGACGAGAGAATCACAGGATTCTCCGTGTCCGGACACAGCGGTTATGCTGAGGCTGGCTCCGACATTGTCTGCGCCGCTATCTCCGCTGTTGTAACGATGGCCGAAGCCACCATCAATGATGTGTGCGGCGCGAAGGCCAAAGTGCGGGTCAAGGAAGAGGGCGCCCGCATCACTCTGACCCTCCCGTCTTCCTGCGACGAAGAAGAGACAGTACAAGCGGTTCTTTCCGGTATGATGCTGACTCTGATCAGTATGAAGGAAGATTATCCTGATTATATCGAAGTTTTGGAGGTGTAATACCATGCTGAAGATTGGTATTCAGTTTTTCGCTCACCATAAGGGCGGCGGTTCTACCAAGAACGGTCGTGATTCCGAGGCTAAGCGTCTGGGCGTAAAGCGTGCTGACGGTCAGTTT
>JAZQGL010000067.1:0-19954 GCA_045540035.1 Faecousia sp.
CTCGATAAATAGTTGACAGTGGACAGTGTACAGTTGACAGTTATTGTGTCGGCAAAGCCGACTATTTAAATTATTTTCTGAAAGAAAATACCACAACTGTCAACTATCAACTATCAACTGTCAACTCGCTCAAAGAAGCGATAAATGGGAATTTATACACCGAAAAGGGGCGGTGGGAGCCGCCCCTTTTTTTGCATTAGTCTACAGTTTCGTAGTCAGCGTCAACAACGCCGTCGCCGCCGGGCTGCTGGCCGTTCTGACCGGCATCACCCTGGGGATTTGCCTGCTGGTACAGTTTCTCAGACACAGCATAGAATGCCTTCTGGACTTCCTCGGTGGCAGCCTTGATCGCCTCAATATCCGTACCCTTATTGACTTCCTTCAACTTATCAACAGCCGTCTGGATAGATGCCTTCTCCTCCTCGGAGATCTTGTCGCCCAGATCAGCCAAGGTCTTTTCGGTCTGGTAGATGATATGCTCAGCATTGTTGTGGGTATCTACCTCTTCCTTGCGGGCCTTATCCTCAGCAGCGTACTGCTCGGCTTCCTTCACAGCCTTGTCGATCTCTTCCTGGCTCAGGTTGCTGGATGCAGTGATGGAGATCTGCTGCTCCTGACCGGTACCCAGATCCTTAGCGGAGACCTTAACAATACCGTTGACATCGATATCAAAGGTAACTTCGATCTGGGGGATACCACGGGGTGCGGGTGCGATGCCGGTAAGCTGGAAGCGACCCAGCGTCTTATTGTAAGCAGCCATCTCACGCTCGCCCTGCAGTACGTGGACTTCAACGGAAGTCTGACCGTCAGCGGCGGTGGAGAAGATCTGGCTCTTGCGGGTGGGAATGGTAGTGTTGCGGTCGATCAGACGGGTGAACACGCCGCCCATAGTCTCAATGCCCAGGGACAGAGGTGTAACGTCCACCAGGACCATATCTTCCACATCACCGCTGATCACGCCGCCCTGAATGGCAGCGCCAACAGCAACACACTCGTCGGGGTTGATGCCCTTGAAGCCTTCTGCGCCGGTGATGCCCTTAACGGCAGCCTGCACAGCAGGAATACGGGTAGAACCGCCAACCAGCAGGACCTTGTTCAGATCGGAGGGCTTCAGACCGGCGTCGGACAGAGCCTGACGGACGGGCTTCATCGTACGCTCTACCAGATCTGCGGTCAGTTCGTCGAACTTAGCGCGGGTCAGAGTTACATCCAGGTGCTTGGGACCGGTAGCATCGGCGGTAATATAAGGCAGGTTTACCACGGTGGTGGTCATACCGGACAGTTCGATCTTTGCCTTCTCAGCCGCTTCCTTCAGGCGCTGCATAGCGACCTTATCGCCGGACAGGTCGATGCCCTCAGCCTTCTTGAACTCGGCAACCAGATAGTCCATGATCTTCTGGTCGAAATCGTCACCGCCCAGACGGGTGTCACCGGCAGTGGACAGAACCTGGAACAGACCGTCGCCGATCTCCAGAATGGCCACGTCGAAAGTACCGCCGCCCAGGTCATAGACCATGATCTTCTGCTCGCCTTCCTTGTCCAGACCGTAAGCCAGGGCAGCAGCGGTAGGCTCGTTGATGATACGCTTAACATCCAGACCTGCGATCTTGCCGGCGTCCTTGGTAGCCTGACGCTGGGAGTCGGAGAAGTATGCAGGCACGGTGATGACAGCCTCAGTAACGGTCTGACCCAGATAAGCCTCGGCATCAGCCTTCAGCTTCTGCAGCACCATAGCGCTGATCTCCTGGGGGGTGTAGTTCTTGCCGTCAATGCCAACGTGGTAGTTCTCACCCATATGGCGCTTGATGGAAGTAACGGTGCGGTCGGCGTTGGTAACAGCCTGGCGCTTTGCCACCTGACCTACCATACGCTCACCGGTCTTACTAAATGCAACAACGGACGGCGTGGTACGGGCGCCTTCTGCGTTGGCGATCACAACAGGCTCGCCGCCTTCCAGAACTGCTACGCAGGAGTTGGTTGTACCCAAGTCAATACCAATAATCTTACCCATAATAAATTCCTCCTATAAAGAAATAGTTTTTACAATTTTATGTTTCCCTTCAGGGGAAGAGATTGCCACACCAGTGTGCGCACTGGTTCGCAATGACAAATTACTGTGTCAGTTTGCTACTTGTACCATAGCAAAGCGGATGATCTTTTCACCCATTTTAAATCCCTTCTGGAACACCTGGGTGACGGTGTTTTCACCTACCGTATCATCTTCGGTGTGCATCACGGCATTGTGCAGATTGGGATCGAATGCATCCCCCGCTGCGCCGTAGATCTCCACGCCCATACCTTCCAGAATGCCAACCAGTTGGGTCATCGTCATTTCCACGCCCTTCTTGTAAGCGGCATCTTCCGTGGGCTGGTTCAGCGCCCGTTCCAGATTGTCGTATACCGGCAGGAACTTTTCTACAGCATCTGCCTTGCCGTTTGCATAGGATGCTTCCTTTTCCTTGATGGTGCGCTTGCGGAAATTATCGTAATCCGCAGCCAGCCGCAGGTGAGCATCGTATTCGGCGTTATATTTTTCTTCCCAGGGGTTTACCTCGGGAATTTCTTCGGCTTCCGGCGCGGTTTCCACAACCGTTTCTTCCACCGGGGTCTGCACTTGTTCTTCCTTTTTCTTCTTAGCCACGCTTATGCCTCCTCGTGGGTGTCATCTGCGCCGGGTAACTGCTTTTGTTCCGGCTTGGCGAACATCTTGGAAAGGCTTTCTGCAAAGTAGGAAAGTCTTGCCGTGACCTTTGCATAGTCCATTCTGGTAGGGCCAACCACACCGATCATACCCTGCATACCGTCGCCAATATCAAATTTCGTCATAACCACCGAAGTGTCCTTCAGTTCCTGGGCTACGTGCTCAGGACCAACCAGCACTTTTGTGCCGTTTTGGTTCTGCATCACCGCAGGCAGGTTTGCCAGCGCATCTTCATCCAGCGATGTCAACACCCTTTGTGCTTTGTCCACATCCCGGTATTCCGGCTGACCCAGCAGACGCATCTGTCCGGCAACCGCCATATTGGTGCTGCCCTGACGGCTCAGCGTCTCGGTGGTGAACTCCATCACGATAGGCACCAGACCGGCTGCCGCACCGGCGCTGCTCATCACCCGCTCCAAAAGTTCGGGGGTGAATTCTTCCGCATCGATGCCGGTCATTGTGGCGTTGAGAACAGCGCTGAGGATCTTCAGGTCTGCCTCGGTAACGCTCAGGGGCAACTTGATCAGTTTGTTGACCACCTCGTCGTTTTCCAGCATCAGCACCAAAATCACACTGCCCTGACCTGCCAGGATCAGTTCAAACCGTTTGACCGTAGCACCGCCGTAGCGGGATGCCATAGAGATCGCCGGCAGATTGGTGGCCTGGGAGACCAGTTTGGCAACCTTCTCCACCATTTTGTCCACCCGCTGCATTTTTTCTTCAATGGCAGTGTTAATGGATTTGGTCTCGTCCATACTGAGCCGGTAATCCATCATCAGTTCGTCCACATACAGCCGATAGCCGGCGGCGGAAGGCACGCGGCCTGCGCTGGTGTGGGGCTGCTCTAAATAGCCCATAGCGGTCAGGTCTGCCATTTCGTTGCGGATAGTCGCGGAGGAATAAGGCATATCCGGAAGTTCGGTGATGGCCTTGGAGCCAACGGGTTCAGCGGTGCTGATGTACAGATCTACCACACTACGCAGCACTTTTTTCTTTCTCTCAGTCAGTTCCAACTGTATCCCTCCTTGATTTTTCATCCTTTAGCACTCAACATCTCTGAGTGCTAAGCACACTATACACCAGAGTGCTAAAAATGTCAAGGGTTCTATTTATAAAATATTTATTAACGGGCAAAATTCCGGTTTGAGGAGTTGTTTAACAACAACTCAGTGCAGAGTGCACAGTGCAGAGTGCACAGTTAAGGTGTCGGCTTCGCCGACTATTTAAATCATTTGCGTCAGCAAATACCACAACTATGCACTGTGAACTGTGAACTGTGCACTTCTAGCGTCTGCTCGATAAATTGGAAATTAAACATAAAAACACCTGCCCGAAGGTTTCCCAACGGGCAGGCGTTTTATGCTTCCGGTTTCTTTTCTGCGTTCAGGGCATCTACCACGATGTCCTTATAGGGGTTGACGATGACGGTGCGGTGGGTGTGATAGATCACCATACCCGGTTTGCCGCCGGGGGTCTTCTTCACCTGCTTTACCGGTGTCACATCCACCGGCAGGTTTTGTCCGCCTTTGGTCTCGGCGTAGTAGGCCGCCAACTGGGCAGCCTGGGTCACCGTATCGTCGGGCGGCGTTGTGCCGCCGCAGGAAATGATCACATGGCTTCCGTGGACACCGTGGGCGTGCAGCCACAGATCGTCCTTTCTTGCCAGTTTGAATGTCAGTTCATCATTTTGGCGGTTGTTCCTGCCCACATAAATAGGATAGCCGTCGGTGGATTCAAAGCGCATCGGCGTGCATTTTGCCTGCCGCATCCGCTTTTTACCGGTATCCCCCCGGATATAGCCGCCGCTTTGCAGTTCCTGCCGGATCTCCTCCAGTTCCGCCTCGGTCTGCGCCCGGCTCAGTTCCTCCAGCACACTTTGAAGATAGTTGCGTTCCTGCTCTGCCAGTTCCATCTGGTGGGTCAGTTCCTTTTCCGCATTTTTCATACGGGTGTAGTCCTTGTAGAACTTAGACGCATTCTGTTGGGGCGACAGCAGCGGCGAAAGCGGAATGTCAATGGTCTTCATTTCCTCATCATAGAAATCTTCCGCCTGCAAAAGGGTCTGCCCCTTGGTGATCCGGTGGATATTGGCAGTGACGATATCCCCCAGTTGCCGCAGACGCTCCCGGTCAAAGGTGGCTGTCAGTTCTTTTTCCTGAATGGCAAGTTTTCTTGTCAGGCGCTGACACAGATTGGACACAGTCTTCCGCACAGCCTGACTTTTCTGCCGCATAGCATCTTTTTTGTCCCGTACAATATAATAATTGTCAAGCAGCGCTGTGAAAGACTCTGCCTGCTGACAGTTTCCGTACTGGCGGATCGGGCAGAAAGCAAACTGCTTGGGTGTACCCTCCGGATCTGCATAGTAATAAGGTCTGGGATAAGTCAGATGCTCCCGGAAGAACAGTTGCAGTTTTTCTGTTGCTGATGGGATATCCAAATTCTCCACCCGGGCATCGGTATCACCGGCAGCAAACAGGGCTGCCTCCCGACAGACCAGAGGAGAAAGGCCGCCAAAAGCATCCATCAGCCGGTCTGCCAAAATATCGGCACCGGGTTCTGTGAGCAAGTTTACATAATTTCCTTGTTCTATCGGGTTTTTCTTGGTGATTTGATCCGGCAACTGATAATGAAGTCCCGGAAGCGCCGCCCGTTTGGAACTCTCATCCAGACCGATGCGGCGCAAACAATCGATGATCCGTCCCTCCGGGTCGATGAGATAGATGTTGCAAGTCCTGCCCATCAGTTCCACCACCAGCCGCTTTTGCACGGGATAGCCCATCTCGTCGGTGCAATCAAACAGAAACTGCGCCATACGCTCCATAGGCGGCTGGGTGATCTCTGCCAGCCGGGCGCCCTGCAGGTGCTTGCGCAGCAGCATACAGAACATCGGCGGCTGATCGGGATTTTCCGGGTTTGCCGTTGTCATATGCAGCCGGGGTGCGGCAGGATTGGCAGCAAAGAGCAGTTTTTCTCTGCCGGTTTCACAGCGCAGGTGAAAGATCACCGTATCCCGGCTGGGCTGGTGGATCTTCTCCACCCTTGCTCCGGTGGCTTTTTGGCGGATCTCTGAGAGTACCGCCGTTAAAAAGAAAGCATCAAATGCCATAAACAGGTCTCCATTTCAAATTTATCGCCCAGTCGAGCAAGTTGACAGTTGAAAGTTGATAGTTGATAGTTGATAGTTATGGTATTTTTCTTGCGAAAAATGATTTCAATTAGTGCGCTTTGCGCACACCTTAACTGTCAACTGTCCACTATCCACTGTCAACTGTTTATTGTGCCTTTGGTGCGGTAAACCTGGATTTATAAGTTTGTGATAATCAGGTTGAACAGTTCGTTCAGGCGGTCGGTTCTGCCCAGCAGGTACAGCGCGCCAAACAAGGTCTCCAATCCGGTAGCCTTGGCATACTCCGCCCGGGTCGCAGCCTTGGGGGCAGCGTGGGTGTGGGCATTCTTGCCCCGGCGGTAGTAAGCAAACTCCTCCTCGGTCAGGTGCGGGATCAGCAGATCCGCATACTTTGCCTGAGAAGTGGCTTTCACCATTTCCACCGTATCCCGATGCAGTTTCAGCACCGTTTTATCGCCCCGGGTGCAAAGCCAGGAGCGGCACATCAGTTCATATACGCCGTCGCCGATATGGGCAAGGCCCAAATTGGTAACGGCATTGACCTGGGCCGGTGTAAAATTCATTTGAAGATAGTTTTCCATAATTTCCTGCCTCGTCTCACAAGCACTTGGGCGCACAGCCCGGTAAAAAGACCCGTAACGATGCTGCAAACCACCATCACCGGCAGATACAGCAGCAAACTGGGGGTCCCGGTGGCCCATATGGCAACACCCATCTGTCCGATGGAATGGGCAACTGCCCCTAAGCAGCCTGCCACCCACAGTTGGTTTTCTTTCAGCACAAATCTCAAACCGATGGTGGTCAGGATCGCCAATGCGCCGCCACCTAAAGAATAAAATATAGTGCTGAAATTACCGGCAAATACTGCGCCAAGGAAAATGCGTACAAATAAGATCGCTGCCGCCTCCCCTGCTCCCAATGCGAACACCGCATAAACGGTGATAATATTGGCAAGTCCCAATTTGATGCCGGGAATGGGTACAAGGGGCGGGATCTGGGCTTCTATTATAAATATAGTAAGGGCGACGGCGGAAAGCAACGCCATCGCGGTCAGTTTTCTGGTTTTCACAGCGGCTTCCCTCCTTCGGCTATATGGTAGCAGATTTTTATAATGGTGTCAAACGGCGGTTTATCGTGCTGTGCACGAAATGCATAATTCATAATGCATAATGCATAATTGCGGTATTTTTCTTCGAAAAATGATTTTAATAGTCGCCTTTGGCGACACAATAATTGTGCATTGTGCATTTTGCATTGTGCATTATTTATCGAGCAAATGCTCGATAAATCGGAAATTGACGCGGTTTGCAAGGTGTGGTAAAATAAACGGACAAGGATGTGAGAAAATGATTTTAGGAAGACATATTAACCGATATTATCTGCGGTTTGCGCCGCTTTTGATACTGGGTCTTGTTGCACTGATCGGCGTGGACTATCTGCAACTTGCCATTCCCGGCTTTTACCAGTTGGTCATCAACGGTCTGGATCAGGGCGTGGTGACCGTCCATGGGCAGACCGTACCTTTCGATATGACGGTATTGCTTGGCGAGATCTGTATGCCTATGGTGGGCATCATCCTGCTGGTAGTGCTGGGGCGGTTTTTGTGGCGCGTCTGCTTCTTCGGCGCGGCGATCCGGGTGGAAAAAGACCTGCGTGACCGGATGTTTGACCGGGCACGGCATTTAAGTCCTGAATTTTACTCCCGCAGTAAGATCGGCGACCTGATGAGCCTGTTTACCAACGACTTAGACACGGTGCAGGAGTGCTTCGGCTGGGGCATTATGATGTTTTTTGACGCGGTGCTGCTGGGCATTCTGGCGGTGGTGCGTATGGCGCAGATGGATACCCTGCTGACGGTGCTGTCTTTGATCCCTATGGCGCTGCTGATGGCATCTGCCACGGTGGTGGGCAGTTATATGATGAAAAAGTGGGATATCCGTCAGGCGGCCTTTTCCAAACTGTCCGATTTCTCCCAGGAGAGTTTTTCCGGCATCAGCGTCATCAAGGCCTTTGTAAAAGAGGCGGCGGAACTGATGGCTTTTAAAAAGCACAATGTGGAAAACGAAAAGGCCAACATCGACCACACAAAAGCATCGGTGCTGATGCGGATCTTGGTGACGCTGTTTGTGGAAAGCGTGATCTGCATTATCCTTGGCTACGGCGGCTATCTGGTGTATACCGGGGAATTCAACGCCGGTCAGTTGATGGAATTTATCGGCTACTTTACGGCTATTGTCTGGCCGGTAATGGCGGTGAGCGAACTGATCGATATGACCAGCCGGGGCAAGGCATCGCTGGAGCGCATCGGAAAACTGCTGGACGCGCAAACCGATGTCTGCGACAAGCCCGGTCTGTCCCCCGTGCCGGAAATCAAAGGCAAGATCGAATTCAAGAACCTGACTTTCCGCTACCCCGGCAGCAACCGGGATGTGCTGGAAAATGTGTCCTTTACCGTGGAAGCCGGACAGAGCGTAGGCATCGTGGGCAGAACCGGCGCAGGCAAGACCACTGTGGTGGATCTGCTGCTGCGCGCTTACAATGTGCCGGAGGGTACGGTGTTTGTGGACGGCAAAGATGTCAATGACATCCCTATAAGGGATCTGCGGTCCGGCTGTGCCTATGTGCCTCAGGACAATTTCCTGTTCTCTGACACCATCCGGAACAATATCGCCTTCGGCTGGGACGCAGAAGGGGTACAGCAGGCGGCGGTGCTGGCGGATATCGACGAGAATATTCAGGGCTTCCCCAAGGACTACGATACGGTGCTGGGTGAGCGGGGCGTGACGGTATCCGGCGGTCAGAAACAGCGGATCTCCATCGCCCGGGCGCTGCTGCGCAATGCCCCCATTCTGATTCTGGACGACAGCGTCAGCGCTGTGGATACCAAGACGGAAAAGACCATTTTGCAGAATTTGAAAGATACCCGTCAGGGCAAGACCACCATGCTCATTGCCCACAGGATCAGTACCGTGGCGGATATGGATACCATTTTGTTCTTTGACGAGGGCAAACTGGTGGCCCAGGGCAATCACGCCCAATTGCTGGAAACTTGCCCGGATTATCAGAAAATGGTGACCCTGCAGACGCTGGAAGAGGAGGGTGGCGGCAATGAATGAATACTTACCCATCCTGATCTTAGGCGCGCTGATCGGCTTTTTTACGCTGTTTGCGCTGGTTGCCTACGGCCTTTTGAAAAAAGCCAATCCCAAGTCCGATGACCGGCATATGGCTGACGGTGAGATCATAAAGCGGCTGGCGGTGTATGCCAAGCCTTACTGGAAGCAGTTTGCGCTGGCGCTGGTGGTGATGCTGGTGAGCATTATCTACGATCTGGTGTCGCCGCTGATCGTCGGTCACATTGAAAAGACCATTGCGGGGCAGTTTGAACTGGGATATCTTTTCACCGTGGTGGCGGGCTATGCCGGCATTCTGGTGGTGTCGATGATCTGTACCTACATTCAGGCGATGCTGCTGCAGAAAACCGGTCAGAAGATACTGTCCGGTCTGCGTATGGATCTGTTTACCCACATTGAAAATCTGTCCCACGCCCAACTGAACACCATCCCCGTGGGCAAACTGGTGACCAGAGTCACCAACGATACCAACGCCATTTCTTACCTGTTTACCAACATTTTGGTAACCCTGGTGAAAAATATTATGGTGATCTTCGGCGTGCTGGGCGCGATGCTGATGCTCAACTACGCCCTGACGCTGATGGTTCTGTGCTTTGTGCCGTTTCTGGTGCTGTTTACGGTGATCTTCCGGAAATTCTCCCGGACCGTCCACCGCAGCGTCAGCGACGCTACCACCAGTGTCAACACTTTCCTGTCGGAAAACTTAAGCGGTATGAAACTGACCCAGAGTTTCAATCAGGAAGACAACAAAATGCAGGCATTTCTGGAGCGCAGCACCAGAATGCAGAACGCCAAGTTCGGGCGGATGTTCGTGTTCGGCGTGTTCAGGCCCCTGGTATATCTGCTGAACATCAGTTGCGTGCTGTGCCTTTTCTACCTGGGCTGCAGCGGGCATATCAAGGAAACTGCCTTCTTCGGGCAGACCATCGATGCCAGCGTGCTGGTGGCGTTTTATATGTATATCTCCAAGTTCTTTAACCCCATTCAGACCTTGGCGGAGCAGTTTGATATGCTGCAAAAGTCCTTCGCCTCCTCGGAGAAGATATTCACCATTCTGGACATCCAGCCGGATGTGGTGGACAGCCCCGATGCGGTGGAGATGGACAGCGTTCGCGGCGAGATCGAATTTAAAGATGTGTGGTTTGCCTATGAGCCGGATGTCTGGGTGCTGAAGGGCGTGTCCTTCCGGGTAGCGCCGGGGCAGACCGTGGCTTTCGTAGGCTCTACCGGCTCGGGAAAGACCACCATTTTGTCCCTGCTTTGCCGCAATTACGATATCCAGAAAGGACAGATCCTGGTGGACGGCGTGGACATTCGCCACATCAAGATCCAATCCCTGCGGCGGCACTTCGGTCAGATGCTGCAGGATGTGTTCCTGTTCTCCGGTACGATCCGCAGTAACATTGCGTTGAGAAAAGAGGATGTTACCGACGACGATGTGATGGCGGCCTGCCGCTATGTCAATGCGGACAAGTTTATTTCCAAACTGGAAAACGGATTGGATGAAGAGGTCCGGGAGCGGGGCAACAACTTCTCTGCCGGTCAGCGGCAACTGCTGAGTTTTGCCCGGACGGTGCTGCATAAGCCGGCGGTGATGATCCTGGACGAGGCAACTGCCAATATCGACACCGAAACGGAGATCCTCATTCAGGACTCTCTGGAGAAAATGAAAAATATCGGTACGATGCTCATCGTTGCCCACCGCTTAAGTACCATTCAGCACGCGGATAACATCATCGTGCTGTCCCACGGAAAAATTCTGGAGCAGGGCGACCATCAGACCCTCCTTGCCCAAAAGGGCAGATATCACCATCTGTATACCCTGCAGTACAAGAAAAACGAACTGCAAAACGGATAAAAGCCTCCCCTATGTAAGGGGAGGTGGCGCGAAGCGCCGGAGGGGTTGTGCGGAAATGACAATCCCTCAGTCACCTGCGGTGACAGCCCCCTTTACACAAGGGGGCCTATAGGAGACGGAAAGCCTTCCTAGTGTAAGGGAGGAGGGATTGTACTTCTAGTGACAATCCCCCAGTCTGCTTCGCAGACAGCCCCCTTTACACAAGGGGGCCTATAGGAGACGGAAAGCCTCCCCTGTGTAAGGGGAGGTGGCGCGAAGCGCCGGAGGGGTTGTATGGAACGCAAGCATAATTCAAAGCTCCTGCCCCTGGCAAGAAGATTGCGAAAGAATATGACCAAAGAAGAAATACATCTGTGGTATGACTTTCTAAGAGATTATCCCGTGCGATTTACAAGACAGAAAATTCTGGGAAAGTACATTGTGGATTTTTATTGCGCTCACAGAGGTCTGGTAATTGAACTGGATGGCTCCCAGCATTACGAGCCGGAGGAAATAGAGAGAGATAACCAACGGACGGCGTTTTTGGAAGGCTACGGTTTGACGATTATTCGCATTCCCAATAATGCAGTCAATGAAAATTTTAGTGGGGTTTGCGAGTATATTGACTTGGCGTTGCGGGGAGACGAAGAATCCCTCCACCGCTAACGGGGAAATCTGCCCTTTACAAGGGAGGCTTTGTCCATCAGGCAATCGCTCGAGCCTGGCAAGATAAATCCCTTGCAAGTTAGGTTTTCTTCCTTTATAATGGAGAAAGAAAGAGAAAACGGAGGTCGGAAAATGGGAAAATTATACTTCAAATACGGCGCTATGGGCAGCAGTAAGACCGCCCAGGCGCTGATCACGAAATACAATTACGAGGAGAACGGTCTGAAAGTCTGGCTCATCAAGCCCAGCGCTGACACCCGGGATGGCGCGGATATCCTCAGAAGCCGCATCGGTCTTCAGGCCCAGGTTCAGGTCATCGCGCCGGACACCAATATTTTCTGGCTTTTCGAGCAGACCAAGAAAGGCGCCTGCGATGTGGTCATCACCGACGAGTGCCAGTTCTTCACGGAAGACCAGATCGACCAACTCCGGGCAATCGTCAATGAGTATGACATTCCGGTGATGTGTTTCGGCCTGCGCACCGATTTCCAGACCAAACTGTTCCCCGGCAGCCGCCGGCTGATGGAGGTGGCGGACACCTTCTCTGAGATCAAGACCATTTGCGACTGCGGCAACAAAGCCACCGTCAACGCCCGTATCGACAGCGAGGGCTACATCGTCACCCAGGGTCAGCAGGTGCTGCTGGGCGGCAATGACAGTTATGTGGCAATGTGCCACCGCTGCTGGGAAAAGGGCATCCGGGAGCATAAGAAAATTCAGTTGCACTGAATTTTCGTTGACAGTGTAAATTTACGAATAAGGAGAGAATAACTATGGAACTTTCTGAAATTTTGTCTAGATGCGACCACACACTGCTGGGTCAGACCGCTACCTGGGCTGACATTCAGGGCATTTGCGATGACGGTATGCAGTATAAGACTGCATCTGTCTGCATTCCCGCCTCTTTTGTCAAGCAGGCCAAGGAATATGTAGGCGATCGCCTGGCGATCTGTACCGTGATCGGTTTCCCCAACGGCTACGCCACCACGGCAAGTAAGTGCTTTATGGCACACGATGCGGTGTCGAACGGCGCTGACGAGGTGGATATGGTCATCAACATCGGCTGGGCAAAGGAAGGCAAGTGGGCAGAGATCACCGAGGAGATCCGTCAGATCAAGGCCCATTGCTGCGGCCGCATCCTGAAGGTCATTATCGAGACCTGCCTGCTGACCGATGAGGAGAAGATCGCCCTTTGCAAGTGCGTCACAGACGCCGGCGCAGACTACATCAAGACCTCCACAGGCTTTTCCACCGCCGGCGCTACCTTTGCCGATGTGCAGTTGTTTGCCAAGCACGTGGGCAAGAATGTGAAGATCAAGGCCGCCGGCGGCATCTCCAGCCTGGAGGACGCCGAAAAGTTTATCGCTTTGGGCGCAGACCGTCTGGGAACTTCCCGTGTGGTGAAGATCGCCAAGGGCCTCGCCAACGACGGCACCTATTGATTTAGTGTACAGTTGACAGTTAATGTGTTGCCTTTGGCAACTATTTAAATGATCCGCGTCAGCGGATACTATAACTGTCAACTATCAACTATCAACTATCAACCCGAAAAATTATTTGGAGGAATATATTATGTTCAAGACCCCCACACCGCATATTGCTGCAAAACCCGGCGATTTCGGCAAGACCGTGCTGATGCCCGGCGACCCTCTGCGCTCCAAGTTTATCGCAGAGACATTTCTGGAAAATCCCGTGCTGGTGAACAATGTCCGCAGCGTCTACGGCTACACCGGCACTTACAAGGGCGTTAAGGTGTCCGTGATGGCTTCCGGTATGGGTATGCCCGCCATCGGCATCTACTCCCACGAACTGTACAACGGCTACGGCGTGGAGAATATTATCCGCGTCGGTTCTGCCGGCTCTATTCAGGATCATATCAATCTGTATGACCTGGTCATCGGTCAGGGCGCCTGCACCGACTCCAACTTTGCCCATCAGTTCCACATTCCCGGCACTTTCGCACCCATTGCGTCCTGGGAACTGGTCAGCGCTGCTGTTGAGGCTGCCAAGGCCCACGGCGCAACCTATCACGTGGGCAATATCAACTCTTCCGACGTGTTCTACGGCGACCATATCGGCGTCCCCGAAGGTCTGGACAGCGTGTATGCCCTGAAGAAGATGGGCGTTATGGCGCTGGAGATGGAGGCGGCTGCTCTGGATAGGAACGCCGCCCGCTACGGCAAGCGAGCTCTGTGCATCTGCACCATTTCCGACCACGTGCTCAAGGGCGTGGAGACTACCTCTGAGGAGCGTCAGACCGCATTCACCACTATGATGAAAGTGGCGCTGGATGTGGCCGTAGAAATGGAGCAGGCATAAAGCCTGCTCGCATTTAGTGCACAGTTCACAGTTCACAGTGCACAGTGAATGTGTTGGCTACGCCAACTATTTAAATTATTTTTTCGAAGAAAAATACCACAACTGTGCACTCTGCACTCTGCACTGTGCACTGAAATAACGGAGTTATTTTATGAAGCGTGTATTTTTGATCGTGTTGGATTCCTTCGGCATCGGCGCGCTGCCGGATGCAGCCAGTTTCGGTGATCCGGGAACCAATACCCTGGCGTCCTGCGCCAAGTCTTCCAAACTGAATATCCCCAATATGATCGCAGCGGGACTAGGTAACATCGACGGCGTTTCCTGCCTGCCCAAGACGGAAAACCCCACCGGCGCCTATGCCCGGCTGGCGGAAAAGTCCATGGGCAAGGATACCACCATCGGTCACTGGGAGATCGCCGGCGTGGTGTCGGACAGCCCCTTGCCCACCTACCCCAACGGATTTCCTGAGGAGATCCTGCGGCCCTTCCGGGAGGCCACCGGTCGGGGCGTGCTGGCAAATGCGCCCTGGTCCGGTACGGAAGTCATCGATGCCTTTGGTCAGCAGCATATGCAGACCGGTGACTTGATCGTCTACACCTCTGCCGACTCGGTATTCCAGATCGCCGCCCACGAGGACATCGTGCCGCCGGAAAAACTGTATGAATACTGCCGCATCGCCCGGAAATTGCTCACCGGCAAACACGGCGTAGGCAGAGTCATCGCCCGTCCCTTTGTGGGCGTTCCCGGGGCGTTTAAGCGGACTTCCAACCGCCACGACTTCTCCCTGGAACCTCCGAAAAAGACCCTGCTGGACGCCCTGAAAGACGCCGGCAAGGATTCTATCGGCGTGGGCAAGATCAACGATATTTTCGCCGGCGCAGGCGTTACCGAGTATGTGTATAACCAGAGCAACGCCAACGGTATGGAGCATACCGACAACTATGCCGCCAAGGATTTTGACGGACTTTGCTTTGTCAATCTGGTGGACTTTGATATGCAGTTCGGCCACCGCCGGGATATCGACGGCTACGCCGCTGCCCTGTCTGCGTTTGACGCCTGGCTGGGCGCATTCCTGCCCAAACTGGGAGAGGATGACCTGCTGATGATCACCGCCGACCACGGCTGTGACCCCGGCTACGCCGCCTCCACCGACCATACCAGAGAGTATGTTCCCCTGCTGGTGCTGGGTAAAAATGTCAAGCCCGGTAACCTCGGCACAAAGGACAGTTTCGCCCACATCGCCGCTACCGTGGCAGACCTGCTGGGCGTAGAACTGGACACCCCCGGCGTCAGTTTTGTGAGCGAAATTTTGTAATGGAACTGCCGAAAAGAAAACATCCGCGATTAAAAGAATATGACTATAGCCAAGGCGGGTATTACTATGTGACGATTCATACAGCGGATGAAAAAACAGTACTGTCCAGCGTAGGGCGGGGTCTTGACCCCGCCGTGTCGCTGACGACGATAGGTAAGATTGCAAAAGAACAGTTACTGGAACTGGAAAAGCGATTTGCGTCTGTAAAAATCGATAAGTATGTGATTATGCCGACCCATTTACACGCGATTATCCGGTTGACAGATGCGGCGGGGTCAAGACCCCGCCCTACGCTGATGGATGTGGTAAAAACATATAAATCGTTGACCACGAGGTTGTGTAATCAGCAATTAGATACGCCTGGGCAAAAGCGGTTTCAAACATCGTTTTATGAATCGGTACTCAGAAATGAGCAGGCATATCGGGAGTGCTGGCGGTATATCGACGAAAATCCGTTAAAATGGAGTTTAGATCCGTTTGACAGATAGCGGCGGGGTCAAGACCTCGCCCTACATTGGAGGTACATTATGACACCTGAGAAGTTGAGAGAAATGGCGATCAGCGCTATGGACGGGGCGTATGCGCCCTATTCCGGCTATAAGGTCGGCGCGGCGCTGCTGTGCGCTGACGGCAAGGTCTACACCGGCTGTAACATCGAACACGCCTCCTATCCCCCCACGGTCTGTGCCGAGCGCACCGCCTTTTTTAAGGCGGTATCCGACGGCTGCCGGGAATTTACCGCCATCGCCATCTGCGGCGGCAAGGACGGTGTGATCACCGGATTGTTCCCTCCCTGCGGCGTGTGCCGGCAGGTGATGCGGGAGTTCTGCGGCGACGATTTCAAGGTATATATGATCACCCCGGAGGGCTACGAGGAACGGACGCTGGCAGCGCTGCTGCCGGACAGTTTCAGCCTGTAAGAGAATATAAGACCGCCACCGGTACAAAACCGGTGGCGGCACTTTATTAAATTTATTAAATTCTAACCCCTCCGGCACTGCGTGTTCGCATATATCCCATCTGCAACCTTGTAAAGAACACCGGATTGAATCGTTTTATTGATTTGATAATAATTGCCATATTTTTCTTTGCAATTCTTGGACGAAAACAGCATGCGACCACCTCTTCGATTTTACTAAACCTCTAAGACTGATGCGATTTTGTGGAGGTTTAGTAAAATTATAATATCAATATATGAATGTGGCAAGCATTATTCGCAACATTTAGAAACGCCATTACTTATTGTCGCCCGTACCTAATCAAAAAAACAATACACATCAAGCAAAATACCCCCTCCGACAAGCAGCAATTGTCGTATCAAGGGGGATATTCTTTAGATAACGTGATTATATACTTGCTATTTTAAACAGCGTTCTTTTGATGTTACATAATCCGCAGCATATGGTTTTTTGTCCAAACAACAAGTTCCAGGCGTTCGTTCTTGTGGCGGCGTTTGATGCTGGTGATCATAATATAGATTCGGGTCGTATTGATAGAACTGTGGCTCAGGATGTCGGCAAGTTTGTCGATATCTTTTTCAATGCCGTAGGAAGTGCGGGTAAAAAGTTTGCGCAAATTGTGGGGAAAAACCTTAGAAGGCTGAACACCGGCGGCTTCGCACAATTTCTTCATTGCAGACCAGATGTTAGTGCGGTTCAGCGGTTTGCCATTACGAGTAACGAAGATCGCACCGGTGGTAATGCCGTGTCGCGTGGCGTAGTTTAACAAAATATTCTTCAGCTTGCCCGGAACGAGGATCGTCCGGGTTTTATTTTTGCAATCCACGGTAACCTCGCCATGTTTGATGGCCTCCACAGTAAAATACCGCAATTCAGACACGCGGATACCTGTTCCGCAGATGGTCTGGATCACTAGATTCAGCTGCTCATTCTTCTTGGACGCAGCCAGTAACCGCAAATATTCCACCTTAGTCAGTTCCTTATCCTCTCTACAATAAGTTTGCTGTTGTGCTCGGATGTTCTTTACCTTGCAGGCAGATAGATCCACAAAGTCTAAAAAGCTGTTTACGCTGGCAAGGATAGAGTTAACGGATCGAACAGCATATCCGTTATTTATCAGTTGCTTTTTCCAAGCGACCACCAGTTCTTTTGTGATCTCTTGACCTCCCGAATATACGCAAAATGTTTGCACATCTCGCAAGTATTTTTCCTGCGTTGCATCACTCTTTTCCTTTCGGGAGAGATGGTTTGCGAATTCTTGGATTTGGTTAGTTGCAATTTTCATAATGATTCCTCCTTGATTGGTTGCCTATATTGTACTCAGAATCAAGCAATAATCGAAAAAGTAAAAAATCCGCACACCTGCCTTTAAGCAAGTATGCGGAATAATCTTTATAAGTACCATCTCACAAGTTTTGGTGATGTTAATATGGGAAGTTGATTCATTTGGTTGTCAAGTTTTCTAAAAAATTGCACCTATCTTCGGATTTCTTCTAATTTTACCTCGAAATTCCTCGCTTTTTCTTGGTTTTTCTATGTTGTCTGCTGAGACACTTTTGTGCTATGCTCTTCCTATCAATATTTTTAGGGGTGAGCGCATATTGAAACTACTTATTGCCGTAAAGTCAGAAATAATCACTGATTTGTTGGCATCCTCCTTATCTATGCACGATGTACGTACTTGCGATACCGGAACGGACGCACTGGCAATGCTGGAAATGTATCATCCTGATGCTCTGATTATAGATCTAATACTTCTTGTTATAGACGGGTTAACCGTTTTACGAAAAACCAGCTTTCGACCACGCGTTATACTGGCGCTAACAAATCTTGTGACCCCGGCCGTGCTACAGGCAGCTGCTGACGTAGGTGTGCAGGATATGATTTTAATCCCGTGCACCATCCGTCACATTATAGAACACTTAAACGCCCTAATAGAAAAAGCCCCCTCTGCGGGTAGCTGATCCGCAGAGGGGACAACACGATTACATTCTGAGAATTTCTGTGTAGACATATCGTTCAGCAATGCCGCTGCTGTTTTTGGCATAGAAGGTGATGTATGCCCTGTAGTAATATCCCGTAGTGGCATAGTTGTATGTAACATAGCCGTCATGAGATGTCGTGTTCTGGGCTACCATCTGTGTGTAATTATCCATCGTATAGGTCCGCATCTTAGTCCAAGACTGTTGGTCCGCAGAACGATAGACAATGATTTCGCTGACACCGAGAACCTGCATTGTATTTCCGGCATTAGCTGTTACGTCAAACCAAATTTGAAAAGACGAAGATGATGTCTTATAGAGATCTGTACCGTATGATGCAAAGAAGGCACTTCCTCTTGATTCCACTACACTTTCTGCCTGGGCAGGGACGACGAAAATAAGACTACAAGCAAGAATTATGCAGATAAAACGAATAATTTTTTTCATTTTGATAACTCACTCCTGTAAATGGATTTGATAATTGTGTAAAGATCTTCTTTTGCAATATTTGTACTTAGTAAACACTCTACACCATCAACGCTCCATGTAACAGAGAAATACTCATCATTGTCCATTATAAAATGGTTTGCTTCACCAGCCTCAAATACTTCAATGCCGGTTTCTTCTTTCTCAAATTTTACGGAAGTATCCGCAGATATGCGATATGTAATCGAAATACTATTGTCGCCGTTTTTAAATTCTATGTGCACTTTCCTTCCGCCTGGCATAGGACTATCCTTTAGGTCTGACAACGCAAAACCTTCCGGCAGCCACATGGGTACAACAAATTCTGTTACACCCAGCTCTGTCACTTTATCGTAAAGCTGCTGCAAACCGGGGTTGTCTGTTTCAAAAACGATTTCCACCGGGGGATTGGAAGCGTCTTGCTCTGGTGTGAAGAATTCGAATACACTACTTGTCCAGCGGACCAATACATCGAAAAGGCTCTCTGCCTGAGCGCTTGGAGACGTTGTCATTATCACAAGGCAAACCACTGCTGCAGCAGCTGCAACTCCGGAGAGCCATCTGCGTTTATGTATGGACTGATTAGATGATGTTTCGTGTTTACTTAATTTATTTAATATTGCCAAAACTTCCGGTGTCTTCTTTACCGGAATGTCTTTCTCTCTCTCTTCCAATTCATGCAATATAGGCAATACCACCTCCTCATTGGGATGTTCCTTTACCAGCTCTGCCTGCAGAACTTGATCCAGTTCTTCTGTGGGCATTTGCTTCCATCCTGTATTTGGGCAGGTTTTATTCTCTCTCATAGCGATCCCCCTTTGTTATCTTGCATTCCTGCCAAATTTCCAAAATATATGCTATTCTGGAAATGAATTCACTGTTTGTCGGTTTGTTTAAAACAGCACGGCCGTCATAGGAAAAGTACCACTCCCACGCCTCTTTGCTGCCGCGCCGCCAAGCCGTTTTAATTGCGTCCCGTATGGCTTGCTCAACCAACTCCTCCGAGTGTTGTTTATAATGTAGGGAAATTTCTAAGTATATATCCTTTGCTAGTGCACGGGTGGGGTCTTTTCGTTTTAACTCGATTGCTTTCTTAAGGAACTCAAAGCCGGCGCTCTTTGTAGGCACACCAAGCTCCATTAACGTCACAATAACCGCACCGCGAAGGTTATAATGATCCAAATGTTTTGATAAGAGCACTATATGGCAAAGCGTTCTTTCTATCGTGCTTTCCATTATATTCCTCCCTTCTGTATTAATTATGACACAAAGATTTGTCTTTGTCCATCGAGAATTGTCGAAAGAAAAACAATAACCCCTGAGGTTTTTAAGCCTCAGGGGTTATTGTTACGCTTAGCGCAAATACATTCCTCACAATGTGCAGGGTTCGTATTTGCGCGTCATGGTGACCCGTACGGGAATCGAACCCATGTTACCGCCGTGAAA
>JAZQGL010000068.1:0-7363 GCA_045540035.1 Faecousia sp.
GTTCGGCACTCCCAAGCCCATCGACACCGAGGCAAACATCGGTGTTATGGAGAAGGAAAACGTAAACATCGTTGTTCACGGTCACGATCCTTCCCTGTCTGAAATGATCGTTCACTACGCAAACGACCCTGAGATGATCGCTTACGCCAAGTCTATGGGCGCTAAGGGCATCACCGTTTCCGGCGTTTGCTGTACCTCCAACGAAGTCACTATGCGTCACGGTATCCCCATGGCAGGTAACTTCCTGAACCAGGAGAACGTTGTTCTTACCGGTGCTTGTGAAGCCATCGTCGTTGACGTGCAGTGTATCTTCCCTGCACTGGGCCCCCTGTCCAAGTGCTTCCACACCAAGTTCATCACCACTTCCCCCATTGCCCGTATGCCTGACTCCGAGTTCATTCAGTTCCACGCTGAGACCGCAGGCGAAAATGCAAAGGCAATCGTGAAGATGGCCATTGAGAACTTCAAGAACCGTACCCCCGAGTTGGTCAACATCCCCTCCCAGAAGCAGAAGGCAAGAGTCGGCTACTCCGTCGAAGCCATCAAGAAGGTTCTGGACGGCGTTGCAAACTCCCAGGTTGACGAGTTCGGCACCACCAAGCCTCTGATCGAGTGTGTACACTCCGGTGTTCTGCGCGGCGCTGTGGCTATGGTCGGTTGTAACAACCCCAAGGTCCGTCCTGACTCCGCTCACATCGGTCTGATGAAGAAACTGCTGGAGAACGACATCATTCTGATCGTTACCGGCTGTTCTGCCCAGGCTGCTGCAAAGGCTGGTCTGATGGATCCCGAGCAGGCTAAGGAATACTGCGGCGCAGGTCTGAAGCGTGTTTGCGAACTGGCTGGCATTCCTCCTGTACTGCATATGGGCTCCTGCGTTGATATTTCCCGTATGATGGTTCTGGCTTCCGATATCGCCAAGGATTGGGGCATCAACATTTCTCAGGTTCCCGTAGTTGGCTGCGCTCCCGAATGGATGTCCGAGAAGGCTGTTTCTATCGGTAACTACGTTGTTGCTACCGGTATTGAGACCTTCCTGGGCGTGGATCCCTACTCCAAGGGCTCTACCGAAGTCACCGAGTTGCTGCAGGGCGAGAACGGCATCAACAAGTGGGTTGAGGCTAAGTTCGTTGTCGATACCGACATCGACGCTCTGGGCGACAAGATGATCGCTTGCATCGAAGCAAAGCGCGCCGCTCTGGGTATCTAATCAGCGGATCTTCACCATAAATAACGAGGTCATACATAAATGAAAGTAGCGATTACCGGCAAGGGCGGTGTGGGTAAGACCACATTGTCCTCCACTCTGGCAAGGCTTTATGCCGACGAAGGACGCACCGTCCTGGCTGCCGATGTGGATCCCGATGCCAACCTGGGTCTGGCCCTGGGTCTGAGTCAGGAGGAAGTGGATCAGATCGTCCCCATTTCCAAAATGCGCACTCTGGTAGAGGAGCGCACCGGCGCCAACGCCGCCAATAAGTTTTTCAAGTTGAATCCCCAGGTATCCGACATTCCGGACACCTTCTCCAAGGAGATCAACGGCGTAAAACTTCTGGTGATGGGCACTGTGGATGTGGGCGGCAGCGGCTGTGTCTGTCCTGAGCACGTGATGCTCAAGTCTATCCTGTCCGCAATGACATATCGCAAAGACGATGTGGTGATTATGGATATGGAAGCAGGTCTGGAGCATCTGGGCAGAGGCACTGCAGCAAATATGGATCAGTTCATCGTGGTGATCGAACCCGGTGCCAGATCCGTACAGACCTACCGCAATGTAAAGCGGCTGGCATCCGATCTGGGTGTCAAGCAGGTGCGTGTGGTCGCCAATAAGGTCCGGGACGAAGCGGACGAGGAATTCGTCAGAAACGCCATTCCCGCAGAAGACCTTCTGGGTATGATCCACTACAACGCCGAGGTCATCGACGCAGACCGTCAGGGCAAATCGCCTTATGACTTCAGCCCCACGGCAATCGAAGAAATCCGGAAAATCAAAGCGATCCTGGATCGTGAATAACATCATATAAGGAGGATACGAAGTTGACACTTTTTGATAGAGTTTTCGGCGGTAACGATTACAACTATGAGCGTACCGTAGCCGCTATCGACGCTGCCATCGCCCAGTACGGCGAAGCAGAACCCGTCGCATTCCCCGACACCGCTTACAGCCTGCCCTGCTACTACGGCATTACCGGTGTCAAGATCAACAATCTGGGCGAGATGAAGGCTGCAATGGCTAACATCAAGTCTATGATGACCCGCAATCCCCGCCTGCAGGACGCATTTGACAGCGGCGTTGCCTCTGCTCTGTGCGCAGAATTCCTGGAGGCTCTGAAGTACCTGCACGGTGCTACTCCCTACGCTGAGCCCGAGATGGGCTTCCTGACCGACGCATTCGTCCGTAACCTGGGTGTTCCGCTGGTTACCGGCGATATCCCCGGTGTTGCTGTTATCATCGGCGGCGCAGAAGATCCCGCTGAGACTGTAGAACTGGCTAAGTCCTATCAGGCGCAGGGTATGCTGGTCACCGTTACCGGTGAGGGCATCAAGCATCTGGCTGACGCCGGTATGAAGACCGGTGAAGGCGTCCGCGTCTGCCCCCTGGGCTACGAGATGCAGTCCGTTATCCACGTTGTTTCCGTCGCTGTGCGTGCTGCACTGATCTTCGGTAACGTTACCCCCGGTGACTACAAGACTCTGTATAAGTACACCATGGACCGTGTTCGCGCTTTCGTCAATGCTTACAAGCCTCTGTCTGACGAGGTCGTTTCCTACGGTGCCGGCGCTATCTGCCTGGGCTTCCCCGTTATCTCCAATGAGACCGAGAATATGTTCCGCGTTCCCAAGAGCCTGATCCAGCAACTGGATACCTCCAAGTGGAATGCTACCTCTCTGGAAGCCCGCGACATCAAGATCAAGATCACCAACATCGACATCCCCGTTGCTTACGCTACCGCTTTCGAAGGCGAGATCATTCGCCGCGGCGATATGCAGGTGGAAGTCGACGGCTCCCGTGTGGACTGCTTCGAACTGGTCCAGACCAAGGACGCTGCCGAGATCGAAGATCACAAGATCGAAGTTATCGGACCCGAGATCGACGAGATCGAGGTCGGTTCCAAGATCAGCCTGTCCTACACCGTTGAGGTGGCAGGTAAGGCTATGCAGGCTGACTTTGAGTCTGTTATGGAGCGTAAGTTCCACGCATACCTGAACTGCATCGAAGGCGTTATGCACACCGGTCAGCGTGATATGATCCGTATCCGTATCAGCAAGGCTGACTTTGAAGCAGGCTTTAAGTTCCGTCATCTGGGCGAAGTTCTGTACGCCAAGATCAAGAGCGAGTTTGAGGCTGTCGTTGACAAGTGCCAGGTCACTATCGTGGTTGACGCTGAGCAGAACAAGGCTCTGCGCGCTGCTGCAAACGAAGTCTTCAGTAAGCGTGACGACCGTCTGAGTTCTATGACCGACGAGTCTGTTCCCGTTTACTACACCTGCATTATGTGTCAGGCATTCTCCCCCAGCCACGTCTGTATCGTTACCCCCGAGCGTCTGGGTCTGTGCGGTGCTGTGTCCTGGCTGGATGCTAAGGCTACCAACGAACTGGATCCCACCGGTCCTTGTCAGGTCGTTCCCAAGGAGCGCTGCATTGACGAAGAACTGGGTCGTTACGAGGATGTTGATGAGGCCATTGAGAAGTATTCTCACGGCGCTCTGGAGCATATCACTCTGTACTCCCTCTTCCAGGATCCCATGACTTCCTGCGGTTGCTTCGAGTGTATCTGTGGTGTGGAGCCCTGCTCTATGGGCGTTGTCATCACCACCCGTGAGCACGCCGGTCTGACTCCTCTGGGTATGAGTTTCTCCGATATGGCTTCCATGACCGGCGGCGGCGTTCAGACTCCCGGCTTTATGGGTCACGGCAAGCAGTTCATCTTCTCCAAGAAGTTCATCAAGGCTGAAGGCGGCCCCGGCCGTATCGTCTGGATGCCCAAGGATCTGAAGGATCAGGTCCGCGAGAAACTGGATGCTACCGCTCTGGAGATGTACGGTGTTGAGAACTTCACCGATATGATCGCTGACGAGACCGTCTGCCAGGAAGATCCCGAGCAACTGCTGGAGTTCCTGGGCAATGTGGGTCACCCCGTCCTGAGCATGGAACCCTTCGATATGTAAACAGGTAGCACCTGCGGGCAACAAACCAAATCATTATCCCAAAAGCCACTTTCCTTCGGGAAAGTGGCTTTTTTGTTAATTCCGGTTTATTGACCCTGCGGCTCGATAAATAATTATGAATTAAGAATTATGAATTAAAAATTATTGTGTGACCTTCGGTCACTAATTTAAATTATTTTCGAAGAAAATACCACAATTCTTAACTCTTAATTATTAATTCTTAATTTGCTCATTAGAGCGATAAATTAGATTTTGAAAAAACTCTTGACTTTTTACAAAAACTGTACTATTGTATTAGTAAGGTAGTACAGTTAAGTATGGAAAGGAGGTCATATTTTGAACTGGATACTGGATAAAAACCGGCCCATCTGCCCCCAGATCTGCCAGCAACTTTGCGCCCGGATCGCAGCAGGGGAATTTGCCCCCCAGCAACGGCTGATGTCTGTACGGGAGGTAGCACTTTCTGCCGGTGTCAACCCCAACACCGTCCAGCGGGCCTTTGAGCAGTTGGAACAGCAAGGTGTTTTGTATTCTGTACGGGGTGCAGGCTGGTATGTAGCCCCGGATACTGCCGCGGCACACACGATGCAGCAGGATCTGGTGCAGGATGCTTTGAAGGAATTTTTTGAGAAAATGCAGTCTTTGGGGGTCAGCCCCGAAGATACAAAATCCATCGTAAAGGAGTGGAACTTATGAGTGAAATTTTACGCTGTACCGGGCTTTCCAAACGCTATGGCAGCGTACTGGCGCTGGACAACGTCTCCCTGACGCTGCAGAGCGGCAAGATCGTGGGACTTTTAGGCCCGAACGGATCCGGCAAGACCACAATGATCAAACTGATCAACGGCTTGCTGACCCCCGACTCCGGTACGATCTCCATCTGCGGCAACCCACCCGGCCCCAAATCCAAAGCAATGGTTGCCTACCTGCCGGACAATATTTACTTAAATTCCTGGATGACGGTGAAACAGATCGTATCCTATTTTCAGGATTTCTACCCGGATTTCCGTCCGTTTCTTGCCTATGAAATGTTGGAAAAACTGGGTATTTCCCCGAAAAACCGCCTGAAAACCCTATCAAAAGGTAACAAAGAGAAGGTTTGTCTGATTTTGACTATGAGCCGCAATGCTCAACTTTATGTACTGGATGAACCCATTGCCGGCGTAGACCCGGCTGCCCGGGATTATGTGATCTCCACCATTATCAACAACTACAATCCCCAGGCCACCGTACTGATCTCCACCCATCTAATCTCCGATATTGAGCAGATTTTGGACGAGGTGGTATTCATTCAGAACGGCCGCATCGTCCTGCAAAAGACCGTGGATGATATCCGCGAGGAACACGGCAAGAGCGTGGACGGACTGTTCCGGGAGGTGTTCAAATGGTAAAGAAACTATTGAAACACGAATACTTAGCCTGGCTGCGCATTTTGCCGATCATTTACGGCATTACGCTGGTAGTCGCCGCTATGCTCCGGGTCATTGTTCTGTTTGAAAACGACTCCGACTACTACGGCATTGTATTTGGTTCTGCTGTATTTATGTTTGTGGTTGCGCTGATCGCTTCCATCGCCACACCGGTGATCTTCGGTATCCGCCGGTTTTACGTCAATATGTTCTCCGGCGAAGGTTATCTGACCCACACGCTGCCGGTGACCGCCTCCAACCATCTCTGGGTAAAAGCCATTGTGGCCGCCACCTTCAGCATCGTTTCTTTGCTGGTTTGCCTGCTGGCTGGTATGATCGCCACTTTCGGCGAGGTGCTCTCCGAGATCTTTAAAGCCGGCGCATATCTGGTAAAGCAGATCCCTCAGAATTATATGGCGCACGTTGCCGGTTGGGCTGCTGAATTTATTGTTTTGCTGCTGGTTGCAACATTTGGCTCTTATTTTCTGTACTATCTGTGCATCTGCATCGGTCAGTTGTTCCGGAAAAACCGGGTGCTGGCAGCCGTAGGTGTGTACTTTGGAATTTATATGGTGACTCAGATCCTGAGTACCGTTTTGATGGTCGAATACGCCGCCTTCGTGCAGACCGAAACCTGGACCCGTTTCTGGACCTGGGTGGAAAACAACGCCGAAACAGCGATCCACCTCTTCCTGGGCGGTGCAATCGTTGTAACGGCGCTACTGACTTTGGTGTATTACTGGATCTGCCATCACACCGTCCGCAAAAAACTGAATTTGGAGTAAGGAGGACAAGAGTATGAAAAAGAATTTGAAACGCCTTTTTGTCCTTCTGCTGACTTTCGGGATGCTGTTCGTTTTCACCGGCTGCTCCGCTTTGGATGAAATGCGGAAAACCCAGGCTTTCCTGAATGAGGACGGTACCATCACCTGGCAGGGAAACACCTATAAAGAACTGCCCAAAAGTGAATATCTGAATCCCGCCAGTATGGACACAGACAGCGTTCTGGTGACCGCACCCGATGTGCCGGTGCTTTTAAGCCCGATGTTTTCCATTTGGAGTGGCTACGCCTCGGAAGACAAGCAAATTCTGACCAGTTTTTATATGGACGAAGTCCATTACTGCATTGACTCCGCCTATGATGAACTGTGCGCCCGGATCAAAGCCCCCTTTGCGCCGGAAGTGATCTGCTACAATTACAGCACCTACAACGAGGAAACCCACGAATTTGAAAACAAATTCTACCACCTGACGCAGGAGCAGATCGATGCCATCACCCTGATCACAGAAACCGTTACCCCCACCCAGTTGACTGACGGTATGTATCTGGACACCTGGCACTCGGTATACCTGATGGAGTGCAGTAAGGATATGCTGTTTACCCGCGAAACGATGGAGATTTCTCTCTCTGCCAATGGGGAGACCTATTACCTGCATCTTTTTACCGATGACGGAGAAGTGCTGTTTACTGTTCCCGAGGGCTGTAAGTCAACCTTCGACGATATCTTCAAAGCCTATATGGACGGTATGGGCAAATTAATCGAAGGCGACCTTCCCGCAGACTACTATATTTAAATGCGTATCCCCACCTCACGGTGGGGATCGCTTTTTTATAAATGTAAATTTATCGAGCCGATTAATGTAGGGACCGGCCTTCGGACGGTCCGTAATAAAATCAAACCTCGATGGGTCGATTTTATTCAAAATATGCTAACAATCTATTATTTTTCGCCCATCGAGGTCGAAAAATAATTCGGACCGTCGAGGACGCCGGTCCCTACAAT
>JAZQGL010000069.1:0-62811 GCA_045540035.1 Faecousia sp.
AGGCCACCGTCGATCAGCAGCTGCAGATCGATCAGGTAGTGATTGCCTGCATAGGTGGAGCAGGACTGGTAAGGAGAATCTCCATAGCCCGTAGGGGTCAGCGGCAGGATCTGCCAGCAATGCTGTCCCGCCTGCTTCAGAAAATCTACAAATGCAAATGCAGACTTGCCCATCGTTCCCACGCCGAAGCTCCCGGGAAGCGAGGTTATATGCATCAAAATGCCACTTTCACGCACAGCATTTTCTCCTTTATCAATATATAGAAATGACGCTGTTTTTGCGCTTGCGCCCAGAAAACAACACCCTTAAAGAATAACCTTTTTTTGCCCATTTGTCAAGGGAATGGGGCAGTTTCGTTTCCCGTTTTTGACCCTTTTCGCCACGCTTTGGAAGATGTGCCAAAATGTACATAAAAAACGGGCCTGCCGTTGGGCAGACCCGTCTATGTATGGAATTAAGCCTCCAGGTTGATGCCGGTCTCCTTGTTGAAGACGTGGCAAACAGTGCCGGGGAAGGAGAACTTGATCTTAGCGCCCATAGTCAGTGCAGACAGCTCAGCGCCGGTCATGTTCATGGTGGACAGAACGATAACAACGTCCGTGCCCAGAGCGGTGGAGTGCAGGTGGATGGAAGTACCCATCAGCTCGTGGACATCGACCACAGCGTCGATACCGTTATCGTCCAGAGAGATGTGCTCGGGACGAACGCCCAGAGTAACAGCCTGCTCAGCAACGCCGTTGGCGGCCAGTCTGGCCTGCTTGTCTTCAGACAGCTCGATGGTGATGCCACCGACGGAAACTGCGTACTTGCCATCGACCTTAACCAGCTCAGCATCCAGGAAGTTCATCTGGGGTGCGCCGATGAAGCCGGCAACGAACAGGTTGTAAGGATGGTTAAAGACTTCCTGAGGAGTGCCGATCTGCTGGATGAAGCCGTCCTTCATAATGACGATACGGTCGCCCAGAGTCATAGCCTCAGTCTGGTCGTGGGTAACATAGATAAAGGTGGTGTTGATACGCTCGCGCAGCTTGATGATCTCAGCACGCATCTGGTTACGCAGTTTGGCGTCCAGGTTGGAAAGGGGCTCGTCCATCAGCATGACCTTGGGGTCACGGACGATAGCACGGCCGATAGCAACACGCTGACGCTGACCGCCGGACAGAGCCTTGGGCTTACGGCCCAGGTACTGGGTGATGTCCAGGATCTCAGCGGCTTCCTTAACCTTGCGGTCAACCTCATCCTTGGGAACATGGCGCAGTTTCAGAGCGAAAGCCATGTTTTCGTAAACAGTCATATGGGGATACAGAGCATAGTTCTGGAAGACCATTGCGATATCGCGGTCCTTGGGGGCGACATCATTGACCAGCTTGTCGCCGATCCACAGTTCGCCGTCAGAGATCTCTTCCAGACCTGCGATCATACGCAGAGTGGTGGACTTACCACAACCGGAAGGACCGACCAGAACGATGAATTCCTTGTCAGCGATGTCCAGATTGAATTCCTGAACAGCGATGACGCCCTTGTCAGTGACCTGCAGCTTGGCCTTGCTTTCCTGCTGCTCCAGGTACATCTCGTAAGCCTGAGGATCCTTCTTCTTCAGCTTTTCCAGCTTCGCAGTTTTGTCCTTGTTACGCTTGATGTCGTCACCACTGGAGGGGTAGTCTTTCTTGATGTTTTTCAGGGTTACATTTGCCATACTTGCACGACTCTAAGCATACCGACTCCTCGCATATGCTCTCACTGCAGCCAAGCAAAATAGCCGCAGCATTACGACAGGTCTCCACACTGCCGTACCGTGAGTCCAACGGTGTTTATATTTCCTCCTTTTGTGACACAGAACGCCTATTTTTGTGGAGTAGGACGCCCTATGCCCGGATGCTATAATAATACCACAAGAAACCACCATATGCAATGGTGGTTTCTCACAGTTTTGAAGATCTTTTTTTGTTAATTTTTACCTATTATTATACAATCTGCACAGTATCTGCATCGACACGGACGCAAGCGCTGCTGTAGAAGGCCTGCATTGCCTTTTCCATATACGCCACATCCGCCACAGCCAGGGTCTCATAGCAAGAGTGCATTGCCAGTTGGGGGATGCCGATATCCACCATCGGTACAGCCACGTGGGAAAGGCTGATATGCCCCAAAGTTGCGCCGCCGGGTACATCTGCCCGGTTGTAGTAGGTCTGCACCGGCACATCTGCGTCTGCGCAGATCTTGCGGAATACTGCGGAAGATAAGCCGTCGGTCGTGTAGCGCTTGGCAGCATTGAATTTCAGCGCCACGCCGCCCCCCATTACCGGGGCGTTATTGGCATCGGCAAACTCCGGATGGTTGGGATGGATCGCGTGGGCATTGTCCGCAGATACCATAAAGGAATGGCTGAGGGTTTGCTGCAGGGAAAGTCCCAGCCCGTCACAGATCCGCGTCAGAACATCTTCCAGAATGGGAGATGCCGCGCCCTGGGCAGAACTGGAGCCTACCTCTTCACTGTCCAGTACGCACAGAACCGGGATCGCCTTACTCTGGGCTGCCTGCACAAAGCCCTGGGTGCAGGTCCAGGCGCATGCCAGATCGTCCAGCGCAGCGGCGGAGATGTATTCGTTATCCACACCCCATACCCGGGCATTTTCCCGGATGTACAGATACAGATCGTGACCTAAGATCTTACCGCCGGCGACCTGCTCCAGCAGTTTTTCAAATTTACCCGCTGCCTCCTTGCCGCCCAGCAAAGGCAGGGTGTCCACCGCAGGATTCCAGGCATAGCCTTCGTTGGCCTTTCGGTTCATATGGATGGCAACATTGGGGATCAGCAGCAGATCCCGGTCAATATCCACCAGTACACTGCGAATACCCGATTCGGTCTGTACCACAGCCCGACCGGCAACGGACAGAGGTCTATCCAGCCAGGGCGCTACCAGCATACCGCCGTATTTCTCCGTGGCAAGGCGGGTATATGTGCCGGTCAGATCCCCGTTTTCCTTGATCTTAAAAGTAGGTCTGTCAGAGTGGCTGGCAGAGATCATAAAACCTGCGGGATCTTCAGCAGGGATGCGGAAAGCGATCAGCGCACTGCCGCCACGGGTCAGGTAGTACTTGCCGCCGGGAACCAGTTCCCACTTCTCCCCTTCCGAAAGTTCGCAGTAGCCGGCATCTTGCAACTGACCTGCCAGCAGCGCCACCGCGTGATACTCACTGCGGGCTGCGTCCAGAAATTTCTGAAATGCTTGGATTCTCTCCATACTTATTCCTCCACAAGGCTGCAGAACAGTTCGATCTGATCTGCGATGGTCTGCAGCGCGTCACGCCAGAACGCCTTGTCTGTCAAGTCGATATCCGCCACCTTGGCAGTATCTTCTGCGTTTGCCACAGAGGTGGTCTGCAGCAGTTTTTTGTATTTCGGCACGAAGGCTGCGCCTTCTTTTTCGTACCGGGCGTACAGACCCCGGGCGAACAATCCGCCGAAGGCATAGGGGAAATTATAGAAGGTAGGTCCGTAATAGTGGCTCTTGCATACCCACATATACGGATGCAGGGTGTCGGCGTCCAGACCGTCACCGTAGGACTGCTGCTGGGCGGTGCGCATCAGGTCGCACAGCGCATCTGCGTTCATAAACTGCTCCTTGCGGTTTTCAAACACGCTTGCTTCAAAGCGGTAGCGGGAATAGATATCGCAGATGATCTGGGTGGCGTCCTGAAGTTGAGACTCGATCAGCGCCAGTTTTTCATCCTTGTCATCAGCGCCTGCGATGGCAGCCGCCATTACCACGCATTCATTGAATGTGGAAGCGGTCTCTGCCAGGGGCATAGAGTAGTCCCGGTTCAGAATGCGATGGTTCTCAGTACACTGATTGTGGAAGGCGTGACCCAGTTCGTGTGCCAAAGTCACCACATCGGTGAACATACCGTCAAAGTTTGTCAGAATGCGGCTCTCGTTCAGACTCTCCACGCCTGCGCAGAATGCGCCGCCGGATTTGCCGTCACGGGGATAGAAGTCGATCCAGGCTTCGTCGAACGCCTTGCGGACCATCTCTGTCAGTTCTGCGTCGAAAGTGGCAAAGAGTTTCAGCAGGTAGTCCCGGGCGGACTCTGCGGTAAACTTGGTGGAACTCTTGCCCATAGGCGCGAACATATCGTACCAGGGCAAGCCCTTTTCGTGACCCAGCGCCTTGCCTTTTGTCTTCAGGTAGCGCCAGAACACCGGCAGGTATTCGTCCATTGCCGCCAGCATGGCATCCAGGGTCTTTTGCTCCATTTGGTAATTTTGGAGAGTCCGTGCCAGAGGGGACGCGTAGCCACGCAGTTCGCAGTCGGAAATGGTCTCCAGTTTAATGGAGTTCAGGGCAAAGGCAACGGCGTCCTTGATTTTCTCATAGCAGGCAAGTTCTGCTTCGTAGGCGTCCTTGCGGACCTGGGGATCCGGGTCGTATGCCAGATTGCGGATGGCGGACAGATTGGTGGTCTGACCCCGGTATTCCACCGCCACAGTACTGGTCAGGTACTGCTGCAGGTCGCTCCAGGCGTTGCCGCCGGACAGTTGGAGTTTGGCGGCGATCTGCTCGCCCTTGCTGCCCAGCAGATACCGGCTGCTCTTGGCGATATTGGCAAAGAGGAATTCATACTCTTTCAGAACATCGTCGCTTTGCACCAATTCTTTCAGGTCAGGCAGGTTTGCCGCCCACTGTTTGAATGTGGCTTCTGCCGCGGCGGTCTCGCTGATCAGGTTCAGGACCTGACCCATCCGGGAGCCTGCCTCGGGGTTTTTGGTATCTGCCGCCTGGCGCAGCATCGCATACTCTACCAGTTTGCCTGCCTGCAACTGAAGTTTCTCCAGCAGGTCGATACCGGCTTTCAAACCCTCCAGGGGCTGGGTCTGGGGCAATTCTTTCGCAAAAGCATTACACTGGGCAACCAGGCTCTCCAGTTTCTGCATATCCCCGGCAAAAGCCGGATCGTCAAATCCTTTGTAAATAGGATCCAGGTTCCAACGTTCATTCATATGGCAGTATCCTCCCAATAAATCGATTTGAAAATATTTTACAACATTTCCCCCCTTGCGTCAACTTTTTTCAAGCCGCGTCTGTTTTTGCTTATTTTGTTTCGTTTTCGTCTGTTTTTGTCGGTATTTGTCGTTATTTAACGAGCGATTGTTTCGGTTTTTCCTTGCATATTTGGACGCATTATGCTAAATTATATTTGTCGCAACCGAAGGGGGATCACTATACGAATGTCAGGAGAGGACGCTATGGATAATGTAACAAATGTAATCATCGCAGATAATTCCGAGGAATTTTGTGCCAGCCTGACCGCCGCCTTGCAGCGGGCCGGCGGGTTTCACATTGTGGGAACAGCAAACGACGGGGAACGGGCTATCCGGCTGGTGACGGAGCGCAAGCCCGATGTGCTGGTGCTGGACCTGATGCTGACCAAGCAGGACGGCTTAAGTGTACTGAAAGCCATCGCCGCAATGGAACGGCGGCCGGTGACCTTGGCTACATCCCGCTTTATCACAGATTATGTGGCATCGGCTGCCGCCAATCTGGGTGTGCGGTATCTGATGCTGAAGCCCTGCGATCTGTCGGCGCTGGTGGAGCGGTTGGAGGAGGTCCGCGGCGGGGAGAGCCAGCGGCAGAACACCACCGGCGCTGCCGGGGCAGCCAGCATCGAATCGCTGGTCACAAATATTATTCACGAGATCGGTGTGCCTGCCCACATCAAGGGCTATCAGTACTTGCGGGAAGCCATCATCATTGCGGTAAACGATATGGATGTGATCAACGCCATTACCAAGGTATTATACCCGCAGGTCGCCAAAACATTCCAGACGACCCCCTCCCGTGTGGAGCGGGCCATTCGCCACGCCATTGAGGTGGCTTGGGACCGGGGCGATCTGGATACTTTGCAGAGATTTTTCGGCTACACCGTCAGCAATACCAAGGGCAAGCCCACCAACAGCGAGTTTATCGCCCTGATCGCCGACAAACTGCAACTGCAGTTAAAATCCAGCAAAGTTGCAAACTTCTGATGCGCTGGATCCCGATTATTCCCGATTGACAGACAGCCTCTTGATTACTATAATGTTAGGTAGCAAAGCACCTTCAGATTATAGTAACAAGAGGCTGTTTTCAGCCGAAAGGTAGGTTTTTATGAACGAACTGCAGAAGAAAATCAGCGAGATCGGCGTTGTGCCGGTTATCAAACTGTCCAACCCCCAGCGGGACGCCAAGCCTCTGGCAGACGCGCTGTGCGCCGGCGGCGTGCCGGTGGCTGAGGTCACCTTCCGGGCAGCAGGCGCTGCCGATGCCATCCGCATTATGGCGGAAAGCCATCCTGAAATGATGGTAGGCGCCGGCACGGTTATGACCACCGAGCAGGTGGATCAGACCATCGCAGCAGGCGGCAAATTTGTTGTCACCCCCGGTCTGGATATTGAGATCGTCAAGTACTGCCAGGAAAAGGGCATCACCGTATTCCCCGGCTGCACCACTCCCACCGACTATCACGCAGCCTACAAACTGGGTCTGGAAGTGCTGAAATTCTTCCCGGCTGAGCAGTCCGGCGGGCTGGACAAGATCAAGGCTATGTCCGCGCCCTTCCCCATGTTCAAGGTTATGCCCACCGGCGGCATCGGTCTGAAAAATCTGGCTACTTACGCCGCTTGCCCCGTGATCTGCGCCTGCGGCGGCAGTTATATGGTCACCGCTGACCTGATCGAGAACGGCAAGTGGGACGAGATCACCGAACTGTGCAAGAAATCTGTAGAAATCGTCAAGGAGGCAAGAAAGTAATGGAAGATAAGGAAATTTTGCAGGAAGAAGAATCGAACATCATCTCCCTGATCGACGAAAACGGTGCAGAGGTCGACTTTGAGTATATGGACTGCATCGAATACGAAGGCAAGGAATATCTGGCTCTGCTGCCCGTAGAGGAAGAGGACAACTCCGTTGTCATTCTGGAGGTCGAGCCCGTGGATGACGACAACGAGAACTACATCTCCGTTGACGACGAGGCTACCCTGCAGGCTGTCTACGGCATTTTCAAAGAGCGCTTCAAGGACGTTCTGACTTTCGAAGACTAACCAAAAACCAACCGGCTTGTGTTTCACCGCAAGCCGGTTTTTATTGCCAAATTTGGGTTTATCGAGCCGTTTAGCAACGGCTCAGTGCAAAGTGCAGAGTGCAAAGTGCAAAGTTAATGTGTCGGCTTCGCCGACTATTTAAATCATTTGCGTTAGCAAATACCATAACTGTGCACTGTGCACTGTGAACTGTGCACTGTGCACTTCGAGCAACTGCTCGATAAATTGGGGTTTGTTAAGAATTTGAAAAGCGGTTTACTTTTGGGTAAAAAAATGTTATAGTAAACTGGATAGTAAGGAGGTGACGCGATGCGTCGTTTTATTGTGCGTATGCTGGACGCTTTTAAAAAGGGCGACCTGGTGCTTTTGCTGCTGTGCGTGATCGCCACGGCCTTTGGCTGCCTGATGGTTGCCAGCACCACCAACGCAACTTCCACCGGCCCGTTGCGTTACCTGATCATTCAGATCATCGCAGCCGGCGCAGGTATTTTCTTCTATGTGTTTATCTCCTCCATCAATACGGAGTGGTTTTCCGAACACCGCAGATCTCTGGTAGTCTTTAATACTGTGCTGCTTTTGCTGCTGATCCCCTTCGGTGAGACCATTTCCGGTAACCGAAGTTGGCTGAACTTCCCCTTCCTGCCCTTTAATATTCAGCCTGCGGAAATTTGTAAGATCACCTTTGTGCTGATCATGGCATCGGTGATCACCGCCCGGCAAAATAATCTTGCCAGTCTGACCTCCATCGGTCATATGGTGCTGCATCTGGGTATTTTGTTCGGCCTGAACTACATCATTTCCGGTGATATGGGCGTGTCGCTGATCTTTGCCTTTATTTTTGTGGGTATGACCCTTTCCGGCGGCGTGCATTGGGTATGGTTCGTGGGCGCCATCGGCGGTCTTGCCGTTATGGCTCCTATTGTTTGGAATCTGATGCCCGACGATATGTATATGAAAGAGCGTATCGCCGTGCTTTTCAACCCGGAACTGGACGCCGCAGGTACCGGCGCCCGTTACCAGACAGTCCGCGCCCTCCGGTCTCTCACCGGCGGCGGTCTGACGGGACAAGGTCTTTTCCAGGGTCACCGCACCCAGACCAACGGCGCGCTGTTTGCCCAGCATACGGACTTTATCTTCTCCGCGATCGGAGAAGAACTGGGTTTCGTAGGCTGTTTCCTTGTGGTGGTACTGCTGTTTTTGATCGTGATCCGGTGCTTCTGGGTCGGCGTCCGCAGCCCGGATATGCTGCGGCGGCTGGTCTGCTTTGGCGTGGCTTCCGCGCTGATCTTCCAGATCATCGTCAATGTGGGCATGAACATCGGCGTGATGCCGGTTATCGGTCTTACCCTGCCGTTTATCAGTTACGGCGGCTCTTCCATCATCACTTTGTATGCAATGCTGGGACTTGTGTCCGGCGTTTACGCCCACCCCCAAGCCACCAGCCACGAAAGATATATCAGACCCCCAATGAACACTTTAGGAGGATACATCCAATGAAAAACTTTATGGATCGGGATTTCCTGCTGGAAACCGAAACTGCCAAGCATCTTTTTCACGATTACGCAAAGAAAATGCCTTTGGCAGACTACCATTGTCACTTAAACCCCCGGGAGATCTATGAAGATCGCCGGTTCAACAATCTGGTGGAGGTCTGGCTGGGCGGTCTGGAAAACGGCGTGCTGGCAGGCGACCACTACAAGTGGCGTATGCTGCGCTCCAACGGCGTGGAAGAAGACTATGTCACCGGCAGCAAGCCCGCTTATGAGCGGTTTCTGAAACTGGCCGAGGCGCTGGAAATGGCCATCGGCAATCCTATGTATCACTGGTGCCATCTGGAACTGCAGCAGTTCTTCGGCGTCACCGAACCGCTGACCCTGGAGAGTGCGCCCCGGATCTGGGAACACTGCAATAAACTTCTGCAGGAAGATCCCGATATGACCGCCCGTGGTCTGATCCGCAAGGCAAATGTTGCCTTCATCGGCACAACGGACGATCCCATTGACAGCCTGCAGTGGCACGAAAAGATCGCAAACGATCCTACCATCGATGTGAAGGTCTGCCCCTCTTTCCGTCCCGACAAAGCATTGAACATCCACAAAGACGGCTTTGTGGATTACATCGGCAAACTGGCAAAGGCTGTGGGCAAGGAGCGCCTGGCTACCGCCCAGGATGTGGCTGACGCTCTGGTGGACCGCATCCATTTCTTCTATGACCACGGCTGCCGGGCAAGCGACCACGGCTTTGAGGCGGTTGTCCCCTTCCGCCCCGTAACGATGGCCCAGGCGGATGCCGCTTATCAGAAAGCGCTCTGCGGCGAGACCCTGACACCCGAGGAGATCGAGGGCTATCAGACCGTGTTGCTGCTGGCCTGCAGCAAGACTTATCACAAACTGGGCATCGCCATGCAGATCCATTATTCCTGCCTGCGTAACACCAACGCCCGGATGTTTAAGCGGCTGGGACCCGATGCCGGCTTCGACGCCATCGCCCAGAACACCACCGGCGCCAATATCTTTGCCCTGCTGTCCGCTCTGGACGAGACCGAGCAATGCCCCAAGACCATTTTGTACTCCCTGAATCCCATCGACAATGCCCAATTGGGTACTTTGATCGGCAGTTTCCAGGGAAGCGAGATCCCCGGCAAGATCCAGCACGGTTCTGCCTGGTGGTTCAACGACAACAAGACCGGAATGGAAGAGCAGATGATCTCCCTGGCAAATCTGGGACTGCTTGGCAACTTTATCGGTATGCTCACCGACTCCCGTTCCTTTCTGAGTTACGCCCGCCACGATTACTTCCGCAGAATTCTGTGTAACCTGATCGGCAAGTGGGTGGAAAACGGCGAGTATCCCAACAACGACGCCAGCCTTAAAAAGATCGTGGAGGGCATCAGTTTCAACAACGCAAAGCGCTATTTCGGCATCTGATAACAAAGAATCATAACCACCGGCCGTGCCGGTGGTATGCACAGGCCCCCTTGTGTAAAGGGGGCTGTCACCGCATTGCGGCGACTGGGGGATTGTCACTATGAGAACAACCCCTCCGAGCAAAATCAAAGATTTTGCCCACCTCCCCTTACACAGGGGAGGCTTGCCGCTGCGGCGGGACTGGGCATAGCGAAAGCTTTTGGGAACCACCGGCACTGCCGGTGGTTTTCTCTTACAAAAACACCGGACTTCCCGCCTTTGGGAAGTCCGGTTTCTTATGTCCGCCGTTCCGGTTTACCGATCCGTTGGATCGATAATAATTGAGAATTGAAAATTGAGGCCTTGCGGGTTCTATCACAATTTTGCATTTTGCACTTTGCATTTTGCATTATCAATTGTCAACTCTCTCTGCGGATCGATAAATCGGGATTTTTTACAGCATTGTCTGGGTGTCGTCGGGGTCGCCGTTGCGGGCAAGGTCATACTCCAAAGACCAATCCAGATCCCGGTACTTTTCGCCACGGGGGTCGGTCTGTATCCAGGCGGTCAGCATATCCAGCATTTCCTCTGTCCAGGTAGCCCGGTCGATCTGGGCGGTGGTGAACTTACCGGCGGTGATCATTTCAAAGCCGAAATCGTCCTTCACGTGGGTCTTGGCAGCGCCTTCCACCACTTCCTGCACCAAATGGCTGGGGATAAACAGCACACCGCCGCCGGCGCCGTAAACGATATCGCCGGGCAGGACGGTAGCCTTGCCGATGCGGGTGATGCTGTTAAAGTCCTTGATGACAAACTCTCTTATAGGCGTGGGATCGATGCCCCGGTAATACACCTGCACATCCGGCACTTGCTTCATCTGCTCCACATCCCGGATGCCGCCCCAGACCACACCGCCGCCGGTCTTGGTGCGAGCCTTGATGGCGGTGGTCAGGTTGCCGCCTAAGAATGTACCCTTGTAGATCTTGTCATACATATCCACGACTACCACATCGCCTTCTACCAGAGAGTCGATGACCCACTGGTTGAAGTTGCCGCTGAAGCCGCCTGCCTTGCCCACATCGAACATCACATCCAGCAGGTCCGGGCGGGTAGGCACATATGTTGCGGTAACGGCTCTGCCGATAAGTTTTCTGCCGTCATCGTGGAGAGTCTTCAGGTCGCCTTCAAACTGGCTCTCATAGCCTTTCAGGAAGATGGGTTTCCACAGTTCTTCCAATGTCATTTTGTACATCTGGTCGATATATTTCTGTGGCACTTTGGGTCTGCCGTCAGGAAAACGCTCCCCTTTCCACAGCGGGGTCAGGGCAATGATCTCTTCTCTGGAATTCAGTTTCATAATTCTCTCCTCTCTCAGCCTCAGCCTACAGTAATCAGGCAAAGGCTATTCGCCCTTAAACAAATCGGCTCTAAACAGTTGCTTGCAGCCAGATATTGGGAGACCGGTCTCAGTTGCCCCGCTTCCCGCAACCGGGCGATCTGCTCTTCGTCGGGGGTTTCGGGGCTGCCCATTTTCTCAAACAAGCGGTAAGGGTTGGTGGTGCTGCGGTCAATACAGTACACCGTCACCGTCTTGCCGGTGATGTCCTCCGCAAAAGATATCGTCTGGAAAATATCCGGGATATCTTCTTCAAAATTCTCGCCGGCATAACTTACCAGCACCCCATAGCCGTCCTCGGTCTTTGTGGGGATCACGGCGACATTTTCATCGTCGGACTTCCCCTCCACCAGATCTGTTCCCAGCCGGGATGCCAGCAGATGGGCGTTGTAGATAGGTTTGGCAATAAAGTTCAAAGTAAAGAAATTGCGAAACCCGGTAAAGTCTTCCGTCATCTCGTGCTGACCGGAAAGACAGATCACCAGTTTGGCAATGTCATAGCCCGTGTCCAGAAATGCCCGGATCAGTTTGCCGTAGTAGGCAGAAAACACTTCCGTCTCCCGGAACATCAGTTCGGGACTTTCCAGCCGGTTGGCAAAGCCACGGGTGGCAACGCCCCATTCGTCGATGACGATCTCGGTGTCTTCAAAACCGTTTTTGCGAATGACCTCCATATAACTTTCGTGGCGCTGGAGATTATTCCCGACAGTAATATGGGCCGATTTTTCGTGCAGGGCTTTCGGACTTGTGCCGTAATTATGAAGGGCGATATAGTCCAGCCGCAAATTGTTTTCCCGGACATACTGCAAAAAGTAGTCCAAAAACAAGGGCTTGTTGGCAAGGGCAGGTCCGCCCATGGTCAGGTCTTCCGAGACCCGGCTTAAACCCCGGACAAAGGCGGCGTACATTTTGCAGTATTCTTCGCTGCGCGCTTTTTCGTGACCTGCCGGCAACTGCCCCATAAAAAAGGAGGGAATGTCCGGCTCGTTGAAGCAGTGCAAGTGCCATTTGGACACCGTTTCCAAACCGTAGCGGTCCACGATGTGCCTGGTGTAGGCGTAGCACACCGCTTCCCAAAGCGCCGGATCTTTCGGGGGCGCTGTGTTCCACATTTTGCCCTTGTAGCGGGTGGCATTGAACGCCGATGCTCTCTTGAACCCGGTGCTTTGGGCAATGCAATCCGGCACTGCCGCGTAGGCAATGATCAGATCATAGCCCTTTTCCACCAGATAATCCAGCCGCAGATCGTTGAGCCGGAAATCGTACTGCAAATTCCCGTCTTCATCCAAATAGACGATATCTTCCAGCATGGCATAGATCCGCACCGTATCGATGGCACGGTCATCTGCCATCCGGTCCAGTATCCGTCTGCCCCAGGGATCTTCCACCGCATCGGTGGGGTGAAACAAGCAGTGATTCCAGAACTTTTGGGTCTTGCGGATCACCTTTTTTCCGATGTGTATCATTTCTTTCCCTCCACAGCCTCCATAATGCCTTTCAGATAGCCGATGGCAAAGAGTCTGCCCATCGCGTCATAGCCTGCCACCTGAGACACCTCCCCTGCCATAGTGGGAACGTGATCCACCCGAATGGGTACATCCACGCCGCAGCGGTGGTAGACTTTCAAAAGTTCCGCCATCGGCAGATCGCCGTTATCGTGGAATGTCTCCCGGAAATTCTCCGGACAGCCGGTGGTGTTGCGAAAATGGACAAAGAATATCTTTTCGGCAAATTCTTCGATGGTCTTTTCCAGGTCCTCACCCATAATGTGGAAATTCGCCTGACACATAGTAATTCCTAAGTTTTCGCTGGGAACAATATCGTAAACTGCCTTGCGGATATTCTCCTTGCTGATTATGATCCGCTCCACGTCTCCCAGCCGGGGTACGGGAGGATCGTCGGGGTGCAGCGCCAGTTTGATGCCGTACTCCTCTGCATCGGGGATCACCGCCTTGAGAAAATATTCGTAATTCTCCCACAGTTTTTCTGCGGTGATCTTTTCGCCGGTGGGCTGAAAATCCTCCATACGGAACTGGGTCACCTGCGCGCCGCCCCGCTCCGGATAATCCGACCGGGTACGCAGCCAGCCGATATGCGCCATCCAGTTAAAGCAGATCGTCTCGATGTTCAGCCGCCGCATAATCGGCAGCATATGCAGCACCTTTTCGATGCTCTCATCCCGCTTTTCATCGCCGGCTTTTATGTGATCGTGTACGCAGTTGGGCATAGGCTCTACGATCACCGGCGTGATGCCAAAATCGGTAAAGCGCTTATGTACCTGCTGCCAATGGTCAAAATCGGTCAGATCAAAGGCTTCGTCCTCCGGCAGCCGGATCACGCCGTGGTTCACGCCTGATTGCAGTGCAAAATCCCAAGTGGCATCCGGCGCGCTGCGGAAATAATCGGTCAGCAGCATATCATACGCCTCCCAAAGTCAGGAAGCCGCCGTCCACCGGTACGGTAATGCCGGTGACGAAGGCGGACTGCTCTTCATTGAGCAGCCACTTGACACAGCCTACCAGATCGGCAGCCTGCCCGAAACGACCCATGGGCGTATGCCCGATGACGCTCTCGCCCCGCTTGGTCAGACCTTCTTCCACCGTTCCCAGATAATTCTTGCTGCGCTCATTGACCATAAAGCCGGGGGCCACCGCATTGATCCGCACACCGGCGGGGGCATAATAAGCGGCGAAAGACTGGGTCAGGTTGGTGATGGCAGCCTTACTCATGGCATAGGCAAAGCACCGGGTCAGGGGGCAGTAACTGTTCATAGATGCAAAGTTGACCACACTGCCGCTGCCCTTTTTTGCCATCTGTTTGGCAAATTCCATTGTGGGGATCACAGTACCCATGGTGTTGATATGCAGCACACTTTCAAAAGCCTCTGTGTCGATGTCATAAAGACCCCGGACGCCTTCAGGCAGTGTTCCCTCCAGTTCCCGGGGGTCGAAGGCGGTGATGGTGGGCATTGCCTTTTGATTGTTGCCGCCTGCGCCGTTGACAAGGTAATCACAGCCGCCGGCTGCTTCCACGATCTTGCCCAGTTCGGCAATGGCATCTTTGTCGGTGACATCGCAGGCAAAGATCTCTGCCGGCTGCGCGCCCATTTCTGCGATCTTCTTCGCAACTACCTGCAGTTTTTCTGCGGTTCTTCCCACCAGAAACACCTTTGCGCCTTCTTCTGCCAGACGGATGGCGATCTCCGAACACAGCGTGCCGCCTGCGCCGGTGACCACTGCGATTTTTCCTTCAAACATACCCATTTCAGCATCTCTCCTTTGCATTTTTCCAGCAAATTTTTTCTATCATTTCTCCCAGTACTTCCGTGGGCAGATCCCACTGCTGATCATCGTTTTGCTGGGCAATAAAACTGCACAAGATCCGGCGGAAATAATCGTGCCGGCAGAATGACAGCAGACTTCTGGAGTCGGTGGTCATACCGATAAACCGGGAAAGCACACCGAAAGAAGATATGGCAGACAAGGTGTTTTCAATGCCCAGTTTGTGGTCGCACCACCACCAGGCAGGTCCTAACTGCACTTTGGAAGATACGCCGTCCTGGCTGAAAGAGCCTTGCAAAACCGCATAGGATGCCTGATCTGCCATATTTAAGGGGAACAGCACCGTCTTGGGAAGGGCGTTGGATGCTTCCATTTCGCCCAGCAGGTCGGCGATCTTCCCCGCCCCAATGCTGCCTGCGCCGGCATATCCGCCGGCAGGACCGGCGATCTGTCTCAGCCGGGGGCTGGTGGCGCGCTTGGCGCCGATGTGCAAAAGCAAGGTCCAGCCCCGCTTTTCATACTGGAGAGCAAGTCTTAGTAACATTGCTTTCTTTTCTTGTCCCTTGGGATCATCGAAAAAGCCGTCATCCAATGCGTGATCGGCAAACCGGCAGCCTTTTTCCGCAAACTTATCAAGAAGCAGGCAAACCGCCGCCATATAAGTATGGTCATCGGTAATTGCGATGCCGGTAAGTTCCTGAAGTTTCTGCTTCAATTCCACCGTAGGCGCAAGCAGATCGTCTCCCCGCAAAGAGGGCGCAACGGTCTTGCCGTCAAAGGCGGAGATATCTTCCGTCAGCGTCGCTACCGGAGATTGATAAACAATCGGGAAACGGCGCAAAATGCCGTCCGCCCGATATTCGTCTTGCTGCAGCAGTTGCTGGGTCCGGTCATAGATCTTTGGGGCGTTTTCCTTGCAGATCCGGTCCTCTATCCCGAAGATCTGCGCCAGTTCCATTCTTGACCAGTCGTACACCGGATTCCCTGCCAGCATAGGAAATATCTCACAGAACTTTTCAAACTTTTCATAGTCGGTGGCATCGCCGGTGATATAGTATTCCTCCACACCGCAGATGCGCATTAAGCGGTGCTTATAGGGGTCTGCGGTCAGCCACAGTTCGGTTATGTTGGCAAACTGCCGCCTTGCCTGCACATCCGCCACACAAATGTGGTTGTGAAAGTCCACGATGGGCTTATCTTTGGCGTATGCTTCATAAAGATACCGGGCTTTTTCACTTGTCAGCAGAAAATTATCCTTCATAGGTATACTCCTTTGTCATTGTCAGGATATCCGCAATGCCGATCTTTTTGTCTCCGGCGTGCCAGCCCTGCCAGTTGCCCTGCTCCAGGATCTTTCGCGCCTTTAATATCTCACACAAGGCATTGCAGGCGCTTAGTCTGTATGATTCGTCACCGGTACGGGTCAGGTCAATGCAATGGATCAGCCAGACAGTCAAATGCAGCATATAAAACACCGGAAATTTCAAAAACTGCCGGAAATAAAGCAAATTCTCCGGATAGATCCGGGACTCTGCATCGCAGACGCGGCTGTAAAGGTCTTCCCACTTTACAAGGCTTGCTTGCAGGATTTCCCGGTAACTGATTTCATTTGCCGTATAAAACTGCCCCTTAAGCAGCCTTATGCCGGTATAGCGCAAATGCCCGTCGGTAGCCGGAAATTCCGGATAAGGCACTTTTCCCGGATCTATATATTCGTGGGTCGCCTTGGTGTAGCGGTCCAGCAGTTCTTCTTTGCCCAGTTCGGCAATGGTATCGTAATACGCCTGCATCAGCGGCTTTACCGCCTGGGCAGATCTTCCGTAAAGCCCCTGCAACTGGGTATCCAGCGCCTTCCGGGGATCAAAGTCTGTAAAGTGTCGCAGGATCTGCGCCTGATACCATATGGAAAAATGCAGCGGGCGCACATTGGACACATTCAGGACGGTAAAATAGTGGGTCCCACTGCGCCGGGCTTCCCGGTAGGCATCCGTTAATTTCCGCAGGTCCAGCCCTTCTGCCAGATGGGGGCCTTCCATCCAGAAAGCCGTGTGATAGTAAACGCCGTAAAGGGTGTCGGGGTTTCGGGGGCATTCGTAGAAATTCCGGGCGTACATCTGGCTGTAGCCCACATCGGAGAATACCACGATGGTATTTTCCGGCACTTGCAAAGCCCCCACGCGGTAAAGGGCAGCGCCTTCGGTCCAAAGGGTGGCTGTGCAGTAAAAATCCTTATGCCCCAGCACCTGACCGATCAATCGGTGCTGGGTTTTCATCGCATCGGAGATGATCCCGCCCCGGGATGCATCGTCCATAGGCACATTGGGATCGGATTTCCAGATAGCGCGGTCGCCCTTGCCCCGCAGACCCAACTGCCAGACCACCCGGTCGCCGTAGACAGCCCACTTTTCGATGTAGTAACGCCAGATCTCCTCCATACGGCGGCGGTTGGAAATGAAAGACACTTCCTCACCGGGATCGCCGTGTTTTTTCATATACTTGTCCGCCGAGAAGTAGGACACGCCCACCGGCTCGACGTGGTGTTGGGATATGTACATACCCCGGCGAATCACCGCCTGCACCAGCGCCGCCTCGGCGGGATTGTCTATGTCCACAAAAGAACCGGGAATGATCAGGTTCATTTCCAGCCGCAGGGCTGTTTCCAAGATCATATCCAGCACATCCGGGCGCATCACGGTCTGATAATAAGGATAGTCGATATCCCGCTGACCGCCGCCGCCCCGAAAGTCGCACAGCAGATCCTCGTCATTTAAAAACCAACCCCGGAAACGGACGCTTCGCTTCTCCGACGAAAACCCTTGCAAAGGCAGGTCCAATTGGGTAACGGGCTCGGGGAAGATATCCACCAGCCGGCTTACCGGCAGGATATGTAAGCACTTTTCGCAAAAGCGGTAGATGCCGTACACCGCGCCCAAAGCGTCGGCGCCGGTGATGGAAACGCCGGTTTGCGCCACCTGCACTTCGTAGGACTCCGCCTCCCGGGCAGGGACAATGGCAATGCGGATAGCGGGGTCACCGGTTTCTGTGTGGGTGATGGCAAACCCTTCGGGCTGACCGGAGAGTTTTCTTAAGTCTCGCTGCAGATCGTAAACTGCCGGCAATACACACGCCGGCAAATCCTGCGTCAACAAGATCTTCGCAGTTTTGTTTTGATCAAACAGTTTCATTTGCCTGCCTCCATTCTGCTCTTAATATACCATAGGTCGGCTGTTTTCTACAATCGCCAAAGTGATCATTTTTTAACACTATTCGATCATTTCCAGTTGACATTCCCGCCGCCAAAAGGTAGGATGATACCAAGGAGGGATCTTATGCGCTACGAATACGATATGCAAACGCCCAACTTTTCTGTGGAAAATATTCACGTTATCGATGTATTTCGTGGAAAAGACCATATAAATTTCTTCCGGGAAGGCAGAGCCAACCACGGTTTTATCTATGTTGTCCGGGGGGCAATTCGCTGTGATTTTTCGGGAAATACCCCGGAAAGTATTCCCGTGACCTCCGGTGAGGTGCTGTTTGTCCCCAGGGGAACGGTGTATTCCACCACCTATACCGCAGAAGAAACCCAGATCAAAATTGTACAATTCGATCTTGTCTCCGGGGAACTGCCCCACTACCTGACAACGCCTCTGAAGCCCACTCTGCCCAACGCCGGCGATCTGGTGAGCGCCTTCTGGAAACCGCTGGACAGTTATGCTTTCGGGCATCCATTTTACTCCCTTTCCTGCTTTTATGATCTGATGTGGCAGTTGGATCTGAGCCAATCCCGCATTCCCTCCAGATACAAAAAATTGCAGCCTGCGCTGATGGCTTTGTCTGCAGATTTTTCAGACAATCACCCAATCGGGCATTATGCCGCCCTTTGCGGTATCAGCCAGCCCACCTTCCGGCGGCTGTTCCGGGAATATACCGGGCTTTCGCCTGTGGAGTACCGCAACGATCTGCGGCTGGGCGCTGCCCGGATGAAACTGCAAAGCGGTGAATACAATGTATCTGAAGCGGCGGAGAGTTCCGGCTTTTCCAATCTTTCCTTCTTCATCCGGCTGTATAAGAAAAAATACGGCCACACACCGAAGAAGGAATGATAAATTCCAATTTCTTGAGCAGTTGCTCGAAGTGCACAGTGCACAGTTCACAGTGCACAGTTATGGTATTTGCTAACGCAAATGATTTAAATAGTCGGCGAAGCCGACACATTAACTTTGCACTTTGCACTTTGCACTCTGCACTGAGCCGTTGCTAAACGGCTCGGCAAGCCGGAATTTGGCAGACAAAAAAACCACCCGGAAAGGGCAGTGCCCAACGGGTGGTTTTTTGTTGGCGTATTACTTGCAGAAGTCCTTGGCGACCTCTACGATGTGCTCTGCGCTGAGGCCAAACTGCTTCAGCAGATCCACAGCGGGACCGGAGTGACCGAACTCGTCGTTGACGCCGATGCGCTTGACGGGTGTGGGCAGTTTCTCACTGAGCAGGCTGCAGACAGCCTCGCCCAGACCGCCGATGACGGAGTGCTCTTCGCAGGTGATGATCTTGCCGCACTTCTTGGCAGCAGCCAGAACCAGTTCTTCGTCCAGGGGCTTGATGGTAGCCATATTGATGACCATAGCATCGATGCCGGCAGCAGCCAGTTCTTCAGCAGCCTGAATGGCTTCGTAAACCAGCAGACCGTTGGCGATGATGGCAACATCCTTGCCGTCTTTTACGATCTCGCCCTTGCCGATTTCGAACTTGTAGTCATCGCCGTGGAATACGGGAACAGCCAGACGGCCAAAACGCAGATAAACGGGACCGTTCATCTCGTAAGCAGCCTTAACAGCAGCCTTTGCCTCCACATCGTCAGCGGGGCAGATAACGGTCATACCGGGGATAGAACGCATCAGCGCGAAATCCTCACAGCACTGGTGGGATGCGCCGTCCTCACCGACGGAGATGCCGCCGTGGGTCGCGCCGATCTTTACATTCAGGTGAGGGTAACCGATGGAGTTACGGACCTGCTCGAAAGCGCGGCCTGCTGCGAACATTGCGAAACTGGAGGCAAAGGGAACCAGGCCGGTGGTGGACATACCGGTGGCCATACAGATCATATTTGCCTCAGCGATGCCGCAGTCAAAGTGACGGTCGGGGAATGCCTTTTTAAATGTACCGGTCTTGGTTGCGCCTGCCAGGTCGGCATCCAGAACTACCAGATTATCATACTGTGCGCCCAGCTCTGCCAATGCAGCGCCGTAGCTGTCACGGGTAGCAACTTTCTTCATATCAGCCATAATTACGCCTCCAATTCTGCCAGTTGAGCATTCAGCTCAGTCATTGCCTGTGCGTACTCAGCGTCGTTGGGAGCCTTGCCGTGCCAGCCGGCATCGTTCTCCATATAGGAAACGCCCTTGCCCTTAACGGTCTTGATCACGATAGCGCTGGGCTTGCCGGAGGTGTTCTTTGCGTTGTTAAAGGCAGCCTCGATGGCGTCAAAGTCGTGACCGTCGATCTGCTGGACATAGAAACCGAAAGCCTCCAGCTTGTCCACGATGGGGTAAGGACTCATAACATCGGCAATGTTGCCGTCGATCTGCAGGCCGTTGTTATCCACAACGATGCACAGATTGTCCAGTTTGTAGTGGGCAGCAGCCATGCATGCTTCCCATACCTGACCCTCCTGGATCTCGCCGTCGCCCAGCAGAGAGTAGACACGGTTGGTCTTGCCGGTGTGCTTGGCGCCCAGCGCCATACCAACAGCAACAGAGATGCCCTGACCCAGAGAGCCGGTGGACATATCCACACCGGGAACGGTGTTCATATTGGGGTGACCCTGCAGGTAACTGTCGATGTGACGGAAGGTGGGCAGATCTTCCACGGGGAAGAAGCCACGGTTTGCCAGAGTGGCATACAGACCGGGGGTAGTATGACCCTTACTCAGAACAAAGCGGTCACGGTTTTCCCACTTGGGATTCTTGGGATCGATGTTCATTTCCTTAAAATACAGATAGGTAAAGACCTCTGCAGCAGACAGACTGCCGCCGGGGTGACCTGCCTTTGCGCCGTGGGTAGATTCGATCACACCCATACGCACTTTGCAGGCAGTGATTTGCAGTTGCTTCTTCTCACTGAGCGTCATGGTTTGCCTCCTTTATTTTTCGTCAGGTCTTGGTTCGACCGCAGACTTTAGAACATTTTACCATTAAAACAAAAAAGTTGCAAGAGGTTTGCCTGTAAATCCTTTAAAAAATACCGATTTATGTTGTTGTGTATATATTCATTGAATTTATGTATATTTATACATTGGTGCTTGACATTGCTTGGTTTCAGGTGTATACTCCCTTGTATGCGAAAGAATATTCTTGCAGGAGGCAATCATTATGAGCAAGGAAAACATCAAAAAAGTCGTGCTGGCTTATTCCGGCGGTCTGGATACATCCATCATCATCCCCTGGTTGAAAGAGAATTACAACAACTGCGAGGTCATCGCTGTATCCGGCAATGTGGGTCAGGCTGACGAACTGGAAGGTCTGGAAGAAAAGGCTATCAAGACAGGCGCAAGCAAACTGATCGTTGCCGATCTGACAGACGAGATGGTGGACGATGTGATCATCCCCTCTTTGAAGATGGGCGCCAAGTACGAAACTTACCTGCTGGGTACTGCCTTTGCCCGTCCGGTCATCGGCAAGAAACTGGCCCAAATCGCCATTGCAGAAGGCGCGGACGCGGTGTGCCACGGCTGTACCGGCAAGGGCAACGATCAGGTTCGTTTCGAACTGGCCATCAAGCGGTTCGCCCCGGATATGAAGATCATCGCCCCCTGGCGTGAGTGGGATATCAAATCCCGTGACGAGGAGATCGACTACGCCGAGGCCCACAACATCCCCCTGAAGATCAGCCGGGAGACCAACTACTCCAAGGACAAGAACCTGTGGCACCTGAGCCACGAAGGTCTGGACCTGGAAGATCCCGCCAACGAGCCGGACTACGATAAGCCCGGTTTCCTGGAGATGGGCGTGTCCCCCTTTAGCGCCCCCGATGAACCTACCTATGTCACATTGGACTTTGAAGCCGGCGCACCGGTAGCCATCAACGGCGAAAAGATGAAGGCATCTGCCATCATCGCCAAACTCAACGAACTGGGCGGCGCCAACGGCATCGGCATTATCGACATCGTGGAAAACCGGCTGGTGGGTATGAAAAACCGTGGCATTTACGAGACCCCCGGCGGCACGATTTTGTACTTTGCCCACGAGCAACTGGAGATGCTCACCGTTGACAAGGACACCCTGCACCTGAAGCAGAAACTGGCTGTGGACTACGCAGACCTCATTTACAACGGCAAGTGGTACTCTCCCCTGCAGGAAGCCCTGACCGCCTTTGCCAACGAATCCAACAAGTATGTCACCGGCACGGTAAAACTGAAACTGTATAAGGGTAACATCATCCCCGCCGGTATGACATCTCCTTATTCTCTGTATTCTGAAAACTTAGCGACTTTCGACGAGTCCGACTACGATCAGAAAGACGCTCAGGGCTTTATCAATCTGTGGGGTCTGCCCACCAAGGTCCAGGCATTGCGGGAAAAGGGCAAACTGTAATATTTAAAATCGGCTGTAGGGGCCGATGACTACATCGGCACGGGCGGATGTGGGCATCCGCCCCTACCATTTGTGTTTTAAGGAGAAATCAAAATGGCTAAGATGTGGGCCGGCAGAACCGACGGCGCAACTGAAAAAATCGCAGACGATTTCAATTCTTCCATACATTTCGACAGCCGGATGTACAAGCAGGACATCACCGGCTCTATGGTCCACGCCGCAATGCTGGCGGCGCAGAACATCATCTCTGAGGCCGATGCGGACACTTTGATCGCCGGTCTGGAGCAGATCCTGGCGGACATTGAAAGCGGGAAACTGCCCATCGATATGACTTGTGAAGATATCCATATGTTCGTGGAGCAGGAACTGACCTGCCGCTTGGGCGATGTAGGCAAAAAACTCCACACCGCCCGCTCCCGGAACGATCAGGTGGCGCTGGATATCCGGCTTTATCTGCGGGAGGAAATTGCAGAGATCTCTGACCTGACCAAGAACCTGATCGCCGCCATCACCGACAAGGCGGAGCAGTATCAAAGCGCCATTATGCCCGGCTACACCCATCTGCAGCGGGCGCAGCCCATTACTTTCGGGCATCACCTGATGGCATACGCTATGATGCTGCTGCGGGATCTGGACCGGCTGGCAGATTGCAGCAAACGGATGAACCAATCCCCCATCGGCTGCTGCGCATTGGCAGGTACGACTTACAACACCGACCGCCGGTTTGAAGCAGAAAAACTGGGTTTTGACGGCATCTGTATGAACTCCTTAGACGGGGTTTCCGACCGGGATTTCTGCGCCGAACTGCTAAGCGCCATCTCTATCCTGATGGTCCATCTGTCCCGGTTCTCCGAGGAGATCATTTTGTGGTCTTCCTGGGAGTTCAAATTCATCGAACTGTCGGACGCCTACACCACCGGCTCCTCCATTATGCCCCAGAAGAAAAACCCGGATATGGCAGAACTTGTCCGGGGCAAGACCGGCAGAGTCTTCGGCGACCTGATGGGACTTTTGACCACCCTGAAAGGTCTGCCCCTTGCCTACAACAAGGATATGCAGGAGGATAAGGAGAGCATCTTTGACGCGGTGGACACCGTAAAAATGTGCCTGCAGGTGTTTGTGGGAATGGTGGCAACGATGACCGCCAACACCGCCAATATGAAGCGGGCAGCACAAACCGGCTTTATCAACGCCACAGATCTGGCTGACTATCTGGTGAAAAAGGGTCTTCCCTTCCGCAGCGCCTACAAGATCTCCGGCGAGTTGGTGGCGCTGTGTATTCAGAAAGGCACCGTGCTGGAAGAACTGCCTTTGGAGACTTACAAGGCATATTCCGATCTGTTCGACAGCGACCTTTATCAGCAGATCGACCTTGCCGCCTGCGTGGAAAAGCGCATCAGCGAAGGCGGCACCTCCACCGCTTCGGTAAAAGCCCAGATCGCCTGGGTCAAAAGCGTCCTTTGAATGCACACCATCCAGGCGGTAATGGCAGCAACACTTGCATAAAACATCCCCCGGAAGAACAGACTTCCGGGGGGATTTTATTGTTCCGCTTCCATTTATCGAGCCGTTTGACAACAGATCAGTGCAGAGTGCAGAGTGCACAGTTAAGGTGTCGGCTTCGCCGACTATTTAAATGATTTGCGTTAGCAAATACCACAACTATGCACTATGCACTGTGCACTGTGAACTGTGCACTGCGAGCGTCTGCTCGATAAATTGGAGTTTATTGCGCGGCTGGGAAGGTCAGGGTGACCTTGAATAAATCGCCGTCTACCAGCAGTTCCAGTTTGCCTTTTTGCAGTTCCATCAGGCTCTGGGCAATGTTCAGTCCCAGGCCGCTGCCCTCGGTGTTACGGGAGGCATCGCCACGGACAAAGCGCTCGGTCAGTTCGTCGGCAGATACATTCAGGGGCTCTTTGGAAATGTTCTTCAAAGAGATCTCCAGAGAACTTCCAAACTTACGCATATCCACATAGACCCGGGTACCGGGCAGGGCGTACTTGACGATGTTGCTCAGAAGGTTACTCAGCACCCGCCAGGTCAGCCGTCCGTCTGCCCAAATGGGCATGGGGTTCTCAGAATGGGAGAACAGGATATTTAAGTCTTTGCCTGCCAGTTTGTCCGCAAATTCCCCCAGGGCCTGATTGACCGCCTCCACCGCGTCCACCACCGCCACATCCACAGCCAGATTGCCGGAGGTGGCTTTGCTCATTTCCATCAGGTCGTCAATGAGTTTTTTCATCCGCTGGGATTGCCGGTCCAGCACCTGCAGATACTGCTGGCTCTGCTCCGGTGTCTCGGCTTTTTGCAGAAGGTCGATATAGTTGATAATGGATGTCAGGGGGGTCTTGATATCGTGGGACACATTGGTGATCAGTTCTGTGCGCATCCGCTCGGACTTGGTCTGATTTCTCGCCGCCACCACCGCAACATCCGCCAAAGTATTCAGATGTTCACCGCAGGTCTTGTATTCCCCGATCAGGTGCTGGGTGTCGATCTTGTTGTGCAGCTGACCGGATGCCATTTTCTGGGCGCCTTTCAGCACTGTGCCGTAGGCATAGGCGCCGTAGCAGACCAGCGCAATATCCCCCAGAATGCTGAAAAACAGCACCAGCAGCCAAAAGGCTCTTCCAAAACTGCTGTTGGCAGAAACGCAGCAGAATACGCAGAAAAACGGAACTACGCCCATTGCCGCCCCGATCAGCAGGTATCGCCACACCAGGGGCAGCAAGTGAAAGAGTTTGCGCAAACCTCTGCCTGCAAAACAAAGAACTTTCCAGATTTTTCCCCAGAGAAAGCCCACAAGGCTGTGTTTCCAGATATAGAAACCGCCCATTTTCCACTGGGCTGCCAGGGCGGTCAAAAATCCCATTATGCACACAGACCCAGCCATTACCAGCAGCGCGGCGACAGACAGCCAGGCGATATGCATATTACTGCTGTAGAACATAAACTGCTCCACGACCTGGATGGTCACCGCTGCCACACCTACGCAAATCAAGAACACCGCCACAGCATAGATATCCAGGGGCAGACGGTTCAATCCGCCGGGACAAGGGGCGTCTCCGGATCTGCGTTTGCCTGCGGCGCACATCAGATACACCAGGCAGCCTGCCAGCACCAACACGCCGCCTGCCAGGGCAATGATCAAAGCAAACCGGAAATGAAACAGCATCTCATAAGCCTGGGCTCTTGTGCCGGAATACTGATTAAAGCCCTCAGGTAACAGCCAGACTTTCACCGTATACTCCGGACTTTGCAGGTAGCGGTAATAGATCTCCCGCAGGGCGCCGTTGTCATCGTAACCGGTGACCTTGTCATCCCAGGCGGCATAACTGGACACCTTGGTGGGATACCGGGCGGATATCTGGAATGTATAACATAACTCGTCTGCAAATTCCCCGGTGTAGTTACTCTCCATTACCGCATCATAATTTTCAATTTGATAGCACCAGGTATCCGCCGATACAGACCACCAGGCGCCGATGGTCTCCGGGGTGTTGCCCCAGCCGATATAGGTCAGTTCGTCCTGGGTGCAGTTGCTTAAACTTCGGGCTGCGTAACTTTCCGCCATAGCGCCGCCCAGCCCCTGGGCAAGGTTTTCATAGCGCTCTTTCTGCCACTGGTCATAGGACTGGGCATACAGACCCTGCTCGGCAAGCAGGATCACACCCAAAGCGCCGCCGACAGATACGGTCAACGCGCAGGCCGCCAGCAGAAAAGCCATAAACTTCAAAAAAATGCTATGTTTCATTGCCTGCCTCCTTCTATTTTATAGCCTTGCCCCCATACCACTTTCAGGTAACGGGGATTGGATGGGTCGATCTCGATCTTCTCCCGCAAGTGCCGGATATGTACCGCCACAGCGCCTTCGCTGCCCATTGCCGCCTCCTGCCAGACTTCTTCATAAAGCGCCTTGGTGGAGTAGACTTTCCCCGGGTGGGTCATCAGCAGTTTCAAAATGCTGTATTCGATAGGTGTCAGCGCCACGGGGGTATCGTCCACCGTCACGGTCTTCTGGCTGTCGATCAAAGTGATGGCGCCGATGGTGACTGCGTCTTCCGTTTCCGGGCGGCTGCCCAGTTTGGCGTAGCGGCGCAACTGGCTGCGGACCCGGGCCAGTACCTCCACCGGTACAAAGGGCTTGGTGATGTAATCGTCTGCGCCCACATTCAGCCCCAGCACCATATCCTCCGTCTCCGACTTGGCGGTCAGCAGAATGATAGGGACATTGGAAAATTCCCGGATCCTGGCGGTGGCGGTAATGCCGTCCATATTCGGCATCATCACATCCATCAAAACCAGGTGGATATCCTCTTTATTTACCAGAAGCACCGCTTCCATACCGTTGTATGCTTCATAAATGGTGTAGCCCTCGGGGGATAGATAGATCTTCAATGCATTGACGATGTCCGGCTGGTCATCGCAAATGAGAATGTTGTACATAAAAACCGCCCCTTTCTCTTTTTCCGCTCTCATTATACCAAAGAGAGTTTTAAGAAGAAAGGGGCAGGTTTCTTAAATTTCCTTTAACGAAATCCGATTTATCGCTCCAATGAGCAAATTAAGAATTAAGAATTAAGAATTAAGAATTAAAAATTGAAAATTATGGCTTTTCGCGTTCTGTCACAATTTTGCATTTTGCACTTTGCATTTTGCATTCTCAACTATCAACTATCAACTGTCAACTGAACAAAGAAAATCCGCTGTGGGCAAGCCACAGCGGATATCTTTGTTTAAATCGGGTATTCTTCGGGGAACAATGTGTGCCACAGCAGCAGCACCACATCATCGTTATTCACGCTGCCGTCGCCGGTGAAATCTGCGTCGGCGCTGATGGGGTAATCCTCAGGGAACAAGGTATTCCACAGTAAAAGCACCACATCGTCGTTGTTCACAGAGTTATCCAGCGTCAGGTCGCCCCGGACCGCCACGGGATGAAATACCGCTGTGTAGACCACATCGCCGCAAAAATCGGTGACTTCCTTGTCCCAGCCGGCAAATTCATAGGATACGCCGTCCTCCGGCTCCCGGGTGGGGGCCTGAGGCGGGGTTACCTTGTCGCCGTAGTTGTAGGTCTTGGTGCTGATGACCGTGCCGTCAAAGTTTAAGAATGTGACTGTTCCGGGGCGTCCCTGGACGGTCACCGGGAAGGTAACGGTCTTGCCGCCGTAGGTAACCTTCACATCCACGCTGCCCGGTTCGGCGGTGTTGAAACCGGAGATCATATCCTCCGTCACACTCAGGGCCTTGGCAGGACCTTTGTCATAAACCATCAGCAACACGCCGCCGGTCAGATCCATTTCCTGTGCCCCCTGAATATAAGTGGTCTTATCCGGCGTGCGCCATAACTTAAGTTCGGTCATCACCGGCACCACATCTTCGTCATAGGTCACATACTGCAGGCTGATCCAGTTGCCGTCGGACATCTGACCCCACCACATAGTACCGCTGTACCACTCCTTTGTGATGGATACCCGGTCGCCTTCGTATTTCTGACCCACCAGAGTCTCCGGGCTGACCTCCGGCTCGCTGCGGTAGTTCACAACGGAATAGTTGACCGTACCCATCTTGGGGAATTCCGCGGGTTTTACCTGGTCATAGTTGGTAAAGTCCAGCCGCAGCCAGCCCATATCGAACTTGCCCCAGGTGTAGCCGGCTTCCGTGTGGAGCATGGTCAGGTGCAACTGATCTCCCTGCTTCACCGTACCCACTTTGCTGTAGGAGGTGGCAGGACCGCTGCGGACATTGACCACATCTTCGGTAACGGTTACGGTAAGATCCGTCGCCTCGCCGGAGGGTTCGATGGTGACGATATTGCCGCTGGGATCTTTCCACTTGGCATAGAGCATCGTCTCTTTTTTCAAAGAGGTATCCAGGGCTGTGATCTGTCTGCCCTCTGCGGTATACCAGCCGGCAAAATCATAGGCAAAGGGTTTGCCGTTGCTGTCCGTGCCGGTGGGGATGTTGGTAAAACCGATGTCGATGCCGGGCTTTTCTGCGCCGTCATAGGCGTAGATGCTGTATTTGACTTTGCCGCCGTTGCCGTCTAAGTACACCCATCTGTAGGTGGACGGATAGGCATTGGCTGTGGCGTTGTAGGCTTTGTAAACGCCGTTTAAGTACATATTGGCTTCACAGAGCCTTCGCTGCATCAGGGTGTATGTACCGTCGGAGAAACTGTAAAGGGCAATGGCGTAAATGAACTTACTGCCGGTGTAGCCCTTGCGGACCGCATTGTAAAACACGCCGTCGGTCTCCTCGGTCCAGCCGGTGCCGCAGTTGTAGGTAAAACTGACCAGGGCATCGAACTGGTGCTGATTCCAGGTCAGCCCGTGCCGGGCGGCAAATTCGTTCATTGCCGCGGCAAACACAGACAGTTCATTGCGCAGCAGCATATCACCGACCTCTTTGGTGATGCCGTTTTTCTCGTATTCCTCCCGTTTGTCCTCGGGGCAGGCAGTGCCGTAACCGATGGCCCAGTGGTCGGTGTCCCAATAGGGTTTGGCGCTGAATCCCTCCAGATCTTTCAGCACATTCAGCAAAGATGTGGAAACATCCAGCGTGGCGGCAGCCGATACCGGACTTGCCAGCCAGGGCGCAGCGCTCAGCGCCAGCACAAGCGCCAGAAAGGCGCAGATCCATCTTTTCATAACAGTCCCTCCCGGATATGTTGCTTTTTTTCATTATAGCAGTTATCTGCCGGCTGCGCAAGACGCCTCAGTTCTTATATTTTTATTAAATTGACAGTAAGCGCTTTTTTTGGTATGTTTTAGATAAGATTACTTTGGGAGGAATCCGTATGAAACTGGGTAAACTGAACGAATTGCTGGAATCCATTGACCTGCAGGTGGGCTTTGCCGACAGCACCCTGACCCCCGACATCGAGGAAAAGGGCAATGTGCTGAAAGGCGAGCATTTCCTGATCAAATGGCAGAGCATTTATGACAAAGCCGTGGCGCTGCATATCACCCTGCCCCAGCCTTGTTTTGTAGACCGGGTCTGTATCGGTCTGGGAGAAAAAGTTGCGCTGTGCGCTGCCTCTCTTTGCCGGGACGGTGAAGTGCTGTACCGCTACAGCGCCCAGACCGGCTGCGCCATCACCCAAAGTGAGATCACTTTGGAAGCCGGCGAACTGCTGGAGCATTTCACCGTTGTTCTCGACTCCGATTTTGCCAACATCGACCTGACTTATCTGGACATTTACGGCGCGCTGGAAGACGCCGTAGATCTGTTCCCCACCCCCAACACCATTACGCTGGGCGATACCAAACTCCCCGCCACGGGATTTTCCACCTACTGCGCCGATTGCGACGCAGGCTTGACAGCGGGCAAACTGCTAAGCGAAAAATTCGCGGAAAAGACCGGCGTGGAACTGGTGTGCGCCGAAAACGGCGACATCGTCTTTCAAAAGAACGATGCCGTTGTCCCCGACGGCTATGAACTGTCCGTCACAAGGGAAAAGACTACCATTCAGGCTTCCAATCTGCGGGGCTTTGTCTGCGGTGCGGAGACCTTTATCAAACTGACGCTGAACGGCTGTGTCCACACCGCCACCGTCAGCGATGCGCCGGCTATGGCTTTCCGGGGCGTCCATCTGTTTATCCCCTCAGCGGAGAATATGGACTACGCCAAGCGGCTGATCAAGTATGTGATCTCCCCTATGGGCTACAACACCGTGATCATGCAGGTCTCCGGCGGTCTGCAGTACCACTCCCACCCCAGGATCTGGCAGGCATTTGAAGAAACCGTAAAACTGGGCAAACAGGGCAAATGCCCCAAGTTCCCCCACATCGGCATTGCCGACGGCAAGCCCATCTCCCGGGAACTGCTGAAAGATTATCTTGCCTACATCCGCAGTTTCGGCATTGAGATCATCCCCGAGGTCCAGAGTCTTGCCCACGTGCAGTATATGACCCACGCCTATCCGGAGATCGCCGAGATCGCCGTTCAGGAAAAAGACGACAGCGTGGACACCCGGGAGGAAGATACCCTGCCCTCTTCTTTCTTCCACCACGATTACTGCCCCTCCAATCCCCGTACTTATGAGATCCTCTTTGACATTCTCGACGAGATCATCGAGGTGTTCCAGCCCAAGGAATTTGTCCATATGGGTCACGACGAGGTCAAGAACATCGGCGTCTGTCCGCTGTGCAAGGGCAAAGATCCTGCCCGGCTTTTCGCCGACGATGTGATCAAGATCCACGATCATCTGGCGCAAAAGGGTCTGAAAATGATGATGTGGGCGGATATGCTCCAGCCGGTGACCAAGTATCAGACACCCCCTGCCATCGATATGATCCCCAAAGACATCGTGCTATTGGACTTTATCTGGTATTTCCATCTGGATAAGGACATTGAGGACAATCTGCTGGCAAAGGATTTCCCCGTGATCTTCGGCAATGTGTATTCCAGCCATTTCCCCCGGTATGAAAGCCGTATCCGCAAGCAGGGCATCCTGGGCGGACAGATCTCCGCCTGGACCACCACCTCCGAAGCCGAGATGCAGCAGGAGGGCAAACTCTACGACTTTTTGATGACCGCCCAGATGTTCTGGTCGGCGTCTTACAGCAAGAAATTCTTCCTTTGCTATGACCGGATGGTGGCGCAAAGACTCAAGACCCTCCGGGAAGACCTGCGGGGCATCAAGTCCCCCTCCTCCCTGCCCGGCGCCAAGGTTGTCCCGTTGGTGGAAAACCCCATCACCTTCCCCCCGGTACTGCCTGCCCGGCAGACCACCGAATTTGCGGTAAACGGCAGTTTTGATGCTCTGGTATTCTACCATACCCAACTGCGCCGCATTACCCGGGAGCCCTGGAAGGCGCTGGAGGTTGCCGGACGGTATGTGATCACCTACACCGACGGCACCACTGAGGAAGTCCCCATCACCACCTGCGGCAATATCGGCTACTGGAACCGGCGTCCCAACGCCCCGGTACCCCACCGGCTTTACCGCCATACCGGCTACATCGCCACCTACTACAGCGACGGCATTCTCTCCCGCACCGCCGACGGCGAACCCATCGCAACTTACCGCTACGAATATATCCCCAAGGTGAAAAAGCCCATCGCCTCCATCGCGCTGGTGGAAGATCCTGCTTACCAGACCCATATCTTCCTGTGCAAGGCAGAAGGCATTCGTTTATAAATATTCAAAAAATATACGAAAATAGTTGTATTTTTTTACTTTTTATGTTACGATCTTTTTGTAAGCACGAGTTTTATCCGCAAAGGAGTTATAACTATGAAAACTATGAAGAAAATTCTGGCGCTGAGTCTGTGTCTTTGCCTTGTGTTGGGCGTGCTGGCGGGCTGCGGCGCAAAGGACAATAACGAGACCGTCCCCGGCAGCAACGATTACGAAGTCGCCGAGATCGCAGGCACTGTCTTGCTCAATGTCAACGCTTGCGTAGATATCTCCTTTGATGCCGAAGGCACTGTCCTGAATGTGCAGGAAGTGGATCACGACGGTCACGAACTGCTGGCTGACTTTGCCGGCTACCTGCAGATGCCCTGCAAGGAAGTGGTAAAGGATCTGGTAACAGCAAGTTGCGATCTGGAACTGCTGACCAGCGATTTTAACCACATCGTGGTCAAGGAAAAGCCCGGCAGCAAACTGCCCGGCGAGACGTTCCTTGCCGATCTGGCTGCCGCCGCTGAGGAGGCTGCCGAGATCTCCGTCAGCACCATCGTCGTCACTGCCCAGGAGCAGGATGCCGAGGGCAACATTCTGGCGAAGAAGGCATACGATGTGCTGCAGAGCGCTCTGGAAGTAGACAAGTTTGACCTGGTGGAAAGTGACGAGACCCTGTCCGACGGCGTGTACGCATTTAACGTGTCTGCCGGCGCCGTGGAAGGCATCTATCTGGTAGAAGCCGCCACCGGCTATGTCTATGAGGGATCTTTTGAGACTGTGGATCCCGACGAGGAATATACCGAAGATGTGGATGCAGAAGGTACTGTACCGCATACCCCCGAGGAGACCCAGGGCAGCAACACGGACTCTGTTCCTGAAGACACCGCATCCCACGAAGAGACCGCTCCCGGCGCAGAAGATGTTACCGAACCCCATGCCGAGAGTACAGCCGCTGCAGACTAATTCCATATTAGACCCCACCACCGGGCAGGAAAACTGCCCGGTGATTTTTTTGCCGCAACGCAATTAAGAATTAAGAATTAAGAATTAAAAATTATGGTGTTTCCGCGCGAAAAGCCTCCCTTGTAAAGGGAGGGGGACCGTGTAATTTTGTCCAACCCCTCCGTCTGCCCTTTGGGCACCCACCTCCCCTTGCAGGGGAGGCTTGGCACGTTCTGTCACAATTTTGCATTTTGCATTTTGCATTTTGCATTTTGCATTACCAATTGTGTATTGCCAACGGTGGTTTTCTATGATATGATTAAACTGTAAAATAATGGGCACATCTGCTGTTAAAAAAGGAGAGAGAATTATGCGAGTATTTAACAAGCGCACCTTGTCTTTCGTGCTTGTGATCGCCCTGTGCATCAGTCTGCTGTCCGGTCTGGCTTTCAACGCCTCCGCCGCCACAGTCAACTATGTCACCGGCAATCCCAGCAGCAAGTACAAGAATGTTATCAAGAACTGGGGTCTGCGTGGCGAGACCGCCACTTTCCTGTCCCCCAACGCCATCAGTTTCTACAAGGACAACGGCGTTACATACAACGATCTGGCAGCGCTGTCCGGCACATCCAACACATCTTCCGTGCCCAGCAGCGCCCTCTACGCAAAACTGCACGATCTGGTCACCGATAACCAGACCAAGACCACCAGTTATGACGATACCCGTCCTCTGTTTGCCTACACCGACATTCAGAACAACGGCGCCGGCGCCAATTTCCAGATCTCCTCTTTCTACTCCGGCAACCCGATCGGACCTTCCTGGGACTCCGGCAAGACCTGGAACCGTGAGCACACCTGGCCCAACAGCAAGGGCGATGCCAACGGCAGCGGCGAAAATGACATTATGATGCTGCGCCCCACCGCCAAGAGCGAAAACGGCAGCCGCAGCAACAAAGCCTACGGCGAAAGCGCCGGCTACTACTTCCCCAACACCGAATCCGGCGGCAAATATGATGTCCGCGGCGATGTTGCCCGTATTATGCTGTATGTCTACACCCGTTGGGGTACTGCCAATATGTGGGGCTCCTCCGGCGTTATCGAGAGCAAGGAAGTTCTCCTGAAGTGGATGGCTGCTGACCCGGTGGACACCTGGGAAATGGGCAGAAACGACTCTGTGGAGTCCATCACCGGCACCCGGAATGTGTATGTTGACTATCCGGAACTGGCTTTCTGTCTGTTTGCCGCGGAGATCCCCGAAAATATGGTCTCCCCCTCCAACGGCAGCGGCGAAGTGCCTCCCGAGCCCACTACCCCCACAGCGCCTTCCGATCCCAAGCAGATCCTGGAGGAGGCTTACGCCCTGGGCGCAGGTGAAAATCTGCCCTACTCCGCCACCCTCACCGGCACCATCACCAAGATCACCGAGGCTTTCAGCACCCAGTACAACAACATCACCGTGGTAATGGCTGTGGAAGGCTGTGAAGAAATGCCCATCAAGTGCTTCCGCCTGAAGGGTACCGGCGCAGATCAGATCGCCGTTGGCGACACCATCACCGTCACCGGCACCATCACCAACTTCCAGCATAGTTCCGGTGACACCGAGGTCGAGTTCACCGCAGGCTGCAGCCTGGACAGTTGGGTAGACGCCGGCGAGACCGATCCTACGCCCACCGACCCCGTCGCACCCGAATATGTTGCCGAGCCCAAGGCAGACACCGCCTACCATATGGGTATGGATAAGGGCAGCACCGTCCTCTATTTCAACGGCGCAACCGAGTCTGCTTCTGTCACTTACCGCCTTGCCACCACCACCGATACCGCCCAGGCTGTGCAGGTATCTCTGGAAACCGTTTCCGGTGTCACCGGCGGCTACCGTCTGTACTTTACAAACAACGGCGTCAAGACTTATATCCGGGTTTACGAGCGGGAGGACAGCACCGCAGGTAAGGGTAAGGGCAGCCTGGAATTCACCACCTCCGTACCTGCTGAGTACTTTACCTACGATACCACCGCAAATACCCTGGTCTACACCGCCGATGCCGACAACGCCTACTATATGGGCACTTACGGCACTTACGCCACTTTCAGCGTGTCCAACACTTCCTACATCACCGGCAGCAACGCCGCCAATGTGGATAAGACCCAGTACCCCGCCCGTTTCTACGCCGTAGACACCGGCAGCGAGACCCCCGACATTCTCCCCGGTGACTTCACCGGCGACGACTCTGTCAACAACGAAGATGTGGTGCTGCTGCTGTGGCACGTTCTGTTCCCCGCAGATTACCCCCTGAGCCTATCCGGCGATGTCACCGGCGACGGCTCTGTCAACAACGAAGATGTGGTGCTGCTTTTGTGGCACGTTCTGTTCCCTGCAGATTACCCTCTGTAAGTTTCCGTTATCAGACTTAAACCAAATTTGTGCAAAGAGGCGATATTATGAAAAAACGCATACTTTCGATCCTTTTAGCCATTTCTCTGCTGCTGTGCGCAGCGCCCCAACTGATGACCCCCGTCAGCGCCGCCGAGATCGACTTCTCTATGGATGACCCCCTGCGCTACGGCTGGCAAGTCCTGTCCCAGATGGACAACGCCGAAAACCTGCTGTTTGTGTACGAAAAGTTGGTCGAAGGCATCGCCAACACCAGAGAGCGCATTTCCGTCTGCGACAAAGACCACGGCGTCAACCCGGAGGAATTCGGTCAGGTACTGACCGCTGTCCGCAGCGATTATCCGGAATTTTTCTGGCTGGGACTTACCTGCCGGGAGAGTTTAACAGACAACAAAGTCTGCGACGTCCTGCCTGAATACACGATGGACGATGGGCAGATCGCCACGGCAAAAGCATCTCTGGAGCAAGCCGCTTCCCTGCTGCTGACCGGTCTTAACGACAAGTCTGACTATGAAATTTCCAGGCTGATCCACGACCGTCTGGCTGCCCATATGTCCTATCAGTATTCTGACAACGATCAGACCATCTACGGCGCGCTGGTGGAAAAAGCGGCGGTATGCGCCGGCTATGCCTCTGCCTATCAGTACCTGATGCAGCAAGCCGGCATCCCTGCCTGGAAAGTCACCGGCAGCAGCATCAACCCCGCCACCGGTTATCCCGAAGGTCACGCCTGGACACTGACCTGCCTGGACGGGGCCTGGTATCACACCGACCTGACCTGGGACGATCAGGGCAACCTGGGTAACCTCTACCACGCCTATCTGAACGTGACGACCCAGCAGATCCTGCAGGACCACGCGCTGGATCCTTTCTTCGCCGGATACCTGCCGGAATGTTCTGCCGAAGAGGACAACTACTTTGTAAAAAACCACACCCAGGTCGGCGCATTTGATGCCGATCAGATCGCAAATGCCCTGAAAAAGGATCATCTGAATACCCACGTCTACGAAACCGGTGACATCTCTGCCTTCCTGCAAGGCCTTAGCGACAACTTTGGATCTATCATCCAAAAACTGGGGCTGACCGGCACGATCCAGTACGGCTACAGCATTTTGGGTCGGGAGATCGCGCTGCATATCTGGGACAGTAATTACGCGCCATTCCCGGTAGGCATCACCCTGAACGCCCTGCCTGACAGCACCGTCTGGACCGGCAGCGCCGATGTGACCGGCGGTATGCTGACCGTTCACTACGATGATGATAGTACCCAGACTGTGGCGATGGACGCCAGTATGATCTCCGGCTTTGACCCCAACGCCTCCGGCGATCAGGTGGTCACCGTTACTTACAACGGCTGCAAGGAGTATTTCACCGTAAGAGCCGCGGGCCAACAGCCCCCCGCCCTCACCACCCCCGGCGATATGACCGGCGATGACCAGGTCACCAATGACGATGTGGTGCTTTTACTGTGGTACACCTTGTTCCCCGAGGATTACACCATCCCCTGCAGCGGTGATTTCACCGGCGACGGCGCTGTCACCAATGACGATGTGGTGCTGCTGCTGTGGCACACATTGTTCCCCGAAGAATACCCGATCTAACAAAAATGTCCCATCCACCCGGATGGGGCATTTTTATAATGCAAAATGCAAAATGATAAATGCAAAATTGCGGTGTTGCTGACGCAATAGATTGAAATGTAGAGCGGGGTCTTGACCCCGCCCTACAGTACCGTTTCCCTGTCATTGCGAACCAGTGACCTGACCCCGGTGTGGCAATCTCCTCGGATACCAAACATCCCCTTGCAGGGGCGGCTTTTCACGTTCTGTCACAATTTTGCACTTTGCATTTTGCATTTTGCATTCTGCACTTTGCATTCTGTATTTTGCACTTTGCACTATGCACTTTGCACTTTGCATTCTCAATTGTCCTCTGTCAACTGCCATCTGTCCGCCGCCCGTTTACACCGTCAATTCTCCCTCTCGAAAAAGCGGAAAAACCCCTTTTTTCTATGGCGCAGATGGGGCTTTTTCGCTAACTTTTTGCAAATTATCGGCATTTTATACAAATTTACTTTTTTGTCATTTTTCCCCTTTTCTTATTTTAAATAATGTGTATAATAGACTACGGATATACAACCAAAATATTTTTTATAGGAGTTGAAAACAATATGTCCACATTCAAACGTATTGGCTCGTTTGCACTGGCACTGATCATGGTGTGCAGCCTGATCTATGTCGGTCCTATCGAAGCCGCAGCTACTTCCGTAGCTGACACCTGCCCCCACTGCGGCGTGGCAATGTCCGAGATCTCCTGGGTCGAATGGACACCCGTCTCTGCTGGCTCCCTCACCGAAAGCGGTCACTACTACTTAAGTGCCGATTTCGAAGGTGTTAAGAGCCAGTTGAAGGTCGGCGTCAGCGGCGATACTGAAAACGTCGCTGATGTTGTTCTCGACCTGAGAGGCAACCTGCTGAAGTCCCCCAACACCCGTGCCTTTGCTGTTTATTCCGGCAATGCACTGTCTATTATGGACACTGTTGGCGGCGGCGAGATTCAGGGCTGTATCGTCTCCAAGAGCCAGAACGGCGGCACCATCCGCGTTGACGCAGATGCTACCTTCAGCCTGTACAGCGGTACTATCCGTGATATCGCCACCACTGCTCACCTGGGTAACGGTGGTGTTATCGGCTGTGAAAAGGGTACTGTCAACATCCACGGCGGCGCTGTCATCGGCGGTACTTCCCCTTACGGCGGCTCCATCTGGGTCAAGACCGGTGAACTGAACATCACCGGCGGTACCATCTCCGGCGGTGATGTAGCCAATGAAGCTGCTGTTCCTGCCGGTGGCAACATTTATCTGACGAACTCCAACTTCTCCATGACCGGCGGCACTGTCTCCGGCGGCCAGACCGATTCTGAAGCAAAGATTCCTGCCGGTGGCAACATCTACATTTCTAACGCTTCCGGTTACACCGCTTCCATTACCGGCGGCACCATCGAGAACGGTATCGCTCCCAACGGCAACGGCGGTAACGTCTATCTGAACCTCGGTTCTCTGGAGATCGGCGGCACTGCCAAGATCATCGGCGGTATTGCTAACAGAGCCGTCTCCCGTAACAACGGCGGTGGCAACATCTATGTGCAGACCAGCGCCAAATTGACCATCTCCGGCGGTGAGATCCTGAACGGTGTTTGTGAGAACTCCTACGGCGGCAACGTCTTCTGCCGTGGTACCCTCACTGTGACCGGCGGCACCATCTCCGGCGGCAGCGCTATCAACGGCGGCAACCTGTTCCTGAACGGTTACGACGGAGTCCGTGAAAACGTCATCTCCGGCGGCACCATCAAGGACGGTACTGCTACCACCGGCAAGCTGGACCGCACCACCAACGATCTGGGCTACGACGGTGCTAACATCTATGTTAACTCCGCATCCCTGACCGTTTCCGGCGGTATGATCTCCGACAACAACGGTGGCAACGCCATTATGGCATACTCCCACGGTGGCACTCTGAGCAAAGAAGAGCCCTGGGGCGTTGTCATTAACCTGAACATCACCGAAGGTTCTGACCTGGCCAACGCCCTCAGCGGCAAGGTCCACCTGGTCAACGACGGTGAACTGAACGCCCCCTTCGGCGAAATTCTGTATAACGAAGCCGGCGAGCGCGTCTGGAACGCAACTGCACATACCCACGCTTGGGTGGACCACGAGGCTGTTGCGCCTTCCTGCAATGCTGACGGCAACATTGCTTACCAGACCTGCTCTATCTGCGGCGCTGCACAGACCGCAGGCGAGAACCCCATGCCTTTGGGCAAGGGTGGCTGGATCCTGGCTGCTGCACATACCGCTCTGGAGCATCACGATGCTGTGGAAGCTACCTGCGATCAGGACGGCCACGAAGCATTTGACTACTGCTCCGCTTGTGAAGTCTTCATTTACGAAGATCCTATGAAACTGTCCTATCAGGACGGCGTCATCCCCGCTCTGGGTCACGCCTGGACCGACGTTGCCGCTGTGGCTCCTACCTGCCATACCGACGGTAACATCGCTTACCAGCTGTGTTCTAACTGTGGTGCTGCACAGACCGCAGGCGAGAACCCCGTTCCCCTGAGCAAGTTCGGTTGGGTCCTGGCTGCTGAGCATACCGCTCTGAAGCAGTACGAGGCTGTAGAGCCCACCTGCGATATGGAAGGCCACGAGGCTTATGCTTACTGTGAGGACTGCCAGGTCTTCGTTTACGACGATCCCATGAAACTGACCTATCAGGACGGCATCATCCTGCCTCTGGGTCACACCTGGGTCGATTACGAGGCTGTCGAGCCCACCTGCGGCTTCGAGGGCAACATCGCTTACCAGCAGTGTTCTGTCTGTGGCGCTGCCCAGACTGCAGGCGAGAACCCCATGCCTCTGAGCAAGTACGGCTGGGTCCTGCCCGCTCTGGAACACGCATGGGTAGACATCGAGGCTGTGGAACCCACCTGCGATATGGAAGGCAACATCGCCTACCAGCAGTGCTCCAACTGCGGCGCTGCCCAGACTGCAGGCGAGAACCCCATGCCTCTCGGCAAGTTCGGTTGGGTCCTGAGCCCCGTTGGTCATACCTGGACCGACGTTGCTGCTGTGGCTCCTACCTGCAACGCAGAGGGTAACATCGCTTACCAGTTGTGCTCTGTCTGTGGCGCTGCCCAGACCGCTGGCGAGAACCCCGTGCCTCTGGCTAAGTACGGCTGGATCCTGGCCGCTACCGGCGAGCACACCTTCGAGCACCACGATGCAATCGCTGCTACTTGTGACGAGAACGGTCACGAAGCATTTGACTACTGCACCACTTGTGAGTGCTTCTTCTACGAAGATCCCCTGAAGATGACCTACCAGGCAGGCGTGATCCTGGCAACCGGCCACGACTTTGTCAACGGCATCTGCTCCGTCTGCTACACTGTAGATCCCGAATACTCTCCCGAGGATCAGCCTGCTGAGCCCTTCGAAGTCCGCTTCGAGTTCGGCGCAAACAGCAGCGCTGCCCACGTTGACGGCAACGATCTGGGCACCAGCAAGACCTACACCGAAGGCGAGTACAGCCTGGCTCTGACCGGTATGTCCAAGGTCTACGGTCCTGCTTACGACGCCACCGGCAACAGCTGTATCAAACTGGGTACAAGCAGCAAGGTCGGCGCATTCTCCTTCACTGTTCCCGAGGATGTCACCGAAGTTGTGATCTATGCTGCAAAGTATAAGGCAAACGTCACCAAGGTGAATGTCAACGGCACAGAATACACCTTGACAAACGCTTCCAACGACGGCAAATATGATGAGATCGTAGTTGACACCAGCACCAACAAGACCGTCTCCCTGACCACTGTCAGCGGCGGTGTCCGTACTATGATCAACGCTATCGTTTACAAGGTGGCAGCAAGCAGCGAGGTCGACACCTCCTCCAAGCTGATCACCAACATCGGCAGCCTGACCTTCATCGTCGGCGAGCCTCAGGAGTTCGTATTCTCCACTCTGGCTAACGAGAATGCCGGCGTTATGGTTATCGGCTCCAGCAACTTCAGCGACGAGTCCGCTATCGAGAAGTTGGAGTACTACGAAGTTTCCAACGGTCAGTGGTACGAACTCAAGGGCGACTTCGGTCCCGCTACCGGCTTCCCCCTGACCAACGCAACTTCCAAGTTCCGCGTCACCTTCGCTAAGGACGGCGCTTACACCTTCACCGCTTCTATGAAGAGCGTCGAGACCGGCGAGGTCCTGTGCTCTGTGGAAGCCACCGCCAAGGTCAACGATCCCGACGGCAAGGTCCTGACCATCGTCGAGGCAAATGCCAAGGGTGAGGCTATGGCTCACAACACCTACACCGAGACCAAGTACACTGTCACCGGTGTGATCAAGGACATCTATCAGACCACCTACGGCAATATGCACATCACCGACGAGGAAGGCAATGAGCTGACCATCTACGGTCTGTACAGCGCCGACGGCAAGACCCGTTTCGACAAGATGGATCCCCAGCCCGCTGTTGGCGACACCATCACCGTTTACGGTATCCTGGGTCAGTACAACGGTACTGCGCAGATCAAGAACGGCAACCTGATGGAGCACATCATCCCCCACGTCCACACCTGGGTCGAGTACGAGGCTGTTGAGCCCACCTGCGATACAGAAGGCAACATTGCTTACAAACTGTGCTCCGACTGTGGTGAAGCATGGACTCTGGGTGAGAACCCCATGCCTCTGAGCCGTTTCGGTTGGGTCCTGGGCGCTACCGGTCACGATTGGGTAAATGTCGAGGCTGTTGCTCCCACCTGCCACGCCGACGGTAACATCGCTTACCAGCTGTGTAACAACTGTGGCGCTGCCCAGACTTGGGAAGAAGAGCCCAAGCCTCTGAGCAAGTTCGGTTGGGTCCTGGCTGCTGCACATACCGCTCTGAAGGAGTACGAGGCTGTAGAGCCCACCTGCGATATGGAAGGCCACGAGGCTTATGCTTACTGTGAGGACTGCCAGGTCTTCGTTTACGACGATCCTATGAAACTGTCCTACCAGGATGGCATCATCCTGCCCCTGGGTCACACTTGGGTCGATCACGAGGCTGTTGCTCCCACCTGCCACGCTGACGGTAACATCGCTTACCAGCAGTGCTCCGTCTGTGGCGCTGCCCAGACTTGGGAAGAAGAGCCCAAGCCTCTGGCTAAGTTCGGTTGGGTCCTGGCTGCTGCACATACCGCTCTGAAGGAGTACGAGGCTGTAGAGCCCACCTGCGATATGGAAGGCCACGAGGCTTATGCTTACTGTGAGGACTGCCAGGTCTTCGTTTACGACGATCCCATGAAACTGACCTATCAGGACGGCATCATCCTGCCTCTGGGCCACACTTGGGTCGATCACGAGGCGGTTGCTCCCACCTGCGAGACTGAGGGTAACATCGCTTACCAGCAGTGCTCTGTCTGTGGCGCTGCCCAGACTTGGGAAGAAGAGCCCAAGCCTCTGAGCCGTTTCGGCTGGGTCCTGGCTCCCGTGCATAACATCAAGCACGTTGAGGCTAAGGATCCTACCTTCGAGGCTGAAGGCAATGTGGAGTACTGGTACTGCGAGGACTGCGGTTACGCTTGGCTGGATGAGGGCCTGACTCAGGTCACCAACCTGAAGAGCGTGATCCTGCCCAAACTGGAAGCAGACCTGAAGGGTGATATCGACCAGAACGGTCAGATCAACAACGATGACGTTGTTCTGCTGCTGTGGCACACCCTGTTCCCCGATGAGTACCCCTTGGCAGACGAGATCGAGGTAGACCTGAATAAGGATAACTCTGTCAACAACGAAGACGTTGTTCTGCTGCTGTGGCACACTCTGTTCCCCGAGGAGTATCCTCTGTAATCTAAGCATTACAACCAAAACCCCGCCCCGGTGCTGGAAACAGCACCGGGGCTTTTCTGCCACAACCTCCTATTTATCGAGCCGTCGGCTCGATAAACAATTATGAATTAAGGCGTGAATTTCAGTCACAAATTTAAATTGTTTTCAGAGAAAAACCCACAACTGTCAATTGTCAACTGTCCATTGTCCATTGAATTTTCCATTGTGATTTAATCACAGAGAAAACGCATACATTGGGATATACTGATATCACAAAGAAAACAAGGAGGTATCTCATATGCGTTTGAAAGATAAAGTTGCCATCGTCACCGGCGGCAGCCGTGGTATCGGCTTTGCCACCGTAGAGTCCTTCCTGCAGGAAGGCGCCACCGTGATCCTGACCGCCAGCAGTCAGTCATCTGCCGACAAGGCGGTTAAAAAGCTGCAGGAAACTGTTCCTGCTGACCGGATCGCCGGTATTGCTCCGGACCTGACAAGCCTTGCCTCCGTCCGGGAAGCCTTTCAAAAAGTGATTGAAACCTATGGAAAGTTGGACATTTTGGTGAATAACGCCGGCGTTTCCGAAAGCACCAGTCTGCTGGACTACACCGAGGAAACATTCGACAAAGTTATGGATCTGAATGTAAAAGGCGTTTTCACCACCAGCCGCATCGCCGCTGAAATTATGGAAAAGCAAGGCAGCGGCGTGATCCTGAACACGTCCTCTATGGTCAGCATCTACGGCCAGAGCGCCGGTTTCGCCTACCCGGCATCCAAGTTTGCCGTCAACGGTCTGACCTTGTCTCTGGCCCGGGAACTGGGTCCTAAGGGCATTCGGGTCAACGCCGTAGCCCCGGGCATCACCGAGACCGATATGATGAAAGCCGTACCCAAAGAGGTCATCGAACCCCTGATCCGGCAGATCCCTCTCGGGCGGCTGGGTCAGCCGGAGGACATTGCCAACGCCTTTGTGTTCTTAGCATCGGAGGATGCGTCCTATATTACCGGCGTGGTCCTCAGCGTAGACGGCTTAGCAAGAGCCTGACAAAGCAAAAAGCCTTGGAAGGAAAACCCTTCCAAGGCTTAATTTATGCCGTTACATATCCGCAAGATCCTGCAGTTTCTTTGTATCTGTGACCTCGATAGCGCCCCGGGTCAGTTTTACCATACCCTCGCTTTGGAAATACCGCAGCATCCGGGTCACCACCTCCCGGGCAGTACCCATATGGTTGGCGATCTTCTCGTGGGTCACCTGCAACACCGCTGTGTCCTCCACCTGTATCTCCTCCAGCAGGAAACCTGCCAGCCGCTTGTCGAAACTTTTCCACATGATCTGCTCCACCAGCCACATCAGTTCCGTAAAGTTGCTGCTGAGCAGAGCCTGAGAATAGATAGCCACCGGCAGGGAGTTTTCCATCAGCCGCTTGAACAGCCAGGCAGGCACACTCCAGAAAGCCGTATCCTTTTCCGCCTCGATCATCACATTCATCTGCAGATCCGGAATCACGCAGGAGGCGCTGAGCAGGCTCACATCGTAAGAAAACAGCCGGCTCAGGGTGATCTCCCTTCCCTCTTCCGACAGAATGTAAGACCGCAGTTGCCCCTCCCGGACCGCCACAAGACCCAGACACTCTGCGCTACTGTCGTGGATGCGGGTCCCCTTTTTCACTTCCCGGTACTCGATCACCGCGGCGATCTGCTGCTGATGTTCCGGTGTCAGTTTGTTCCAAAATGGTAAATACTGGGTAAATTCCATATTTTCACCGCCTTTTTTTCCATCATATCACAAAAAACACAACTTGTACATACTTTGGTGAGAAAGTCACGGAACGGAAGCGGAATGTTGGTTATACTAAAGAAAAAAAGAAAGGAGCTGACCACAATGGCAGCAAGAAATATCAACCAACAACAGTTTGAGAACTTATTAAACGAAGGCAGATCCGTCTTGGTAGACTACTGGGCACCCTGGTGCGGCTACTGCCGCAGGATCGGACCGGCATACGACAAGATCGCCGAGGAATACGGCGACCGGATCGAGGTCGTAAAGATCAACATCGATGACGAGCCCGTACTTGCCCACAGCGAGCACATTGAGGTGATCCCCACCCTGGTACTGTATCGGGACGGCAAGGCTGTCAGTTCTGTGGTAGCCCCGGAATCCAAGGCAGCCATCGGCGCATTCATTGAAGAATCTCTCGGAAAGTGAGGAGAAACTATGCAGCAGCACTTTGATATGATCGTCATCGGCGGCGGTCCCGGTGGATACACCGCCGCCCTATACGCCGCCCGGGCAGGTCTTAGCGTGGTGGTGCTGGAAAAACTGTCCGCCGGCGGGCAGATGGCGCTGTCCACCCAGATCGATAACTACCCCGGCTTTCCCGAGGGCATCGACGGCTTTACTCTGGGAGAACAGATGCAGCAGCAAGCCCAGCGCTTTGGCGCGAAAACGGAACTGGCAGAGGTCACCGCTCTGGAACTGAACGGCAGCATCAAGCAAGTCCATACCAGCGAAGGTACTTTTTACGGCAGGACCGTTGTCATCGCCACCGGCGCCAACCCGAAACCCCTGGGTCTTGAAAAGGAAAACGCCCTCATCGGCAAAGGCGTCAACTACTGCGCCGCCTGCGACGGGATGTTTTATAAAGGCAAGACCGTAGCAGTCATCGGCGGTGGAAACTCCGCGGTGGCAGATGCGCTTCTGCTGAGCCGGATCGCTGAAAAGGTCATCGTGATTCACCGGCGGGATACGCTCCGGGCGGAAAAAGTATATCACCAGCCCCTGATGTCGGCATCCAATGTGGAATTTCTCTGGAACAGCCAGGTCGACGCCCTGCTGGCAGAGGACAAAGTAACGGGCTTGCAGGTCCGTGATCTTCTGACCGACGAAACCGCCCAAATCGCTGTAGACGGCGTATTTATCAGCATCGGAAGGTCGCCTTCCACCGGGCTTGTGGAAGGTCAGGTGGATCTGGACAGCGCCGGCTATATCGTGGCAGACGAATCCACCCGTACCAGCCTGCCCGGCGTGTTCGCTGTCGGCGATGTGCGCACCAAGACTGTGCGGCAGATCGTCACCGCCGTATCCGACGGCGCAATCGCCGCCCACTACGCAGAAAACTATCTGGCAGGCAATTTATCGAGCAGTTGGCTCGATAAATAATGCACAATGCAAAATGCACAATGCACAATTATTGTGTCGCCAAAGGCGACTATTAAAATCATTTTTTGAAGAAAAATACCTTGATTATGCATTATGCATTATGAATTATGCATTTCGTGCGCAGCACGACAAGCCGGGATTTGAAGTACAAAACTGCTGTCTCAGGTATCTGAGACAGCAGTTTTTAGTGCTTTTTATACTCATCCAGTATCTGCGCCGCCACCCAGCGGTTTACCTCCGGGGTAAAATGGACTTTATCCTTGATAAACAGCCCATTGCCCGGCACATCCGCCGCGAACTGGGGCGCATTGCGGGGATCGAAGATCGTCACATTGGGATACTTTTCTGCCAACCTTTCAAAGATTCCGTTGATATACTCCATATTCCGCAAAAACATCCCCGTGGGGTCCAGCACATTCATTCTGTCCGGGCAGGCCAGCCGGTGCAGCACAACGGGTACTTCTCCCAGATCTTCCAAAAATCCCGCAAAAAGTCTCTTATATATCTCCTCCAAGGTCGTTTTCACTTCCGCTTCCGGGATGGCCGCATCGTTTTCACTGCCCCGCCAGTGCAGGCCAATGACCTCGTAATCCTTGCCCATCTGCCGGAAACTCTCATCCAGCAATGAGAAAATATGCCGGGTAAAGGAATATAGCGCGATCTTTGCCGTACCCAGTTTGCCGGGGATCAACTGCTTTTCTCTGTCCGGGTTCCACATATACTTTTTGGCAGCGCCCTGGGCGCCGATGGCGATCTGCAGGATATACAGATCCGGCAGGTCTATGCCATTATCAATTTGGCTCTGCCAGAGTTTGGCAAGGCAGTTGGCAACAGACCATGTATGATCCTGGCTTTCGCCCAAATTCATACCGCCGCCGGTATAGCCGCTCCAGATCAACCGGGTAATGTCAAAAGATTGATTGTGCTGTCTATGCAGACCAAACACATTTTTCATCGGGCAAAGGATCTTGTCTTCCTCAGCCATAGGAATGCCGTGTCCCACTGCGTTTGACTGTCCCAGCAGGATAAACACTACCGCTTTCTTTGCCTTTTCCATAGAATAACCTCTTATCGCAACGAAGCCTTATATCGACAGGGAATGCTTTACTGGTATTTTATAAGATATTTGCTTTTTTTGCAAGTACTTCCCTGCCCAAAAATGTTATTGTAGTCCTGTTTTCCTTTCAAAAACCGCCAAAATTTGGAATATAAATTGACTTTTTTCAAACCTTGTGTATAATAATATACAGCACTCGTCGTTTGACGGGTTTTTTTGCGAAAAGATAAAATGTCTCCCGAAGGAGGAAGCATTTGTGCTTACAGAACTGAAAGATGTCTTGTCTATGTTCCAGTTTGATGCACCCCCGGTCAGTTGCAAACTGCACGGTCACGGGCATATCAACCGGACATATCTGGTCATAACCGAATCTTCCAAGCGGTACATCCTGCAGAAGATCAACCACCACGTTTTCAAAAATGTCCCCCGGCTGATGGACAACGTGATCGCCGTCACCGAGCATCTGCATAAAAAAGCCAGCAACCCCAACCGTGTCCTGCATCTGGTACATACCGTAAAGGATGAGATGTACCTGCATCACACCGACGGCACTTTCTGGCGGGTCTACGATTATATCGAGAACAGCGTCTGCCTGGAAGCAGCAGAGACCCCCAACGATTTTTATCAGAGCGCGGTGGCTTTCGGTCAGTTCCAGCAGGACCTGAAGGATTTCCCGGCAGAGACATTGTTTGAAAGCATCCCCAATTTCCACAACACCCCGGACCGTTTCCGGATCTTCAAGGAAGTTTTGGCGAAAGATCCTATGGGTCGCGCCGCCTCCGTCAAGGAGGAGATCGCATTTGCGCTGGCAAGAGAAGAAGCCGCCGGCGAATTGGTGACGCTGCTGGAAGAAGGCAAACTGCCCCTGCGGGTCACCCATAACGATACCAAACTGAACAATGTTATGCTGGACGCCACCACCCGTGAGCCTCTGTGCGTGATGGACTTAGACACCGTTATGCCCGGTCTCAGCGCCTATGACTTTGGCGATTCCATTCGTTTCGGCGCTGCTGTGGCTGCTGAGGACGAGCAGGACCTGAACAAAGTGGAAATGAGTCTGGAACTCTTTGAGACATACACCAAGGGCTATATCTCCGCCTGCCCGGATATGACCGAGATGGAGCGGAAGGTACTGCCTCTGGGCGCAAAGACCATCACCCTGGAGTTGGGTCTGCGTTTCCTGACCGACTACTTAGACGGCGACCACTACTTCACCGCCCACAGAGAAGGTCAGAACCTGGACCGCTGCCGCACCCAGTTCAAACTGGTAGCGGATATGGAAAAGAAGTGGGATGAAATGAACCGCATCGTCGCCGAGGCTTAAACCCCGACAGCCCACTGCTTCCCTTTATAAAAATACCGCCCTTCCGTTTTTCGGAAGGGCGATTTTAGGCTCTGGGGATTTGTCTTTTTGAAAGAATGCGATACAGAAATATTATACCATAGTTTTCCAAGCCTGCAACCGTTATTTACTGAATTTGCATCTTGCCGCGGTGTGTGATATGATAGGAATATACCTTACAAAGGGGCTGAGAATATGACCCTCGTTGAATGCTTCAGTGCATCGCATACGGATAACCTGAGTGCCTGCCTGCAGTTAAACCCCCACACCCTGGTTTTCTTGGGCGACGAAGGCGTGATGCAGCGGGAAGCCGGACATTATGGGCAATTTTTGCAAAATCTGGGACTTGATCCCCAGATCCGTTTCTGCGACATTGGAGGGAAAGATCTGAAACAGATCTGCGACCGTCTAGAAAAGTTACTTTCTTCCGGTGACGAATATGTGATCGACCTGACCGGCGGCGATACCCTGGCGGTTATGGCCATCGGTGCTGTGTTTTCCCGGCTCAGCAGCCAGCAACGGCAGCAGATCCGTTTGCAGAAATATGACGAAAACCGGCAAGTTTTTTTCGATTGTCTCACCGGCGACCCCCTGCCCCAAAAGCCCGCCACCTTGTCTGTGGAAGAACTGATCGCCCTCCACGGCGGCAGGATACACCCTGCCGGTTTCCAGCCTCCTGCAGATTTTTACGCTCGTGATCTGGACGGTCTGTGGCAGATCGTGTCCGATGATCCCCGGGATTGGAACCGCCGGATCTCCTGGCTGGCAGAGTTTGAAAGTTACGCCGACTCCAAGACCCAGGTGTATCTTTCCCTGCAGCACCTTCGCAGCCGGATACAGAATTTTGAAGAAAAAGAAAACGCCGTTGGCGACCTGCTGGAGCAGTTTTACCACAAAGGCATCATCAAAGACTACCGCGCCAGCCACAACGCCCTTGCATACACATACACCCACCCGATGCTGCGCTACTGCACCCAGAAAGCCGGAAATGCGCTGGAGGTCAAGACTTTACTGGAGGCAAGAAATTTGCTTGAAAACGGCGCCCCTTATTTCCGGGATTGCCAAATGGGTGTCAGCATTGATTGGGACGGCGTGATCCACGCCCCGGCGCAGCGCATTCCCGACACCCGCAACGAGATCGATGTGGTGCTGATCCACGGCACAACGCCCCTTTTTATCTCCTGCAAAAACGGTCACATCGGCGAAGAGGAACTGTACAAACTACATACGGTCGCCACCCGTTTCGGCGGAACCCGGGCAAAGAAGATGCTGATCGCCACAGACCTGGATCAAAAGAGCATCGGCTCTGACCGGGCGCTGATCCAGCGGGCCTGGGATATGGACATCTTCCCGGTGACGGAAGCGGCGACCCTTTCCAAAAACGAATGGCGGGAGATCTTCCGTCAGGCTATGCTATAAAGAAAAGCGGAAGGTACTATCCTTCCGCTTTTTCACATTACATTTCCTGCTCCAGGAAAGTCTCAAAATCCAGAACACCTGCAGACAGTTCCAGAAACTTCTGGTTATATTCATCCACTGTGCTGCAGACCGTCATCAGCAGACGATCCATCAGATCCGCGCTTAACTGGCTGTGGTAAAAGTTCTGGACCAACCTGAACATAATCTTTCCGGTGGAAATATCGTAATCAAAACAACCGTTTGCCATATGGTAATTGACGACATTGACTGCCAGAGCAACCTCCATCCGCTTTTCCTCTCTGACCTCAAAACCCAACACCGAATAAATACCGAAATGATACCGTTCCGGATCCACCTTGATCAAAATATTGATGGGCATATTCTCGCCCTGAACACCTGTCGTGATGGCAAGATCGTCATCGTGACGGTCGAAACGCCACTCTTTTTTCTCCAGTGCGCGGCAGAAAGTGTCATAGACCACCTGCGCCGCCAGTTTTCCCTGTTCGTCAGCCATAATCATTCTCCTTAATTACTTTTTGGAAATTCTCAGTTTGCTCAGCATCAGGTTGCCAAACTCTGCCTTACCGTTTACGGTGCATACCTCGCCAAAGAGGAACAGACCCAGCGAGCCGGTGGTCAAGGGCTTATCCAGCAGACCGGACAGACCGGCGCAGCCGAAGACCACAGCATCCTTATCATCGTAAAACTGCTCCATTGCCCCGTAGACTTTTTCGTGGGCAACATAGCGAAGCAGCATTTTTTCCTGCAGGTCGCGACCGCTTTTGATCACGCCGTCCACCTGGGACAGATGGGCATTGACACCCAGTTTGTCAGAGAGGGTCATATGCTCAAAGTCGGTATCGGCAAGTCCCAACTGCTGCCGCTTATCTGAAAGGAATTTGGCAGCGTCCACGCCGTTGATGGTCAGCAGTGTTCGCGGATCGCCCATCGTCAGGGTGCATTCTTCCAGAATGTCCTCGTGGATATTTTTGGTTACGGCCTCGTAAGTAAACCGGTCATCGGTGATCAGCATCACCGCCACCGGCTCGCCGCCGGTCAGCAGCGCAGACTTTCCGGTAGCGCCGTCAATGGCAGCGCCGCCACCTACCATAGGGCAGGTCAGGATCTTCTGCAACTGCGCCATAAAGCCGTTTTCGCCGCCGGCATTGCCAAACAGCACGATGGCAGCATAAACTTTCCGGGTATTCTCCGCTACTTTTGCAAGTACCTGATCATATGTACCGGTCAGCACGATGCCTTCCAGTTCCGTGCCGTAAGAAACGCACTTATTCTGGCTGTTGTCACAAACGCCTGCCAATCCCAGACTGGCGCAGCCAAAACCTTCACCGGGCATCCAGCATCCGGTGGTTGTAAAATACAATTTCGTCATAACGTCACTCCCATCTCAATGGTGGTCTCTGGCTTTGTAGATATGTAGTGGTTGCTGGTATATTAGCATTCAAAATGTAGTGCTATTATACCAGTTATTTTCTTTTCCGGACTTTTGCCCAGCAAAAGTTGGTCACTATTTCAGAGGGGATACGGATCAAATCCAGCGTTGCAATACATCGGTCATTTTGCCGCTTCCTAATAGTGTTTAATACAAACTTTTTTGATTCTGTTCAAATATTACGCACTTTATCTTAGGATGATTTCTTTTTCAAAAAGAACACTACAGTGCCCAGACCACCGGCAACAATAAGGGCAGCTGCAACCCATACCCATACGGAACTACTGCGCTGTGAATCCCCTTTTGCAGCGTTTTTGGGCATGGTTTCCGATGATGCCGGTTTCGTATCGGTAGGCTCACTTTCTGCAGATTCTGTTTCATCTGGCTTAGTTTCAGAAGATTCTGTTTCCTTTGTCAAGGTCTCAGCGGACTCTGTTTCTACAGAGGTGGTTTCTACAGGGGCGGTTTTCTTTGGTTCTGTCTCAGCAGGCCTTGTTGCCAGAGGGGCGGTTTCCTTCGGCTCTGTCTCAGCAGGCCTTGTTGCTACAGGGGTGGTTTCGCTAGGTTCAATTTCCGGCCCCGCAGCACCCTGATCCGGATACCCACATACCGTACAACGCTCTCCATTAAAATATGTAGAGTCATACCTATGGTCGAAGATCAAGGCAAATCCGCAGATACCGCAAAGTTCACTATGCCCGAAGTCATTTCCTTTTTGCCCATCCCACGCATAAAGTTGATGAGGTTCCGACGTTTTTGCACCGCAGGAACAGACCAAAAAATGGTCCCATATATAGTTCGATTTGTTTCCGTCCCATTTCCACTGATGCACATGGGGAGGCGCATTGCCACAAACAGTACATTTTCCGTCATTTCCGTAAATGTGATCTTCCATACTGATTGCCGCACATTGTGTACAGTGCAGACCGTGCTCGTTATTGTAGTTTTCTCCTTGCGTATACTGCCAAATGTGTTCATGGGGTGTATGTCCGCAGATTGTACAGACGCCCTCGTTGTCTTTGCTATGCGTAGTAGTCCTCTCTTCACCGCAGCCACTACAGACCATACAGTGAAATTGGTCGTTAGACCACGCACGCTGCCAGATATGGATATGATAAGAACAAACGGTGCAGTTTCCCGCGCTGTCAACAGTATGATCTTCGGTCTTGTATTGACCACAACCGTCACATCTAAAGCTATGGCCTCCCGGACCGCCTCCCTGGAGCACCCAGTTATGGACATGTTCCTGTTCTGTTGCCAATACTCCGGTCGCCATGCTCAAGATGATGGCAAATGCCAGTACCACGGTAAGCAACATTTTGATATGCTTTTGCATTTTGTTCCCCCCTTTGTAGGATTGCCCGAAAGCCCTAATCTCAAGAGTTTTCGGGCATTGTAAGCCAGTGGTTATTCTATAGTGATTTTACCATTCAAAGTATAAGAATGTCAAGAATGATAAAACAAGAGGGAAACTGTTAGTCAAAAGTTGGTTAAACGAAAAACGGCTAAAATTAATACTGTAAATTTAGCAGCAAAAACACCGCAAATCGCAATAAAATTCGCAATTTGCGGTGTTTTGCTAACTATTTTAAGAACCTAACAGCCACACGGGGTTATTCCCACTCGATAGTACCTACGGGCTTGGGTGTTAAGTCCAGAAGGACACGGTTGATGCCCTCTACCTCAGCGGTAATACGGGCGGTGATCTTATGCAGCACAGCATAAGGGATCTCTTCAATGGTGGCGCGCATTGCGTCGGTGGTGTTCACCGCGCGGATAATGGCGGGCCAGCCTTCGTAGCGCTTTTCATCACGGACGCCTACGGATTTCAGGTCGGGAATGGCGATGAAATACTGCCAGACCTTCTCTGCCAGACCGCACTTGTCAAACTCATCCCGCAGGATCGCATCGGCTTCCCGCAGGGCGTGTAAGCGATCCCGGGTGATGGCACCCAGACACCGGACACCCAGACCGGGACCGGGGAAAGGCTGACGGTAGACCATTGCGTGGGGCAGACCCAAAGCCTCGCCCACCACACGGACCTCGTCCTTGAAAAGCAGTTTCACCGGCTCTACCAGTTCCATTTTCATATCTTCCGGCAGGCCGCCCACATTATGATGGGACTTTACGGGCTTGCCGCTTTCCTTTGCCTTGATGGACTCCAGAATATCGGGGTAGATCGTACCCTGGGCAAGGAAGGAAATGCCGTCAAGTTTGGCAGATTCTTCGTCAAACACATTGATAAACTCTGCGCCGATGATCTTCCGCTTTTGCTCCGGATCAGAGACCCCCGCCAGCAAATTCAAAAAGCGGTCGGTGGCGTCCACATAGATCAGGTTGGCATCCAGTTCCTCACCGAAGATCCGGATAACATCTTCACTTTCGCCTTTGCGCATCAGACCGTGATTGACGTGAACACAGACCAGTTGCTTGCCGATGGCCTTGATCAGCAAGGCTGCGACTACAGAGGAATCCACGCCGCCGCTTAGCGCCAGCAGGACCTTCTTATCCCCTACCTGGGCGCGGACAGCCGCCACCTGCTCAGCGATAAAGGCATCCGCCAACGCCTTGGTGGTAATTCTCTGCATAGATTCCGGACGGACATTTTCAGACATACAATTTCCTCCACTTCCTATGGGTGATTTACAAACGCTTATCCAGCAGATAATTGACACTTTCCTGCCGCTTACCGCCCCGCGTATAGACCCGGGGCACACGGCGGCCAATATCGCAGACCTGCTCGTAATTAAAACTGCCAGCGGCGGCGGACAATGCCTCCGCAGTGATCACTTCATCCCCCTGGCTGCCCATAAGCACCACGGGATCTCCCACTTCCACGCCGGGGATATGGCTCACATCCACCATAAACTGATCCATACAGATACGCCCCAAAATCGGCGCTTTCTGCCCGCGGATCAGGACATAAAAACGGTTGGAAAGATTACGCCGGTATCCGTCGGCATAGCCGACGGGAATCGTGGCGACCACAGTTTCCCTGTCTGTGACATAAGTGCCGCCGTAACTGATCTCACAACCTGCTTCCAGGGTCTTCAGGTGGGAAACTTTGCTGTGCCAACGCATTGCCGGCTGTAGCCCCATTGCCGAGATATCCACATCCTCGCTGGGCTGCAGACCGTAAAGGCTGATGCCATACCGGACCATTTCGTAATGGCTGCCAAAACGGATCACTGCGGCAGAATTGTCGATGTGCCGCAGGGGGATCTGTAAGCCCCGGCTGGAAAGCATCCCGTAAAAATCGTCAAAGCGCTTGACCTGCTGTTTGGTTCTGGTCAGGTCTTCGGTATCTGCTGTGGCAAAGTGGCTGAAAATGCCCTCCACCGCCAAGCCGGGCAGCCCCGCGATCTGCAAACACATATCCGCTGATAATTCTGTTACCGGAAAACCGATGCGGCTCATTCCCGTATCCACTGCCAGGTGGATATACGCGGTCTTTCCCTGCTTGACCGCCGCCGCGGAAAGCAGCGCCCCGTCCTCCGGCGTAAAGATCGGGATCCTTATCTCATTTTCCACCACCGCATCAAAGCAATCCGGGAACACGTGACCCAGCACCATAATGGCGGTCCGGATACCGGCACGCCGCAATTCCAAAGCCTCCGCCACATTGGCAACACCGAAGAATGCGCACTTACCCTCCAGCGCCCGGGCCACCGGCACTGCGCCGTGACCGTAAGCATCCGCCTTGATCACCGCCATTACTTTAGCGCCGGAACGGTTTTTCGCCTGGCGCAGATTGTTTTCAATGGCGTCCAGGTCGATATTCACATAGGTATTGGAATACACCATACCCTTCATCTCCAAAAAAGAAATATTTTTTTCATTATATCAAATATTTTTCACGCTGTAAACTGTCACAATTCAAAAAATAGAACCGTAGTTTTACCTACGGTTCTGTAAAAATTACTCGATAATTGTGCCATCGGGGTGGAACAGAGGCAGTTTCTCCAGGTAGATCAGGTCCTCACGGCCCTGGGCGTCGCCCTCTGCCAGAACAGCCATTCTGCCGGCAATGATGCCGCCTGCCTTCTCAACCAGTACTTCCAGAGCGCGGAGGCTCTCACCGGTGGAGATCACATCGTCCACGATCAGGACTTTCTTGCCCTTCATCAGTTCTGCATCCGCAGTATCCAGATACAGCGTCTGCTCCTTTTCGGTGGTAATGGATTTCACAGAAGACTCGAAAACGCCGGTCATATACAGTTTCGGCACTTTGCGGGCCAGGAAATACTTGGCTGCATTGGTCTGGCGGGCCATTTCGTGAGCCAGAGGAATACCCTTTGCCTCAGCGGTAATGATATAGTCATACTCCGGGGCGCGCTTCAGCAGTTCCCGGGCGCAGGCTACGGTCAGTTCCTGGTCGCCAAAGACCACGAAACCGGCAATGTACAGATCATCCGTTACACGGCAGATTGGCAGATCTCTTTCCAAACCTGCAACTTTCATACGATATACCATAAGAAACGCTCCTTGCATTTAATCTCTTAGAAGATTATACTACACCGGAAAATAATAGTCAAGAACCCCACAAGATCCGTATCAACTTCCAGTTTGTCGCTCCACCCAGCGAGTTGACAGTTGATAGTTGATAGTTGACAGTTGTGGTATTTTCTTTCAGAAAATAATTTAAATAGTCGGCTTTGCCGACACAATAACTGTCAACTGTACACTGTCCACTGTCAACTATTTATCGAGCAACTGCTCGATAAATGGGAATTTTGTTTGCAAAATCGGTGTATTGTGATATGATAAAAAGAAAGGTGATTCCTATGATATTTCAGGAGATTGCCGCCCAAATGGGCATTGATACATACCCGGAGGAACTGGAGGCAATTTTTGCCCAAACTCCCACACTGCCGGAGGACACCCGCTTGCAGTGTGCCATCAAACAGCGCTACCTGCAGGGCGGCTATGTCCACGCTTTTGGCGGATATTATTTTTATAAAGCCATTGACAAAATATTTTTTAATCGATATATTAGTATCAATAAGGGTTTTACCGTTCCCTTGCAAAGCGTAAAGGAGATGCTTATATGAGCAAGATCAGTGTTATCGGCGCCGGCAGCGTCGGCGCGACCATTGCCAACGATCTGATGATCCAGGGCGTTGCCACAGAGATCGTTCTGGTGGACATCAACGAAAAGAAAGCCAAAGGCGAAGCGCTGGATGTATATCAGGGTGCGCCTTTCCAATCTCCCGCCATCGTCCGCCCCGGTGACTATGCAGACACCGAAGGCTCTGACATTGTGATCATCACCTGCGGTCTGGCGAGAAAGCCCGGTATGACCCGGCTGGATCTGGCGCAGACCAATGTGAACATTCTGAAAGATGTGGCATCCAAAGTCGTATCCCACGCACCGGACGCCATTTATGTGATCGTATCCAATCCCGTGGATATTCTGACTTATGTATTTACCAAGATATCCGGTCTGCCGGAAAATCAGGTCATCGGCTCCGGCACGATCCTGGACACCAGCCGCCTGCAGGCAGAACTGGCAAAGCGGTTTCATATCAGCCCCAAGAATGTCCACGCCCACGTATACGGCGAACACGGCGACAGTTCTTTCGTACCCTGGTCTCTGGCTCACATTGCCAACAACCATATTGACGACTTTAAAAACGCCTCTCCCGACGGCGACCTGATCGATTGGAATAAGGACTACGAAGAAGTAGAGCAGTATGTAAAGAAGTCCGGCGGTACCATTATCGAAAACAAAGGCGCTACTTTCTACGCCGTGGCGATGTCCGTGTGCCATATCTGCAAGTGTATTTTCTCCAGCGCCCCCACAGCGCTGACCGTTTCCAGTATGATGCACGGCGAATACGGCGTGGACGATGTCTGCCTTTCCACCTTGTGCCTTGTAAACCGCACCGGTCTGCGGGGTAAGATCCTCTCCCCGCTGACAGAGGAGGAGACCCAAAAATTCCAGGCCAGCGCCGCAAAACTGAAATCCGTACTGGATCAGATCACCTACTGACACAAAACACCGGGAACGTTTGTTCCCGTTGTTTTTTTGCGCAGATACGCAAATTATGCAAGCATTGACGAAAGCCGGACTATGGGCTAAAATAAGCAAAAAGGAGGTGGTCTTATGTTCCGGGATAAAGAAGAGGAATTGCAGCGGCTGGAGCAGTTGCTGGCAGAAGCCGAAGAAGAGGACGAAGAATTTGACGAAGAACCCGACGATGAAGCATTCGACGAGGAATACGAAGAAGAATTCGACGAAGCGGATTTTGACGAAGAAGAACTGATCCGGGAGTTTTCCGGCGACGACGGTCTCGACACAGAAGCCACCCAAATGTTTTCCACCCACCGGGATATCCGTGTTTACAACAGCGACAAAAGCGATGTGGATATGGAGGAATACAGCAATGCGGTGTTCTCCGGCGGACGCAAGCCGGTGCTGCCCTGGGTATTCGCTGCGCTGACGGTGGTGGTTTTGCTGGTGCTGTATCTGGCGCTGAAACAAGGGGGGTATCTGGGATGAGCGCACCTGTCGGGCGTTTTGCCCCCACCCCGTCCGGACGGATGCACCTTGGCAATGTATTTGCGGCGATGATCGCCTGGCTGTCGGTCCGCAGCCGGGGCGGCAGTATGGTGCTGCGCATGGAAGACCTGGATACGATGCGTACCAAGGAAGAGTACGCCGAAACTTTGCGCAAAGATCTTCTGTGGCTGGGGCTTGACTGGGATATCGAGACCGAACCCCAAAGCCGCCGCAGCGAAGTCTATCAGCAGTATTTTGACCGTCTGGCGCAAGCAGATCTTCTGTATCCGTGCTACTGCACCCGCAGCCAGCTTCACAGCGTCAATGCGCCCCATTTGTCCGACGGTACTTACGTCTATCCCGGCACTTGCCGCAATCTGACCCAGGCGCAAAAAGATGCCTTTGACCGGGCGCCTTCCTGGCGGGTGAAAGTACCGGAAAAGGTTTGGACCGTAGAAGATAAAATCCAGGGTCTTTATCAGGAAGATCTTTCCAAAGATTGCGGCGATTTCGTCGTCCGCCGGGCAGACGGCGTGTTCGTCTACCAACTGGCTGTAACGGTGGATGACGGCGAAGCCGGTGTCACCGAGGTGGTCCGGGGCGTGGACCTTCTCAGTTCAGCCCCACGGCAGATGTACCTGCAGGAGCAGTTCGGTTTTCCCCACCCGGCGTATGCCCACGTACCACTGCTTCTTGCCCCCGACGGACGGCGCTTAAGCAAACGGGATATGGATATGGACTTAGGGGCGCTGCAAAAAGTGATGCGCCCGGAAAAACTGCTGGGAAGCCTTGCCTGCTGCGCCGGGATCATCGACCGCAGCGAACCGGTTTCCGCAAAGGAACTGGCAAAAGAATTTGCATTTCAAAATGTCAAAAAAGAGGACATTTTCTTAGACGGTGCAATTTTCCTTGCACTTTAACACGTTAAGCAGTATAATAAATGTATTACATCCACAAGGAGGATACACAAATGGCAAAGAAACCCGTTTTGGTGGTTATGGCAGCCGGTATGGGCAGCCGTTACGGCGGTCTGAAGCAGATCGACCCGGTAGGTTCCTGCGGCGAAGCAATTTTGGACTATTCTCTGTTTGATGCCCACGAGACCGGCTTTGAGACAGCCGTTATTATTATTAAAGAAGCCATCCGTCAGGACTTTATGGATACCGTTGGCAAGCGGTTGGAAAACTGTCCTATGGAGATCCGCTATGCCTATCAGGAAAAAGAGAAGATCCCGGCAGGCTACAGTGTCCCCGAAGGTCGGGAAAAGCCCTGGGGTACCAGCCACGCAGTGCTGTGCGCCAAGGAAGCCATTGACGGCGCGCCTTTTGCCGTGATCAACGCCGACGATTTCTACGGCAAATCCGCATTTAAGGTAATTTTCGACTACTTATCCGGCGCAAAAGACGGCGCAAAGGCTGACTACTGTATGGTAGGCTATATGCTGGGCAACACCGTCACCGACTCCGGCAGCGTAGCAAGAGGTGTCTGCACCCCCGATGCACAGGGCAACCTTGCAGATATCGTGGAGCGGCTGCGCATCGAAAAGTACGAGGGCGGCATCCATTTCACCGAGGACGGCGAGACTTGGGAAGATTTGGGCGCAGATACCATCGTATCTATGAATATGTGGGGCTTCACCCCCGGTTTCCTGGATCATCTGGCTGCCCAGTTCCCCGCATTTCTGGAAAACCAGGTCCCCGGCAATCCTATGAAATCTGAATTCCTGCTGCCCCGCAGCGTGGACGCCCTGCTGAAAGCAGGCAAGGCAGATGTAAAGATCCTGACCTCTCCCGACAAGTGGTACGGCGTGACCTACGCCGCAGACAAGCCTATGGTGGTAGCGGCTCTGGCAGATATGACCGCCGCCGGCAAATACCCCAACGGCCTTTGGAAATAAACAAAAATCGGCTTGGATGATCCAACCTTATTTTTATATCCGCAATACCCACACCGTCTATTGACTGCGGCAATGGAAATAGAGTACAATATACTTATGATAACAAAGGCAGATTGTCCGCATAGTAAAGAAAATTGTAGAGTTGAATATCCAAAAAAAACAGGAGACACGAAAACAACCATGCCCTTTTGGTTTACTAAGGAGATGATTCGCATGAAAAGGAAAAAAGCAAAAATCCCGGTAGGAATTACAATCTTACTTATAATTGTAATTTTAGTTTTGCTCGCACTATGCGTCTTGATTTTGCCTTATGTAGTCTTACATTTTCCAAGCGACTCATTGACAAACTACCCGGGCACAGAATGGAAGTGTGACAAACTGGGAATAGAATTAGTCGTTGATGAATACGGAAATATTTCAGGTAATCGTGAGATTGAATCCGGCGTAATTTCCTTAGATGTTTTTGCTCACAGTTCAACCACATGGCATTCCAACTATATAATATGTGTTAATTCTGCAGATGAAACACAAATTTTATATTTGGATGGTTATTACAGTAATATTGAAGACGGTGTGCTGTATGCGACGATACGTTCCAAAATGACAACTGTAGATTTGGGTGCTTTTGCCGGTTGGATACCTTACAAATTTGTGAAGCAATAAGGCAGGGGCGAGGAAGGGGACACTTTCCGCTGCGGCGGGATCGGGCGCAGCCAGATCTTTTTAAGCCACCAGCGACGGTATTCCTATACAACAAAAATCGGCTTGGATGATCCAAGCCGATTTTTATGCTTTATTCCGGATAAGTGAAATGCAGATTGATGTCCACATTGCCGTCAATGCCGGGAATGCTGCCGGTGTTGGTGTACTGCCACATATCCACCTTGTATTCGTAGGTCATCTGGTCGTTGTACATCGCCAGCCAGAAACCGTAGGGCGTCAGTTCCTCCAGATACATATCGTCCCGGGACTGATCAGAATTGAAATAGATCATAGGTTGGTAGCCAGCCTGCGCCACGGTGTCGCAGAATGCTTTGGCGCAATCGGTCAACAGCCGGGGGGTCATCACATCGGTGCGGTAGCCGCTCTGAATGATCTCAAAATCGTAGACCAGCGGCATATCCAACTGCCAGCCCTGGATCAGATCCATCGCATATTTTGCCTCCTGGACAGCCTCCTCCGGGGTGATGCTCTGGGAGAAGAAATAGCCGCCCACTTTCAGACCTGCCGCCTTTGCGCCTTCGTAATGCCGCTGCGACCACTCATCGGGGAACAGCACCCCTTCTATAGAGCCGCGGTAGCCGATGCGGATCATTGCAAATTCCACGCCGGCGTCCTTGACCTGCTGCCAATCAATGTCCTTTTGGTGGGTGGACACATCGATGCCCATCACACTCTCCCCGGTCAGGCAGGTCAGATAATCGCCTGCATAGCCGATATCCTCCGGTCCGTACACATTGGGCGCAAGGGGCGGCAAAGTGGCCTCCGTGGTGGCAACGGTGGTCGGCGCCGGCTCCGGGGCAGGTTTGCACAGCGCTACGATCAGCACAACGCAAAGTGCTACGCCCACCAGTGCGATACCGATCCATAAATACAGTTGATTCTTTGTCTTTATCATAGTTTCTCCCCTACATTATAGCGAAATGCTCAGCCGGCGGAATCCAGGGGGCGCAGAACGCTGTAGGCATCGAAACGGGTGTCGTGGACCTCCGTCAGGAACACCAACTGGATGGTGGGATCTGCCACGCCGCTTTCCGCGGCGATGCCTGCCGCCTCTGCCGCTGCAGCGCTTTCCACATACAGACGGCTCCGTCCCTCCGGGGCGGCAAAACCGGTAGTTCCCGATACAAAGGACAGGGCAAAACTGTTGGTGGCGCAGGTGGTGACCAATGTGTTGGCGGCTGTATTCAGCGCCTCCAGCCGATCCCCGCCGAATTTCAGGTTATCGGTATCCGGGAAGCGGAACTCGTCCAGAACCACCTCGTCGAAGCCCAAATTTTTCAGTTCCGACACGATCTCCACCAGATAGGTCACGGTACCTTGTTTGGTGGGATCCAGCCAATAGCAATAGTCGTCGTCCGCCCAGAGGTAGGCACCGCTGGATACGAACAGACCGTTGTCTGTGTGATTTAAGCCGAAAGAATAGTCCCGCAATGCCGGCAGCCGGGCGATCAGGTACATACCCTTGCTGTCCAGTTTCTTGATCAGCGCGTCCATCGCCTCCGTATCCACAGCAGAACTGCGTCCGCTGCCCACAGCCGATGAGTAGAAGAAATTGCCCTTGGGGTCTTTCACATCCAGCATCACCGGCGTGCCGGTGGGCAATGTCTGGATATAGGTCTCCACCGCGCTCATATCCGACAAAATGGTGGCATCGGCATAGTAGCCGATGATCTGGGTCAGTTCCCGGCTGGTATTGATGGCGTTGTCGCCCTCATTATAATATATGGATATCTCTTCCCGCTCCGGGGGCTGTGCCACTTCGCCTTCCGGCACCACCGGATCCATAGTCATATCCAGAACAGCACCCTGATCCCGGGTGTACACCACAAAGCGCTCCAGCCACAAAAACCAGCACAGCCATACCGCCGCAGCCACCAAAATGACCACCAGGGCGATTATGCCGGTCCGCTGCAGGTTGCGGCGGGTCCGATAGGAAATGTTCATAAACTACCTCTTATGCAGCGCCAATCTTCCTTGGCGCGAATTTCTTGTATTTGCAGACCTGCCTGCTGCAGAGCAGATACCACATCCTCCAGCCGGCTGTCCAGAATGCCGGAGCAGATCAGCGCGCTGTCTTTCGTAAGCAGCCGGGGCAATACCGGCGCCAAAGCGATGATCACATCGGCAACGATGTTCACCAGCACCAGATCGTATGTCTTTTCCGACAGACGCTTCATCAAGGGTTCATCGGTGACCACATTGCCGGTGCAGGCGGTAAACTCCGGTGCGGCGAAGCCGTTGTAGGCGGCATTTTCCCGGGCGATGTCCTCGGCCTTGGGATCAATATCCACACCGGTGGCGCTTTTTGCCCCCAGCCGCAGCGCTGCCAGCGATAAGATACCGCTGCCGCTGCCCAAGTCCAGACAATGGCTGTCCGGGGTGATGATATTCTCCATAACCTCCGTCACCATTTGGGTGGATGCGTGGGCGCCTGTGCCAAATGTCAAACCGGGATCCAGGATCACCGGCAGCCGGTCACCTTCATAGGTGTCTGCCAGCCAGTAGGGCAGGACGATGAGCCGGTTACCCGCCTCCTGGGGCGGATAATTCTCTTTCCAACTTTCTTCCCAGTTCGTTTCCGGCAGCAGCGCGGTGTGCATCTCCAGCGAGCCTAGACTGTCGCCCTTGCGCTGCTTCAGTTCCTGCAGAAGATCTGTAAGCCGGGCAAGACCTGCTGTATCGGTATCTTCCAAATACAGTTTGATCCGGGAAAGACCCTGAAGTTTTTCCTGCAGCGTCTCGTCGATGTAATCCCAATAGGCGCGGTTTTCCTCCAAAAAGGACTCAAACTCTGTCTGATCCTCCAACAAAAGGTCAGCAAAGCCGCCGGCGGTCAATGCGCCGGCTGTCTCTTCAATGCCGCTTGATACAGTATCAATTGTGATCTCCAGCCAGGCCATAGGATTTCCTCCGGTGGTTTTTTCTCCATTCTACCGCAAAACAGATAAAATAACAACCTCTGCCGGATAAATATTTTATGGAAAAACATAGCGCCCTGTTTCACCAAAACGCATAGCAGCATTCATCACACACTCACAAATTTCGGTTTATCGAGCCGATTAATGTAGGGACCGGCCTCCGGACGGTCCGTAATAAAATCGAACCTCGATGGGTCGATTTTATTCAAAATATGCTAACAATCTATTATTTTTCGCCCATCGAGGTCGAAAAATAATTC
>JAZQGL010000070.1:0-24633 GCA_045540035.1 Faecousia sp.
ACCTGTGAGGATCTGGATGTTGCCGGCGCTATGACCGCTTGGATGCGTAACGCTATCAACCCCACTATGTGCTACTCCGTCGAGCATCAGCCTGTGCTGATCCACGCCGGTCCCTTTGCTAACATTGCTATCGGTCAGTCCTCCGTTATCTCTGACCGTCTGGCTCTGAAACTGTTTGACTACCACGTCACCGAGTCCGGCTTTGCTGCTGACATCGGCTTCGAGAAGTTCTGGAATGTTAAGACCCGTCTGTCCGGCCTGACTCCCAACGTTTCCGTTCTGGTTGCTACCGTCCGCAGCCTGAAGATGCACGGCGGCGGCCCCAAGGTTACCCCCGGCGCACCCCTGCCCAAGGAGTACAAGGAAGAGAACCTGGAACTGCTGGAGAAGGGTACTTGCAACCTGTTCCACCACGTCAACACCATCAAGAAGTCCGGCATCACTCCCGTTGTCTGTATCAACCGTTTCTACACCGATACCGACGCAGAAGTTGCTCTGCTGAAGAAGCTGTGTGCTGAGCACGGTGTCCGTTGCGCTGAGTCTAACCACTGGCGTTACGGCGGCGAAGGCGCTGCTGAACTGGCTCAGGTCGTTGTCGAGGCTTGTGAGGAGAAGAACGAGATCAAGTTCCTGTACGATCTGGAGATGCCTCTGCGTCAGCGCGTTGAGCTGATCGCTAAGGAAGTCTACGGTGCTGACGGTGTTACCTGGCTGCCTCTGGCTCAGGAGAAGGCTGAGCGCTTCGAGTCCGATCCCAAGTACGCTGACTACTGCACTATGATGGTTAAGACCCACCTGTCTCTGTCCGACGATCCCACTAAGAAGGGCGTTCCCACCGGCTGGAAACTGACCATCCGTGACATTCTGGAGTACGGCGGCGCTAAGTTCCTGTGCCCCATGGCTGGTACTATCTCCATGATGCCCGGTACTGCTGCTGACCCCGCATACCGCCGTGTTGACGTTGACGTCGAAACCGGTAAGGTCTCCGGCCTGTTCTAATTCACAATATTCCAATAAGCAGAGGCGGTAAAACGCCTCTGCTTTTGGAGCGTTTATGAAACCCAATGTAGGGCGGGGGCTTGCCCCCGCCGCAAGCAACCGGCGGGAGTGAACCCCTGCCCTACATAAATACTGAAAGTTAAGGAGAAATTTTCTTTATGGATATGACAATGGAATCCTGCCGCAAGTTTGTGGAAGTTCTGGCTTCCGACGCACCCGCTCCCGGCGGTGGCGGCGCGGCTGCTCTGGTTGGTGCCATCGGTACGGCTCTGGGCAATATGGTCGGCTCTCTGACTGTTGGCAAGAAGAAGTACGCTGAGGTGGAGGCGGAGATCATTGAACTGAAGGCTAAGTGCGATTGCCTGCAGAAGGAACTGCTGGATCAGGTGGAGGCTGACGAGGTCAACTTCCTGCCCCTGGCTAAGGCATACGGCATCCCCAAGGATGACCCCACCCGTGATCAGGTTATGGAAGAGGCTACCATCATTGCCTGCTCCACACCTATGAAGATTATGCAGTTGTGCTGCCAGGCCATCGAGTACATCGCTGTGTTTGCCGCAAAGGGCAGCCGTCTGGCTGTTTCCGATGCCGGTTGCGGCGCTGTTTGCTGCAAGGCTGCGCTGCAGGCTGCTTCTTTGAATGTGTTTATCAACACCAAGACCCTGAAGAACCGTGAAGTTGCGGAAGAGATGAACGCAAAGGCTCTGGGTATGCTGGCTAAGTACGGCGCTATGGCCGACGAAATTTTCAACACCGTAAAATCCGGTTTCGGTGTCTGATTGGACAAATTAGGAGGAAAAGAAAATGGCAAAACAACTGCTGGGTAAAGAAGTTAACGAAGCGCTGGTCGCTGCTCTGAAGGAGCGCACTGCTGCGCTGCAGGCTAAGGGTGTTGTTCCCACTCTGGGCATTATCCGTCTGGGCGAGAACCCCTCCGATCTGTCCTACGAGAAGGGCGCAACCAAGCGCGCTGAGGAAGTGGGCGTTGCTGTTAAGAATTACATCCTGCCCGAGGACGCTTCCAAGGAAGATGTTCTGGCTGTTATCGATCAGGTCAACGCTGACGACAGCGTTCACGGCGTCCTGATGTTCCGTCCTCTGCCCAAGCATCTGAAGGCAGATCAGGATGAGATCTGCAACCGTTTGGCACCTTGCAAGGACGTGGACTCTATGACCCATATGTCCAACGCCGGTGTCTTTGAGGGTCAGGATCTGGGCTATGCTCCCTGCACGCCCGCTGCTTGTATGGAAATTCTGGATCACTACGGCATCGATTGCAAGGGCAAGAACGCAGTCGTTATCGGCAGAAGTCTGGTAGTTGGCAAGCCCGCTGCTATGATGCTGATGGGTAAGAACGCCACCGTTACCGTCTGCCACACTAAGACCGTCAACACGGCTGAGATCTGCAAAAATGCTGATATCATCGTCACCGCTGCCGGTGTGCTGAACAGCCTGACCAAGGACTTTGTCCGTGAAGGCCAGATCGTCATCGATGTTTCCATGAACTGGAATCCCGAGAAGATCACCTCCAAGGGCAAGGGCGGTATGTCCGGCGACTGTGTATATGACGAAGTCGAGCCCATCGTTGAAGCCATTACCCCCGTTCCCGGCGGCGTTGGCGCAGTTACCACCACTGTGCTGATGAAGCACGTTGTGGAGGCAGCCGAGAAGATCTGATTTTCTGATTATATGGGCAACCCCGCCGTGTGCAGCGGGGTTGCTTTTTCCAGAGAGGTATTTTTATGAAGAAGTTAAACAACCTGCCGGAAAGCAGTTTTCTGAAACTGTTTTTCGCCTTCGTTTCCCTTTGCTTTATTGTGGCGGCATTCTGTATGCCGGATGCAAATACAATGCTTACCGGTATGCAGGCGATCCTTACGCTGCCCTGCAAGGTAACCAGTAACTATTTCTATATGGGCGGTGTGGCGGCCACATTCCTGAATATGGGTTTGGTGGGCCTTATTTGCACAGCGCTGTGTTTCCTGCCCGGTGCAAAGCCCGTCAATGCCACCACTTTGGCAGTGCTGCTGACCATCGGCTTCGGCTCCTGGGGCATTAATCCCTTAAATATGATCCCCACCATTCTGGGCGTTCTGCTTTACTGCCTGGTGAAGAAGGAAAAACCCGGCAGCCAGATCAATGCTATGATGTTCTCCACCGGTATTGCACCCATCATTTCCGAACTGCTGTTCCGCTATCCCGGTGTAGAGGTTGTGGGCTTCAATGTACTGGGCGCTGTGCTGGCGCTGGTGGTAGGTCTGATCATCGGTTTCTTCCTGCCTGCCGGTCTGGGTCACGCACCCAATATCCATAAGGGTTACAACCATTACTCCGCCGCTGTTCCCATCGGCTTTACCGCATTTTTCCTGCGGGTGGTGCTGTACAATGTGATGTTGGGCAAGAAGATCGGCGCAATGGGCGAACTGGAATCTTATTCCGGTCCTGCGGCAGAATATTTCTGGATCTGCAACATTTTCTGCATAGCGCTGTTTGCTGTATGCATCGTCGTGGCGCTGCTGATGGGCTGCAAGCCGAAAGACTACTGGAACTTGATGAAAGATCCCGGTCAGGGCGTCAGTTTTACCTCCAAATACGGCAATGCGCCGTTTTTGATGAATGTGGGCATTTACGGTCTGATGATCGTGGCGTATTTCAACATTGCCGCTTTCATCGACGGTGGTGCTGCCCGTGTTTCCACGGTTTGGACCGGTATGACCTTCGGCATCGTGTTCTGTATGCTGTGTACCTGTAATTCCGGCAGCCATCCCCGGAACGTGCTGCCCATTATGGTAGGTTATGTGGCAACATCTTTCGTCTTTGAGTGGATCTTCGGGCTGCTGGGCGGCGAGAATTACGGCCTCACTATTGCCTCTCAGGCAATTCTGATCGGTATGTGCTACGCCAACGGTCTGAGCCCCATTTCCGGCAAATACGGATTCGGCTATGGCATTCTGGCAGGCGGACTGCACTATCTGCTGGTAACGGCAGTTCCCGATATGCACGGCGGCTTCTGCCTGTATAACGGTGGCTTCACTGCAGCGCTGATCTGCCTGATGCTGGTTCCTCAACTGGAGAAATTCTGCAAGACAAAAGAAGAAAGAGCCCTGGCGAAGGCTGGCAAGTAAAATAACAACTCCCCGGAATTTTTCCGGGGAGTTTCATTATATCTAAAAATTTCTCGTTTTTGTTTTGGAAATTTGTTATTTATTGCTCTTGCACCGGAAAACAGATAGTGCTATGATACGGGGCGACGAGGAACCAACTGAACTGTCGTGGATTGTCCCCTCAGCCGATTCCCCGAAACGGTTGAAAAGAAGGTTTTATTTTTGGAAATGTATCTGATTTGTCTGGCGATTGCGGTCATTGGCGGTCTGCTGCTGTCACGATTGACCAAATTGGTCAAATTACCTGCAGTCACTGCCTATTTGGTGGCAGGTTTGCTGCTTGGTCCTTTCTGTCTGGGTATGCTGGGTATTCCGGGCGTAGGTTTTCAATCTTTTGAACAGCTGGAAGGGCTGGGGATTTTGACCCAGACAGCACTGGGCTTTATTGCGTTTGCAATGGGCAGCGAATTCCGGCTGTCTCAACTGAAAAATATGGGCGTAAAGGCTATCGTGATCGGCATCGTACAAGCCGTGGTTGCCACCGTATTGGTAGATGTCGTATTGATCGGATTGCATTTACTGTTCCCGCAAGTGATCTCGTTGCCGGCAGCGCTTGTTCTGGGTGCGATCGCCTCTGCAACTGCCCCGGCGGCAACCCTGATGGTGGTTCGCCAGTATAAAGCCGACGGTCCGTTGACTCGCCTCTTGCTGTTGGTGGTAGCCATTGACGATGCGGTAGGTCTGCTGCTGTTTTCCGTATCCTTTGGCATTGCGTCAGCATTGGAAAACGGTGCCATAAATCTACTGGGAGTGGTGGTAGAACCCTTGTTGGAAATCGTCCTGTCTCTGGGATTGGGCGCGGTTATGGGTATTTTGCTTGACCGGTTAGAAAGATTTTTCCACTCCCGCAGTAAACGAATGACCATTTCAGTGGCAGTTGTGCTGCTGACGGTAGGTCTGTCTATGTTGAAATTCTCCATAGGACCGGTACATTGCGGCTTTTCTCTGTTGCTGGTGTGTATGATGACCGGTACAGTGTTCTGCAATGTGTGCGATACCTCTCAGGAACTGATGGACCGTGTGGAAGGCTGGACAGTGCCGCTGAATGTGCTGTTCTTTGTGATCTCCGGCGCGGAACTGGATCTGCAGGTTTTGGCAAGTCCGGTTACGCTGGTGGTAGGTATTGTGTATATTCTGACCCGGTCCGCAGGTAAATATATGGGCGCATACGGCAGTTGCCGTGGCTGCAAATGCGCGCCCCAGATCACCAAACATCTGGGTATAACATTGCTGCCCCAGGCAGGTGTTGCGCTGGGTATGGCGCTGACGGCAACGGCACTGTCTGACGGCGCGCTGGTGCGCAATGTTGTTTTGTTCAGTGTGTTGGTCTATGAACTGGTTGGACCTGCGCTGACAAAACGGTCCTTAATGCTGGCCGGGGAAATTCATCCGGAAGGCAAGACAAGCGCCAGAAAACTGGATCAGCCCAGAGAGCATATCAGTATTCATTAAAAAAGCAAAATGCCCGAACCTATCGGTTCGGGCGTTTTTTCATTTCATAAACTTATCAATGGCCTGACACAGATCGTCAATGGCATCTTCGTCGCCGGCGGCAACGGCGTCCACCATACAGTGTCGCATATGATCCTTTAAGATCACCTTGCCGGTATTGTCCAGAGCGGAGCGGACAGCCGCCAACTGCACCAGTACTTCGGAGCAATCGTAGCCTTCCTCCACCATACGCTTCACTTTTTCCAGATGGCCCATAGCCCGGGCAAGACGGTTAACAACCGCTTTTTGGTTTTCGTGGATATGCCCGTGGCTGTGGGCAAGTCCGTGGGCGTGCATATAAGTGTGGTCGTGTTCGTGATGGTCTGCCATATTACGCCCTCCTTTTCCGCAATTTCCGTCATTATACCCTATTTTTCTCCGACTTGCAAGCCCCTGAGGGGGATACAGTTAAATTCCCGTTTGAAGCGCAAGCGCGCTTCACCGCGACCCGCACAGCCGCGTCAGAGAATCATTACACATCCTGCTTTGCCCGGTATCGAAAAGATATGCTTTTCCAACGATATTAGGCATCGCGATACCGAGTGACCCCCAAGAGTGTGGCGATTATATTTAACGATCGTAACGAGTTGCCAGCGGGTGCAACCCGCTCGATAAACTGGCGTTTGACTGTACCCGTTCTGTCTGTTATAATGTTTTAAACTGTCAGGAGGATTTGGAATATGAGAATGCGTAAAATGAAAAACTTAGAGCCCCGTATGGAGCGGTGCGCCGCTTACCGTATTGCTGCCCCGGAAGAAAAGAAGGGCAACTGGCGGTCATTAAAGCCGGATTGCACGGCTTTGTGGGTAGAAGTTGGCTGCGGCAAGGGCAAATTCACCGCCGAGACCGCCCAGGCAAATCCCGATGTACTGCTGATCGCGGTGGAGCGCTGCCGGGAAGCAATGGTAGTGGCTATGGAAAAGGCCAGAGATATGGGACTTACCAATGTATTTTACATCGATATGGATGTGGAGAAAATCGAGGAGATCTTTGCCTCCCAGGAGATCGACCGGCTGTTTATCAATTTTCCTGACCCCTGGCCCCGGAAGAAAAATGCCAAGCGCCGTTTGACCCACAGAGGCTTTTTGGACAAGTACTGCCGGGTGGTCCGGGAGGGCGGCGAGTTTCATTTCAAGACGGATAATGCGCCCTTGTTCGAGTTCAGTGTGGAAGAGTTTGCAGCCTGCGGACTGCAGGTGAATAACCTGACCCGCAATCTCCACGAGAACGGCATCGTAGGCATTATGACCGGTTACGAGGAAAAATTTCACGCCTTGGGAACGCCGATCAACCGCTGTGAGGTGGTTTGCAAACCCTTCGTTTTGCCCAAGGAAGAAAAGAAAAAGACAACGGAGGAAAATGTATGACCGTCTATCAAGCAGGTGCTTGTGATGTAGCGGTGATCGGTGCAGGTCACGCCGGTATTGAGGCGGCGTTGGCATCTGCCCGGCTGGGAATGAAGACGATTTTGTTCACCATCAATATGGATGCGGTGGGAAATATGCCCTGCAATCCTGCCATTGGTGGTACGGGCAAGGGTCACCTGGTCCGGGAACTGGATGCGCTGGGCGGTGAAATGGGCGTGGCAGCGGACAAAGCCTGCATCCAGTATCGGATGCTCAATAGGGGCAAAGGTCCGGCGGTCCACTCTCTGCGGGCTCAGGCAGACCGGCGTAAGTACCAGCAGGTGATGAAACACACCCTGGAACAGCAGGAAAACCTGGAACTGAAGCAGGCGCAGATCACAAGTGTTTTAACAGAAAACGGTGCGGTTACCGGTGTGCGTACCCAGTTGGGAGCAGAATATTCCGCTAGGGCTGTGATCATTGCCACCGGAACATTTTTAGACAGTACCATCGTCATCGGCGAGTCGGTGATCAGTTCCGGTCCGGACGGTATGCACGCATCTGTCGGCTTAGCAGATAACTTGCGGTCGCTGGGGTTGGAACTGCGCCGGTTTAAGACCGGTACGCCACCCCGGATCAACCGCAGAAGCATCGATTTTTCCAAAATGGAGTTACAGCCCGGGGATGAAGATCCCGAACCCTTCTCCTTCCAGACGGGACGCAAACCGGAAAACCAGGCGGTGTGCTACCTGACATACACCAATGAAAAGACCCACGAGATCATCCGCCGGAATTTACACCGCAGCCCTATGTATGACGGCACGATCTCCGGCGTAGGTCCCCGTTACTGTCCCAGTATCGAAACAAAAATCGTCCGCTTTGCGGAGAAAAACCGTCATCAACTCTTCATTGAGCCCTGCGGAATGGACACGGAGGAGATGTATATTCAGGGCTTTTCCAGCAGTTTGCCGGAGGATGTGCAACTTATGATGCTGCGCACCATTCCGGGTCTTGAAAATGCGGAAATGATGCGCCCGGCATATGCCATTGAATATGAGTGCATCGACCCTACCCAACTGCTGCCCACACTGGAGGTAAAATGCGTCTCCGGGCTATACGGCGCAGGTCAGTTCAACGGCACTTCCGGCTATGAGGAAGCGGCAGCCCAGGGTTTGGTGGCTGGTGTCAATGCGGCGCTGAAATGGCAGGGAAAAGCGCCTATGATCCTGACCCGGGATACCAGTTACATCGGCACACTGATCGACGATCTGGTGACCAAGGGCACAGAAGAACCCTACCGGATCATGACCAGCCGGTCAGAATACCGGCTTTTACACCGGCAGGATAACGCAGATCAGCGGCTCACCGCCATCGGCGCATCCGTTGGATTGGTGCCGCCTCAGCGGCTTTCTCAGGTAGAAGAAAAGTATGCTGCCGTCCGGCAGGAGATCGCCCGGCTGGAAGGTTGCGGCGTACCGGCATCCAAGGCCCTGAATGAGATGCTTGCTGCCCGGGACTCTGCCCCGGTGACCAACTCTGCAAGACTTGCGGATCTTTTGCGCCGCCCTCAGGTGACATATGAAGATATCGCGCCCTTTGATCCTGGCAGACCGGAACTGCCGGTGTCTGTTACAGAGGAAGTGGAAATTCAGGTCAAATACGCCGGCTATCTTGCCCGGCAGGAAAAGCAGGTGGAAGCCTTCCGCAAAGAGGAGGCCCGACTGCTGCCGAAAGATATCAATTACGAGGAAATTGCCGGACTTCGTCTGGAAGCAAGAGAAAAACTGATGCAGATCCGTCCGGTGTCCATCGGTCAGGCAGGGCGTATCTCCGGTGTCAGCCCGGCGGATATCGCTGTGCTGCTGATCTGGCTGGAACAAAACGAAAAATAACACAAAAACCGCCTCCGACACATAGGATAGTCGGAGGCGATTTTTTGGCTATTGTGAATACGACCGTACCCATTACAGCCGCCAGTTGCGACCAAATGATCCGGGAAATCGTAAGCACCTATCCTTTTTGCCGGACAGAATTGCTGACCACTACTGCGTTCCAGCGTCCGGTTCGCACCCTGGTCATTGGGAAAGGACCGCGAAAAGTTATTTATTCGGCTGCCCATCACGCCAATGAGTGGATCACCGCCCTGGTGCTTTTAAAATTCTCTGAGGAATTTGCCAGGGCAATTCAGGAAGACGGTGAAATACTTGATATCAGCGCCCGACAACTGGCAGAAACAGCCACCATCTATATGGTGCCGATGGTAGACCCGGACGGGGTGGACCTGGTGGTGGGGCAGATCGGACCGGGTAACTTACAGTTTGATCTTGCCCGGCGGCTGGCGCAGGATTATCCCCAGATCCCGTTTCCCGAAGGCTGGAAAGCCAATTTGCTGGGAGTCGATTTGAATTTGCAGTATCCAGCCGGTTGGCTGCAGGCAAGAGAGATCAAATTCAGTCAGGGATTTACCAGACCCGGACCCCGGGATTATGTGGGCAGAGCGCCGCTGAACCAGTTTGAGTCCCGTGCATTGGCGGGTTACACCGAGGTCATTGACCCGGCGTTGGTGCTGGCATACCACTCTCAGGGCAAGGAGATCTACTGGCAGTTTCAGGACTACGATGTGCCCGGAGCAAGGGAATTGGGAGAAGAATTTGCAAAACGCAGCGGTTATGAATTGGCAGATGCGCCCTTTAACTCCAGTTTTGCGGGCTACAAGGATTGGTTTATCCAGCAGTTCCGCCGCCCAGGCTATACCGTTGAGGTAGGTGAGGGTGTCAACCCATTGCCCATCGAACAATTTGACGAAATCTACCGCGACAATCTGGGCATACTGGTCACCGCCGCAAAAGGAATTTGAACGTTTCGTAAAATTGTGTAGGGTGGGGTTGCGAAACAGAGCAAGGGTGCTATAATAAGGGTATCTTTGGAAAATCAGGTGACCCTATGAAGAAGATGCTGTTTATCCTCAACCCCAAGGCAGGTATGCGCAAGGCAAACCGTCTGCTTTCCGATATGATCGCTGTGTTTAACGGAGCGGATTTTGATGTATCTGTGTATATCACCGCCAAGCAGGGAGATGCAAAAGAATGTGTGCTTCGCCGGGCAAAGGAAATGGAGATGATCGTCTGCTGTGGCGGTGACGGCACATTTAATGAAACGGTAGCGGGCTTGCTGGAAAGTGGCGCCGATGTGCCTTTGGGCTACATTCCGGCAGGATCTACCAATGATTTTGCCAACAGTTTGGGCCTTTCCAACGATCCGGTACAAGCGGCAAAAAACATTGCCGCAGGCAGCCCGGAAAGTTACGATGTGGGCTGCTTTAACGGAAGATTTTTTACCTATGTGGCTTCTTTCGGCGCCTTTACCAAGGCAAGTTACGCCACGCCCCAGAATGTGAAAAATGCGCTGGGACATACCGCCTATCTTCTCAGCGGCATTCAGGAGATATCCCAGATCCGGGCGCTGCCGGTGAAAATGGAACTGGACGGGGAAGTGCTGGAAGATAGTTTTCTGTTCGGCGCCATCTGCAATTCCACCAGCGTGGCAGGTATTTTGACTTTAGATCCCAAGCAGGTGGATATGCGGGACGGTCTGTTTGAAATTTTGCTGGTTCGCGTCCCTAAAGACCTGACAGAGATCGCGGAGTGTATTCAGGCGGTACAAAAGCAACAGTACAACTGCAAGATGATCACCTTCCGCAGCGCGAAGCAGGTGAAGATCTTTGCGGATCCCAAAATGTGCTGGACATTGGATGGCGAAAAAGAGCCGGGACACGAAGAGATTTTGGTGGAAAACCGGCATCTGGCGATCTCGTTGGTGAAATAATATGATCAATACAACTTTATGCTACATCACCCGGGGCGACGAAGTGCTGATGCTCCACCGGGTCAAAAAACAAAACGATATCAACAAGGACAAATGGATTGGTATCGGCGGCAAGTTTGAAGGGGAGGAATCCCCTGACGAATGCCTGCTCCGGGAGGCCAAGGAGGAGACCGGGCTGACCTTGACAAACTGGCAGTGCCGTGGTGTGATCACATTCTTAAATGATTGCTGTGAAGGGGAATTTATGTACCTGTTTACGGCAGACGGCTTTGAAGGGCAGTTGAAAGAATGTGACGAAGGGGAACTGCAATGGATCAGCCGGGAATTTTTGAATGACCTGCCCAAATGGGAGGGCGATCAGATCTTCTTGGATCTGCTTTGGCAAAATGCCCCGTTTTTCCTGCTGACATTGCGCTACTGCGGCGATAAACTGACAGAGGCGATCCTTAACGGCGAGAAAATCAGATAACAAAAATCCCCCACCGGATGGTGGGGGATTTCGTTTGCTTTCAATTAGCCCTCAGCACGCATCTGAGCGAAGCACTCGCTGCAGTATACGGGACGGTCGGACTTGGGCTCAAAGGGAACCTTTGCCTCGCCGCCGCAGCGTGCGCAAGTAGCGGTGAAGAACTCACGGGGACCACGGGCGCTGGCCTTACGAGCGTCACGGCAAGCCTTGCAGCGCTGGGGCTCGTTCTGGAAGCCGCGCTCTGCGTAGAATTCCTGCTCACCGGCGGTGAAAACGAATTCATTGCCGCACTCTTTGCAAACTAAAGTCTTATCTTCGTACATTTTGTTTACCTCTCTTCGGTTAGTTGATGCCCCGTGAAAACCCATCAAATCGACTGGAAATAACGCAGGGTGAATAGTATTGTGACATTATGCCACTTTTCGCATTATACATAAGCGAAATAAATTTGTCAATACTTTATGAAAATTTTTCTTAAAAATTTTTAAGATTTGTGCAAATTCGTCAAATACTGAACTGCGCCTGTCCGTCAAACTGCAGACCCAGGTGCTGATAGGCAAGGGGCGTAACACAGCGACCGCGGGGGGTGCGGGTCAAAAATCCCAGTTGCATCAGGTAAGGTTCGTACACGTCTTCCAATGTGATCGCCTCTTCGCCGATGGTGGCTGCCAGCGTTTCCAGACCCACCGGACCGCCGCCGTAATTCTGGATGATGGCGGAGAGCATCCGGCGGTCAATGTTGTCAAGGCCCAGATGGTCAACTTCCAGCCGGGACAGCGCCAGATCGGCGGCTTCCTTGGTGATCACGCCGTTGCCCATAACCTGGGCAAAGTCCCGGACACGCCGCAAAAAGCGGTTGGCAATTCGGGGTGTGCCACGGCTGCGGGAGGCGATCTCCATTGCGCCCTGAGGGTCGATCTCCATACCCAAAATGGTTGCGGAACGGGTGACGATACGGGAGAGTTCTTCGTTGGTATACAGTTCCAAGCGCAGGCTGACACCGAAACGGTCACGCAGCGGGGCAGACAGTTGACCTGCCCGGGTGGTGGCGCCTACCAGGGTGAATTTCGGCAGATCCAGACGGATGGAGTTGGCGCTGGGGCCTTTGCCTACGATGATATCGATGGCAAAATCCTCCATTGCGGGATAGAGAATTTCTTCAACTACCCGATTTAGTCTGTGGATCTCGTCGATAAACAGAATATCGCCGGGATTTAAATTGGTCAGCAACGCTGCCAGATCGCCGGGCTTTTCAATGGCAGGACCGGAAGTGATGCGAATGTTCACGCCCATCTCGTTGGCAATAACGCCAGCCAAAGTGGTTTTGCCCAGACCGGGAGGGCCGTAAAGTAATGTGTGATCCAGCGGCTCATTGCGCTTCCGGGCGGCTTCGATATAGACAGAAAGGTTGCCCTTGGCCTTTTCCTGACCGGTATAATCGGACAGCAGTTTCGGGCGCAGACCGATTTCGCCGGCGTCCTGAGGCGCAAAGGTGGGCGAAATGATCGGGGAAGTCAGTTCTTCAGAAAATTCCAAACTCATAAAAAGACCTCCTTAGTTCTTCATAACCATTGCGCGCAGGGCAAAGCGGACCATTTCCTCGGTGGTGGCTGCGGGGTCGACACCCCTCAGCGCCAAAGCAATTTCGGAAGAGGAATAGCCCAGTTCCTGCAAAGCGGCGGTGGCCAAAGAGGCGTTGTTGCCCTGGGGGGCTGCCACAGAGATACCGGAGGAGAAATCCAGTTCTGCACTGCTGCCGCCCATTTTGTCTTTCAGTTCCAGAATGATGCGCTGGGCAATTTTCTTGCCGACGCCCTGGGCGGCGGTCAGCAGTTTTTCGTCGCCGGTCATAACTGCCAGCGTGAAGTTTTGCGGACCGGCGCTCAAAATAGCCATAGCGGCTTTCGGGCCTACGCCGTTGACAGAGGTCAGCAGTTCGTAGCAATGCTGCTCTTCCTTGCTGATAAAGCCGTAAAGGTCAAAAGCATCTTCCCGGATCGATTCGGTGATGAACAGCCGGGCAGGCTGATTGACTTTCAGTTGGGCAGCGGTATACGCGGTGATCCGGCAGCCGTAACCCACGCCGCCGCAGTCTACGACGGCAAGACCCGGCTCTAAAACGGTCACCGGACCGGAAACATAATAAAGCATAGCATAAGCCTCCATATCATTGTCAATTGTCCGTTGTCAATTGCATCGCTTTGGCGATGAGGGATGTGCTGGAACGGGCGTGACACAAGGCGATGGCGATGGCATCGGCTGCGTCATCGGGCTTGGGCAGTTTGTCCAGTTTTAAAAGCCGCTTGGTCATATCCTGGACCTGATGCTTGGTGGCGTTGCCGTAACCGACAACTGCCTGCTTGACTTGCATAGGCTTGTAGGAAAACACCGGAAGACCGGCCTGCCGGATGGCAAGCAGTATTACGCCACGGCTCTGGGCAACACCAATGCCGGTGGTCACATTCTGTCCGAAAAACAGTTCTTCAATGGCAACGGCATCCGGTTTTGCGGCATCCAGAAGCGATCGCATATCTTCGTAAATGATCTCCAGTCGGGCGGAAAAATCCATACCCGCAGGGGTGGTGATGGCACCGCATTTGAGCAGTTGAGAATTTCCCCGCTGGGCTTCGATCAGACCGAAACCGGTGATGCCGTAACCCGGGTCGATACCTAGGATCCGCATTATGCACCACCCCGGAGAATGTTGATATAGTACATCGCGATCACCAGAATAAACAGAACCAGCGCGATCCGGGCAAGCCAAACCTGCCAGGCGGGACGGGGCTGATAACCCGTGTCTTCTGCCAGGGTTTCTTCGGTGATGGGTTCTTCGTTATGCATTTCTTCCAGATGTTCGTTTTCCATAAAATTCACCCCATAAAAGGAATTATCCATATTATAGCACAAATGTTTCACAATTCCTACACTTTTTTCAAAAACTTATCCCCGGCTCACTGAGCCGGGGATTTTGTTTATTTGTAGCGTACACTGCGCAGGAGTTTGTTCAGGGTGACAAAGTCCTCGTCGTTCATATACTGGGAGATGGTTGCCATATTTTTCAGGATCTTCCAGTTGTAATTTTCGTTGTCCCGGTACTGGGTCAGGCTGGATACGAACTTAAACCGGAAACTTAAGTCCATAGATTCCTTAGACATAATCCAGCCCCGGACCAACTCGAAGCACCGCTGGTTGCCCAGCAGTTCTTTCATAGGCAGATCGCTGTGGAAGCCGTTTTCGCCGTAATCTTCCTTGTCATCCTGCTCAGAGAACCAGTTGCCTGCCTGCAGCGCTTCTGTCAGCGCCGGCAGATCGTAGTCGGTATTGTGGATCTGTACGCCGTTCAGGGTGATGGTGTCGGAGACATCGCCGGAAACAGCGGTCAAGGTGTTCTCGCCCATATTCAGGGGTACATCTGTAAATACCGCGGCGTGGTCGGTCACATCCAAAGTGGCATATTCCTTGCCGTTTAACAGCAAACTCACGCGGTCACAGTTGGTGTATACTGTAACATCCCGCTCCCCCGGCGCCCGGTCGGCAAACCGTCTGCCGGAAATGTGGATCATAGGCTTCTTGGACCAATATGCCTGATAGATAAAGAAAGGATCTTTTTTGATCTTCCGGTCCATAGTGATAAGACCCTTGTTGTTCCGGCCCTGGACGCCGCCTTCGTTGCGAAGATCAGCGGCAAAGTCGAACATATTCCACACGTGGGTCGCCCACAGCCAGGGTCTGGCTTCAAAGATCTTCAGCAGTTCGTGGTGATACAGGCAGGCGTATTCTTCCGTGTAATCGTGGTTGATGGGGGTGGCGGAGTGCCAGGAAAGGATACATTCCACGCCGTATTCGGAAATGCCCAATGTCCGGTCCGGGTGGGTGGCGTGGAACTTGTCAAAGCAAGGACCGTTATCTGCCACAGTACCGGTGTACCAGCCGTGGTAGTAGTTATAACTCTGAATATCGGTGATCTGAATTTGCTGATCGGTAATCGGCAGGCGGCTCAGTTGCGCCATAGTGGTAAGCCGGTGGGGATCCAGCCGCTTTGCCAGAATGTGCAGATCGCAGAGATTTTGATACTGCTCTTCGGAGATGTCATAAATGGTGATCTCGTTACCAATGCCCCAGAACAGAATGCTGGGATGGTTATAGCACTGGGCGATCAGTTCGGTCATTTGGCTCATGGTGTTGTCGTATGCCGCCTTACCGGGCATATGCATACTGATATAGGGGATCTCTGCCCAGATCACCATACCGGCCTTGTCACACAGATCGTAAAAATACTGATCGTGCTGATAGTGGGCAAGACGAATGGTGTTTGCGCCTACTTCCTGAATGAGGGACATATCCTCCTCGTGTTCTTTTTTGGAGATGGCCCAACCCATATCCTCCCGGTCCTGATGGCGGCAGACACCGCGCAGAGGGGTGGACTTGCCGTTGAGGAAGAAGCCGTACTCAGCGTCTACACGGAAACTGCGGTAGCCGTATGTGACGGTGACCTGATCCAGCATTTCACCGTCCCGGAGCAGGGTCGCCCGGGCCTGATAGCAGTAGGGATCTTCTACACCCTGCCACAGATGGTAATCCTGCAATGTGGTAATGATATGGGTGTGGGGGATTGCCTCTACGGTGGTATCGTGTACGCAGGCGCCTTCCCGGTCCAGCAGTTCCAGACGGATCTGACAGCCCTCAGCATTCACGGGGAACAGATCTGCCCGGGTAAAGCCACCGCTGTAGGCGGTGATAAACACAGCATCGGAGCCGTGTTTCATCAGATCAAAATGGGCATCTTCCACCTCTACGAAATATACATCCCGGTAAATACCGCCGAAGAATGTAAAATCCGCCCGCTGGGGGTAAACGTGGCACACTTCGTTGGTAACATCCACGGTCAAAATATTGTTTTCCGGCTGCATCGCCTGGGTCAGTTCAAAACGGAAAGTGGAAAAACCGCCCTCGTGCCGTCCCAATTCCTGACCGTTGCAGGAAACGGTGGCAATATGGTTGGCACCGCGGATCTCGATATACTGCCGCTTGCCCGGGGTGGGGGCAGGCAGAGGAATTTGGTAAGTACCAATACCGCGATAATAGTCATTACCGCCGTCCTGGCCGTCCAGTGCGTTCCAGGTGTGGGGCAGGGTGACGGGGGCAAATGCCTCGCCGGCTTTGGCAAACATTGCCTGCTGCAGAAGTTGTACTTTGCGCATCGTCAACACTCCTTATCATTAGATACCTTTATTGTAGGCGTTTTACACGCCAATGTATAGTAGGAATTTTGTCAAAAACATTGCAAAAAGTTTCGCTTTTATTTCCAGAAGAAATACATAATTTGCGGGATTTGGGAAAGTGTAATCCTATAAGGCGGTGAGAGAATGCAGCATTTTTCCTGCAAGACCCAAATATACACCGGTCCGGGCTGTGTTAAGGAACTGTCCCGGCTGGAAAGCAAGCGGCTACTGTTGGTGACAGATCCGTATTTTGTAAAAAGCGGGACGGCAGAGCAAATTTTAAGACTCTCCGGCGCGGCGCAAACGAAATTGTTTGACAAAGTGCAGCCGGACCCTTCCGTATCCCTGGCTGCGGAGGGAACAGCCGTTGTCCGGGAATTTCAGCCGGATACGGTGGTGGCGCTGGGGGGCGGCAGCACCATGGACTGCGCCAAAGCGATGGTGTATTTTGCCGGGGATAAGGTGCGTCTGGCGGCGATCCCCACTACCTCCGGTTCCGGATCTGAGGTGACAGATTTTGCGATATTGACCCACGCAGGCACAAAACATCCCCTGGTAGATCCCAAACTCTGCCCGGATGCGGCGTTTCTGGACAGCGATCTACTAAAAGGCTTGCCGAAAACATTGGTGGCGGACACCGGGTTTGATGTACTCTGTCACGCCCTGGAGGCGCTGGTGGCAAAAGGGGCAAGCGCAGTGACCGATGCGCTGGCAAAAGAGGCGTTTCGGATCACCTTTTCCAAATTGCCGGCAAGTTACGGCGGGAATACCGATGTTCGCGGGAGTATTCATCAGGCGTCTACGATGGCGGGTATGGCATTTACCCAGGCGGGTTTGGGGCTGTGTCACGCAATGGCGCATAGTCTGGGCGGACTCTTTCACATTCCCCACGGGCGGCTCAATGCCATTTTGCTGCCGGCGGTTTTGGAGTGTAACGCCCATATATGCCCGGAGAAATACGCCAGCCTTGCCCGGCAGACGGGGCTGCCCGGGGCGGCGGACTCTGTGGCAGTGCGGAATTTGAAAAACGGGCTGATCCGTCTGCGGCGGGAAATGCAGATGCCCCAGACATTGAAAGAGGCAGGCATCGACCCCCGCAAGGTCCGGTTTTCTGCAGATAAGATCGTGAAAGACACCCTGGCAGATCCCTGCTGTGACTCGAATCCTTTGCCGGTGGAAGATTTTATGGTCCGCAAAATCTTAGAAGAGGTGACCGGTCGTGGCTGAGCATCTGCTGTCGGTGGGGCTGGATGTGGGGACTACCACGACCCAACTGATCCTCTCCCGGCTGACGGTGGTGAATCAGGCATCGGGATTTACTGTACCCCAAATGCAGATCGCGCAGCGGCAGGTGATCTATCGAAGCCCGGTGCATTTTACGCCCCTTTTGGGAAAAGACCGGGTAGACGGCGAAAAGATCCGTACCCTTGTGAAGGCGGAATATGAAAAAGCCGGTATTTCCCCCAAAGATGTGGATACCGGCGCAATTATCATCACCGGAGAGACCTCCCGGAAAGAAAATGCGGCGGCAGTGCTGGAAGCCCTTTCCGGTTTTGCAGGGGATTTTGTGGCGGCAACTGCCGGACCGGATCTGGAAAGTGTGCTGGCTGCCAAAGGCGCCGGGGCAACCGTTTATTCCGAGCAAACCGGGAAAACGGTGCTGCATATGGATATCGGCGGCGGTACAAGCAATCTGGCACTGATAGAAAACGGACAGATCCTGCAAACCGGTTGTCTGAATGTAGGGGGCAGGCTTCTGAAATTGGACGAAACCGGGACATTGACCTATGTATCCCCGGTGCTGAAGGACCTGACCCCATTGCAAGTGGGGGACAAGCCCACAACCGAAGAACTGTCCCAAGTGGCGGGGCTGCTGACCCAGGCGCTGGAAATGGCGGCGGGTCTGCGGCAGCCTACAGAACTTTTGGAGAAACTGACGACCCGGGAAACGGTGACACCCTGGAAGATCCCGGAAAAGAAGGTGGTGATCTCCTTTTCCGGCGGCGTGGCAGATTGTATCGAAAAGCAGCGCCCGGCAGGGGAGTTTGGAGACATGGGCCCTGAATTGGGTGGAGCGATCCGGGGGAGCCGCCTTTGTGAAGGAGAATACCGGCTGGGGCAGGAGACCATCCGGGCGACGGTCATCGGCGCGGGCAGCCACAGCGCAAGGCTCTCCGGCAGTACGGTGTTTTGCCAGGGGGTGGATCTTCCGCTGAAAAATCTGCCGGTGGCGGTATTTACCCGGCAGGAACAAGAAAGGGAAGATCTTGATGTTTTGATTCGGCAGCGCATTGCCCAAGCAGATGCGGACGCTGTGGTACTGGCGCTGCCCGGGTATCCTGCTGCTGACTACGCCCAGATCACTGCATTGGCGGAAAAACTGACCCGTGTTTCTCCCGGAAAACAGATCCTTGTCTGTCTGGAAGCCGATATGGCAAAGGCGTTGGGACAAAAGATCTGCCTGCAATCACCGCCGGAAACCCCTTGTCTGTGCATTGATCGGGTGCAACTGACCCAGGGAAGTTTTCTGGACATTGGCTGCTTTGTAGGTCCGGCGTTGCCGGTAGTGATCAAGACCTTGGTATTGGAGAAAAGGATATGAAACTGAAAACAACATTGTTGGGAAAAACATATATTTTCAAGGATTTGAAGCAAGTGCTGGCAAAGGCCAACGAGGAAAAGACCGGTGACAGTCTGGCGGGGTTGGCTGCGGCGTCTGCCCAGGAACGGGTGGCTGCCAAGGTGGTCCTCTCTGCGGTGACGCTGCAGGATCTGCGGGAACATCCGGCTGTTCCTTATGAGGAAGATGAGGTCACCCGGATCATTCAGGACGATGTAAACGAGGCGGTTTACAGCAAGATCAAAAACTGGTCTGTGGCAGAACTCAGAGAGTGGATTTTAAGTGAAAACACCACCGGCAGTGATATTCGCCGCATCAGCCGGGGGTTGACCTCGGAGATGGTGGCGGCGGTGGCAAAATTGATGAGCAATCTGGATCTCATTTATGCCGCCAATAAAATAACCGTTACCGCCCACTGTAACACCACCATCGGTCTGCCGGGGACGCTCAGTTGCCGCCTGCAGCCCAACCATACCACCGACGATCCCGACGGCATTACCGCCTCGGTACTGGAGGGACTGACCTTTGGCGCGGGAGATGCGGTGATCGGATTAAACCCGGTGACCGACAGCCCGGAACAGGTGGGAAAAGTCCTGCGGCGGTTTCAGGAAATTAAGGAACATTGGCAGATTCCTACCCAGATCTGTGTGCTGGCCCATATCACCGCCCAGATCAAGGCAGTAAAAGCCGGTGCGCCCTGCGATCTGATCTTCCAATCCATTGCAGGCTCGGAAAAGGGCAATGCGGCATTCGGGTTTGACGCATCCACGGTGCAGGAGGCAAAGGATCTGCTGATGCACCAAGGCACAGCAGAAGGTCCCAATGTGCTGTATTTTGAGACCGGGCAGGGTTCGGAACTGTCCTCGGATGCCCACCACGGCACCGATCAGGTGACTATGGAGGCCCGGTGTTACGGGTTTGCAAAGCATTTCTCGCCCTTCCTTGTGAATACGGTGGTGGGTTTTATCGGACCGGAGTATCTGTACGATGCCCGGCAGGTCACCCGCGCCGGTCTGGAGGATCATTTTATGGGCAAACTCACCGGTATTTCTATGGGTTGCGATTGCTGCTATACCAACCATATGAAGGCGGATCAAAATGATATTGAAAACTTAGCGGCACTTTTGACAATGGCAGGCTGTAACTATTTTATGGGCATTCCCCACGGCGACGATATTATGCTCAACTACCAGACCACCGGATTTCGGGAAACAGCGGCGCTGCGGGAGATCACCGGAAAGACGGCAATACCGGAATTTCAGCGGTGGCTGGAGAAAATGGGATTTGTGGAAAACGGCAAGTTGACAGCCAAAGCCGGCGACGGCTCTTGTTTGCTGTTTTGAAAGGCGGTGGTTTGAATGAATAAAAGTGAACTGTCCGCTATGGTGGCGGAGATTTTGCAGACGATGGGGCAGGAACCTATGGTCAAAGCCAGCGATTATAAGCCTACAGAACCGGGTCCCGAACAGCCGGATCACCACTATCGGGACGGGGATTTTGTGGAAGATGTGACAGCGCTGGATCTGCGGAAACTCTACTTGGTGGAAAATCCGGCGGCGGGAGAAAAGTACCGCCGCTTAAAGGAAAAGACGCCGGCACGCTTGGGCAGCGGAAAAGCCGGCGCCCGGTATAAGACATTGACGATGCTGCGGTTTCGCGCGGATCACGCGGCGGCGCAGGATGCGGTGTTTTCCCAGATCCCGGAAGATTATGCTGCCAAGCAGGATCTGGTAGCGGTGCAGACCAAGTGTCACGATAAGGACGAATACTTGACACGCCCGGATAAGGGACGCTGTTTTGATGAGGAAAACGCCCAAAAGATCCGTACCGCCATATCCGGTACGCCCCGGGTACAGATCGTTGTTGGCGACGGACTTTCCTCGGCGGCGATCTTGGCGAATGCGGCAGATTGTATGGCGGCGATCCGGGACGGTCTGAAACTGAAAGGTATCGAAACCGGCAAAGGCATCTTTGTCCGCTATTGCCGGGTAGGCGCAGGGGATGCGGTGGGAGACATCACCGGCTGTGAGGTAGTCTGCGTACTGGTAGGGGAGCGCCCCGGTCTGGTGACGGACAAAAGTATGTCCGCATATATCACCTATAAACCTCACACCGGGGTGTTGGAATCTGCCCGGACGGTGGTATCCAACATCCACGCCCAGGGGACACCGGCGGTGGAGGCCGGGGCTTTTGTGGCAGAACTGATCGACACGATCCTGAAAAAGAAAGTTTCCGGCGTAGCCCTGCATCTGGAGGGCGCGGTATGATCCCGGTAACGGTTTTGGCGGTGAAATACCTTGCCAATGCGTCACAGAGCCTATGTCAGGCGCTGGGTGGGCCCAAAGGATATTCCTCCTTGGGAATGCTGACAACAGACTCTGACGATGCCACCTATATCGCCCTGGACGAAGCCACCAAGGCGGCAGATGTGAAGGTGTGCTTCGGGCGGAGTTTTTACGCCGGTGCAGCCAATGCATCTACCCCCAACGCCGGAGAGGTCATTGGTATCCTGGCAGGTGCGACGCCGGGAGCGGTTCGCAGCGGTATGGAGGCAGCGCTGGCGGCACTGGAGCATATCGGTTTTGAAAGTGTGGCAGATGTGCCGTATCTTGCCTACACGGTCAGCCGCAGCGGCGCATATCTGTCTGGGGCAGCAGGGGTCAGCGAGGGAACACCCCTGGCATATCTCATCGCGCCGCCGCTGGAAAGCATCTATGCAATGGATGCGGCATTAAAGGCGGCAGATGTAAAATTATGTAAACTATATGAGCCTCCCAGCGAGACAAATTTCGGTGGAGGATTGCTCACCGGCACAAGGTCTGCCTGTCAGGCTGCCTGCGCAGCCTTTGCCGCTGCCGTAAAAGAAGTGGCAGAAAAACCAAAGGAGTGATGATATGGAACTGGATAAAGATCTTTTGGCAAGGCAGGAGGCGCGGCTACTTGCCCGGCAGGCAGGCAGCGCCCAGCGGCAACTGGCATCTATGGAGCAGACCCAACTGGATAAGATCGTGGAAGCGGTGTCCAAAGCCTTTTGCGCATCTGCGCTGGAACTGGCAGAACTGGCAGTGAGGGAGACCGGTTTCGGCAATGTGGAAGATAAGATCACCAAAAATCAATTTGCATCCCGTACAGTATGGGAAGCGGTGCGGGATATGAAGGCTGTGGGCGTATTAAAGGATGCCCCCGGGGAAAAACTGTGGGAGGTAGGCGTGCCGGTGGGAATGATCGCGGCGATCGTACCCAGCACCAATCCCACATCCACGGTGTGCTATAAAGCGATGATCGCCTTGAAGGCTGGGTGCAGCATCGTATTTTCGCCCCACCCCAAGGCGCTGGAGTGTACGCTCCGGGCAGCAAAGATCGTGGCAAAAGCAGCAGAGTCTGCCGGTGCGCCGGCGGGTAGTGTGGGCTGTCTGACGATTCCCAGTTTGGATGGCTGCAAAGAACTGATGCAAGCGCCGGAAACGAAACTGATTTTGGCAACCGGCGGTCCGGCAATGGTTCGGTCTGCCTACTCGTCAGGCAAACCCGCCATTGGCGTAGGCGCAGGCAACGGTCCTGCCTATATCCACCACAGCGCAGACGTTGCCAAAGCCCTTGGCTGCATTTTGCGCTCCAAGACTTTTGACTACGGCACGGTCTGCGCTTCGGAGCAGAGCATTATCGTGGAGAAAAGTCTGGAAACCCAGGTGCGGGAGACCGCATCAAAAATGGGTTTTTACTTTATGAACACCCAGGAGGCGGGCTGTCTTGCCAAACTGCTGTTTAAGCCCAACGGTACGCTGAATCCGCAGATCGTGGGCAAATCAGCCATCACCCTCGCGCAGATGGCGGGATTTTCCGTGCCGGAGAAGACCCGGGTTCTGGTGGCAAGAGAGCAGGAGGCAGGTCCGACCCGACCCTATTCTATGGAAAAACTCTGCCCGGTGCTGGCGTGTTTCGTAATGGACAGCGAAGATGCAGTGCTGGAAAAGGCGGTGGAAGTGCTGACTTTTGAGGGCAGCGGTCACACCTTTGCAATGCACTGTGAAGACCCGGCGGTGGTGAAAAAATTTGCGCTGAAGATCCCGGTGTCCCGGTTCCTGGTAAATACCCCGGCGGCGCTGGGCGGCATCGGCGCGACCACCCGGCTGTTCCCGGCGCTGACATTGGGGTGCGGTGCGGTAGGCGGCAGTTCCACTTCCAATAACATTTCTCCGTTGGATCTGGTCAATATCCGGCGGGTGGCTTACGATGTGGGTGAAAAAGTGCAGCCAAAACCGGCAATGGATGACAGTTTGGTGGAAATCATAACAGCGAAAATTCTGGAAAGGCTGAATTAAAATTTGAGAGGAGTTAAAAATATGGATACAAATTCTTTGGGAATGATCGAAACAAAGGGTCTGATTGGTGCAATTGAGGCGGCGGATGCTATGGTCAAGTCTGCCAATGTGCAGTTGGTGGGCAAAGAGCAGGTCGGCGGCGGTCTTGTGACCGTAATGGTCCGGGGCGATGTGGGTGCGGTAAAAGCAGCCACCGATGCCGGTGCGGCAGCAGCGGAGAAAGTGGGCGAACTGATCTCTGTTCACGTGATCGCCCGTCCCCATACGGAAGTAGATGCCATTTTGCCCAAGGGTCGCTTGAGTCAAGGCGGCAGCGCAAGTAGCAAGTAATGCTGTTTTCATTGGAAAATGCCCGGGATAATATCCGCAACCGGGAGGGTAAGCGGGTTTTCTATCTGGGCAAAGGAGATCAGTTAAGTGTGGCTGCCCGGGATTTTCTGAACCGGGAGCGGATCGAGATATTGTCTGCCGATAAGGCCCGTCCGGACCGGTATCGGCTGCAAAGCGGCGGCTATCTGGAGGAAAAACCGGAGCATATGACCCATCTGCAGGGGGATGTACTGGTCTGCAAGACCCATCCCCGGATCGCATTCCGGGGGGCGATGGATGCCCTGGAGGCAGAACTTCTGCTGTGCGGCGCGGCGCTGCCGGATCTTCGTGAGGATCTGCAAAGTGTTTTGGATCTTGCCCGGAAGATCTTGCAATGTGAGGTACTGGACAAGCCCTTGGAGGAAGAAAAACTCTGCGGTCTGACTCAGGAAGAATTGCGCGCGCACAGCCACCGTCCCCAGGATTTTTACGGTCAGCCCCATTTTATGCCGTCTATGACAGATACCGAAGCGGTGCTGCGGCTGAATAAAGTCCGTACCAGCGCCCGGAATGCGGAATTAAAGGCGGTGGCGGCATTTGTGCAGGAAGACGGGAAAATCCTGAGAGAGGATATCCTGCGTGGATTAAACCGTATGAGCAGTATGCTATATATTCTGATGATAAAACAGAAGGCAGATAAATGAATTTCAGTGTATCGCTCTGCTGAGCGAGTTGACAGTTGATAGTTGATAGTTGACAGTTGTGGTATTTTCTTTCAGAAAATAATTTAAATAGTCGGCTTTGCCGACACAATAACTGTCAACTGTACACTGTCCACTGTCAACTATTTATCGAGCAACTGCTCG
>JAZQGL010000071.1:0-5661 GCA_045540035.1 Faecousia sp.
TTCCGAAATACAAGTGTAGAACTTTGGGATATGGAACAACTCATTTCTGCTATAAACAGTGGAAAATGCACCTTGGAGTTTATCACGCAATACAGAAGTCATTATGAACAAATGTGGCATTGTGCAATTCATTTTAAGAAAAAGCCTTATTATAGGGAATGCCAACTGCACTTGCCGGAAACGGAAGCAACTTTCTTTTGGAATGATCTTCGTCTGGATCGAGAATGGTAATCCACACTACTTTTGGTCGTTCTTACCCCTACTTACACTACTTTTAGTCGCTCTTTCACAAATAAGCACGATGGTTTTGATATGAAACCATCGTGCTTTCTGTATTGGTTGATATTTACACAGCAATTTGATACAATCTATTCGACAAGCTTGAATTTGCGGAGGCATCAATATGTTAGTGTATTCCATTATTATGTTTCTGGTTGCAGCTCTGTTTACGGTATTGGGTATTTCAATTTACAAGGGCAAAACCGATTTGATTCATGATTACCATCAAACAAAAGTCACAGATAAATCAGCCTACGGAAAAGCCTTCGGAAAAGCAATGCTTGTTATCGCAACTGTAATGCTGCTCAGTGGCATTATAGGATTATTTGAAAATTTGCTTATACTTGCCGTTGCTATACTTATCATAGGCTTGGTGATTGGCATAGGCTGTATTGTTGCTGTACAAAGGAAGTACAATAAAGGAGTTTTCTAAATTCTAATTTGACAAGCAGATCAGCATAGTTTCAGTCCCAAAAGAGAGTTTCACTTCCCGCTTAATCGTTTCTTTTTTTGAGTGAAACCAAATGAAACTGTTTGAAACCGGCCCGATCCCGTGATACCATACTTAAAAACAATTCTTGCCTTCGGAGGTGACTTTATGCATTGCGGCACACATTTGAACAAATACCACATCGGCAGCACCCACAGTGAAAGCATCTGCGCGCCGGACCTTACCGTAATTCTCACCAACACTGACACCGGAAAAAAGGCGAAAATAATCGATGCAGACGGTACGATCTGCAATTTCCCTGGCATCGAACCCTGCGATGCCCTTTGTGCGGAAATGAATGTAGACAAGATCCGTCCCGTTGTGGTATATTCCACCACCTTTGAAAAATGCGAAAACGGTCACCATAAGATGATCTGGACCGTCCGACCCGACGGAAGGTACTGGATGGACAGTTGGGGATTTGGCGCAGAGGACTACGAATGGGTGGATCTTTACTCCTACATCGACGAAAACGGACAATTCACCGCGCCTTTCAAACTCCACAGCATCGGCTATCAGAAATTTTTCAAACAAGGTGATTAAGGAGGTGTTTTTATGACACAGACGATTTTATGCAAAGCACTCCTTGAAACAGCAGAAGCCATTAAAAATCAATATAACAGCGCAGATCTGTACCCCTCTCACATCGCGGTAGCGGCTGCTGATCTTTGCCAGACTCCGTATACAGGGCTGGATTCTTCCTATCTCGCCTACCCCCGTTTTGAAGAAGAACGGCTGCGTTATCTGTTTTCAAAGACGGTCAGACTTTCTTCATATTTTAAACTCCGGCTGTCTATCAACAGCAAAGAGGGCGTGCAGGAAGCACCTTTTGACTTTTCCTATAGCGAAAAGATCGCCGCGCTGCGGGGCGCAGAGATCCTTTCTGCCGATGTTTTGCTGCTGTGCGCTTTTGCAAATCTGCACCCTACATACCAAAAAACACTCCAAAGCGTTCCCGCCGATGAAACCGTTCTGTCGCTTTTGCAGGATGCAGATGCCAACATTTACGATTATGTGATAAAGAACATCCAAAATGTTTGCGACAAACTTACGCAGAAATCTGCAGACGCCGCAGCCCTGCGGGATTGGAAACCGGCCGCCAAATTCACAGAGCCGGAGACCCTTGCGTCTTTGTTCTTTAAGAGAATCAAAGTCTCTGTTTCCGGCAATGTTATGACGGTGCGCTTTCCCCAATTTTTCGGCACAACCGACTTAAAAGTGTCCATACACAGTTTCGGCGGTCTTTATTACATTCACGATAACGGCTGCGCTATCCGTCACCTGTCAAAGCACATTCCGGACCAAACACGCTGTCAGCGCATTTTGAAGCGTGTTTGCCACGCCTGCTGGATAGAAAAAGGACGGATCACGGGCAGTTTTCTGAACGCAAATCAGTTTCTTCAGTATCTGCAGAATCTGATCTTTATTGCCCAGGCAGATCTTTATTATACAAAAGCAACCTGCCAGTTGGTCGGCAAAGAGAAGGGCTATCGCTATGTATCCGCCCGGGCAGCAGAGCCTTTGGATGAAAAGATACTGCTGGAACTGCTGAAACAGTGTATCTCCTTTGACTATAACGAAAACCGGGGGCTTTATTACTGGCTGGATCTGCATTACTGCCTTTCCCCTGCCCGGTGTGTTTTTCTGGTGGAAACCTTGGAAAAAGGAAACATCCGCATCAGCGACCGCCGGAAAGGCGAATTTGAAGGCGAGATCTTTGAGTCTTTTTACTGGGGGCACGAGAATATCGCCCGGCACAAAAAGTTTATCTCCAAAGTCGCATCCCGGTTTGGTGGAGAATTTGACGGCAAGAATGTCTGCCTGACAGATAAGCAGGATCAATTTTTCCGGGCAATGCTGCGCTTTTTCAATATGGCTGTGGTGCTGTCGGAATTCGGACGAAACATCGGGGTGAGGTAAGACTATGAAAAAACTCTTTGTTGTTTCCGATGTCCACGGACATTATTCCCTTTTAAAAGAGACCTTGGACCGGGCAGGCTTTGACAAAGATAACGAAGATCATCTACTGATCTGCTGCGGCGACTATTTCGACCGGGGCAACGAAAACCAAGAGGTTCTGAAATTCTTTGAACGGCTGCCCCGTAAAGTTTTGCTCCGGGGCAACCACGAAGATCTGCTTCTGAAACTGCTGCAGACCGGAAAACTACAGCGCCATCACTACATAAACGGTACAATGTCCACGCTGCAGAATTTCTTTGGCAAGTATTTTATTGACCCGGTGGATGACTCCATTGATTTTTCCGGAAAGACCAGGATCGTGGATCGAATCTGCGATTTTATTGCAGAAACTGTGGATTATTACGAAACGGCGCATTATGTTTTCGTCCACGGCTGGCTGCCGGAAAATGCAGAGACGGCAGAAAAGCGCCAAAACGCGTCTTCTCAGTCCTGGGAAAAAGCCCGCTGGACCAAATGGACGGAAAAGTATGACGGCAGCAGACCTCTTGGGGATAAAATTCTGATCTGCGGACATATGCCCACATTTTTCGCCGGTGCCTTTGACAGCAACCGGGATCCAAACTGTGCCGACATTTTCTACGGCAACGGTATGATCGCCATAGATGCCGGTACTGCCGACTCCCGGCAGGTCAATGTGCTGGTATTGGAAGACACCCTGCCTTAAAATAAAAAAACCTGCCGTTGGCTATCACGAAGATAACCAACGGCAGTTTGTTATTTTGTAACAATTTCGATACTGAATGCCAGTTTCCCCGGTATAGGGCAAACCAATTGCGCCGGCGGCACCGACAAAAACAGCGAAACATCATCTCTTAACTTGATAATCTTCGGAAAAACCGCCTCAGAGTCTACCTGAAATTCAAAACGGGTCACGCCCTGCCCGGGCATAACATCGATCAGCGAACCGATATGGATGCCAAAAACGCCGTAGACCTCTTTAATTTTTCCAGCCCATTTTCTTTCTTCTTCATTTAATATTACTTCTGTTTCCATAGTCTTTCCCTTTCTGTCTTCTCAACAACACCCACAACAGGGGGCAATAATTCCATTTTCATTATATACTCCAGCAGTTCCCTTGTTAAATATTCCCTGGTTACAAATGCGTTCTCAGGTGGATCTGACAAACTATAATTATCACAAGCCTTTGCTGTCGGTCTTTTGGTCCTTATTCTTCCGTAAGTACAATGCCCGCAATGTATCTGAATAATCTTGCCCTCACTCAGCACATAGTGCCTGTGGTAATACCCGCAAGTATTACAAGTAACTTGCTCCATTTTTCTTCACCTCACGCCAATTTTAACCTAATTCAGGTTAAATGTCAATAATCTGTTTCAGGTTAATGTAGAATAACCTCTGAGGTGATATGTATGTATAGACGCATCCGTGATCTGCGGGAAGACCGTGATCTGACACAAAAACAAGTCGCACAGTTTTTAGGTATGTCCCAAACCGGTTATTCCAAATACGAAACCGGCGAAAACGACATTCCCACCGCTGTTTTACTGAAACTGGCGGATTTTTATCAAACCTCCACCGATTATCTCCTGGGTAGAACCGACGAAAAGTAAAAAAGCGAAGCAGGTTAATTTTCCAAAATCTGTTTTTGCAGCAAACGGTATTCCTTGCGGTGGGCGTTGGGAGTCTTTCCCCGGAGGCGGTGGAACATTTTCGCAAAATAAGAACTGCTGCCCCAGCCGGTGCGCATAGCGATCTCCGTCACGGGAAGATCGGTGGTCTCCAGCAGTTTGATGGCTGCCTGGACCCGGTATTCCGTCAGGTATTCCACCGGGCTCTGCCGGATCGCTGTCCGGAAACAGCGCAAACATTCCCGGGTGCTGACCGCGCCGGCATCGGCGATGTCCTGCAAGGTCAGTTTTTGCTCATAATTTTCCTGAATGAATGCCAGCATCGTCAAAATTCTGTCCTGATTTTTCGAAGAAGATGCTTTCAGACGGGTATTCTCCAGTTCTTTCAAAAGCAAAAGCCAGATCTCACTGAGCAAATTCCGGGTCTGAAACTCCATATTCTCCCGGCTTTGCAGCACAGACAGTTGCCACAATTTTTGCAAAAGGTGTTTCTGGGTTTCGGTCTCACCCCGCAGGGGCAGCAGATCCAGATTTCTGTTCTGTGTCACCGGATCCAGATACTTGGTCTCAAATACACTTTTAAAGTGTCCCCCAAGAAACACCGGGTGAAACAAATGGGAATCAATGATGCAATCCGCGCCCTCTGTCATAGCTGTTAAAACATTGCTGTTAATGAAAAAGCCCTGCCCTTTTTCAAAAATCTGGGTCTGACCTGCGGTGGACACTTTGACGCTGCCGGTCTGAATATAACAAAACTCCCGCGCCTCGTGCCAATGCCAGGGGATCGCCGTCTTGCTCAGGTCTACATGGTGAAAAACATAGGGATATTCATTATAAAGCCCCTCCACCTCTTCCATTTGGTTGCTTCGGATACGCAGTTTCATTCCAATCATATCCTTTCCTTTTTTTGCTTTTTTTGGCGAGATCGTTATATTTTCTGTCCGTATACTAATTGTAAACGCCACAATCTATCATATAATAATATTAGCAAGGGAAAACAGAAATGTAAAGTATTGATTGCTGCCAATAAAGGAGGAACGGTTATGAACGGTATATTTATCCTGGCCGGTTTGATTGTATGCCTGTACGGACTGAGCCTTGTGGAAGGTCTTTTAAACCACTGATTGACACAAAAACCGCCGGAATGCAAATGCATTCCGGCGGTCAGAGTGTCAAAGAACCCGCCAACCGTCAAAATGCACATTTTACGATGCGGTATAAACCAGGCTCCCTTGTAAAGGGAGCTGTGTTTTTGCGCAGCAAAAAGACTGAGGGATTGTAAAAAGTCCTTGCTCCGCAAGGCATTTTGACTTACTTCGCAACGCT
>JAZQGL010000072.1:0-16007 GCA_045540035.1 Faecousia sp.
ATCGCTGCGCCTACCAATTACGATTCCAGACAGAATTATTTCGACACTTCAGCGGTAGAGGCGGACATTTCTCTGGTTATGGAAGTAAATCCGGAGGCGATTATGGTCATCAAATCCGGGCGATTTTGCGCTTATATCGGATTGCTTTCTGTCTTAACACGGACAGAGTCTTACTTCTTTGCCACCAATCTCTGAACCAGTTTGACGATTTCCACAACGGGAATGACCACGATCGCCAGACCCATTGCGATGCCGTACTCGGTAAATCCGATGGGGGTAAAGCCGAATGCATTTGCGATCACCGGCACTTCGATGACCAAAGTGGTCAGCAGCAAACTGCCCAGCATCGCAGCCCACAGAACGCCGTTCTGACCCTTCAGGCTGAACACGCTCTTTCTCTGGGAACGCATATTGAAACTGTGGAAGATCTCACACATGGACATTGCCAAAAATGCCATGGTCATACCGTGGCCGGACTCGCCCACTTCCCGGAGTTTACCGAAGAAATCTGCGCCAAACTCAAAGGATGCGCCGATGAGATATGCAGCAATGGTGATCAGTGTGACCAAAACACCCTGATAGATCACATCAAAGCCCAGACCGCCGGAGAAAATGCCGTCCTTGGCGTCACGGGGGGCCCGCTTCATAGTATCCGGCTCTGCCTTTTCCATACCCAGCGCCAAAGCGGGGAAACAGTCGGTGACCAGATTGATAAACAAAAGATGCACGGGGTTTAAGAGGGTAAAGCCCAGCAGCGTTGCGCCAAAGACACCCAGTACCTCACTCATATTGGATGCCAGCAGGAACTGGATCGCCTTGCGGATATTGTCATAGATCCGGCGCCCCTCGCCCACAGCGGCAACGATGGTGGCAAAGTTATCGTCAGCCAGCACCATATCGGCCACATTCTTGGTAACATCTGTACCGGTGATGCCCATACCCACACCAATGTCGGCTGACTTGATGGAAGGCGCGTCATTGACGCCGTCACCGGTCATAGCGGTGATGCAGCCGTTCTTCTTCCAGGCAGTGACGATACGGGTCTTATGCTCAGGCTGTACACGGGCGTAGACGCCGTATTTTTTCACGGCTTCGCAGATGTCCTCGTCGGAGATCTCGTCCAACTGCGCGCCGGTGATAGCCTGGGAAGCATCGGTAATGATGCCCAGTTCCCTGGCGATGGCAACGGCGGTATCGATATGGTCACCGGTGATCATTACCGGGCGGATACCTGCGTTGCGGCACTCCTCGATCGCCGCCTTGACCTCGGGACGGACCGGGTCGATCATACCGGTCAGACCCAAAAATACCAGATCCTGCTCCAGATACTCGGGGCTGTTATCGGCAGGCTTTTGCGCCCAATCCCGCTTGGCAACTGCCAGCACACGGAGCGCCTTGTCAGCCATTGCCTTGTTGGCAGCCATAATTTCAGCGCGCTTTTGGTCGGTCATCGGCTTGTTTTCGCCGTTTTCCCAGTAGTAAGCGCAGCGGGCAAGGATCACATCGGGACCACCCTTGGTATACTGGACAAACGCTCCGCTTAAGGCGTGAACGGTGGACATCATCTTACGGCCGGAGTCGAAAGGCGCTTCGTCCACACGGGGGGTAGCCTTTTCCAGATCCTGCTTCTTAAGACCCAGTTTGCAGGCAAAGTTTACCAGCGCGCACTCGGTAGGCTCGCCCTCTGCCTGATCTTTTTCATTGAGGCTGGCATCGGAACACAGCGCCATAGCCGTAGCGACCAGTTTCTCATCGCCGAAACTCTCCACAACGGTCATCTTGTTCTGGGTCAGCGTACCGGTCTTGTCAGAGCAAATGACCTGGGTACAGCCCAGAGTCTCCACAGCGGTCAGACGGCGGATCACCGCATTGCGCTTGGACATATTGGTAACGCCGATGGACAGCACCACGGTAACCACCGTAGCCAATCCCTCGGGAATGGCAGCAACCGCCAGAGATACCGCCACCATAAAGGTGGACAGAATGCCGGTCAGGGAGTAATTGCCCTTCATAATCAGGTTAAAGGCAAAGATAAATATGCAGATGCCCAGCACGATCCAACTCAGGGCTTTGCCCAACTGATCCAGTTTGCGCTGCAGGGGGGTCTGCTCCTCTTCGGTGGCAGCCAGCACACCGGCGATCTTGCCCATTTCGGTTTCCATACCGGTGCGGGTGATCACAGCCTTGCCGCGGCCGTAGACCACGGTAGAGCCCATATAGCACATATTTTTCCGGTCGCCCAGGGGCACATCGTTGTCACCCGCAACGCCCAGCACCTCGATCATCTTGTTTACCGGCACACTTTCGCCGGTGAGGGCAGCCTCTTCGATCTTCAGCGATGCGCTTTCGATAAGCCGTCCGTCGGCAGGTACGCTGTCGCCGGCTTCCAGGATCACCACATCGCCGGGAACCAGTTCATCGCTGTGCAGCACCACCTGTTTGCCGTCCCGCAAGACTTTACAGGTAGCAGCGGTCATAGTCTGCAATGCCTCGATGGCGGCTTCCGCCTTACTCTCCTGGATCACGCCCAGAATGGCATTGAGCAGCACCACGATGATGATAATGCCCACTTCTACCAGACCTTCGGTCAGGTGGCCGATGTCACGGGGCTGGGGCAACTGCAGAAAATCGATGACCGTCGTAGCGGCAGATACCGCAGCAGCGATCATCAGAATGATCAGCATCGGGTCTTTCAACTGGGCAACAAACCGCTGCAGCCAAGTGGCTTTTTCCGCTTCTTTCAGTTTGTTGTGACCGTACTTTTCCAGGCGTTTTGCCGCTTCCTGGGAGGAAAGACCGTTTTCATCTGTGTCCAGATTTTTCAGTATTTCCTGGGTGGAAAGTCTGTATTCTGCGTCCATAAAGCATCTCCTATCCGTTATTTTGAGGAAATAAAAAAACCCATATGCATACCGGGTCGGCAGCATATGAGTCTCATTCTTAAAACCTTCCGGGCAAGTTGCCTTGCCGTACTGACGAAAAGGTCTAGCACCCCCAAGGGGGTACCGAATTACTCCCTCAATATTCTGCCTATATTTTAACCAAACATATCCCGCTTGTCAAGTTTTTCCATACAAATCCCAATTTATCGAGCAGATGGCTCGATCAATAATTATGAATTAAGAATTATGAATTATTATTAATTCTTAATTTGCTCCACAGAGCGACGAACCGGAATTGCCGCGTTTTTTAAAAAACATTCGCCGAGGGTAAACATTTGTATTTTCCCCGTTGACATTTTCCGCAGGGCGTGTATAATAAGTCTATCAACTGAAAACCCTGTGAAGTGTACCGGGAAAGCGGCATCTGCCCACCGAAGGATTGACAGTCTCAGGTATCCCCTCTGGGGATAAGACCGGAACACGGAGGACTCTCTGGAGAACACATTCAATTGTGTGCCGAAGGTGCAAGGCATATAAATGCCGAATCTCTCAGGCAAAAGGACAGAGATATCACGCCCCGCAATCGCTGTATCTGCAGGCAGTCCTCCTATGGGACTGCCTGTTTTTTATTATTTGCAACTCAAAAAATACCGCAATACACAAAGTATTATTTGTAAACATCTCCGGTTTAAACCATAGAAAGAAGGATTTTATTATGCTGCCGAAACCCATTGATGCCATTGGATTTGTATCTCAATTCGATCCCGAAGTCGCCGCGATGATGGATCGGGAATTTTCCCGCCAGAAAGACGGTCTGGAACTGATCGCTTCGGAAAACTTTGCCTCCCCTGCGGTGATGGCCGCAATGGGCAGCGTGCTGACCAACAAATACGCCGAAGGTCTGCCCGGCAAGCGGTATTACGGCGGCTGTCAGTATGTGGACGAACTGGAAAGTCTGTGCATCCAGCGGGCAAAGGACTTGTTTGGTGCGGAATTTGCCAATGTCCAGCCCCACTCCGGCGCCCAGGCCAATATGGCGGTGCAGATCGCCCTTCTCCAGCCCGGCGACACGATGATGGGTATGAGTCTCGCCAACGGCGGTCACCTCTCCCACGGCAGCCCCGCCAACATCTCCGGCAAGTATTACAATGTGGTCTCCTACGATGTGGATCACAACACCGGATATCTCGACTACGATCAGATCCGGGATATGGCAAAAAAAGCCCGCCCCAAACTGCTCATCGCCGGCGCATCTGCCTACCCCAGGGCCATTGATTTCAAGATCTTTGCGGACATCGCCCACGAGGTTGGCGCTGTGCTGATGGTGGATATGGCACACATTGCCGGTCTGGTTGCCGGCGGCGCCCATATGAGTCCTGTCCCCTACGCCGATATCGTAACGACCACCACCCACAAGACCCTCCGGGGTCCCCGGGGCGGTCTGATCCTTGCCAAAGAAGAATTTGCCAAGAAACTGAACTCCGCCGTGTTCCCCGGCACCCAGGGCGGTCCTCTGGAGCATATCATCGCCGCCAAGGCGGTCTGCCTGAAAGAGGCTATGCAGGACAGTTTCAAAACATACGCCCGCAATATCGTCAGCAACGCCAAGGTAATGGCCTCTGCCCTGCTGGAGGAGGGTTTTGACCTGGTCACCGGCGGCACAGACAACCACCTGATGCTGGCAGACCTGCGCCCAATGGGCATCACCGGTGCGGAACTGCAAGTCCGCTGCGATGCCAACCATATTACCCTGAACAAAAACGCCATTCCCGGCGATCCCCAGAAACCCTCCATCACCAGCGGTGTCCGCATCGGTACCGCCGCCGTGACCACCCGGGGGCTGGGTGCAGAAGAAATGAAGCAGATCGCCCATTGCATCGCCCTGACTGCCAGGGATTTCGAGGGCTCTGCCGAAGAAGTGAAAGCCACCGTCGCCGGCATCTGCGAGAAATTCCCCATGTATGTTTGACCCTTCAAATTCCTGTTTATCGATCCGCAGGATCGATAAATAATGCAAAATGCAAAATGCAAAATGCACAATGATTGTGTCGGCGTAGCCGACAATTAAAATCATTTTTCGAAGAAAAATACCATAATTGTCAATTCTTAACTCTTAATTATTAATTATTAATTCACTCAAAGAAGCGATAATTTGACGCTTGTCAGCAATAAAACGCCAAATCCCCCTGCACCTTTCGGTGCAGGGGGATTTTCTATGGGTTTTTTACTATGAATGATTTACAGAAATTACAGGGTGTTTTCCTCATCCCGCTTCTTGGCTACCGCAACAGCCGCAATGCCGAAGGCACTGAGTACCATCAGGCTGATGAATACTGCTGCGTGGAAATGATCGCCGGTGTCGGGCGTCTCGGGTGCGGGCTGATCGGTTTCCACATCGTTGGACTCGGTGACCTCGTCCTCGCCATCGGGATTGTTGGCGTAGGTAAATGCTGCCACATTGGTCCAGGTGGTGTTCTCGGTGACTACGGGAGTCTTGACCTTGAAGGTCAATTCCACGGATGCACCGGCCTTCAGTTCAGCCAGTTCCCAAACCACAACGCCGTCCTTGACTCTGCCGCCGCTTTGTGCAGATACGAACTGCAGACCCTCAGGGATCTTATCCGCTACGGTGATGCCGTAAGCATCGCCTTCGCCGCTGTTGGTAAGTGTCAGGATGTAGGTGATCTCGTCGCCCTCTTCCACGGTCAGTACCTTATTGGTAGCCTTGCCGCCGCCTACAGATGTCTGCTTCTTTAGGGACAGTTCCGGCTTCCGGACCTCGGTCTCGGTTTCGTTGGTAAACACAGCCTCAGCATTGTTTTCCACGAATACCGCGCGGTTCAGCGCCTGTTCTGCATCGGTGTCGGCCTTGACCTTTGCCTGGAAGGTAACCACGATCTCGCCGTCAACAGGAACATTGTCAAATGTCCAGGTGATCGTGCCGTTTGCGTAGACGCCCTCGCCTGCAGAGCCTTCCACAAATGCCAGTGCATCACTGATGGTATCGGTGATCACGACCTTGGCAGGTGCGCCGGTGGCGTTCTTATAAGTCAGGGTGTAGGTCAGCACTTCGCCGGTGGAAGCGGTCTGCTTATCCACGGCCTTTTCCGGGGTGCTGTTGGTGACCTTGTTGGTGACCTTGTTGGTGCCGTCAAAGACCTGGGCACGGTTCTCAATGATCTCGCCGGGTTCGGTGACCTCTACCTTGAAGGAAACGGTGACCTTCTCTCTGGGCTGAATATCCTTGATCTGCCAGGTGATCACGCCGTCCTTTTCTGTACCCTTGCCGTCATCCACCAGTTTGGTGTGGGCAGGGATCTGATCGGTGATGGTCACATCTACCGGGGACTCGGTGATGTTGGTGTAGTCGATGGTGTAGACCAGGGTCTGACCCACCTGCACCAACTTACCGTCAATGCTGATCTCGGGCTTTTCTGCCAGAGAAACATCCTTGCTGTCAACCTCCTCGTAAGTGTGGTTGGAGACAACATTGGTGGTGATCTCGTTGAAACCGTCAAATGCGACTGCCTGGTTGTCGATGAACACATCGGGATCGCTGACCTTCACCTGGAAGGAAACGGTCTTGCTCTCGCCTGCTGCCAGAGCCAGTGTCCAGACCAGTTTGCCGTCGGCAAATACGCCGTTGTCGCTGGCAGAACCGTCTACATAGGCGGTATGCGCGGGGATCACATCGGTGATCTGTACGGTGGCCGCCTCATCGTTGGCATTGAGGTAAGTGACCTTGTACAGCAGGGTGTCGCCCACATTGACCTTCTCGCCGTCGATGCTGATGTCGGGCTTGCTTGCCAGGAATACATCCTTTTCCACCTCATCATCGGGTGCGTGATAGAGGTTTTTGAAGGAAACCGCCACGGAATCTGCCTCGTAGCCATTCAGCAACTTGGTGATCTCCAGACCACCCTGACCGTTGTCCGTTACGAATACCACCAGGGTATACTTTGCGGTATCGTAGGTCACATGGACATTGTCGCCCTTGACCTCTTCGATGGTGTAAGTGAATTCCTTGCCGATGTCGTCAGCGTCGTACTTCAGACTTGTAAAGGCGAATGTACCGTCTGCGGCATTGGTGACCGTCTCGGCATAACCGTTATGATCGGTGATTTGGAAACTGAACATACCGGCAGGAACTTGCTTCTTGTTCTGGGTCTTGCTGTCGGTATAGGTCTTGATGCCGGATACTTCTACTTCTCCGCCGCTGATAATGTTGTAAGTGTTGTGGAAAGATACGCTGACAGTATCCACAGCCTTGTCATCCAGCGTCTTGGTGATCTTCAAGCCGCCCTGACCGTTATCTTCCACAGTCACCTTCAGGGTGTACTCCTTCTCGTCGTAGGAGATGTAATCCTGATCGCCCTTCACCTCTTTGATGGTGTAGGTGTAGGTGTTGCCTCTGTCGGTTGCATCGTAGGTCAGTGCGCTGAAGTGGAAGTTACCGTTTGCATCGCAGGTTACGGTCTCATCCACGCCGTTGCCGCTGATGTTAAAGGAGAACATACCTGCCTGGATGGGTTTTGCGTACTGGGTACGGCTGTCGGTATAGGTCTTGACGCCGGATACCGCCACGCTGCCGCCGGAAACGGTGTCGTAAGTATTGCGGAATGCAACCGCGAGATCTTCCACGGTATTCTCGCCCAGTTGCTTGGTGATCTTCAGACCGCCCTCGTTATCATCTTCCACCTTAATGTGGATCTGGAAGGAGGCGGAATCATAGGTGATGTAATTCTTGTCACCCTTGACCTCGGATACGGTGTAGGTGTAAGTTTTGCCGATATCTGCCTTGGTGTAGTCGATCTGGAAACGGAAGTTGCCGTCGGCATCGTTGCTTACGGTCTGATTCTGTCCGTGACCGGTGAGCCGGAAGGTAAACATTCCGGGCTGGGTATCCTTTGCAACGCCGGTAACGGCATCCACATAGGACTTGCTGCCCAGGATCTCCACAGAACCGGGCTTGACCACATCGTAGTAGTTGTCAAATGCCACGGAGGCGGTGTCTGTTCCGTTTGCAGTGATGGATTTCTCCACTGCGATGCCGCCCTTGCCGTTGTCGGAAACGGAAACGGTAACGGTGAATACATCCTCATCGTAAATGACGTAATCCAGATCGCCCTTGACCTCGGATACGGTGTAGGTGTAAGTGTTGCCGATATCCTTTACGCCGTAGACAAGTGCGGGGAACACGAATGCGCCGCCAGCCTTGTTGCCCACGGTCTCATTGATGCCGTTGCCGGACAGGTTGAACTTAAAGGTGTCGGCAGGCAGGTCTTTCAGGTGACCGGTCAGGCTGTTGGTGTAAAGTTTCATACCCTCCAGCACGACCTCGGCATTGCCGGATACAGTGTAGGTGTTCTCAAATACCACCTCAGCAGGTGCGCCGCTTTCTGTCACGGTCTTGGTAAGCGTGATGCCGCCTTCGCCGTTATCGGTGATTTCCACAACAACATCGTATACCTTTGCATCGTAGCCGATGTAGGTCAGACCGTCATTGCGCTCTTCGATGGTGTAACGGTATACCTTGCCGATGTCATCTGCGGTGTACTCCAGCGCCCGGAAGGAGAATGTGCCGTCGGCAGTATTTCTGGTCTCCCGGATCACAGCGCCGCTGTCATCTTTCAGCAGGAAGGTAAAGCCGTTGACCGGTGCATTGACATACTGCTGCAGGCGGGTATCGAAGTACTTCTTCACACCGCTCAGCGTCAGGCTTTCCTTGCCGGTGTTGGTGTAAATATTGGTGAATTCTGCGGTTGCGTCGGCTACGCCGTTGACAGTCTTGGTGACATTGATGCCGCCGGTGCCGTTGTCTTTTACTTCCACCACCACGGTGTAAACTGTGTCATCGTAGGTGATGTAGCCTGCTTCGCCGGTGATCTCCCGCACCTCGTAGGTGAAGGTCTTGCCTGCATCTGCAGGACCGTAGGGCAGCTGGAACTGGAATGCGCCGCCAACTGCAGTGGTCGTAGTCGCGATCAGGGTATTGTTCTCAAACAGACCGAAGGTAAAGTCATTCGCCCCAACACTCATAGCAGCGCCGGTATTGGCATTGTTGTAGTACTTCTGACCCTCGATGGTGGCAGAACCGTTACCGGTGATCTCGTAGCGGTTATTGAAGATGATGGCATTGTTGGTGCCGCCGCCGGTGATATGTACTGTCTCCTGCAGACCGCCCTGTCCGTCATCGCGAACCTCAACGGTAACCGTATAGACAGTGGTATCGTAGGTAATGCCCTCGTAGACATTGTTCACTGCGCCGTTGGGAAGGATCTCCTTGACGGTATAGGTAAAGTCCTTACCGGCATCGGTTGCAGGATCATAGGTAATGGCATCAAACTCGAAAGTACCGTCTGCCAGGTTGGTAGTCGTATCCAGTTCGTTGCCATCTGCATCATACAGACCGAAGGTGTACTTGCCTGCTTCGATGGCCTTGTTGTGGACGATCTTGTTGCCCTGCAGGACCACCTGCGTGCCGGTAACGATGTTGTAGGTATTGGTGAATGCCAATTCATCGTTTTCCACACCGTTGACCAGGGTCTGTACATTGACGCCGCCGGTGTTGTTGTCTGTCAGGACTACCTCGACCTTGTAGACAGAGGTGTCGTAGAACACGCCGTCCAGCATATAGTCCTTGCCGCCGTTGCCGTCATCTACCTCCTGGATACCTGCAGGCAGGATCTCCTTGATGTAGTAGGTGTAGGTAGCGGGCAGGTCATCCACGTGGATATCCTTATACTCGATGGCGGGGAATACAAACTTACCAAGATCGATGGACTCTACGGTGTTGGATACGGTCTGACCGATCAGTTTGGTACATGCTGCATCTTCATAAAGACCGAATTCAAACTGGCCTGCAGTCAGCGTATCGCCCAGATAGTACTTGTTACCGCCTAGGATCACCTCAGCATCTTCAATGATCTTGTAGACATTCTTGAAATTGATGCTGTCGATGTCGCCGTTTTGGGTAGCATACTTCACTGCCGCCACCATCTCGCCTGCGCCGTTGTCGGTGACAGTAACTGTGACGGTGTAAACGGACTTATCAAAGTCGATCCATGGGAAGGTCGTCAGGTTTTCGATCTCGGTGACCTTGAAGGTGTATGTGCCTTCCTTCTCGAAGGTCAGTTCATCGAATACCACCTTACCGGTTGCATCGTTGCGCTTCTCCTGAGAAACTGCCACGCCGTCGATGTCGCCTTCCAGTTTGAAGGTGAAGTCATTGCCTGCCATAGGCTTGTCATAAGACTTCTGCGCATTCAGGATCAAAGTGGCAGGTTCGGTGGTGTAGCCGTTGCGGAATACCACAGATGTAGCGGTAGAACCGGGACGGTAAACCGTTGCGTTGGCGTGGAGGTTGCCCAAGCCGTTATCGCTGACCTGAACGGTGATCTGATAGACACCTGCGTCATAGTGGACACCGCCCAGACGGTCCTCATCGTCCACGCCGGGGATATCCTCTCTTACCACATAGTAGTATGTGCCGGCATTGGTATAAGTAAATGTACCGAAGGAGAAAGAACCGTTGGCTGCGTTGGTGGTCTCAACGGGAGTGCCGGAAACCACGAAGTCAGCGCCGGTCTGATACAGATGGAAGGTAAACTCGCCGTCCTTCAGATCTCTGCCGGACAACTGCTTGGTACCGGAGACGGTGTAGTGCGCAGGCTGTGCAAAATAATTGTTTTCGAAAGCGATATCATCGCCGCCGGTGATGGTCTGCTCTGCCCGGATGGTACCGTCGCCGTTGTCAACGATGGTCACATCCACACGGAAGGAAGCCGTGGAATAGGTGATGCCTGCATTGGGTGTTGCGGGAACGATCTCCTTGACCGTGTAGGTAAAGGTCTTGCCCACATCGGCTGCGGAGTAAGTCAGGGTCTTGAATACGAAATTACCGTTTGCCCAGTTGGACACGGTCTCGATGGGGGCTGCAGAAGTGTCTGTGCCCTCGTACAGACCGAAGGTAAAGTCACTGCCTGCCAGGACTTTCTGACCCTGGGTAACGGTCAGCGTCTTATGTCCGCGGATCACAGTTTCTGCTGTGCCGGAGACATTGTAGAAGTTGGTAAAGGTTGCGTGATCTGTGCCGGTAGTGGCGCCTTCTTCGCGGTAGCGGACAGTGGCTGTCAGCGCATCGCCCTGACCCTGAGAAACGATCACCAGCACATAGTAATCCAGAGGATCGTAAGTAACGGCGCTGTTGTCGCCTGCCACTTCACGCAGGATGTAGGCGTAGCGACCGACCTTGGAGTAGGTCAGTGCGTCCAGACCGGAGAATACGAAACTGCCGTCTGCGGCGTTGGTCACAGTACCCAGCAATTCGTTTTCGGTGTAGTCTGCGTTGGCGCTCCACAATTCGAAGGTAAACTCGCCGCCGGCAAGGGCAATGGGTGTATTATCGTAGCCGCGCAGATAGGACTTGTTGCCCTGAATCTCAACAGAAGTCTGTTTCAGCACGAACTCGTTGGTGAAAGTGACCTGATTGCCTTGTACCTGACCGTTGCCTGCATTCAGAGCGATGGTCGCCTCGGCTGTCAGGGTCGCAACACCGGAAACCTCCACCGCCTCGACCTTCAGGGTGACCTGATAGACAGCATCGGAGTAAGTCATACCGGGCGCAGGTGTTGCAGGAACGATCTCCTTGATGTAGTAGACTGCGCCGTCCTGCGCAATATTGGTCACCGGGATACGGATCACAGCATTGCCCAAAGGACCTGCATAAACCGTCAGGTGTTCGCCGTCGATGATCTGTGCCAGTTGGGTGCATTCCGGATCGGTGTACAGACCGAACTGGAAGTCTGTCAAAGACAGTTCCACGCCGGTATTGTTGATCAGGTTCTTGTGGATATTGACATCCACATAGGTGGAGCCAACGGCATATACGTTGGTAAAGTTTGCGGTTACGGTGTAGTTGTTATTGTTCTGATCCACAGTGGTATTGATCAGAGGAAGGACTTCAACCGTCAGAACGCCATCCATCTCCGGGTCAACCACATTGACCTGGAAGGTGGAGATCTGGTTGGAGTAGGTCATACCCACGGTGCTGCCTGCGGTTTCCGTAATGCGGAAGGTATGGTTGCCCAGGGTAGTGAAACCGGTGACGATGTCGCTGAGGCTGACCGTACCGGTGCTGCTTCCGGGCCACGCCACGTGGACGGTCTTTGTGCCCAGCACTTCATACTGGTTGGTAGCCGGGTTCAACTGCTCTACCAGGAAGGTAAAGGTCTCGTCCTCGGTATAGTCTCCGGTCAAAGTCTTATTGATCACGATATCCACATCGGGATTGATGACCGGAGGTGTGGGAACATAGTTGTTCACCAGGTGGGCTGTGCCGCCGATTCTGCCGGACAAGCCGCTGGAAGCAGCCTGATCCCATGCAAAGCCCTGGGGAACATTGATCTCACGGACTTCGTAAGGCGTATCCTCCAGCAAGCCTTGAATGGTGATGGTCTGCTCTGCCTTGATGGTCATCGTGATGACACCGTTGGCATCGGCAGCGGGTGTTCTTGTACCGTCAGCCAGCGGGAAGGTCATACCTGCGGCCTGGGTACCCAGGTCTACCTCAAAGGTAAACAGAATGTTGTTCAAAGCCCCCGGTCTGCCGGAGAAGGGATGGTTGACCGTCTTGGTAATGGTCAACTGGCTGTACTGTCTGGGTGCGTTGGTAAATGCCACATCGTCAATGTGGTTGGCAGTTACCGTACCGGTGACAGTATCGTTTTCCTTGTCGGAATTGTAGTAGACGGTCTGGGTCTCGTAGACCTCGTAAGCGGTGTTTGCGGGAATGCCGGTGATATAGACTTCCTCACCGTCTTTCAGTGTCACGGTCACCACGGTTTTTCCACCGCTGGATGCCACAGAGTAGGTGCCGGTAAAGGCGTTTCTGTCTTCATCCGTCAACTGGATCTCACTTGCTGCGATCTGTGCATCGAAAGTGACGGTAAATTCAAAAGCGGTGGGCGCACCGGCCTCCGGGGAGGTCTCGGTAACGGTCTTGCTCAGTTTGATACCCTGAGCAGGCTGGAGCGTGATCTTACCGTTGTTGCCCAGAACTGCGTAGACATTGAAACCTGCGGCATCGTGGACCACCAGAGGGTAGTTGGCATATGCCAGGGTATCGGTGGTATTGCCGTCCTTCAGAATATCAAAACGTGCCAGTTCGGTGTAAGGAACGCCTGCCTTTACATACCAGTTGCTGCCGTCCTGCACAAGATTATCCGCTGTCAGGGTGGCTGCTGCGATGGGCGCATAAACATAGCCGACAGATGCAGTGCCGCCATTGGAAGAAGCGGTAACTACCGTGCGTCTGTGGTAATAGCCTTCACCGGAGGGCTGACCGCCGGCGTAGAGGGCATAACTGTCCCCGTTTTTCACATAGATACCGGTATTTTCGGTGTAGTAGTAACGCTCGTTTTCATAAGAGGGATGGAAGTGGGACTCTGCCACATAGTCCATCAGATCTTCGTCATAGTTGGGTGTGTGTTCTTCGTCACCGTGACCCCAACTGTTGGAGTAGAAGGTGTAAGAGCCATCGGCATGCTTGTGGATGTGGTGGCTGGCATCTGCTGCCAGATACTCCTCCACTTTCTGCTCGATATTGATGGCGTTGATATCGGAGCGCAGACCCACCTCAAACAGCAGGCGCATAGGCTCTGCACCCTCACGGGTCAGTCTGGATGCGTCTTCCAGTTCCAGACCGTTCAGTTCCACATTGTAAGTAACTGTGGGGATCAGTGCTGCGGGGATCTTGAATACGATGGTCTGGTGGGAGGTCTTGATATTGGTTCTGACCTGGACCACCACGTGCATCATATCGCTGGATTGGGCAGTTCCCAAGTAGCCGTAGGACTTGGTGATATAAACTGCGCCCTCGGGGGCTGCTTCTGCGCCCATACCGTAATCTTCATCCCAGAAACTGATGAAACTGCCGTCAGCAGCGGTGTACCAGCCGATGTAGTTGCTGTACTCGCCGGTGGCGTCGTTGTAGGAGATCTGACCTTCCCGGTAAGCGGAGATCAGCAACTGCTCAGCAACAGAAGTATCTGTGATGCCGATACGCTCCTGAATGGTGGCAATGAATTCTCTGCCGTAGTCGGTGTCTGCGGTGGTGCCGTCAAACAGACCGTCGTCCACGCTCTTTGCCAGTTCCGCGCCGGAGAACAGCACATCACCCAACAAAATACCCTTAACATCCCGGACTTCCATCAGTTCGCCGATCTCGTCCTCGAAGGTGATGTAGCCACTCAGGTTCTCGCTTTCGCCGGTAACCAGCGTAACATTGTAGGCTTCCTCTTCGATGGCAGCCACGATATCTTCAAACAGCCCGGGCAGTTCGTCTGCGTTATCCGCGCTCTTGAACATATCCACATAGTTGCGCTCTGTAACGGCTGCGTCACGGTAGAGGCTCCAGGAATTCCAGTAGTTTCCGTAAATGACCACATTCTGACCTGCAGTACCGGCCAGGAAATTGGTCCACCAGCCGGCAACGGTGGTGTTGGTAGAAGCAGGAGACAGAACTGCGGTAGCAGATTCGTTCTCGCTGATGCCCAGACCCAGGGTGTAGAACTTGGCATCGGTGCCGTACTTGGTCTCTGCCTTGCCCTTCGCCCAGGCGGCTGTCAACTGGGTCAGGAAGGTCAACTGATTCCGGGTGGTCTGATTGCTGGGGGTAGTACCGTCACCGATTCCGGACTGACCTACGCTGTTGTAGTTGGTGGTAGCAACGGTGGGCTCACCGTCGGACATCAGAATGTAAATGGGGGTGCGCTTTGCGCCAGCCATCGTGCCGGAAGAAACCGTGGTATCGGTTACCTGCTCGAACTCCTGCCAGGCCTTGTAAAGACCGTTCTGGATATAAGTACCGCCGTTGGTCTGCTTGGAAGCAGTGCCGCTGACAGCCGTGCCGTTTTCATAGGTCATACCGCTGGCACGGACCACCGTAGTGTTATTGGAAGATCCGGTGTAATCCAGATACTCGCCCTGGGCATTGGCCTTGTAGCGAGCCAAAGGCATAATCACAGTCGCGGTGTTGGAACTTGCATTGCCCTGGCTGGCGTTGCCGGAATACAAAACAACACCAACACGGTTATAACTGTTCATACCCAGCAACTTGTCAATGGAGGCATTGGCAGCATCCACCATATCGGGGATCGCGCCAATGGTATCCATAGAGTTGGACAGGTCCAGTACCAGCATCGTATCTGTGGGGGAAGAAGACTGTCCCTCCACCTTCTTGCTGGCGGCGATGGCAGACATAGCCACCAGGAAACTGTTTGCATCGTCCATAGTCACGCCGGAGAATGCAGATGCATCGGCAAAGACAGACTTATCCGTCCATACGCCGCCGGCAAACTCTGTACTCAGTTTGTTGGGACCAAAGAAATTCTCCCAATCATTCATGGTGGAAGCATCTGCCACCTTGCTGATTCCTTCTGCCGCAGAGGCATTCATTGCCATACTGGGCAGATACACTGCCACCATTGCCACGCACAGCAGCAATGCCAGCAGTCTTTTTCCAATAGAATGTGTCCGTGTCATATTATGTACCTCCTGGGGTATTTACAAAATCGTTCCTGCTGTCTGTCACTCCGGTTTGTTTTCGCCGGTGGGGACAGTGACAAATGCCGATCTCCTTATGGGCACTGCTACAGTGCACACAGTCGGCACACCAGTTGTCACCGCCGGAGTCTGCGCACTCGTAATGCTCGCAGGCATCCTGGATCCGGGTGATCAGGGGATGTCCTTCCTCCGTATAGTGAGGATCGGAAATGAAGCAGGGGTATATGGGTATGGGGTCAGTGATGAGGCGTTCTTCCTCCGCGTAATAACCGTAACGGATCGTGAAACAGTGTCCGCCTACACATACGACCTCATGGACATCGCCTTCCCGGGGTGCTGTGCTATTCATCAGAGAACCTCCTTTACTTAGTTTATTATAGTAAAAGTATATTGTTTTTTTCCAAAATCTGCAACACTCCCACGAACCCAAAATGGTGTGTAATCAAATTCCAGTTTATCGATCCGCAGGATCGATAAATAGTTGACAGTGGACAGTGTACAGTTGACAGTTATTGTGTCGGCAAAGCCGACTATTTAAATTATTTTCTGAAAGAAAATACC
>JAZQGL010000073.1:0-27844 GCA_045540035.1 Faecousia sp.
CGCTTTGATATAAATAAAATAGTTGGTATTGATTGTCGTGAGGGTCCACCTGTTCCCATTCCGAACACAGAAGTTAAGCTCATGTACGCCGACAATACTTGGCGGGCGACTGCCCGGGAAGATAGGTAATGCCAACACAAAGAGTCAGGAGAAATCCTGGCTCTTTCTTTATGCCTGCAACAGTCCACGGGACTGTTGCGGACGGCAGACAATACTTGGCCTTCCTGTTGCGGTACCCGGTGTGCGCCTTGCCGACGGCGCGGCTGCGTTGCACACCGACCGCGGCCACTCGCTCAGGTCGCTGATTCCGCCACTGGCGGCGCTCCCATCGCTCCCCCGGGAAGACAGGTAACGCAAACACAAAACCTCACAACTCCGGTTGTGAGGTTCTTTTTATGCGCTTTTAATAGAACACCGGTCTGCGTAATGCAGACCGGTGTTTTGCTTATTTCTTTTCGTATTTGCCTGTTTTCTTCTTTGGTTTATAAATACACCAATACAAGACACCGAATACGATGAGGCATAGTAAACTAACTTTCCAACCCAGAGAGAATGCTGCATTATGATATTTAAACACAACATTGTGTTCGCCTTCGGGAAGTAGTAGACCGACCATTGCATCTCCGATGAGAACGATTTCGGCGGGTTCGCCATCTACAGTGGCTTGCCAGTTGCCATCCTGGGGAATCGAAGTGTAAAGGACACCGTTTTGTTTGCAATTCACAGTTCCTTCGATTTTGGTGTTTTTAAAGGAGGTCAATTCCAGCGTGTTTTCCGCCAACCGTTCATAACCGTGTCGGAACAGATCTTCGTCCAGAATGCCTGCGTGCAGGGTGATGGTGCCTTTCTCATTTGCTTTGCAAGTCAGATGAACCTCAATAATGTCGCCGCGCTCCACGTGACTGACAGCCAGGGACTGGGGGATACTGTAGGTTTCGCTGTAAAGTTCTGTGCCGTTTTTCCAGAAGGAGAACTTATTTTTCTTGGATAGGTCTAAATCGATACAGACCAAGCCATGGCGGTCGGCAACGTATTTATAAACGATCGTGCCACCGGAATTGGTTGTGGTGTAGGAGCAATAACCGGTTTCGTTCTGAGAGTTCAGTGTTACGCTTGTGCCGGAGATAGATAAGTTTCTACCGGTGATAAAACTCCAGACATCCTCATTAAGACCGGTAGCGGCACGGAATAGTTCGTTCTGCAGAACAAAGGTGTTTTCACCGGAAGAGAAGTCCACATTGATCAGTTGGTTATCCGCCATAAAGCCCAGTGGCAGATAGGCGTTGTTTTTCAGTAGTGCGACTTTGCCGTAATAATGCAACTGATCGAAGTATTCATTTTCCTCTACCTTGTTTTGCCGTTCCAGCATATACTTTAGGTTTAAGAAAAGATTGGAAACCGGGGAACTCTCTTCAAAACAATAGCGGTTATAGGTTTCTTTTGCACCATAACCCAGCGCCATCATGAACTTGGTTACTTGTACATTGGCAGAACTGGTAAATGTGGAGATGCCGTGATATCCGTTCAGCGCACCGTCATTTAATGTCTGGGAGTGCGTGGTTTCAACGCGGTAGAACAGAGAGTCTTCTTCCAGTTCTTCAATATAACGGATCATAGACGCGGTGTTGATCGTGCCTCTGGGGTAGTCGGAAACGGTCGTACCGGTGAAGTTTGCGCCGAAGTTTACCAAATTCAGCACCAACTCCATAAAAATTACACACAGAAGCACACAACCGCTTAATTGACGGCGATTAGTCTTCTCTTTTTCGTGCTTTTCGGCTTCGATTGCCGTTGCTTTTTCGCTGAGTTTTTTTTGCAAGAGGGGGTAGATCAGAATGGCAATATACAAAAGCAGGAATACACCGTTGTATGCCCAATAGACAGTCTCCTTTAAATCCTCGGAGCAAAGGGCGATTCCGATTGCCAAAACGGAAGCGGTGATCACTTGCCAGAGACGGAATTCATTGCGCAGCAAGTACGCCCGGTATGCCATATACAGCAGCACAAAACTATGCAGGAAACTGAAGCGATAGGGGATCATATTGGTGAAATGGAAGCCGTGCCAAATATAATCCAGTTGCCGGATGATGAAACTTACATTAAACAGCAACAAAAGGGAAACGCTGCAGATCTTATCCCGGACTTTTACCTGTTTGCTGGTTAAGAACAAGAAAGCAAAGATGTTGGCGACTATGCCGCAGTAGAGATTGGGGAGACCTTCTTTGAAAGTGGGTGTTAAGCCGCCGTTCATATTGCCGGCTACCTGACGCATTGCATCCAAAAGACCTTTCCAGGTGTGCTCGTCGGCGATGTTCAGGCGGAAAGTAGTCGGGAACTTGTTAACGCTGGATTGGGTTCTTTGCAGAGCGGTGTAGGCGGGCAGTTCCAAAATAGCGGTCATACCGATCGCCAATACGGAGAACAATGCGATGCGACCCAAATCCATAAAGAATTTTTTAAAGCCTTGCCAGCGGCAGATTTCATAACAAATGAAGATCAGCGCGACGAAAATGCAGATGAAAAAGCCAATATAGTAATTGATAAGGACGGATAAGAAGAGGGAAACTGTATAAAGAACAAATTTTTTGTCACGCAGCAGGCAGACGGTGCCCAGCGCCACCAGGGGAAGCAGCGCAAAGGTGTCGACCCACATGATGTTCCAGTGGTAGCCCAAGGACCAGGCACACAGTCCGTAAAGACAGCCGAACAGTACGATAGACAGATCGTTCTTGTCGAACAGTTTCTTCAGAAAATATGCAAAGAATAAGCCTGCAAATCCTAACTTAATAGGGGCAAGCAAAGAAAAATACTCCAGCAACAAACTCTCAGGAACCAATACACTCAGCAAATTCAGCGGAGATGCAAGATAGTAGGAGATCAGACCCAGATAATCCATACCCATTCCGACATCCCAGTTAAAAAGCAAACTGTCACCGCTTAAAAGGGCTCTGCGGAATGAAACAAAGAAAGGATAATACTGGTGATACATATCGGAATATAGCATAGAGGTGTCGCCGAAAGGTTCAAAGCCTCTAACGATCATAACGCCAAACATACCCAGCATCGGTCCTAAAAAGGCCAGAAGCAAGTAGTTGATTTTGATTTTATTAGGCTGTGGAAGTTTCATAATTTCCCCCTTGAAAAGTGGTATTATATAGTTTACCACATTATTCGGCAGGGGTAAAGGTATTATCGGAAAAATTATAAAAAAATTAGGGTCGTAAAAAACGACCCTGAATATGTCACAATATCAAGCAAATCAGACCGGTTGCGCCTTCATTCACAATGCGCGTCAAACTGCTGCGGAATTTGTTGCGAACATCATCCGGCGTCCGGATCAGTTTTGAGGTAATGCCCTCCTGGATCATCTCGTAAACAGACTTTCCAAAAATGTTGCTTTCCCATAATTTTTCTGGGGCTTCCCCGGACAGATAGTTGATCAGATCCTGAGATTGTTTTTCGTTGCCTACCATCGGGCTGATCTCCGTATCAATATCAACCCGGATCATATGGATCGACGGCGCGCCCGCCCGCAGTTTTACGCCAAAAGCACCGTTTTTGCGTAAAAGTTCCGGCGTTTCTAAGGTCATTTCCTCTGCGGAGGGCATAACAATACCATAGCCGGTGGCATTGACGGAGGAAAGGGCAGTGGCAATCTTGTCATATTCCTTCTTGACGACAGTTAATTCCGTTAAGAGAGCCAGAAGTTGCCCGTCATTTTCGATATTAAGTCCAGCTTTTGCACTTAAAATCTCATAGAACAGTTTCTCGGGGAAGGTTAACCCACAGACTACTGTTCCCGTGCCCAGATCCACGCTGCGGATCGAGAAATCCAACACATCTTCCAGATCCTTCAGTTTTGCCAACACGCTATCTGCTTGCGCAAGAGAGGATATTTCTTCTGCACGCAGCAAAAGTGCTTCATACAAAGCGTTTTTTACAGGATGATCCCGCTCCAGCGCGTCTACCCAACGAGGCATATGTATATGCAGTTCGTTAACCGGGAAGGAATACAGCAGTTGCTTTAGAAGATCGCAGATATCATTGGTTTCCATTGCCTGACAATCTGCGATAATGGGCATAATTCCGAATTCCCTAAAAATATCATCTCTGGCGTTTTTGGCATCATCGGCATCCGGAAATTGTGAGTTGATAATCACCAGGAAGGGCTTTCCGGTGGCCTGCATATCTGTGATAGCGCGCTTTTCGGCAGCAATGTAATCCTGCCTTGGAATGTCGGTGATAGTACCATCTGTGGTAACGACAAAACCAATGGAACAATGTTCGTCCATAACCTTTTTTGTTCCTAATTCTGCCGCATCTGTCATAGGGATTTCGTAGTCGTACCACGGTGTTGTGACCATACGGGGGACGCCGTCTTCCTCTGCACCAACAGCGCCATCGACCATATAGCCTACAGAATCAATAAGCCGGACCCGTAACTGTATGCCTTCGTCGGGAGATATCTCAACGGCTTCTTCAGGCACGAACTTGGGTTCACTGGTCATAATGGTTTTTCCGGAACCACTTTGAGGAAGTTCATCTTTTGCGCGTTCCCGGTAGTAAGGATCCTGGATGTTCGGGATCACCAGTTGTTCCATAAAACGCTTGATCAGTGTAGATTTTCCGGTGCGCACCGGTCCAACGACACCAATATAGATGTTGCCACCGGTGCGGGCGGCAATGTCAGCGTAAATATTTTCCATAGCAAGCCTCCTTGTCTGCAGGAGAGCAAACTCCTGCCACGGTTTACCATAGGGTATGTCCCTGAATGGACAAATAGAACAAAAAGAACCAATGAAAATATTGTAAAACCATAGGATTTCTTTAAAAATAATGTTTGACAAATCTCTTAAAAGCCTATATAATATCTAGGCACGACTATGAAGAGGGGGATACTATGCGTCTGGGATTGTCTGATATTATCCATTCACCCGGAGCGTCGGTTTCCTTTTCCGATAGTGTAGATCTGAGCGATCTTCAATATGGCACAAGTTACCCGGTCAGCGAGCCCGTCATGGTATCCGGTACTGTCAGAAATACAGCCGATGTACTGATGATGAAAGGCAGGATTACTACACGTATTCACGGTGTATGTGATCGCTGCGCCGCAGACTTTACCCAGGATGTGGACATTCCCGTCGATGTGGTGTTGGTTGAAGAACTGGCCAATGAAGATAGCGAAGATGAGTGGGTATTCCCGTTGGAGGCAGACAGTGCTGACTTGGACGATATCGTTCGCACGGTGTTTGTGCTGAATATGGATTCCAAGTTGCTGTGCAAGCCCGATTGCAAGGGTCTTTGCTGCAGATGTGGCAAAAACCTGAACGACGGTCCTTGCGGTTGCCAAAAGGAGTTGGATCCCCGTTTTGCTGCTTTACGGCAGCTTCTCGATAAGTAAGTAAAAGAAATGCTTGCTGAGCGGTGCTTCGCAGTTTTCAGCGGTCTGCATTTTTTAAGACAAAGAAAATCGCCCAGATAATACTTTTTGTATTATCAAGGGATTTTCTGAAGTATTGGAAAATGCAGGCTTCTGAAAACCTAATGGAATTCAGAGTCCCTCAGCCTAACCAAGGAGGTGTCATCCATGGCTGTCCCTAAGTGTAAAGTATCCAAGGCCCGTCGCGACAAGCGTCGCGGTTCCAACTGGAAGCTGTCTGCTCCCAGCGTAGCAGTTTGCTCCAAGTGCGGTGAGCCCGTTATGCCCCACAGAGCTTGCAAGGCTTGCGGCAACTACAATGGTCGTCAGGTTCTGGCTGCCAAGGCTGACTAAGGCAGGAAAATGCGTAAGCGCAGAGGAAGGCGTCCGCCTTCCTCTTTTTCCTTATTATCAGGAAAATAATCGGCAAATTGTTTGATTTGCCTTGTCTTTGTGCCATAATTAAGAAATGGCGGAAAGGAGTGGTGATCATGGCAAAGCCTTTGGTTGCGATCGTAGGTCGTCCCAATGTTGGTAAGTCCATGCTGTTTAATAAACTGACCGGTCGTCGTACCTCTATCGTTGAGGATACTCCCGGCGTGACCCGTGACCGCATTTACGGCGATTGCGAGTGGTGTGGTCGTCAGTTCTCTCTGGTGGATACCGGTGGTATCGAACCGGGTACAGACAGCGATATGCTGAAGTTTATGCGCCGTCAGGCGGAGATTGGCATTGAACTGGCAGATTGCATCGTTATGGTTGCAGATGTTCGCTCCGGTGTCACTGCTGCGGATATGGATGTGGCGACTATGCTGCGAAAATCCGGCAAGCCCGTTGCACTGGCAGTGAATAAGTGTGACTCTGTTGGCCCAGTCAATCCGGATGTATATGAATTCTACGGTCTGGGTATTGGCGATTTGTTTGAAGTCTCTGCTGTTCACGGTCACGGTACCGGTGATCTGCTGGATTGGTGTTTGGAGAATATGCCTGAGGATGACGGGGAAGAAGAGGATGATGGCATTATCAAGGTTGCCATTGTGGGCAAGCCCAATGTCGGAAAGTCCAGCCTGCTGAACCGTATTCTGGGTGAGGAACGGGTGATCGTTTCCAATATTGCAGGCACTACCCGTGATGCCATCGACTCGGAGTTTGAAAATGAGACCGGCAAGTACTGCTTTATTGATACAGCCGGTATGCGCCGCAAAAGCAAGGTTGACGATATCATTGAGAAATACTCCAATATGCGTACCATCAACGCTATTGAGCGTGCAGATGTCTGCCTGATCCTGGTAGATGCCAATGACGGTGTAACAGAGCAGGACACCAAGATCGCAGGTCTTGTTCACGAAGCAGGCAAGGCGGCGATCATCGTTGTTAACAAGTGGGATGCCGTTGCTGATAAAGAGACTAATACCATGCGTGATAAAGAAGCGGATGTGCGTAACGGTCTGAGTTATATGCTGTATGCTCCCGTTGTTTTTCTGTCTGCGCTGACCGGACAGAGGGTTGACAAACTCTTCTCTGTAATTCAGGAGGTTTATCAGCAGAATACAAGCCGTATTACCACCGGCGCTCTGAATAGCGTGCTGGCCGAGGCTACTGCCCGGGTACAGCCGCCTTCCGATAAAGGTCGCCGTTTGAAGATCTACTATATGACCCAGGCAGGAACAAAACCGCCCCATTTCGTCTTTTTCTGCAATGATGCCCGTTTGTTCCATTTCTCTTACCAGCGCTATCTGGAAAATCAGATCCGTGAGGTGTTTGGACTGAAGGGAACGCCTGTGCGCATCACGATCCGGCAGAAAGGTGATAAGGAGGAGTAAACTATGTGGCTCTTTTCTTTGATTACCGTAGTTGTTGGCTATTTCCTGGGAAATGTGAACGGTGCTGTCTGTGTGTCTAAGTTGCTGGGCGATGATGTACGCACTCACGGCAGCGGCAACGCGGGACTTACCAATTTTATCCGCAGTTATGGCGCAGGCCGTGCTGCATTGGTGATTTTAATCGATGCCGGTAAGGCTGTGATCGCTTGCGTTGTTGGTGGCTTTCTGATCAGCAAGTATGCGGATTTTCAAACCGGAGCAGCCATTGGCGGTGCTGCGGTTATGCTGGGACACGTTTTGCCGGTGTTGCTGGATTTCCACGGTGGCAAAGGTATCTTAAGCGGATTCTTTGTTGCAGTCGTTGTGGATTGGCGGATCGCTCTGCTGATACTGGCTGTGTTTGCCGTGGCATATTTGAGTACCCAATATGTATCTCTTGGCTCGGTACTGGCTGCTATTACATTCAGTATCGGTTTTGCGGTGCTGCACTATGATAACTTTGTTGTTATGGTTTGCGGTATCTTTATGGGGTTACTGGCTACCTATATGCATAAGGAAAACATTGTCCGCCTGATCAAAGGGCAGGAGAGAAAGACGAATCTCTTCAAAAAAGATAAAGAATAAAAAGACCCGGATGCAATTGCACCCGGTTCTTTGCGTAGGGAAACAAAAAACGGCATTGCATCAGCAATGCCGTAATTGGTTGCGAGAAAAATCAGACAGCCCGCTCAACCTTGTTAGAACGGAGGCATCTGGTACAAGCGTACACATGGCACGGAGTACCGTTAACAATGGCCTTGACCCGCTTAACATTGGGCTTCCAGGTTCTGTTGGAACGTCTGTGGGAGTGGGAAACCTTGATACCGAAGGTAACGCCCTTGCCACAATAATCACACTTCGCCATTCACTGCACCTCCTATCCGAAATGTTAACTCAAAACTACATCCTTTCAGACGCTAGGATATGATACCAAAGATTAACGAAAAAAGCAAGTGTTTTTTTGGAAAAATTTTTGTTTTTTCAAAATAATATTGATATTCGGGGGTCGGGTCTGTATAATGAGGCTATGAGGTGATGGTTTTATGTTCAATACCAACAGTGTTCCGCTGACAACATTGGTTCGGGAATTCCATTTGGAGGTTATTTACGCCGCTACGGATTATGAAAATATCTGCTTAACGGTAGCAGACGTTGCCCGTCCCGGTTTGCAACTGGCGGGTTACTATGACCACTTTGAACCTATGCGACTGCAGGTTATGGGCAATGTAGAGATCAGTTATTTGCAGAAACTTACCGACGCAGAGAGGGCGATGACTTTTGACCGGCTGTTTTCTTATAAATTCCCGGCACTGCTGATCTCCCGTGGAATGCAGCCCTGCGACCGTTGCCTGGAAATGGCGAAGAAACATAATATCACGCTTCTTAGCAGTAACGAGGCTACCAGTACCATCGTTTCGGATATTATTGCTTATCTGAAGGCAGCCCTTGCTCCTTCAATTACCCGGCACGGTGTGCTTATGGAGGTTTACGGCGAAGGTCTGCTGCTGATGGGCGAAAGCGGTATCGGTAAAAGTGAGGCCGCTGTGGAACTTTTGAAGCGTGGTCACCGCTTGATTGCAGATGATGCGGTTGAGATCCGCAAGATCTCGGAAAATGCGCTTATGGGTACAGCCCCGGAACTGATCCGCAACTATGTGGAATTGCGCGGCATTGGCATTATCAATGTGGCAAAACTCTTTGGTATGGGCGCTGTTAAGGCAGAAAACGAGATCAATCTTGTTGTGAATATTGTTCCGTGGAACCAGCAAAAGGTCTATGATCGGTTGGGCCTTGAGGATCAGTATATGGAGATTCTGGGTGTTCAGATTCCTATGAATACCATTCCCATTACTCCCGGCAGAAACTTGGCGGTGATTTTGGAAGTTGCCGCTATGAACAACCGTCAGAGGAAAATGGGCTATAACCCCGCTCTGGAGTTTACCCAGCAGATGGATCAGCATTTTGTAGATAGTCAGGATGACAATAAATGAAAGAATTTACCATAGGTCCTAACGATGCGGGGCAGCGCCTGGATCGCTTTCTTGCAAAGGCAGTTCCGTTGCTGCCGGCGTCTTTGGCGCAGAAATACATTCGCATCAAGCGCATCAAATGCAACGGCGCCCGGACTGAGCGGGATACCCGTTTGCAGGTAGGCGATGTACTGCAACTGTATATCAATGATGAGTTCTTTGATAAGCCTCGTGAGGATAATGCGTATTTGACGGTGGCTGCGCCGAAACTGAATATCGTTTATGAGGACGAAAACATTCTGCTGGTTGATAAACGACCCGGACTTGCGGTACACCCTCACGATGGCGCGGAGTACGGCAGAACCCTGATCGATCATATTCAGGCGTATTTATACCAAAAGCGGGAGTGGAGTCCAAGAGGGGAGAACGCATTTACCCCGGCCCTTTGCAACCGCATTGACCGCAACACCGGCGGTATCGTCATTGCGGCAAAGACGGCCGAAGCCCTCCGTGTTATGAATCAGAAGATCAAAGACCGGGAGATGGATAAGCGGTATCTGGCAATTGTGGAAGGCACGCCCCGTCCCGCAAAGGGCAGCCTGAAGGGTTATCTTTTCAAAGATGCCAAGAAAAACAGGGTATATGTTACCGACACACCCAAACCCGGCGCAAAGACTTGTCAGACCAACTATGTGACATTGGCAAGCAGACAAGGACTTTCCTTAGTGGAATGTGAACTGATCACCGGCAGAACACACCAAATCCGCGCTCAATTTGCCCACGCAGGACATCCTCTGTTGGGCGACGGTAAATATGGCAAACTGGACAAGCGTTTTGACCGGAATTACCAAGCGCTGTATTCCTATAAACTGACCTTCTGCTTTACGACAGACGCAGGCAGCCTGGAATACCTGAACGGTAAGTCCTTCCAGGTCAAAGAAGTAGATTTTGTAAACACCTATTTTCCGGATCACGGCATAGGTCGTTGACTAAGAAAAGCGGCACTTGGCGTGATGCAAGTGCCGCTTTGTGCGTTTTTGAAAGGAGTGTTTCTGTGGAGCGTTTGAAAAAGTATCTTTGCTTGTTAATGAGCATTTGCGTAATTCTAACCTTGTTTGGCTGTGCTGCCGATCCGACAGATGTAACCCAATCCAGCACAGAAACGACACAAGAAGATGCCGCACGGGAGTGGACACCTGTTTATCATCGTCACCATCATGGGACCTTTGTAAATTATGGGCAGCCTTCTGGTTCTTATCAGGAGGAACTGAATCAGGAACAGATAGCGCAGCTCCTGCCTGACAGACCTCTGGAGGATGTAACTTATTCCGGTTGGGCCCGTTATTTAGAGAATGGAGCAGTATATGTGGCGGCGGTGCTGATCGAAAGAGAAGAGCAAATTGTCTGCCTATATTTCAACGATGAAAGACGTATGTATTCCTGCTGCATTTCCTTGGAATCAGATGCACCGATATCAATATGCGGCGACTTGGCGTACAGGATCTATGATATTGATCCTGATGGATATAGCCCCGGCGTGATCGCTGAAACGGAAATTAACGGTGTTCCTATACGCGTAACCATAACAAATACTGCAAGGAAATATGGCGAGCCAAAGCCTTTTGTTGAAGAGATTTTGGAATGGCTGTCCTGGTATGGCTCAGGAAAACCGGATTTGTCGGTTTTGGAAGGCTCAAAAGAATAGGGAAAAGCGGCAGTTTTCTGCCGCTTTTTTATAATACCTCTGTAATTGTGCCGCCGCCGATGACAAGATCGCCGTCATACAAAACCACCGCTTGTCCGGTGGTGATTGCCCGCTGGGGTTCGTCGAATTCAACTCTGGCAACGCCGTTTTTCTCCGGATAGACTGTTGCCGGCTGTTCTGTATGGCGGTAGCGCACCTTGGCAGTGACCCGCATTGGTCCGGATAGTTCGGCGAAGGGAATCCAGTTCCAATCGTTGGCGCGCAGAGTGGTGTGGAACAGATCTTCGTTTGCGCCCACGGTCACGGTGTTCTTTTCCATATCCTTGGCGCATACATATATCGGTTCGCCCATAGCAAGACCTAAGCCTTTGCGTTGTCCCAGGGTGTAGCCAACGGCACCGTTGTGTTTGCCTACCACGTTGCCTTGCTGATCCAGAAAATTGCCGGCAGGGTAGTGCTTGCCGGTATAGCGTTTCATAAAAGACAGATAATCGCCGTCGGGTATAAAACAGATATCCTGGCTGTCCCGCTTTCGGGCGTTAATAAAGCCTTGCTCTTCGGCAATCTGCCGTACTTGTTCTTTGGTCAGGTCACCCAAAGGAAATTTGGTGTGGGATAATTGTTCCTGGGTCAGGCAGGAGAGAAAATAGGTCTGATCTTTGCCGCTGTCGCTGCAGCGAAGAAGGAGATAGCGACCGGTATCTTCGTCTTGCCGGATCTTGGCATAGTGACCTGTGGCAATGGCGTCATATCCCAGTTCTATTGCTTTTTTTAAAAATACATCGAATTTCAGATGTCGGTTACATTGGATGCAGGGGTTGGGCGTGCCGCCGGACTCATAGCATCCAATAAAATGGTCAACGACTTTTTCTTTGAAATCGGAGACACAATCCAAAAGATAAAAGGGTATCTGCAGTTTTGCGGCGATATTTTTTGCATCTTCAGCATCAGCGGGCAAATGGTCGCCTAATATCGTTTCGTCGCAAAGGCGCATCGTGCCACCGCCGCAATCAAAGCCGGCTGTTTTCATCAAATAAGCGGCAACAGAACTGTCAACACCGCCGCTCATAGCGATCAGCACTTTATCCATCATAGTGTCTCCTTTCTCTGAAATGTATTTGAATTTTATCATAAAGATGCGGTAAAAGCAATATTTCGAAAAAATTACAAAAGGTTAAATTCTGGCAATTGCCCCGTATAAAATTGCTATAATATGCGAAAACGCCCTGTTTTGACAATATTTACCAGTATTTTACAACGGATAAATTGGGTTTTTAATAAAAAGGGGGATTGCAAACAGAAAAAAACTTTGTTATAATGGTTAAAAATAATGACAAAGGAGGAAACGCGTAGTGAGATTGCGAATCAGCAGTATTTTTTTGGCTGTTGTGATTTTAATTAGTTTGATGAGTTTTGGCGTTTCGGCAGAACCTGCCTTAACTGCCAGTGATGATGCCATTGCGTTACTGAAAGCGGAGGAGGGTTTCAGCGCCAAACCTTATTGGGATTATTCCCAGTGGACAGTTGGTTACGGAACGACCTGCCCGGCAGACAAGCGTGAAGAGTATACCAATAACGGTATTACTGTGGAGGAAGCAGAACAATTGCTTCGGGAGCAGGTTGGTAAATTCGAATCCGAATTACATAAATTTATGTCCAAGACCGGCGTACAACTGACACAGCAGCAGTTTGACGCGCTGCTTATGTTCTCTTATAACTGTGGTTCCGGTTGGACATATGATGCCACCGGCAATATTTATAAGGCCATCGTCGGAGGCGCTACCGGCAGTGCATTGGTGGATGCTTTCAGCCGTTGGTGCAATGCCGGCGGTCAGATCAAGACATTCCTGCTCAGACGCCGTCTGTGTGAGGCGAATATTTATCTGAACGGTGTCTATTCCCAGAAAGCGCCCGAGAATTTCGGTTATGTATTCTATGATGCCTGCGGTGGTGTATCCAAGCCCAATGTTCAGGGCTATGATGTGGAGCAGACCGCAATGGTAATCCCGGTGCCCACTTACGGCAACTATAAGTTTGCCGGTTGGTATACAGCCCGCATCGGCGGCAAGCAGATCACGGTGCTGGATGCCAGTGTGAAAAATACCCGTTTGTACGCCCATTGGACCGATCAGGCCGGTAACGATGTTTCTCAGGGAACTGCCGGCTCGGTAACGGTCACAATTACCGGAACAAATGTTAACATCCGCAAGGGTCCCGGCACAAGTTATGAAGTAGTGGGCAGTGCCAACAAGAATGAGCAGTTTGTGATTACGGAGACTGCCGATGGCAGCGGCTACAGTTGGGGTAAATCCAGCAGCGGCTGGATCTGCCTGCAATATACGAATTTTGATAAAGTTTCCAATCCGGAAACAAAGCCGGAAACACCTGCAGATCCGACTCCCACAACACCGCCTGCTACAAACACAGGAACAACAAAGCGTATGGGTACTGTTAAGGTGTCCGATGCACTGCGCGTGCGCAGCGGTCCCAGCACCGGCTACAGTGTGGTTACTACCCTCAAGAACGGCACAAGAGTGGAAATCCTTGAGGAAAAGCAGGCAGGTGCTATGGCTTGGGGAAAGATCTCCAATGGCTGGATCAGTATGACTTATGTTGTGCTGGACAAAACTACCACAACGCCGACACCCACAGAGCCTAAGCCTACAGAACCCAAGCCTACAGAGCCGCCTGCTACCAAGCCTGCGGACAAACCCACAACATCTACCCAGACTTGGACGGGTACGGTCAAGGTAAAGGATATCCTGCGCGTACGCAGCGGTCCCAGCACATCTTCCGAGATCGTCGGTTATCTGTATAACAATGATAAAGTTACGATCACAGAGAAAAAGTCCACCAGTACAATGACATGGGGCAAGACCTCCAAGGGTTGGATCTGCCTGGACTATGTAACATTGGACAATGCCGGGTCCGGATCTACCACTACCGTGCAGAAAGTTACCGGCAAGGTCAAGGTCAGCGATATGCTGCGCATTCGCAGCGGTCCCGGCACATCTTATGCAATTGCCGGTTACCTGTCTCCGAATGCAAAGGTGGAGATCCTGGAGCAGAAAACAGTAGGCTCTACTGTTTGGGGCAAGATCTCCAAAGGCTGGATCAGTATGGACTTTGTGGTACTGGACAATGCTACATCCACAACGCCGCAGAAGGTTACCAAAACAGTAACGGCTGATTGCCTGCGCATTCGCAGCCAGGCCGGTACATCTGCAACCATTGTTGGCTATTTGTATTATGGCGCAAAAGTGGAAGTTTTGGAAACAAAAACTGTCAACGGTATGACCTGGGGCAGAGTATCCAAAGGCTGGATCAGTATGGACTACGTAAAATAAGAAATAAAAAGAAGGCACTGCTCAGCAGTGCCTTCTTTTTATAATCACCGGATTTCTATTTCAATATCACCGGTGTTTGTAGTTACTTCACATTTTCCGCCTGTAGTGGTTCTGGGTACATCCACATCTCCGGTGTTGGATTTCGCAACAAAAATCTTTTCTGTCAGAAAACTGCCTTCTATGTCGCCGGTGTTGGTTTTGAGGAATATCTCAGAACCGTCACAGCAATCGAAATCAATATCGCCGGTGCCTTGTTCAACGGTCATTTTCCCTTCGGCGATCACATTCCTGAGGTCTGTATCACCGGTGGTAGTTTTGATGTTAATATCTTGCTTTACGGTTACGTCCGCAACAAAGACTTCGCCGGTTGAAACGGTGAGATCCATAGTGTCTGCGGTTACACCTTGTATGCGGATATGGCCTGTGTTTGTTTTGATCTGCATATTGCCAAGCGTGGACGCGCTGTTCCTTACACTACCGGTATTTCCTGCGATATCCATACTTTCGAAACGAAAATCCTGAGGGATATATACATCGCCGGTAGAGAACTTGACAGACAATGTATGGTACTGCTGCTGAGGAAGACAGACGGTTATTTTCGGCGCTTTGAAATGGATACCGATGTGATCATACCACTGCCTTGTGTCTGTAACGGAAATCGTAAGCGTATCATCGGCAGCGCTGACATTGTGTTTTAGTTTTTCTTGTTCATAACAGATCACGGAGGCTTTTCCGTTTTCGGAAGGTATGAATTCAATATCTGCTGTGTTTGATGTGATGGTTATATTTTGAAACGATTGGTCTATCTCGTAGGTTCTTGTTTCATAATTTGCTGATAATTTGGAAAAATCCCAGTTCAACTTTGTCATAGCCCCTCCAAAAAGAATACATCCGATCAGTATCATTGCGATGGAAACAATAAGCCATATTTTAGAAGTTTTAGACATTATACGGACTCCTTTCTTGTAAAGCATCTTTTAATGCCGGCAAATACTTTCCCGGTAAGCCAGACGGTGCCACTGGTTACGAATTTGCTAAGGTAAAACATCAGGATTCCAATGCCACCCAGAACCAGACCTGCGGAGATGAGTGCCATTGCGATAAGCCCTTTCCCTGTCAATGCAAATACTGCGCCGCTTAAAAGGCTGAACACAGCACATACGATTATTGCACCAAAGACAGACCATAAGGAAACAATTACGGACCAAATTGATATGTAAATTGAAAAAGCCACTGCGAACAGGGTGATTAGCAGGGAAAACCATAAGGGAAAGCCTACGATCAACAGAACGATATTCCAGGCATTTGTGGACTTTTGGGTCGATGTGTTCTTTTTCGCTGCCTTTTCAGGAGTAAATTCGGCTTTGATATGTGCTGCGATTTCATCGACAGATCCTACTGCTGCCACAGCGTCTTCTTCTGAATATCCTTCTTCGACCCGGTCTTCTATCATTTCGCTGTAAAAGCGCAAGCGTTCTTCTATTTCGCTTTCCGGCAGACCGGACAGTTTTTCGCGCAGAGAAATAAGAAAACTAAGTTTTGTCATTGCCGTTATCCTCCTTTGTTACAAATTGGTATATGCTGAGCATTTCTTTCCATTCAACTTTAAAATCCTCAATGCGCTTCATACCTTCGCTTGTAATATGGTAATACTTTCGAAGTCTGCCGCCGTGCTCCGTGGTATGGACGGTAAGCATATTCGCATTTTCCAGGCGTTTTAAAATGGTATATAAAGTGGATTCTGAAAGTTCCAGATAGGGTTTCAGATCTTTGATGATCTTGTAACCGTAGGAATCATTGTTTTTGATTGCCGCCAGCACGCACACATCCAAAAACCCACGCTTTAACTGAATGTCCATAGGATACCTCCTTTTGTGAAATACATCGTAACACGAGGTATTAGATCTGTCAATAAAAAATGCGGTGTTGCCTTAGACAACACCGCATCTTGCAGTTTCATTTAACCCAGCCAATATGTCATTGCCAGCATCAGGCAAAAGCCGATCAAAAGGGAATAGGTAACGCCCCGGGTCTCACTATGGTGGGTCTCGGGGATCATTTCGTCGCTGATCACATACAGCATCGTACCGCCTGCAAATGCCAGCGCAAAGGGCAAGATCGTCGCAGAGAGGCTGACGGCGAAATAACCCAGCAATGTGCCGATCACTTCGATTACACCGGTTGCCAGGGCGCACAGAAAGGTGCGTCCGGGGCTGACACCGGCTGCCAACATCGGTCCGATGATCACCATACCTTCGGGAATGTTTTGCAGGGCGATGCCGGCTGCAATGGTCAGCGCGTGGGCACTATTGCCGCTTCCAAAGCCAACACCGGCAGCGATGCCTTCCGGCAGATTGTGAATGGCAATGGCCATTACAAACAGTAGCACTTTGTTCAGTTTCGCTGCGCTTTCAGGGTGCTGTTCCGGCTCTACACCTGCCAAGCGGTGCAAATGTGGTATTAATTTGTCCAGCACATTCAAAAACAGTGCGCCGCAAAGGATGCCCGATACTGTGACCAAAAGGGGAACGGGACCGTCGTGTTCCAAAGAAGGCAGGATCAGGCCCACTACCGCGGCGCACAGCATAACACCTGCCGCGAATGATAATACAATATCGCTGAATTTGTGCGAAATTTTCTTAAACAAAAAGCCAAGTACAGAGCCGATGACGGTAGCGCCGCCAACGCCCAACGCGGTCAATAATACAAGCTTCATATGCTCAACTCCTTATGCTGTTATTATAGGCCTGCAACTGGGTTCTGTCAATTTGGAAAAACTTCTTTTTTATTGGGGGAAAATACTGATTGAGTCTTGCTTTTTTTTATGTTTAAAAGTATAATAAATTGATTCATTATACTAATTTGTAAGAGGTTTGATCGTGTATTTAAAAAGTTTGGAAGTACAGGGCTTTAAGTCCTTCCCGGATAAGACGGTGATCCGGTTCGGCGGTGACATCACAGCCATCGTTGGACCCAACGGTTCCGGCAAATCTAACATCTCCGACGCCATTTTGTGGGTTATGGGCGAGCAAAGCACCAAGACACTCCGTGGCGCAAAAATGGAGGATGTGATTTTCGGCGGTACGCAGAAGCGTGCGGCAGTTGGTTTTGCGGAAGCGACACTGACGCTGGACAATACCGACCGGGCGTTGCCTTATGATGCAGATGAAGTGATGGTTACCCGTCGCTATTACCGCAGCGGTGACAGCGAATACTACATTAACCGGCAGTCTGCCCGTCTGCGGGACATCCATGAGATGTTTATGGACACCGGTCTGGGCCGTGAAGGTTATTCCAATATCGGTCAGGGTAGAATTGACGAGATTTTGTCCCTGAAGAGTGCAGACCGCCGAGAGATCTTTGAAGAGGCAGCCGGTATTTCCAAGTACCGTCACCGCAAAGAGGAGACAGAGCGGAAACTGGCACATACAGAGGATAATCTGCTGCGCATCGGCGACAAAGTCTCCGAACTGGAACTGCAACTGGAGCCGTTGAAGCAGCAATCTGAAAAGGCCAAGAAATATCTGGAACTGAAAGATGAATTGCAGGGTGTGGAAGTTGCTGTTTGGCTGGACACTTTGGATAAACTGTCCAATGCTGCCAAGAAAGCAGAAGAGGACTATGCCTCCGCTTTTTTCGTGCTGCAGCAGGCACACGATGACCTGGATAAACTCTATGCCCAATCTGAGGAAATGGGTGCTTCGTTGCGTCACCGTGATGAGGAATTGGAAAATATCCGCATGCAGGTAAATCTGCTGGAGCAGACCCATCAGCAATTCGATGGTCAAATGGCGGTACTGCGGGGTAATATTCAGAACAATACGGACAATATTGCCCGCATTGAAGAAGAACTCCAGGGTCAGGAAGATCGCAGCGGCGGTATTAATGTCCAGTTGGAGCAGACACGCCAGCGCATCGTTGAAATTGAAACAGAACTGACAGGGAAGCGGCAGGCGCTGGATTCCCTGCAGAAAGAATTGGCACAGATGACCGCCAATGCCCAGGGAATTACCAAACAGTTTTTGGAACTTCGCACAGAGGAAAGCACATTGACTGCTGATCTGGCAGGCAGAGAGGCAGATCTGCGGGGTCTGGAAGCAAGTTTGCAGGAAAACCGGGAACGCTTGCAGCAACTCAAGGGCGACCTTGATGCCGGTACTGCCCGGGAAGAGCAAGCCCGGCAGGAGTGGCAGGCTTGTCAAAAAGAACTGCGCGCTGCACAAGACGAGGTCACTGCAGCCAACAATACCATTGCAGGTTATTCTCTGCGTCAGGAGACCCGTGGCAAGCGCCGGGACGAACTGAGTCAGGAACTGCGTGAACTCACTGCAAAACTGGACAGCGTCCAGGCAAAAACCCGTGTGTTCCGGGCTATGGAGCGGGACTATGAGAGTTATCAGAAATCTGTCCGTATGGTTATGCAGGAATCCCAGCGGGGCGCATTGCGTAATATCCACGGACCGGTATCCCGTCTGATCCGTACAGAGGATGCTTATACAGTAGCCGTCGAGATCGCCCTTGGCGGTGCAATGCAGCAGATCGTTGTAGATACAGAAGCGGATGGTAAGGCGGCTATTTCTTACTTAAAGCGCACTGGTGGCGGCCGTGCCACATTCCTGCCCATTTCTGTGATCCGCAGCAAAGAATTGAAAGAAACCGGACTGGAAAAATGCCGCGGATTTGTAGGCATTGCTTCCCGGTTGGTAACTTTTGAAAAGCGGTATCAGGGCATCGTGGAAAATCTTCTGGGCAAGATCGTGATCGTTACGGATATTGATGCCGCTATCGCGATGGCAAAGCAGTATGGCAATCGTTTTAAGATCGTTACTCTGGACGGTCAGGTCGTGAATCCCGGCGGTTCTATGACCGGTGGTTCTGTCAATAAGGAAGCCGGTATTCTGAGTCGTGCCAACGAATTGGAAAAACTGACAGCCCAGGAAAAAGAACTGGAACAGAAGAAACAGACTTGCGAACTGGAACTGCAGGAGGCACAGCGCTCTGTGGATCAGGTGGAGTTCCAGATCAATGCCGCAAAGGATCAACTGCGTGAAGCGGAAGACCAGGTCCTTCGTCTGCAGGGTCAGGAGAAGCAGCATGAGATTATGGTGCAGGCTGTTTGCGATGCAATGAGTTCTGCCCGCCGTGAAAAAGAAGTTCTGGATAACAGAGAGCATTCTGACAGTGAGCGCTATGCCGCGCAGCAGGCCAAGATCCAGGTCTACAGCGCGCAACTTATGCAGGTCAAGAGCCGTATTGAGGCGCTGGAGATGGATCAGCAGGATGCAGCCGCTGCAACATCTGAAATCACTGAGCGTATGACGCTGCTGAAAACAGAAGAAGCAGCATTGGAGGCAGAAAAGAGTACTGCCAATGATCACATCGCGGATCTGCAAACCCTGCGCAGCGATATGGAAGGCGACCGGGAAAAGAAACTGCTTCTGATCGATACCATTCAGGCGGATACCCAGCGTCTGCATGCCGAGATCCGCAATCTGGAAGAACGCCAGCAGAGCAACGATGAAGAGACCGAGCGTATGCGCAAGGCTATGCAGAACGCGTTGACCCAGCGCGCCGATGCTGAGGCTACCAAGACCCGTGCCGAGAAGGATGCCCAGGAGAAGAATAAAGACATCCTGAATATGGAACGCGCCTGTGCATTGCTGGAGCAGAAGAAAGTTACCACCGCAATGGAAGAACGGCAGATCATTGACAAACTGTGGGATTCTTATGAACTCACGCCCGGTACTGCTGTTGAAAAGCGCGGTGAGATCGAGTCTGTTGCCGCAGGTAATCGCCGTATCAGTGAATTGAAGCGTAAGATTTCCGCGTTGGGCACACCCAACCTGGGCGCGATTGAAGAATATGCCCGTGTTAACGAGCGCTATTCTTATCTGGTATCCCAGCGTGACGATGTACTTAATTCCAAGCGGGAACTGGAAACCATTATTCATAACATTACGCAGGAAATGACCACGACCTTTGTCTCGGAATTCCAAAAGATCGACCATCACTTCGGGAAAGTCTTTGAAGAGATGTTTGGCGGCGGTAAGGGTCAATTGATTTTGGAAGATCCGGAACAGCCGCTGACCTGTGGTATTGAGATCCGCGTGCAGCCCCCTGGAAAGCAGGTCAAGACCATTACACTGCTATCCGGTGGTGAAAAGGCGTTTGTGGCAACGGCGCTTTACTTTGCAATTTTAAAAGTTCGTCCTACACCTTTCTGCCTGTTGGACGAGATCGATGCTGCGCTTGATGACAGAAATGTGGAGCGTTTTGCATCGTATCTGCATAACTTAAGCAAAAATACTCAGTTTATTGTTATTACCCACCGCCGCGGTACAATGGAAGCCTCCGATGTACTTTACGGCGTTACGATGCAGGAACAGGGCGTCAGTAAATTGCTGCGTCTGGACCTGAATCAGATGGAAGAGTATCTGGGTATTGTGGAATAAAGGAGCAACTATGGGCTTTTTTGACAAGATCAAAGCCGGTTTGACCAAGACCCGTGACGCTTTGGGAAATACCCTCGGCGGTGTGTTTTCCGGGTTCAGCGAGATCGACGATGATTTCTATGACGAATTGGAGGAATGCCTGATTCTGGCAGACCTGGGTGTGGAAACATCTGTGAAAGCGGTGCAGGAACTGCGCAGTACTGTAAAAGCGCAGCACTTAAAGACCACCGAAGATGCCAAGCAGGCGTTAAAGCAGATCCTGACGGATATGCTGAATGTTGGCGATACCGGACTTAACATCGTCACAAAACCTTCTGTGATCCTGGTGATCGGTGTGAACGGCGTGGGAAAGACCACGACGATCGGTAAAATTGCAGCACAACTTACCAGGGAAGGCAAGAATGTCCTGCTGGTTGCAGGTGATACCTTCCGTGCCGCTGCAGCCGATCAACTGGAGATCTGGGCAGGCAGAGCCGGTGCATCTATCGTGCGTCAGCATGAGGGCGCGGATCCTGCATCTGTGGTCTATGATGGTATCCAATCTGCAAAGGCCAAAGGTGCGGATGTAATCATTGTTGACACTGCAGGCCGTTTGCACAATAAACAGAATTTGATGAACGAACTGGGCAAGATCAGCCGTATCGTAGAAAGAGAGTTGCCGGAGGCATCCAAGGAAGTGCTGTTGGTATTGGACGGCACTACCGGTCAGAACGGCCTGATCCAGGCAAAGCAGTTTAAGGAGATCGCCGGTGTCACAGCCATTGCTCTGACGAAACTCGACGGCACAGCCAAGGGCGGCATTGTAATCGCCGTGGCAGATTCTCTGCAAATTCCTGTGAAATTTGTAGGTGTGGGCGAGCAGGTGGATGATCTGATGCCCTTTGAGGCGCAGCCTTTTGTAGATGCGCTTTTGTAAGGAGAAAGTATGAAGGTCGTATTAGCAAGTAAGAATCAGCACAAATTGGTGGAGATCAGCAAAATACTGGAAAAACTGGATATTCAACTGGTGTTGCAATCTGAGATCGGCGTGGATATCGATGTGGAGGAAACCGGCACGACTTTTGAGGAAAACTCCTTTCAAAAAGCCAATGCGGTTATGAAAGTCACCGGTATGCCGGCGCTGGCAGACGATTCCGGTATTGCAGTAGATGCACTGAACGGGGAACCCGGGGTGTATTCTGCCAGATACGGATTTGACGATAGTCTGGACGATTGGGGCAGATTGCTGCTCTTGCTGAAAAACACCGAGAATGTCCCTGACGGTCAGCGGCAGGCTCAGTTTGTGTGCGTGATTACAATGGTTATGCCCGACGGCAAAACCATTCAGACCCGTGGCGAAGTCCACGGAGAACTGCTTCGCGCCCCGGCAGGTGAGGGTGGATTCGGTTATGATCCGATTTTCTACTACCCACCCTTCGGAAAGACATTGGCGCAAGTCACCGCTGAGGAAAAAAATCAGGTGTCTCACCGTGCCAGAGCGTTAAAACTGTTTTACGAAAAATTGAAGGAGGAAGGCTATGCTGACAAGTAAAGAAAGAGCGGAACTTCGCGCGCAGGCAAATAGCCTTGAGACAACATTGATGGTTGGCAAAGATGGCGTAACGGAAGCCGTCATTGCCGAAGCCGATAATCAATTGACCACCAGAGAACTGGTGAAGGGAAAAGTCCTGGAAAGCGCAATGATGACGCCCCGGGAAGTCTGTGATGCGATTTGCGAGGAGACCGGAGCAGACGGCGTGTCTGTGATCGGCACCAAGTTTGTGATCTACCGTTTCAGCGAGAAATTGCAGCAGGAACGCAATCAATCGGGTCGCGCCAAGAAAAAGGCAACACCCGTATCCAAAATGAACCCTGTGCGTAAAGGCGCAAAAGCCCGCCGGGAGGCGGCGAAAAAGGTGCGCGAACAGCGTAACGAGTATTTCCGTCAGCAGGCGATTGAACGCGCCATTGAACGGGACCGGGAACGGCAACTCAGAGAGAAAGAGTAAACCGAGCAGTAAAGGGGGGAACACTATGGAGCGAATCGGCATTTACGGCGGCGCATTCAATCCGCCGCATATTGGACATCTGCGTGCGGCACAGTATGCCTTAAATGCATTGCGACTAAGTAAACTCCTGGTGATCCCTACTTGCGTTTCTCCCCATAAGCAGACGCCTGCTGCATCTGCAGAGCCTACGCAGCGCCTTGAAATGCTCCAACTGTGTTTTTCGGGGTTAGAGAATATGGAAGTGTCCGACCTGGAACTGCGCCGTGGCGGCTCAAGTTATACCTATGAAACTGTCGCGCAAGTGCGGGAAATGTATCCGAATGCAGAATTGGTACTGTTTATGGGAACAGATATGTTCCTGACATTTCACAATTGGCGCAATCCGGAAAAGATCTTGGAAAATGCCGCTTTGGCGGTATTTTATCGGGGACAGCAGGATGAACAACTACTGATCCGGGAACAAAAACACCGTTTAGAAGAAATGGGCGCAAAAGTGTATCTGGTGGAGAATCCTTTGCATGTGATTTCTTCTACAGATCTGCGCCGTATGTTGGTGTTCAAATGTGCAGACGGTTTTATAACCCCGGAAGTCCTGCGCTATATTCAGGATAACGGTCTTTATGAAACACAGCGCAACTTGCGGAATTTACCCATTGAACAGTTGCAGGACGCGGTGGTTAGTTTATTGAAACCGAACCGGGTGGCCCATGTGTTGGGCTGTCGCCAGACAGCGGAAGAACTTGCCCGCATTTGGGGCGCAAATGAGACAGATGCCGCCAGAGCAGCGCTTTTACACGATGTAACAAAAGCGCTGGACGGTCCGCTGCAATTGACTTTGTGCAGTGCGTATGGTGTGCGTTTGGATGATTTTTCTCAGCAAAATCCCAAGACTCTGCATGCGTTGACCGGCAGTTTGGTGGCAGAGCGCATATTTGGCGAAAACAGCGCTGTGGTGAATGCGATTTGCAGCCACACTACGGCGAAAGCAAATATGAATACGCTTGAAAAGATTATTTATGTGGCAGACTATATGGAGCCAAACCGGGATTTTCCCGGGGTTGAACAACTTCGCAATTTGGCCTATTCCGATTTGGATCAGGCACTTAAATTGGGCTTGGAGATGACATTGGATATGCTGCGCCAACAAGGCAGGGAAATATCCAAAGAGTCCCAGGAGGCGCTTAACTGGCTTAATAATAAATAACACGCCGAAAGGATATGATTTCATGTTAACAGCGAGAGAAGTGGCTCTGGAGGTCACAAAAGCATTGGACAGCAAAAAGGGTATGGATATCAAACTTTTGAAGATCGATGAGATATCCAGTTTGGCAGATTACTTCATTATTTGTACCGGCACATCCAATACACACGTCAAGACTCTGTGCGACCACGCAGAATATACATTTGAGCAATTAGGCGAGCCTATGCTGGGTCGTGAAGGTCATCGCGGCAATTCCTGGGAATTGCTGGACTTTGGCAGTGTTGTTGTTCACGTGTTTACAGAAGAAGCAAGAGAGTTTTATTCCTTGGAGCGTCTGTGGGCCGATGCGCATCAGGTAGATCTGAGCGAGATCATTTTGCCGAATTGATGAAAAGAGGTAGAGAAGACCATGAATTACGATTTTAGCGCAATTGAAGCCAAATGGCATAAATATTGGGAGGAGAACGACACCTTCCACACCGATGTTTGGGATTTTTCCAAGCCTAAATATTATGTGCTGGATATGTTCCCGTATCCTTCCGGTGTAGGTCTGCACGCAGGACATCCTGAGGGCTATACCGCAACGGATATTATGTCCCGTATGAAGCGTATGCAGGGCTACAATGTTCTGCACCCTATGGGCTATGACTCCTTTGGTCTGCCTGCTGAGCAGTACGCTGTCAGCACCGGTAACCATCCCAATGGCTTTACCCAGGAGAATATCTAGACCTTCTCCGGTCAGTTAAAAGAACTGGGCTTTGACTATGACTGGTCCAAGGCGATTGCTACATCCGATCCCGAGTTCTATAAATGGACGCAGTGGATCTTTAAGAAACTGTATGAGGCCGGCTATGCCAAGCGCATCGAGATGCCTGTCAACTGGTGTGAAGAACTGGGAACGGTTCTTGCCAATGATGAGGTTATCGATGGCAAGTCTGAGCGTGGCGGCTATCCGGTAGTTAAGAAGAATATGATGCAGTGGGTCATTGACCAGCCTGCTTTTGCTGAAAAACTGCTGGAGGGTCTGGAGGAGATCGACTGGCCCGAATCCACCAAAGAGATCCAGCGCAACTGGATCGGTAAGTCCACCGGTGTGGAAGTGGATTTCAAACTGGTAGGCGGTGGAAAATTCTCCATTTACACCACTTGTATCGAAACCATCTACGGCATTACCTTTATGGTGCTTGCACCCGACGGTAAGATCGTTAAGACCCTGATGGATCGTGTAGAGAACAAAGAAGAGGTCGAGGCTTACATTGCAGAAGCGGCTAAGAAGAGCGATATTGACCGCACCGATGCTACCAAGACAAAAACCGGCTGTCCTCTGAAGGGTGTTTACGCTATCAACCCCGTCAACGGCAAGGAAGTGCCCGTGTTTATCGGCGATTTTGTTTTGGGCAACTACGGCACCGGCGCCGTTATGGCTGTTCCCAGCCACGACCAGCGTGACTTTGAATATGCCATTGCACATAATATTCCTATGATCCAGGTCATTGAGGGTCGCGATGTGTCTGCGTGCGCCTTTGAAAAGCAGGATTATCTGGGCAAGGGCTGCAAACTGATGAACTCTGAAGAGTTTACCGGCTTGACCGTAGAAGAGGCAAAAGAGGCTATCACTGATAAACTGGAAAAGGCCGGCGTTGCCAGAAGAAAGAATAACTATCACTTCCGTGAGTGGATCTTTGCCCGTCAGCGCTATTGGGGTGGACCCGTTCCCTGCGTTTATACCGAGGACGGCAAGACCGTATTCCTGCCGGATGAGGAACTGCCCCTGATCCTGCCGGTACTGGAAGACTATAAGGGCAAGAACGGTCAGGCACCTTTGGAAAACGCTACTGAGTGGAAGCAGTATGATAAAAATGGTGTTCGTGGCGTCCGTGAGACATCCACGATGCCCGGCAGCGCAGGTTCTTCCTGGTACTATATGCGTTACATCGATCCCAAGAATGAAAACGCATTTTGTGATCCGGAACTGTTGAAGCACTGGATGCCGGTCGATCTGTACATTGGCGGTCCTGAGCACGCGGTAGGTCATCTGATCTATTCCCGTATCTGGAATCGTTTCTTGTACGATAATGGCTTGTCTCCGGTCAAGGAGCCTTTCAAGAAACTGGTCCACCAGGGTATGATTTTGGGTGAGAATGGCATCAAGATGGGTAAACGCTTCCCGGAATTTGTTGTCAATCCCAGTGATGTGGTGCGTGAGTACGGTGCAGATACTCTGCGTCTTTACGAGATGTTTATGGGTCCGCTGGAAGTTTCCAAGCCCTGGAGCACCACGGCGGTTGCAGGCGCTAAGAAGTTTATCAACCGTGTTTGGAATTTCTTTACCGAGAGCGCAAACATTACCGATACCGATGATGGCAAACTGACCAAACTCTATCACCAGACCGTCAAGAAGGTCACCAATGACTTTGAAGCCCTGGGCTTTAACACTGCCATTGCGCAGATGATGGTGTTTGTTAACGAGGTTTACAAGAACGGCACTTGCCCCAGAGAGTATGCAGAAGGCTTCATCAAGATGATCTCCTGCATCATTCCCCATGTGGGCGAGGAGATCTGGCAGATCCTGGGTCACGACAATACCATTGCCTTTGAAAACTGGCCTGAATACTCCGAGGAAAAATGCAAGGATACGGAGATCACCATTGCAGTTCAGGTCAATGGCAAAATGCGTGGCACTGTACAGATGGAAGCAGATCTGGATAATGATACTGTAATCGCCAATGTCTTGGCTGATGAAAAGATCACCAAGTTCCTGGAAAAGCAGGGTGGCAGTATCATCAAGACCATCGTTGTCAAGAATAAATTGGTCAATCTGATCGTAAAATAAGCGTTTTTCCATATTTGGATAAAATTCCCTGAAATCTATCTTGACATTTCCGCCAAAAACGCTTATAATAATCCAGCCTGATTATCAGGCCCTGAACGCATCCTGGATTTAGCCGGATGCCATCGGAGGGAGGGAAAACAATGTCTGAAATTCGCGTTAAGGAAAACGAATCTCTGGAGAGCGCTCTGCGCCGTTTTAAGCGTAGCTGTGCAAAGGAGGGCGTTATTGCTGAAGTTAAGAAGCGCGAGCATTACGTCAGCCCCAGCCTGAAGCGGAAGCAGAAGTCTGAAGCTGCCCGTAAGAACAAGAGAAAGTTCTACTAATATCCCCCTCTTGAGTCATGCTCACAAGGACGGTCGTGTTACGACCGTCCTTTTGCTTTATTCTGTGTTGAAAAAAACAGGAAAATGCGGTATGATAGACGAAAGCTTTTGAAGGAGGTAATCCCATGGATGCCCAAAAGATTATGAAGATTTTTGAAGAGACTGCCTATGTCCGCATGGGCGGCAGTGTGGAGGAGCTTCGGGCGGCAGTGTATCTACAGGCCAAGTGCCGGGAAATGGGCTTAGAGGCTTCGATAGAGCCCTACCGACAGTGTGACACCGTACTGCCTGACTTCTTCAAGTAGCTGTGTCAAATCTTCTGGAGTGCGGTGAAGGGTGAACCGGATTTGTTCCTTGGATACTTCCGTTTGATAGTGGCAAAATAGTGTCGAATCCCGGTGGGGCAGTTTCTCGGGCGGATCGGCAGGGCAGATTTGGCATCCCTCGGCGGTTACGGTGAGGCAGACCGTGTTGAGAGCCGCTTCCAGCCAAACTTCCCGCCCTTGCCAGGGGGCCAGATAGTCCCCGGGCGAAATGTGGGGAGGTATGGGGGGCAGAAAAATGGGCCAGGCGGAATCTTTTGCGTAATGCTCCGAAACACCAACGGGGCAAGGGAGCGTGTCCAGGATTCTCTCGACGATGGCTGCTGTCTGAGACTCGTCCTGTCGTTCAAAGTCCAGCAGTATGCGGCTGCATCCCAGGCCTGAAAGCTGCTGCGCGATCCTGTCCGGGTCGTGGCCACTG
>JAZQGL010000074.1:0-35449 GCA_045540035.1 Faecousia sp.
TTGAAACGAAGAAGTGGCAGTACAGAGCGACTAACTCTGTACTGCCACAAACAAAGGCTTATTTAACATCTTTTAAGAAAACAACAAACCCGAACGTTTCACCGATTGGTAAAAGGTTCGGGTTTGAATGCTTTGGTGCCGGTGGCCGGACTCGAACCGGCACGCTATCGCTAGCGGTGGATTTTGAGTCCACTACGTCTACCAATTCCATCACACCGGCAAATTCTATAATGCTGCGTGTTTTAGGAAGCGCTTTTCCTGTTGCGGTGCCCGATAAAATCCTCGGGCTTGCGCTTATCCTCGATTTTATCGACCGCTGCCACTCGCTCAACTCGCTGTATCTGCCACAGGCAGCGCTCGTATCGCTCCCCATCACACCGGCAGGTACTTGCATAGTATATACCATTTTTTCCAAAATAGCAAGTAGAAAATGCAAAGTAGGGCAGAAAATTTTCGTTGCAGATCGAAAAGGAAAACTGCAAATTTTTCGTGACAAAACGATGGTTCTGTGATATGCTAAATGGCGGAAATAAAAACTATTTTGACAAATATAACTGTAAAATATCACAAAACACGGAAAATCTGAAGATTATCATACATACAGGGGGAATAAACGGATGCGTATTTTGGTGACCGACGGAATGAGCCGATCAGCCATCGCACAGTTACAGGAAAAAGGCCACACAGTTGTAGAAAAATATTACGAACCCGCAGACCTTGGCGCAGCCCTTCAGGAATTTGATTGCGTTGTGGTCCGCTCCAAAACAAAAGTCAGAGCCGAGCATATCGATCAGGCGGTAAAAGGCAAACTGAAACTGATCATTCGCGGTGGCGTAGGCGTGGACAACATCGATGTTGCCTATGCCGAGAGCAAAGGTGTGGCTGTGTGTAATACGCCTTGCGCCAGTTCAGCCGCAGTTGCAGAGTTGGCGCTGGGACATATGTTCTGCCTTGCCCGGTACATTGGCATTTCCAACGTGACAATGCGGCAGGATCAGTGGAATAAAAAACAGTATGAAGGTATGGAGATCGGCGGCAAAACTTTAGGTTTGATCGGTTTTGGCCGTATCGCACAGGAACTGGCAAAACGGGCGCAGGCGCTGGGAATGCATGTGGTCTACACCCGACGCAGCGGCGAGGATAAAGCCTTCCCGCAGTACACCTATTTACCGCTTGAAGACCTTTTGAAAGTTTCCGATTTTGTATCGCTGCACATTCCTATGCCGGCAGACAAAAAGCCGGTGCTGGGGGAGCGGGAACTGTCCCTGATGAAGCCCACGGCCTTCCTGATCAATACCGCAAGAGGCGGTGTTGTGGACGAGAGCGCATTGCTGGATGCATTGAATGCCGGTAAGATCGCCGGCGCAGGTCTGGATGTGTTTGCCCAGGAGCCTACACAGAACACAGAACTGTGCAATCATCCCAAAGTGTCTGTCACGCCCCACATCGGCGGTCAGACAGCGGAAGCCCAGGGGCGCATCGGTGATGAGATCGTGTCCATTATTTGCGCATTCTGAAAGGAGACAGTCGCATGAGAAATTTTATGAAAGTTTTTGCGCTGGCACTGTGCCTTTGTATGGCGCTCAGTCTGATGGCCTGCGGCAGCAAACCTGCCGGCAGTGAGGGTCAAAGCGCTGCAGATCCCACAGAAAAAACCTGGCCTGTCCCTACTACGGTAGATGATGGTCCTAACGAGAATCAGTGCGCAGGAGATCCTACCATTGAGGAAACAGACTATCCTACAGAACCCTCTGTACCGGAGACAACAGAGGAAGAGGGAATTATTGAAGAAACGATCCCGACAGATACCCAGCCGGAAGAACTCTCGCCTGAAGTAGAGGAAGAACCCGGCGATATCCACATTCCGCTGGATGATGTCGAGAATTAATCATTAAGGAGGAAATGGAAATGAAAAAGATTATGAGTCTGCTGCTGGTTGTGGCTATGCTGGTTTCTTTGGTTGCCGTTACTGCCAACGCAGCGCTGGAAGAGTACGAGCAGAACTGGGATGTTATGCTGGCACTGGGCGAAAATGCCTTGACGCTGAGTACCGCTGCCGTGACCACTGTCTACGAGTTCTGGCCTGAGGAGCCCGGCGTGTATGCGTTTACTGTAGACGATCCCAATGCAATGCTGACCTATTGGGGCGGCAATTCATTCTTCGTGTGGAATCAGAGTGAGATCCCTGCCAACACTTTGGTGCAGAATCATCCTCAGGTAGGTCCCAGTATTATGGTGGGCGTGTCCGGTGTTGCCGGCTGTACCCTGACAGTTACCAGAACCGGTGATGCCGTAGTAGAGCCTACATATGAAAATGTGGACTATGTCAATCAGGTCACACCCGAAGCCTTCACCCTGGAAGCCGATGCGAAGGATCTGGTCTATGTGAATGTAACTGACGATGTGGCAGAATCTGCCGTTTTGGGTGATGACGGTTATTACCATTTAAACAGCGCCAACGGTCCGGTTCTGTATGTGAACATCAGCGGCAATGCGCCCTATGGCGCACCCTTGTCTGCGGCTGCCGGTTATGGTCAGGTCAAGGTTGGCGTGTACGATGAAAACGGCAACCCCACCAAGATCGTCAACTATCTGCCTGCTTGGGAAGCATATGTTGCCTGCATGGATACAGCTACCGGAGTGTACCCTCTGACAGTGGATCTGATGACTATGTATCAGCACATCGGCAGCGACCCGTTGAAGGGCTGGTACGATATCGATACAGAGATCGGCACCTATCTGTTCGCAGATAAGGCAGTTAATGAGGAAACTGCCTGGATGTTCTCCTGCTGCTATGTAGAAAACGAGACGGAGCAGGCTGTCCCCGGCGACATAACTGCAGACGGCCAGGTCAACAACGATGATGTAGTGCTGCTTCTGTGGCATACTCTGTTCCCGGAGGAGTATCCCATCACGGTTTCCGGTGACCTCAACAAAGATACCGAGATCAACAATGACGATGTAGTACTGCTTCTGTGGCATACCCTGTTCCCGGACGAGTATCCTCTGTAATCGCACCTAAAAATACTCCCCGGCTCCTTCGAGCCGGGGGGTTTGCTTTTTGGTCAGGTAGCCGGGCAGGACTTTAATGGCGTTATACACGCCATCGATGTGGCTGCGCTCATAGCCGTGGCTGGCATAGACACCGGCGCCGATCAGACCGTGGCGGATATCGTGTCCGCTGCGCAAAGTAGCCTCTACATCGGAGCCATACATAGGATAAACATCCACAGCATAGTCAGCATCGGTTTTCTTGGCAGCCTCAATGAGTTTGCCTACAATATCGTAACTGTAAGGACCGCCGGAGTCCTTGGCGCAGATGGAGACCTGCCGCTCAGTGCATTGCAGACCGCTGCCCACACAGCCCATATCCACGGAGATCGCCTCGGTGACACCGGCGGGTACAGAGCCGGAGCCGCCATGACCCACTTCTTCATAGACCGTTACGTGGACATAAGTCCTGCGTTTCAGGGTGATGTGATTGTCGGCAATATATTTGGCAAAACCCAGCAGAATGCCAACGGAGAGTTTGTCATCCAGAAAACGGCTTTTCAGATAGCCGGATGCGGTGCGGCGGGTGCGGGGATCAAAGCAGACGATGTCACCAACCTCAATGCCCAGCTTCCGGACATCGTCAGCGGAGGAAACATCTTCGTCAAGAACGATCTCTGTGGTGTCAAAACTCCGCTTTGTATCGTTATACTGGGCATTGACGTGGACGGAGGCGTTGCACAGTTGCAGCGTACCGTCGACAGCCTTGCCGTCCCGGGTATAGACCCGGACATTTTCCGATTCGGCGTTATTGGCGTTCATACCACCCAGAGCGGTGATCCGCAGGCAGCCATTGCCTTTGATCTCGGCAACCATTCCGCCTAATGTATCTGCGTGGGCAGCCAGCAGCAGGGCGTCGTTGTCGTTTTCGCCGCCAAGATCGGCGATCACACCGCCTTTGGTGGTGAAATACGCGGAAAAACCAAGCGCCTCAAAGGCTTCCTTTACCCATTTTGCGGCTTTTTCCGTAAAGCCGGTAGGGGAGTCGATGGCCAGAAGAGCGGCCGCCTGCTCCCAGGCAAAGTCAGCATATTTCTTGTCCAGCATATAATGCTACCTCCGGAACTTAATTTTCCAGTGCCTGAATCAGTTTGCCCAGCACGGGTTCAAATGCAGCACCGTACCAATGGTTGTCCAAAGTGGCGGTGTACTTGATGCATTCCACAGTGTAATCTGCAGCGATCTTTGCAGCTTCCTGGGAGGATTTGCCCCGGACCAAAGCGCCAACGAAAGCAGATGCGTAAATATCGCCGGTACCGTGGCAGGAGTTGGGCAGTTTGATATGTTCATAATAGGAATAAATTCCGTTTTCCAATACAACAACACCGGTCTGACCCTGAGCATAAGAAACGCCGGTCAAAACAATGTTTTTGCAGCCGATCTCACAGAGTTTTTGCAGCAGAAGATCGATATAAGCACGGTCATATGTCTCGCGGTAATCCACACCGCTCAGGAAGCACGCCTCGGTGATGTTGGGCACGACATAATCTGCCTTTGCGCACAGTCCTTTCATTGCCTCCACATAATCGGCATCAAATGCGGGGTACAGTTTGCCGTTGTCAGCCATAGCGGGGTCGACGATCTTGACGCAGTTATCGGCGTTGTCGGCGAAAATATCAGCCACATATCCGATCTGTTTGGTACTGCCCAGATAGCCGGTGTAAATGGCAGAGAAATGGATGTTCTCTTTTGCCCAGTGCTGACGGATATCAGGGATATCGTCTGTCAAGTCCCGGCAGGTAAACCCGGTGAAGCCGGCGGTATGGGTACTCAGAACAGCAGAGGGGATGATGGCGGTCTCAACGCCGCAGGCAGACAGAATGGGCAGCGCGACCGTCAAAGAACATTGACCGACGCAGGAAATATCCTGAATCGTGAGAATTCTCTTGTATGACATATGGAATTCCTCCTTGTTAAAGATAACTAAGTTCATTATAGCACCGCTAATTTCAAAAGAAAAGACAAAATTTATAAAATTTTTGCAAAAATGATTTTGAAACTGGTGGTTTACAGAGCCCCTGGTTATATGGTATGATAAAATCAAGAGAATGTGGGCAGTAAAAGACTGTCCCGGAACAGAGGTCAATATGAATTATATCGTTTTGGATATGGAATGGAATCAGCCCTGGCCAGGTTCACCGTCGGCACGGAAGGTGCTGCCGGTGCAGATCCGCGGTGAGATCATTCAGATCGGCGCGGTGCGCATTACCGAGGACCAGCAGGTGGCGGATGAATTCCAGGTTCTGATCAAACCCAAATACTACCGGCGATTAAACCGTCGCGTCAGTAAACTTACCGGCATCAAAGAAGCAAGACTCCGGGAAGAGGGCGTGCCGATGGTTGAGGCAATGGCTGATTTCCGGAACTGGTGCGGTGAGGATGTGATCTTCCTGACCTGGGGATTTGATGACATTACTATTTTGAAGGAAAATCTGCAACTTTATGGCATCGATGACAGTTGGGTAGATCGCTGGTACAACGCTCAGATGATCTTTAACGCCCAGACCGACGGATCCAATGCGCAGAAAGCGCTAAAGACCGCTATGGAGATCTTCGGTATCGAGGCGACCCGCCCTGCTCACGATGCGCTGGGCGATGCCTACCATACCGCACTGATCTGCGCCCGTCTGGACTTGAAAAAGGGCGCTGCAGAGTATGGCGATGCCCTGAAAAGCCACGTTAACGGCTTCCACGGCGCAGAGATCCCCGGTTGTATCGACCGGAAAGTGTTTTATGATTATGCCGACAAGCGGGCTGCATTGGCGGCTATGTCCGGCAAGGAGAATAAATGCCCCACCTGCGGCAGACAGATGCTGGGTTCTCGCTGGTTTGCCCAGCCGGGACGGCGGTATATGGACTTGGCAGGCTGCCCGGATCACGGCAAATTCCTGATTCGTGTCCGGCTTTCCGACCAGCCCGATGGCACCATCCGGGTGAGTCGCCTGACTTACGAGGCTACCTCCGAAGCGGCCCAGGCATATGCCCGCAGAGTTGAAAAGGCAGACCCGGAAAATCAAAGACCCTCTCAGCGTCGCCGTCGCAGCCGCCTGACCGAAAGTAAAGAATAGTAAAAGCAGTTTCAAATGTTATACTCAGTCAAATGCAGGGCGTCTGTTGGGTTTCGCAAGAACTTGCGTTGTCGTTCTTTTGCTTTTTCTTGCGAAACAGTTCGATTACAAGCAAAACAATTCCGTAGCCCACTGCATAAATAGGTGCCATGACCCAGGCAGTTAATGGTGTTCCTGAAAGAATGGGCTCGGCAATGTGAAAAGAATCCGGAAAGCCCAACACTGACATTTGGAACGCGCCTACCGTCAGATACGCGGTAAAACCGAAGAAAGTACAGTACCATTTTTTATAGGTGATCTGAATTTGATTGAAGATGAGAAGTGCGACTACTACGACCAGCGCCAAACTGTGATGTAATAAGCCCGAGATCGTGGGCAAGTAAAATATCGACGGGCCTTGACTTAAAAATGTGGGGTTGAACACAGTGATCAGCGCGCCAACGAGTCCCAAAGCCCAGGTAAAATGGTAGACACAGTTATCCTTTTTGCCAAACAGTACGGCTAATGACAAGACCAAACTCGTCATTCCGCAGAAACTGTCGGGTATGATCTGCTCCCAACGAACATCGGAATATCGGAAAACCTGAGAAAGCCGGTTGATGATGATCCATATCAGCAACAGCACACCCAGAGATTTTAAAACAATGCTTTGTGCCTTTTCGGTCTTTGCAAATTTCTTCGCCAAAAGCAGCACGATAACGGACAAAGGAACAGTAATTCCCAAATAGATCCAATGAACTGTTCCAAACACCCTCAAATCCATTTTTTCTGTCTCCCATACAACAAAAAATGAACGGACATTCCCCGCTCAATGACAGGAAGCATTATAGCACAGGAGGGAGGATTTGTAAACAACGAGGTCTTACTTGTGTTTTCAAATCCATTTCACAGTCCTCGTGGACTGCGCTCTGGATTTGAAGGACTTTCCCACGGGCTAAAAATTGCTCGCCCGCTCTCAATTTTTGCACCAGTGTACCCACTGGTGCCGCCCTTTCAAGTCCTTGGCCCAACAGAAAAAGTCCAACACCAAAAGGTGTTGGACTTTTTCTGGCAGGGGCACAAGGACTTGAACCCTGAGCCTACGGTTTTGGAGACCGCCGCTCTACCAATTGAGCTATACCCCTATATGTAAAAGGCCGAAGCCTTGTTATTTGTGGTGGGCCCTCAGGGATTCGAACCCGGGACTATCCGGTTATGAGCCGGAGGCTCTAACCAACTGAGCTAAGGGCCCATATGATGCAAGTGCACGAGCACCATAGCGGTTGCTATTATACCACCGCGACTTGGTTGTGTCAAGTGGTTTCTTTGCCGAAAAAACAGCAAAACCTTGCACCTTCTAACATACTGTGGTATAATCCGTATTACAAGAAGAAGGAGAGATAGAGATGAAAGCATTCTTGCAGTACTTTTTTGGTGCGGGTGAGGCTGTAGAGTTTTCCAACTTTACGTTTGCGCACTTTGCACCCATTCTGGTTTTGCTGGCGGTGATCTTTGCGATTTACCGTTTCCGGGAGCCGCTTCGTACATATAAACACGAACAGGTATTTCGCTATATTTTGGCCTTTGCGCTGATCATATCCGAAATGTCGTATTATTGGCGCCTCGTGGGAGTTCCCAGCCTGGGCCCCAATCCCATTGACCATCTGCCCGTTACGGTTTGCGGCTGGGCGGTGGTATTCTGCAGTTATATGGTGATCGGTAAGAACCAGACGCTGTTTGATATTTCTTATTTCTGGCTGCTATGCGGCTCGATCTTTGCGCTGATCACCCCTACGGTGATCTCCTACACCGGTCCGACCCGTTTCCGCTACTACCAGTTCTGGCTTGAGCATACTTTGGGCTATGTGGCGATCTTCTATATGATCTTTGTCCACAAGATGCGTCCCACGGTAAAATCTGCGGTGAAATCCTATGCTGCGCTGGTTGTGCTGGCAGTGATCGCTTATTTTACCAACCGTATGTTAGGACCTGGCGCCAACTATCTGTTTATGGCAAAGCCGGAGGATACGCCGTCCATTCTGGATATTCTGCCTCCGAATTTTGTTCTGCGGCTGGTGATTATGGCGGCTGCCATTACGGCGCTGTATTTTGTCGCTTACTTGCCCTGGCTGCTGATGGACAAAAAGGCAAAGAAAAAAGAACCTGTTGCATAAAGAATACCCGCACTGCGGCATACTGCCCAAGTGCGGGTGTTTTTTACAAATAACGCCGGATGTCCTGCGCCAAAGTGGCTTCCAAATGGATCAGGCGCTTGGTGATGTCCTTGGAGACCTCGTCGGCGGCTTTGTATTGATTTAAATACTTGGCAAGGGATTTCACACCCATATTGCAGCCATCGGTCATCAGATCTGCGATGGTGGCGTCGGAGTCCTCCATGGTCAGTTTCATATTGGTTTTCATCCAGGACATACCCTTGGCAATGGGGTTGGGATTTTTACCTTCATCGCCGTAGTTATCCAGCAACTGCAGCAGTTCGGATTGTAATTTCTGGTGTTCCTTTTTGCAGTTATCCAGTTTTTCGTAAAAGTCTTTGTTCTTTACATGCTCCAGTACATCGTCAATGGAATCAATGCCCATTTTAATGCCGGCATCGCACTCCCGTAAAAGTTTGACGGTATCTTGTTCGATCATAAAATCACCTCGGTGCCAGTATTTGCACCGAGGTGAATAATATACATTACAGCAGGGGAATGTTATTTTCTTTGCAGATACGCAGGGTCTCTTCATCCCAAAGGCTGGTCTGCACTTCTCCAATGTGGGCGCAGCCGATCAGCAGCATACACAAACGGGACTGACCGATACCGCCGCCGATGGTCAGGGGCAACTGACCTTCCAACAGCATTTTGTGGAAGGGAAGCGCTCTGCGGTGATCACAGCCGGCGGCTGTCAATTGCCAGTCCAATGCGGCGGGATCTACACGAATGCCCATAGAGGAGATCTCAAAGGCCATACCCAGCAGATCGTTCCAGAAAAGAATGTCGCCGTTCAAGGACCAATCATCATAGTCCGGCGCGCGGTTACCGTGGGATTTGCCGGAGCGAAGTTTTTCGCCGATGCCCATAATAAAGGCGGTTTTATGTTCTTTTAAGTACAGATGTTCCCGCTGCTCCGGGGTCTTATCCGGGTACAGATCTTCCAGTTCCTGCGCGGTGATAAAACTGACCTCCCGGGTCAGTTCCACCTCGATTTGGGGGAATGCCCGTTTCAGTTTATGGCTGGCATCGCAGATCACATCCACGATGGACTTTACTGTTTCTTTCAGGTACGCCTCGGTACGGTCTTCCGGGCGAATGATCCGCTCCCAGTCCCACTGATCGACATAGATGCTGTGGATGTTGTCCAGATCTTCGTCCCGGCGAATGGCGTTCATATCGGTGTACAGACCTTCGTGGGTGGCAAAACCGTATTTTTGCAGAGCCAGGCGCTTCCATTTTGCCAGAGAGTGGACCACCTGGGCATCATCGCCAATGGCAGGCACATCAAAGGAAACCGCCCGTTCACTGCCGGACAGATCGTCATTAAGACCTGAGGAGGACTTAACAAACAGAGGCGCAGATACACGCTTCAGGTGCAGATTGTGGGTAAACTCCGTCTGAAAAATATCTTTTGTCAGCGCAATTGCCCGTTGCAGATCGTAACTGTTCAGCACGGGACGGTAGCCTTTCGGCACGATCACCTTGTTCATAAAACGCCCTCCTTGAAAAATTTCCCTTAGTATAACACGGTGGATAGCGGAAAGTCAACGAAAACCGTCAGGGAATTGCTATCGCTTTTGTAGTGGCGCAATAACGCGTATAGTTTTGCGGCGTGGGCAGGGTCCAAAGTGCGCCAACCTGTTCCGGGCCGGTAAAAATAGCGGTGGTCTTTTTGCTTATAAATATGCTGCTGGCCGTCGGAAAGGTTAACGCAGATCTGCCAGGTGTCCGCATCTAAGGCATTCGGATTTTCTGTTGGCGGACGGCCTTTGTCCGCAAGACGGATATACAGCAGCACGGCTTCCATTTTTTCAAAACTTTCATAGTGCCGGGTGATCTCACGGTTTTTTTGTTGGCAGGAGACATCTACAGCGGTAACTACCCGCAATGGCGGTTTGCCGGAATGAAGCAGACCACATCCGCACATAATGACAGATAGAAATAGTACCGGAAAAATCTTTTTGTTTTTCATAGGCGCTGCTCCTTTCGTTTTTCTACAAATAGCATTTGCAGAAGAAAAACGAATATGGCCGGAAAATTGCAGAAAAGTTGTAAAAGAAAATTTGCCTGCCTCGGGTGAGGCAGGCAAAAAATATGATTTTTACAGTTCGCAGTTGCCGACGGTTCTGGGGAAGGGGAGAACGTCACGGATGTTGGTGATACCGGTCAGGTACATCACGCAGCGCCCAAAGCCCAGACCGAAACCGGCGTGGCGGGCAGAGCCGTATTTGCGCAGGTCCATATAGAAGCCGTAGTCCTCGGGATTCATACCCAGTTCTTCAATGCGGCTCTTCAGGATCTCGTAATCGTCCTCACGCTGGCTGCCGCCGATGATCTCGCCGATGCCGGGGACCAGACAGTCCATAGCGGCAACGGTCTTGCCGTCGGGATTGAGTTTCATATAGAAAGCCTTGATCTCCTTGGGATAGTCGGTGACGAAGACGGGCTTTTTAAATACGACTTCGGTCAGATAGCGCTCGTGCTCGGTCTGCAGATCGCTGCCCCAGTGGACGGGGTAGGCAAACTCGTCGTTGTGTTTCTCCAGAATTTCGATGGCCTCGGTGTAGGTGATGTGACCGAAATCGGAGTTCATAACGTGGTTCAGGCGCTCCAGCAGACCCTTGTCCACAAACTGATTGAAGAAGTTCATCTCCTCAGGAGCGTGTTCCAGCACATAGGAGATGATATACTTGATCATATCCTCGGCAAGACGCATATCGTCAGAAAGATCTGCAAAGGCGATCTCCGGCTCGATCATCCAGAATTCCGCGGCGTGGCGGGTGGTATTGGAATTCTCGGCGCGGAAGGTAGGACCAAAGGTATAGATGTTCTTAAATGCCATAGCAAAGGTCTCACCGTTAAGCTGGCCGGAAACGGTCAGGTTGGTGGGCTTGCCGTAGAAGTCCTGACTGAAATCTACCTTGCCGTCGTCAGTTTTGGGGACGTTGTTCAGGTCCAGCGTGGTGACCTGGAACATCTCGCCGGCACCCTCACAGTCAGAACCGGTGATCAGGGGTGTGTGGACATAGACGAAGTCCCGGTCCTGGAAGAACTGGTGGATCGCCATTGCTGCCAGACTGCGGACACGGAATACAGCCTGGAAGGTGTTGGTCCGGGGACGCAGATGGGTGATGGTGCGTAAAAATTCCATAGTATGGCGCTTGGGCTGCAGGGGGAAATCGCCGGTGGAAGCGCCTTCCACGGTAACTTCGCTGGCCTGAATCTCAAAAGCCTGCTTGCTGTCGGGGGTGGCAACCAAAGTGCCCTTGACGATCAGCGCAGCGCCGATATTGATCTTGGAGATCTCCTGGAAATTTTCAATGGTGTCGTTGTAAACCACCTGAACGGGGGAGAAATAAGTGCCGTCATTGAGGACGATAAAGCCAAACTGCTTGGAAGGGCGGCGATTACGGACCCAGCCGCCTACAGTGACCTCCTTGCCCATATAGGCATCGGTGTTTTTGAAAAGTTCACGAACAGAAATCAGTTCCATGATGATACCTCTCTTGCTTGGTTAATGTATATATAAAATAGAGTATATGATAAAGCGGCAAATTTTACAAGTATTTTTTGTTATTTACAAAATAAATATATTTTGAATAGAATGGAAAAAGGTGTTGCAAAATATAAAAACGCGTGTTATAATACGGCGTGTGTCCGCCGCTGGGCACGCTACATTGGGATGTCGCCAAGCGGTAAGGCACCAGACTTTGACTCTGGCATTCGTAGGTTCAAATCCTGCCATCCCAGCCAAACTCAACCTCTGAAAGCCATCTGTTAGCGGAGAGTGAATCTCCTGCTTTTGGCTGTGCGTTATGAATGCTTGAAATACAGTAAGTATTCCTGCTCATTCATGCCTTCATCAAAAGCAGTATCTTTTACCCTCCGCGAAACATCCGGCTTTCAAGGTTTCGTACGACCCGCTAGCTCAGCTGGCAGAGCAATTGCCTTTTAAGCAATGGGTCTGGAGTTCGAATCTCCAGCGGGTCACCAAAAAAGAGAGACACCCTTTTGGGTGTCTCTCTTTTTTGCTGCCCGCGGAGATTCGAAAGATTAAATGCGACGCGGCCGAGCGTCCCCCGCTGCGGCTGGACGCAGCGGAACATCTATTCCCGGCTTAGCCGGGAATGCAAACGAATCTCCAGCGGGACGTATCGATGGGGTATAACCCTTTTGGGTATCTCTCTCTTTTTGCTGCCCGCGGAGATTTGAACCATCTAAATGCAACAGTCCGGTGGACTGTTGCCGGCGACGGCTTGAGGTCGGCGAACCTTAATTAAGGAATATCTGTTTCTATCTGTTCCGGTGGTCTGTCCAGCACTTCCGGATGGGTCAGCAGTCGCAGAAAATATTTGATCAAAGAAGCATAATAGAAGCCATCGCAGATCCGTTCATCCAGATTAAACCGCAGGTCCATATACTTTCGCTCCACGATCGTGCCGTCTTTGATTTCTTCCGCACGACGCTTTCTGCCAAAGGCGCAGAATGCCGGCACAGTACCAAAATCATAAAGATGGTGGTAAACCGGCTTAATGCCCAGACTGCCCATAGAAGTAAAATAGATGCTTCCGTGGAAGGGGCTAAGCTCCAGCAGGAAGCGGGGCGCCATACCAAAATAGTCCAAAATCTTAACCAGCCACACCACAAATTTCAGTACCATCCGGGGCGTAGAGGTAAGGATACCTGCGGCATCATCCACATTGGAGTCTTCCATTTCGTCCTTTGCACTGGATACGGCGGCATTGAACTTCTCGTACACATCACGTGCTGTGTCACCGGGATGGAAATGAACTTTGATCACCGTATCCGGAGATTCCTTGGTCATTTCCTTTTTTACCGTCATACACACGACAATATCGTCTCCCCGGGAGTAGATCCGCTGACCCGCGACAAAGCGATTCAGTGCCGGGTACTTAGCAACAGTTCGTACATAGGCGGCAACAATGGCGTGTGTCATACCGAAGTTCGGCATATCCTCCCGACGTTTTGCGCGGACATACCGATCAAGTTCGCTGATCTCTACAGACTCATCAAAGAGAATGTTGGCACCGCAACGCGCCGGCATAATGAACGGCGTGATCTGCTCAATGGCCGGTGATGAACGGATATAGCGACCGTCGGAGCGGTCTTTCCAGGTAGGATGATATTTGCCGTCCGTATGTATTCTGAGCGCGAACAGCATAGCAATGAATCCTGCGATCAGAAGGTAATCGGGAAGAAGCGGGGCGACGGAAAGTGCTTGGGCAGAAAGTTGCCATTGCATATATCTAACTAGCCCTAATGCGAATAAATACAGGGGCAACAGAAGCCACGGCTTATGCTTACCGGCAAGAATGGATGTGTAACTACCACAGAAAAAGAGAATGCCGATAAAACTGAGTACAAGCAGCAAAGGCGTGTTTGCAAGTACAAAGTACAGTTGCCAGGCTGCACAGATGCCCAGCATCCAAATCGGGACAGCGGTTCTGTACAGCATTTCCTCACCGGCAAAAAACATCATCAGGACAAGCAGAAACACTGCAACAGACGGACACACGATCTGCCTGAAAACACCAACGTCCTCTACTTGTGAGAATACAATGATCCTTGCGATTACGGATGCCAGCATCAACAAACCGGTCAGCCACAGAGCAGGATGTTTCTTGCTCACATAAAGGTGAATTCTCTTTTCCATATTACTTCCTCTTTATCTCTTCTTTTTAAAATAGCGATCCCGATACACAAAGCCCTCCGCGATCAAACACACCGGGATTGCCGCGAAGAAATCCGCTGCGGAATGCTGCTTGATAAACATAGTGGAAAGACAGATCAAAATTACCGCAAAAACAACAAATACTTTCCACGCCGGATGCGCAGACCTTTCTTTTGTCCAAACAGAGGCGATTCCCAAAGAATACGCCACGTGCAGTGACGGGCATACGCCGGTATTGGTATCGAAAGCATATAGGAAACTGACACAGCGGGTCAGGAAATTATCATTTAAAAACTCCGGAGGCCGCAGATCCTGCCGCGTGGGGTAAAGGATATAGCAAGCCATCGCGATAATTTGGGTGATGATAATATAGGTCTGCAGCCGCTTAAAACTGTCTACATTATACAGCAGAAAATATCCCAGGGAGAAAACGATCAGCGCGTACCAGAATACATATGGAATCAGGAACCACTCGCAGAACGGGATCAGATCATCCAGCCATATATGCACAGGATGGCAGTTTTCTGCCGGGATCAGATTCTCTGTGAGAAAATACAGGATAAAATACCCTACCCAACCCAGAAGCAGTTTCAAATGGGAAAACTGTGGCTCATTCAGTTTTCGCAGCCGAAAGGTTCTGTAATCAACGACCGGCTTTTTCATAAACACGCTCCTTTAAAATGTTAGACGGATAATCTTTCTTTGGGATATTCCGGTAAGGCACTATGGTGTGTTCCGGCAAGGACTCGGCGATGGCGGTAATTTCATCCATCAGATATGTGCAGATCCGGCTGCGCTCGGTGTCGATCGGTGAGTCAATACAGAATTGCACGGGCTTGCCCAGATATATCTTTTTGAGTTTGGGTGCAATGTACATAGGAACAAACTTGAGTTCCATTCCGGTTTTTTTATAATATAGTTTTGCGATATCAATGAATTTGTCCTGGAATTCATAGACAATATGATTGTGCTTCACATTGTGTTCCGGGAAGATCAGTACATTTCTTCCTTCCTGTAACTTTTTTACGGTGTTCTTAAAAGTGGCAAGAATTCGTGCGTCGTGGTAAACAGCGATGGTTCTGGCGTTGTTGAACACGCAAACTGACAGCGGTGCGATGATATAAGAAAGCAGTTTATAAAAAGGATGTGTCCATTTAGGCTTTTGACTCCAAAAATCCTGAAAAGCATAGCCCGGCACATTCTTTAAGTGCATCATTTCTCCGGCGCACCAGATGTAAGGCTCGCCCGGCACATACAGTTCACCGACGATAGGACCGTTCATCTGGCAGTGATTACCAACGATAATTGCCGGTTCGCTGGGTAAGTTTTCCTGACCGATTACTTCAATTTTCGGGTAGCAGACTTTTACTGCCCACTTAAAAACAGTGAAAAACCGAGATCGTTGTGTTTCCTCCTGCATAGCAAAACCTCCTGAAAAGGTATTATAGCCCGTATTGTATTAAGACTTTTTTAACAGAATATCAATAATTATTAAATTTTGTCAAAAAACGGAAGGCAGATACCCAGACGGGGTATCTGCCTTTGGAAATTAAGGATTATTTCATCAGTTCATCGGTCAGCTGCAAGATCTCCGGTGCGATCCGCTGGCGTTCGTTTTGCAGAATGCGGTTGTAGATCGGATAAGCCAGCGCCACCAAGATCATACCGGCAATGCCAATGAGGATACCGATGAGCATAGCAATGCCACCCAGCGATACGCCCAGATCTGTCATAAACAGACTCATACCGCAGCCCAGGATCAGCGTACCGATGACACCAATGGCGATAGCCCATGCCTGAGCCTTCTGCCCGGCAGACTTATGGAGATTTCGCAGCTGTTCCATTTTATCTTCCTCTTTGGGAAGATATTTTTTGCGGATACTCTCGATTTCCTGCTGCTGGGAAGCCGAGTAGGTATAGTGAAATCCTTCTTTATTTTCCATAGTTTTCTCTCCTGATCTCCTTCGTTGCTTTTATGATGTGGAGCACAGACAGCGTCACAACGGTCACGCTGATTCCCGCTCCGGTCAGAATGATCATCAAGTTTTGATCCTGCTGCGCCATATCGGTGCCGAACTGGGCAAACATAGCGGTTTCCAGGTTCAGCATAGATACCAAAGCAGCAGACAGACTGACGATTTTGGCGATGGACATAATGGGACTTCCCATAGCGCGGTATTTGACCATATCCACAATGGTGTGGGTGGTGGAATAGAATGTATACAGCGCCATTACATAGATCATAATACCGGGATAATCATAGCCCCGATGCTGATACAGAATCATCAACACCGCGCCGCTTAGGGAAAGATTGATCAGCAGCAGGATGTAGGCACAGATTCGGGAGCGTTTCCATTCTTTCAGGATACTGGTTCCGATCTCATTGACCCGTACATAGCGAACAAGCAAAAACCGCATAATCGCCATAATCACATAATACACAGCCAGCACTACGAACCACCAACTGCGCAGGATGTGCCACGACCACAAGTTGATCCCCACATATAAAAGATTGATGATCAGCGATAAGTATAGAGATACTTCTGTGCGGAATACGCTATCGGTCATATAGCGGTTTCCAAAGGGATTTGCAAAGATTATTTCCTTTATTTTTCCGTACTGCTTCGGAAGAACCAAAACAAAAAAGCAGGTTACAACACTAAGGGTATAAAATGCCAGAACATAAATAATATATGCAACCGGGGTCTGCTCCAGACCATTGACAAAAACCATCGTCAGCAATACCGCGCTGGTCACCGTTAGGATCAGTATCAGCCACACGGGGGGAAACAGCAATCTTTTTAATATCTTCACAATACTACCTCTTGAGTGTTACGGTAAAAGTACTGCCTTCTCCGTAGACACTTTCTACGCGGATCTCGCCGTTTAAAATATCCATTACCCGTTTGACAAGTGGAAGACCAAGACCGTTTCCCTGGGTGGCGTGAGAGGTATCACCCTGATAAAACTTCTCGAAAATGTGCCTTCCGGTCTCCGGTTTGATACCGCAGCCGGTGTCACTGACGGATACAACGATGCTGTTTTCCAAGGTTTTCAAAGAAACACCTACAGTACCGCCCTCCGGAGTAAATTTTACTGCGTTGGAGATCAGGTTGTTCCAGACAAGACGCAGTAGTTCTGCATCGGAACGGATGCGCACATCGTCTTCAATGTCCGTTTCAATGACAAGACTTTTTCGCTCCCAGGTATCTTCAAACTGTAAAAGACTCTCACAAAGTTGCTCTCCTAAGTCATATTCTTCCAGATGAGGGAATATCTGCTGGTTTTCCAGTTTGTTCAGTTTTAAAATATTGGTGATCAATTGCGCCAGACGCTGGCTGGCTTCTGAGATCGCCTTGGCGTATTCGCTTCGCTCTGCATCTGTAATGCCGGGCTTTTGCAGCATCGTGGCATAGTTGCCGATCACTGCCAGAGGTGTTTTTAATTCGTGGGATACATTGGCAATAAAATCGGTCCGCAAAGTTTCCGTGCCGGACAGTTCCTCTGCCATTTTGTTGATCGCTGCGCCAATTTGATTAAACCCGTCGGTGCCTGCACCGCGAATAGGGGGGACACGGGCAGAAAAATCTCCCTGCATAATTCTTTCTGCAGCCGCAGTGATCTGTTTGACGGGTCGCTCGACGGTGATCTTCCGGCGAATATAGTCTGCTGTGCCGAAAAGAAATGTGATCAGAAGCACATTGCCGAAGGTGACTTTTGCGGCTGTGGCAATGTTGTTGGCATCAAAGACAAGTCCCATAGTGCCGGACAAAATGCGCAGAAACAGCATCATACAGCAACTGACGGCGAATGCCACCGTGAGAAAAAAGACGATGTAACTGTTGACAGACCTTAAAACTTGCCGGAATGTTGGTTTTTTCACTTGATCACCGCCTTATACCCCAGACCGTGAACGGTCTTGATCTCGAAATCATCACAGTCTGCCAGTTTGCTTCGCAGTTTGGTCATATAAACATCCACCGCCCGGGGAGCGGTATCTGTATCTGCATCCCAGAATTCGTCCATTAACTGCTGCCGGGTGAAAGTCTTCTTGGGATAGGACAGAAGTTTATAAAGGATGTTGAACTCCCGGTTGGTCAGGTTGATCTCTTCGTTACCAAGGGTAGCAATATGCTCGTCCATATCCATAGAAAAACAGCCGACCTCCAGTTTTCGGGAACTGGCGATCTTTGCCCGGCGCAGCAGCGCGCCGATCCGCAAAAACAGTTCATCCAGATCAATGGGTTTGACCATATAGTCATCTACACCGATCCGATACCCCCGCTGCTTGGAAGCAAAATCGTCCCGGGCGGTCATAAACAGAATGGGAATGTTTTCATTCAGGCTACGGACAGTTTTGGCAAATTCAAAGCCGTCGATATCGGGCATCATAATGTCCGATACGATCAGATCAAACACCGTGCCATACATAGCATCGTAAGCATCGTTTGCGTTCAGGCAGCCCGTAGCCTCATAGCCGCTGCTGTTCAAAAATGCACAAACTGTGCGGTTTAAATCTTTGTCGTCTTCCACAACCAGGATCTGAAACATAATGCCACCTCCGCAAATTGCTGTTATCTATTATAAATGATAACAGGCAAATGTTAAAGTTTTGTTTACACAAAAATCCTTTAGGCAACACCTATGATTTTTTCGCTGAGTTTCCGGATTTCAGCGGCATACTTCTTTTTGCGATTGTTCAGAATTTTCTTGTAGATGGGGTAAGTACTCAGTGCCATACCCATACCCACAACGCCGATGGCGATGCCGGGAACCATAGTACTAGCCAAGCCGATGATTTCGCCGATCTCGGTCAAAACAAGACTCATACCGGCGCCCATTACAATAGCGCCCACAGAGCCGTAGGTATATGCAAATGCATTTGCGGGCTTTTTGACCTTGGTATCCAGTTCTTTTAATTCGTCCAACTCGGTGTGCTGCTTTTCGGTGTACTGGGTGCGGATCTTCTGCACCAAAAATTCCTGATCGTTATTGCTCATTTTTTGCAAACTCCTTTTATGTTTGATTTACGGCCTTATTCTATCCCGGTGTGTTTTTTGAATTATTTCAGATATGTTTCAGAAATATTAATTTAGAAAATAATCATAGCATCGGTGCGAATACTTTTAGGGCGGCTCGTATAAAACGCTGAAAAAAGGTCCACTTGGTATTTTCTTTGTTCATAAGAATACATTTACTGAGCGTGTTTTCAAAATCTGCCTTTATGTTTTCTATACAGTCACAACGGTGCATCCAGACACCGTTTTCAAAATGATGCACCAAACTGCGGTAATCCAGGTTGATAGTACCGATCATCGCTGTTTCGCCGTCTGCAAGATATGCCTTGGCGTGCACAAAGCCGGGTTCGTATTCGTAGATCTGCACACCGACATCCATTAAGCGATGATAGTGGCTGCGGGCCATTTCGAAAATGATCTTCTTGTCAGGAATGTGAGGGAGCAGGAGTTTTATCTCAACACCCCGCAGTGCGGCATTTTCCATACAGGTACACAACTGGTTGTCGATGATCAGGTAAGGTGTCATAATCCACACATATCGGTGGGCGTGGTTTAGCATATCTTCGATAACGGTCTGTCCTACACGGCGCTTATAGATGGGGGAGGGACCGTCGCCGAAGGGGATCACAAAACCGCGGTCTGTAATGCTGTATTCCGGGAAACAGTCATATGGGGCTGCTTTCACAGTTTTGACATTAATGCAGTAGTCAGTAAGAAACAGTCTGGTCAACTCCCGGACGGCTTCTCCCTCCAAACGCAGGCCCACATCTTTCCAATGGCCGTATTTTGCAGTTTCGTTAATATATTCGTCTGCGATATTGATGCCGCCAGTATAGCCGATGCGTCCGTCAATAACTGTGATTTTGCGGTGGCTGCGGTTATTGAATTCAGAATCTGCATTGCCTTTGAGTTTAGAAAAGGGCAGGGCATCAATACCGTATTTGCCGAGGATCTTATCATAGTTACCCGGTAAGGTCATCATACAACCCACATCATCATACAGTACCTTTACATCAACACCGGCAGCGGCTTTCTCTTTTAGAATTTCCAGGATAGAATTCCAGAATTTGCCTTCTTCAATAATGAAATATTCCATAAAAATAAACTTGTTAGCGTTGCGAAGATCGGAAAGCAGTTTGGGATACATATCTTCACCTTGGGGGAAATACTGCTGCGCCGTATTGGTAAAGATATGGCAGTTGGCTATACGCTGTAATATCCTGGCCTGATTGCAGGCGTTGGGGGATGTTTTTTCTAGATTCTCCAATACTGCAGAATCGTTATGCTCATAGACGCTGCGCATTGCCTCCAGACGACGGAGAAATTTCTTTTTCAACTTTCGGCTGCCAAACATAATGTAGAGCATCAAGCCGCCTACGGGAATCACCATCACTACGATAAGCCAGGGGATCTTGTAGTCGGCATTGCCGTCAGAGGCAATAATGTGGATGACCGCTGCGATCTCCGTGACCCACATTGCCAGATAAAAGTACGGCACATAGTAACTCAGTAACATCACAATGGCAATTACCGATGCCGTTTCCAGAACAGCCAGCAAGATCGCAATAATATAGCGAATGGGTATGTAATTGATCTCCCGTTCCGCTGTCCGGTTGAGATCATACTGAATTCGTATCTTTTTCTTCACGTAAATCACCTCTAGTGACATTTTGCTGATAATACTTTATTAAGAAATTACAAGCAAATCTTTTCTGTTTTGTTTATAAAATGTTAAGGTTACAAAAACGTCAGAATCAAAAAGCAAATATATGACCAGATAACACGAAATAGGGGTTATAAATGGGAAAGTTTTCCTTAAATTCGGGCATAATGCCTATTTTTGCGGTGGGAAATTGTGCAAAATGTGAAAAGTATCCGGCGAGAATTGATTTGCACGCCTGTTTATGATATACTTTTTGCGTAAATCGGCATCCTTGGGAAAGGATGCCAATTATCGTGCGAAAGCACAGAAGTGAGGAAAGTCAATGGATGAAAGAAAAGCAGAACTGAAGCAACTGAAAAAGGCCTGCAAGAAGGCCAAGCGTAAGCACGTTACCCTGTGGAAATCCCTGGGTATTTTCTTCCTGGTATTTGCTATTATTTTCAGCATTGCAAGTGTTGTGGTCAAAATGTTTGACAATACAATGGGCGCAATGATGGGTGGCAGTTTCTGGGAAGTGATCAACGAAGACCCCGAAGCGACCTATTTTAAAGAAGACTATGCTACCAATGAAGAGCGTCTGGATGCAGGCGCTGCTATCTGCTACCAGGTGGAAGCAGAAGGCGCAGCACTGCTGATGAACAACGGCGCACTGCCTCTGAGCGCAGGCTCCAAGGTCAGCACGCTGTCCACCAGTTCCGTGAATATCGTTTACGGCGGTACCGGTTCCGGTAACGTGGATGCCTCCAAGGCCGATAACCTGAAAGTGGCGCTGGAAAAGTCCGGCTTTGAAGTGAACGAGACTCTGTGGAATTTCTATCTGACCGGCGCAGGCGCAGCCTACAACCGCAATGCGGGCGCAGGCGAATCTGCCGCACTGTTGGGCTCTTTCAACATCGGTGAGGCTCCCTGGAGCGTTTACACCCAGGAGGTCAAGGACTCCATTGCTGCATACGGCGATGCTGTGATCGTCACCATCTCCCGTATCGGCGGTGAGGGCGCAGATGCCAAGGGCGCAAAGCCCGGCGAGACCAACTATCTGGCTCTGGACGAGAACGAGAAGGAAATACTGGCGCAGGCTGCCCAGATGAAGGCTGACGGCAAGGTGAAATCCATTATCCTGCTGATCAATACTTCCAATGCTCTGCAGGTGGATTTCCTGAAGAATAATGAATACAGCATCGACGCAGCCCTGTGGATCGGCGGCGTAGGCGCTTACGGCACCAATGCAGTGACGGATATCCTGGCCGGTAAGGTCAATCCCTCCGGTAGCCTGGTAGATATCTACTGCTACGACAATTTCTCCGCACCCGCTATGAAGAATGCCGTTCCTGTTACATACGCAGGCTACGACGGCAGCAACATCCCCGATTACGCTGAGACCTACCTGATCTATCAGGAAGGTATCTATGTAGGCTATAAGTATTACGAGACCCGCTACGAAGACTATGTTATGGGTACCGGCAAGGCAGGTAATTATGCCTACGGCGACGATGTTGCCTTCCCCTTCGGTCACGGCCTGAGTTACAGCACTTTTGAGTACAGTGGTATGGCTGTGCAGTACAACGCGGAAACTGACCAGTTTGAGGTCAAGATCACCGTGAAGAACACCGGCAGTCTGGCCGGCAAGGAGACCGTACAGATCTATGCCCAGTCTCCCTACACCGATTACGACAAGGAAAACAAGGTCGAGAAGGCTGCTGTGCAGCTCATCGGCTTTGGCAAGACCAAGGTTCTGGAGCCCGGCGCATCCGAGACTCTGACCATTCTGGTTGAAAAGCGGGATCTGGCTGCTTTTGATACCTACGGTGCAGGCACTTACATTCTGGATGCCGGCGATTACTACCTGACCGCCGCTACCGACTCTCACAATGCTGTGAACAACATTCTGGCTGCGAAGGGCTTCACTGTAGAGTCCAGCCAGGGTCGTATGGACACCGAGGGCAATGCCGCTCTGACTTACAAGTATGTTCAGACCGCTTTCGATGCTGAGACATATGCCACCTCCGCCAACGGCACAGAGATCACCAACCAGTTGTCTCTGGCTGACCCCAATCTGTACGAAGGTACAGAGGGTCAGAATGTGACCTGGCTGTCCCGTAATGACTGGGAAGGCACATATCCTTCCGATGAGCAGATCGTTCTGCAACTGACCGAAATGCTGATCAAGGATCTGCAGCAGACCCGTTACGATCCTGCTGACTATGAGTCCGTTGAGATGCCCGTACTTGGTGCAAAGAACGGTCTGAAACTCATCGATCTGATGGGTGCAGAGTATGACGATCCCAGATGGCAGCAGCTGCTGGATCAGTTGACCTACGATGAGATGGTGGCTATGATCGGCGACAGTTTCCACTGGAGAATGCCCGCTGCCTCTGTTCAGGCTCCCGGCTCCCGTGACGAGAACGGTCCTCAGGGCCTGACCGTTGCGCTGTTCGGCTCTGCTCTGGGCGTTGAGACCACCGCATTTACTTCCGAAGACGTAATGGCTGCTACCTTCAACACCGAACTGATGTATGAAGTTGGTAAGATCATCGGCAATGACTGCCTGGCTGCTGACGTCGCCTGTCTGTATGGCCCCGGCGCAAATATGCACCGTATGCCTTACGGCGGCCGTAACTTCGAGTACTACTCCGAGGACGGCTTCCTCTCCGGCGCCATCTGTGCCGCTGAGGTCAAGGGCATTCAGGATAAGGGCGTTGATGTTGTGATCAAGCACTTTGCTCTGAACGACTCCGAGCAGGATCGTATCGGTCTGGGCGTTTGGGTCAACGAGCAGGCTGCCCGTGAGATCTACCTGAAGGCTTATCAGGCTGCATTTGAAAAGTCCGGCGCCAACGGCGTTATGACTGCTTACACCCGTTGGGGTGCTGTGTGGTCCGGCGGCGTTAAGGGTCTGATGACCAACATTATGCGCGGTGAGTGGGGCAACAACGGTATGTCCATTACCGATAATGTTATCACACCTATGGTCACCGGTGCAGACGGCGTCCTGGCAGGTACTACTACCTATGACGCTATGCTGCCCAACATTAACAACGAACTGCCCAAGTATGAAAACGATCCCGTTATCGTTTCTGCTATGCGTGAGGCTTGCCACCACAACTTGTATGCGCTGGTCAACTCCTCTGCAATGAACGGCATCGGTCCTGATTCTGTTATCAAGGTGCAGCAGTTGCCTTTTGTAACCACAGTCATTACTGTAATGATCGTGGTATGGGTGCTGTTTGCAGGTATGCTGGTGCTGTGGATCCTGGGCAAGAACAAGTGGAAGAAGTCCGAGGCATATTTGAACTATAAGACAATGAAGCGTGCCATTAAGGACGAAAAGAAAGCGAAATAATTAAAACAAGCCGCGGTGCATTTCAAAATGCACCGCGGTTTTTTGTGGCAGATATATAGAAATCGTTTTTCTTGAAATTTGCGCCGGTCTGTGATATGCTGAAAGCAGAAATAAAGAGGAGGTCGTTTCTATGATAGGAACTTATGATTTCGGTCCGGGCGCAACAGAAGCGTTTGCAGGCATTGGTGGCTTTTTGCTGGTGTTTCTGATCGTGTTTTATGTGATAATGATGGGGCTGTGTGTATTGGTATATGTGCTGGAGTCTTTGGGTATGTATACCATTGCCAAGCGCCGCGGGATCCATCACAGTTGGCTGGCCTGGCTTCCCATCGGCAATCTTTGGATCCTGGGCAGCATTTCCGACCAGTATCAATATGTTGTCAAAGGCAAGGTCTGTAACCGCCGCAAAGTGCTGTTGGGCCTGAGTATTGGTGTGTTTGGTGTGATCGCTTTGCTGTATGCCGGAATTATCGGAACTGTGATTTCCGGTGCTTTGGATACAGCGGGAGGTGCTTTTGTCGGCGCCGGTCTGGCAGTATTCCTGCTGAGTTACCTGGCTTTGTTTGTGGTAGCCATTGTGACAGCGGTATTCCAGTACATAGCTTTTTATGATCTGTATGCATCCTGCGATCCTTCCAATGCCGTGCTGTATTTGGTGCTGTCCGTGATCTTCAGTATTGCGATGCCCTTCTTCGTTTTTAGTTGCCGTAAGAAGGATGATGGTATGCGTTCTATGCAGCAGCCGGCATATCAGCAACCTCAGCAACCGGTATATCAGCAGCAACTTCAGGAACCTGCACCTCAGCCGGAGAAAGCGCCTGAGGAACAATCCGTATAACAAAAAATACATCCACCGATTGGACAGTGCGCCACAGTGATCACTTTGGTGTACTGCCCCCTTTCGGTGGATGTGTTTTTTATCTATGGGTCAGATGCTGAACAAAGGCCTGATGATACGCTTATAGAGTAGCAAAGTCAGCACCGAGATGGCTGCGCCTTTGATCAGATTCAGCGGGGCAACTGCCAGCAGCACAAATGTAGACACTGAGGATATGCCGCCATTGATAGCCGCGCCTGCGGCAATGATGCTGTCCAGGGGCATACCGTAAAGTTCTGCGAATTTGGGAAGCAGGTAAATGCCATTGAAGGCGCTGCCGAATACGGTCAGGATCAATGTGCCTGCGACAAGTCCCACCACGGCGGCGGAGCGTGTTTTCCGGATATGGTATATGATAGCAGCGGGAAGCACCAGCGAGCAGCCAATGACGAAATTGGCAAAATCGCCGACGAAAGCGGTGGATGTGCCTTTCAGCAGCAGTTTTAGCAGGATCTTCACTGCCTCACACAGCACCGCCGCTGAAGGTCCTAAATAGAAACCGCAGAGCATTACCGGCAGTTCGGAAAAGTCCAGTTTGTAAAAACCGGGAGCCAGGAAGGGCAGGGGGAAGTCCAGAATATGCAAAACTGTTGCAATGGCGGAGCAGACGGCGATGATGCTGATCCGCCGGGCAGGGGAGACGGATCGGGTTTTGGGAAGAAACCGCTCTGCCAGTTTGGCTGCCAGCGCTATGGCGACGACGATTCCGCCGCTGATCAGTACAAAGAGCAGGTTTTGTTTCAATTGCGTAATAAGTTCGGTCATAGCGATACCTCGCACAACAAAAAATACGCCCAGGGAGACTCCCAGGGCGTAACGGTGTAAAGAAATTGCGCTTCTCTTCCATCCTGACTTTACAGTCGGTATCGGAATCACACCGATTCAGCACACACGCGCTCGCGGACTTTACCGCCGGTCGGGAATCACACCCTGCCCTGAGAAACTATGAACTTACAGAAAGTTTACCATACAACCGGCACACTTGTCAACTTGGTAGCAATATGTTAAAATAACAACTGCATAGGGTTATGCGGAATTATTCTGCAACAGACGGTTCTGTGGGCTGTGTGGCGGGTTGTGTAGTTGGTTGGGTTTCTTCCGGCTTTTTAAATCCGCGGATGGCACCCTTGGCGGATGTGTCGGTAATGTCACCGCCGATGATCTGATTTTTGTGGACCAGCAATGTGGCATATACCGGTTCTGTAGCCCCGGGGAAATTGTTGATTTTATAGACATAGCGCATTACAGTTTTTCCGGCGAAGTTACCCAGGTCGTATCCCTGCTCTTTTTGCAGGGCGTTATAGCGGGTAAACACATCTCCCGGTTCGTCCGGGATCCGTACCTTGCCGGATTCTGTGGGCGATGTGGTCACATCCCAGCCAAAACTGTTCAGAAAAGCCACCCGGCTGTCGTTGTCAGATACATTGGCAGCGGTGGTTACGGTATCCTTGTTGCCACCAAACAGCAGGATCACCGCCAGGATCAGACCGACCACGGCTGCCAGCACAATGGCGATCTTTTTGATATCGACCTTTGCGGTCATAACCATCATAGAAATCCCTCCTTTAAGATAGTAGATAGTATTCTCGTTCCCGGAAAGGTAGAACTAAGGTATGCAAAGATTGGACAAATTCTTGTGCGATTGCGGTGTAGGCACCCGGTCGCAGGTAAAACAAATATTGAAATCCGGACGGGTTACTTTAGACGGTGTCTGCGTCAAGGACGGAAGCCTGAAAATTCAGTACGGTGCGGCGGTCTGTCTGGATGGGGAAATGCTGACAGCGCAATCCCGCCTGGTCGTGATGCTCAATAAGCCTGCAGGCTATGTGACAGCAACAGAAGATGCTGCGGAAAAAACAGTAATGGAACTGCTGCCACCCCAATACCGCAATCGAGGGTTAAAGCCGGTGGGACGGCTGGATAAAGCCACAGAAGGACTGTTGCTGTTCACCGATGATGGCGATCTGCTCCATCGGCTTATCAGCCCTAAGAAACAAGTCCCCAAGGTCTATTATGCGCGGCACGAAGGCACAGCGGGCGCTGCGGATGTAGAGGCCTTTGCGCAAGGGCTTACTTTGCGTGACGGAACGGTTTGCCTCAGCGCAAAACTTGAGCCCATTGGACCGGGGGAGAGTCTGATCACTGTTTGCGAAGGAAAGTACCATCAGGTCCGTCGTATGATGGCATCAAGGGATATGACCGTCACATACCTGGAGCGGCGGCAAGAGGGGAATCTGGTTCTGGCAGATTTGCCACGGGGCGAGGTTCGTCAACTTGACGAAAAGGAAATTCAGGATTTGGAAAAATGACGAATAAAGATGCCCAAAATTCTTTGAATTTTGGGCTCGTCTTTTATGTTTTCGACACTTTTTTGGAAATATGCATAAAAATTAAGCGGAATTTTGCATCAAAATGTCAAAAACCACTTGCAATATGCGCAAAAGTTGTATATAATAATCGTGTAATTTTACATTTTACACAATTGTGCAATTTCCTGAGGAGGCTATAACATGGCGAATAACGTATTTCAAAATGTCATTACCCAATTGAAGGACAGCACCGATCGCACCTTCGGTGTCATCGATTCTGACGGCAATGTGATCTCCTGTACCGATGTGTCTCTGCTTAGCGAGCGCTGGAGCGACGCTGCGCTGAAAGTGGGCGGCGCCGGTGACAGCATTGTTACTTTCGGTCAAAAGACTTTCCGTGCAATCGTCGGCAGCACCAATGTGTTTGAGTATGCCGTGTTCTGCACCGGTGACGATGAAATGGCCCGTACATATTGCGCTCTGGCACACATTGCGCTGAACGATGCCAAGATTTTTTACGAAGAAAAGCACGATCGGGGCACTTTTGTTAAGAATATTATTATGGCAAATATCCTCCCCGGCGATATTTATATCCGCGCCAAGGAACTGCATTTTGTTACCGAAGTTCCCAGAGCCGTATTTCTGGTCCGTCAGTTGGGTCGTGGCGATGTGGCAACTGTGGATGTGCTGTCCGGTATGTTCCCGGATAAGCAGCAGGATTTTGTTATCAGCATCAATGAGACCGACATCGCTGTGATCAAGCAGTTGGAAGCGCCTGCTTCTGCCCAGGAACTGGAAAAAATGGCTGCTGAAATGGAAGAGACTCTGCGCAACGAACTGTATGTCAAGACCGTCATTGGTATCGGTACGCTGGCTTCTCATCTGCGGGAACTGGCAGATGCCTACAAGGAAGCGCAGACCGCTATCGAAGTTGGCAAGGTGTTCGACACAGAAAAGAAGATACTGAACTATGAAAATCTGGGTATTGGCCGCCTGATCTATCAGTTGCCTACCACCCTTTGTGAGATTTTCCTGTCTGAAGTCTTTGAGAAGAATTCCATCGATTCCCTGGACCAGGAGACCCTGTTCACCATCAACAAGTTCTTTGAAAACAACCTGAATGTTTCCGAGACTTCCCGTCGACTGTTTGTACACCGTAACACGCTGGTGTACCGCCTCGAGAAGATCAAGAAGCATACCGGTTTGGACTTGCGGGAGTTCGACCACGCTATCGTATTTAAGGTGGCGCTGATGGTTCGTCAGTATCTGTCTTCCAGAGAAATGCGTTAACATCAAGGACCGCATATTTATGCGGTCCTTTTTTATTTAACCAAATTTGGTTGTCATAATTTGGTGAATATGCCAGTTGTTTTTTGTGGCTTGTCGATTGACAGTACTTTTGCAATATGTTACAATAAGTTACACATATTTTTTGGAGAATGATAGTGTTATGATTGAATTTAGTGAAGTAACCAAATCCTACACGGTCGGCACCCACGCGCTGCGTGGCGTAGATCTGCAGATCGAGGACGGCGAATTTGTATTTTTGGTAGGTCCTTCCGGTTCCGGCAAGTCTACCATTATTAAGTTAATTACCGGCGAACTGAAGCCCACTTCCGGCACAGTTCACGTGAACGGCTATTCTCTGGAGCGCATCCGCAAGCGGGAAATTCCCTATCTGCGCCGTACAGTCGGCGTTGTGTTCCAGGACTTTCGTCTGATCGCCACGAAGACTGTCTATGAAAACGTGGCATTTGCTATGCGCGCTGTGGGCGCGCAGGAGCGTGAGATCCGGGAGCGTGTGCCGTACATTCTGGAACTGGTCGGTCTGGAGACAAAGAGCCGCCGCCACCCCAACGAACTGTCCGGCGGTGAGCAGCAGCGTCTGGCCATTGCCAGAGCGCTGGTCAACAATCCCTCTACCATTATTGCCGATGAGCCTACCGGCAACCTGGATCCTGCCCGTTCTCTGGAAATTATGAGTTTGTTGCAGGAGATCAACAATCTGGGCACCACGGTGCTGGTGGTTACCCACGAGCGGGATCTGGTGGAGCGTTTTGGCAAGCGAGTCGTGGTGCTGAACGAAGGTTTGGTCGTCAGCGACGGAATGGATGGGTATTACAGATATGAAAATCAATAATCTTGGATATTTGATGAAAGAGGGCATCCGGGGAATTTTCCTCCACGGATTTATGTCCTTTGCCGCTGTGTGTGTTACGGTGGCTTGCCTGCTGATCGTGGGCAGTTTCTCCATCTTGGTCTATAATGTGAACATTATGGTGGAGGACTTGAACAAGACCAATGAGATCATCGCCTATGTGGACAGCGAACTGCCCGATGCAGAAGCCAGAAGCGTGGGTACGCAGATCAATCAGATCGAAAATGTGCAAAATGCCGTGTTCGTCACCCGGGAGGAGGCGCTGGCTGACTTTGTGGCAGAGCATCAGAATGATGCGGCGTTCTCCGGCGTGGAGGCCAATGATCTGCGCCATCGCTATGTGATCACCCTGATGGATAACAGTAAGATGGAACAGACCGTTGCTGCCGTGGAAGGCATTGCCGGCGTGGCAAAGATCAGCGCTGCGTTCGAATTGGCAGAAGGCTTTACAACCTTGCAGAATGTGCTGCACATCGCATCGTTGACAGTCATCGTGGTATTGCTGGTGGTCAGTTTGCTGATCATTTCCAATACGGTCAAACTGGCAATGTACGATCGCAAGGATGAAATTGCAATTATGAAAATGGTCGGCGCTACCAACGGATTTATCCGTCTGCCCTTCGTGGTGGAAGGTTTTGCGCTGGGTATGCTGGGCGCAGCATTGGCGTTTGGTCTGGAATGGCTGATGTACGATGCGCTGCTGATGCGTCTGGAGGCTGTGGATACCTTGAAACTGTTCAGTTTCGTACCTTTCACCGAACTGCTGTGGCCTATGGTGGCTACTTTTGTGGCAGCGGGTTTGTTTGTCGGTATCGTTGGCAGCTGGACCTCGATCCGCAAGTTTATGGATGTTTGATACTTATAAGGGGAATACTATGAGAAACAGAAAAAAATGGGTTGCGATACTTGCCGGTATCCTGGCCTTGGTAATGATCCTGAGTTTGTTTATCGGCGTGCTGCCCGGTATGGTCGACGCCAAGTCCATCAGCGAACTGGAACAGCAGAAAGCCCAGTACCAGGAAGATAAGAAGAAGATCGACGCAGAAATTGCTGACCTGCAAAGCCAACTGTCAGACAACCTGGACAGCATGGAAGCCGTTGTGGCACAGAAGAACATCATCGATCAAGAGATCTTTATGCTCTATCAGAAAACGGCAAACCTGAACGATCAGATTTCCGTTATTAATCTGCTGATCGCAGACAAGCAGTTGGAACTGGAAGAGGCGGAGGCCCATCTGGCAGAACTCAATGCCAAGAATAAAGAGCGTATTCGCGCTATGGAAGAAGAGGGAAGTCTGTCCTATTGGTCTGTATTGTTCAAGGCCAATAACTTTGCAGATCTTTTGGACCGTTTGAATATGGTGGAAGAGATCGCTGCCTCTGACCATCGCAGACTGAAAGAAATGAGCGCAGTTGCCGAGGAAGTGGCTGCAGCAAAGGCAGAAATGGAAGTTGAGCGTGCCGCGCTGGAGGACGCCAGAAAAGAACTGGAAGCCTCTCAGGTGGAACTGGAGGCAAAGCGCGCTGAGGCAGACAAACTGCTGGCAGATCTGGTCGCCACCGGCGAAGAATATCAAAAACTCATTGAAGAGGCTGAACATAAAGCCGGCCAGTTGGAAGGCGAGATCGACGAACTGGACGAGGCTATTGACGATGCCAAGTATCAGCAATGGCTGTCTACATCCATTCCCACACCGCCCAGACCCAGCGGCGGCAACGCCGGTGACGGCAATACCGTCGGCGGTTTGACCTGGCTGATTCCCTGCAACTATACCCGGTTCTCCAGCCCCTTCGGTTACCGTATCCACCCGGTTTACGGCGATTACCGTTTCCATTACGGCGTAGACCTGGCTGCTCCCAGCGGTACTCCCATTGTGGCGACCCGCTCCGGCGTAGTACAGAGAGCCTACTATAGCAGTTCCGGCGGCTATACCGTTGAGATCGACCATCAGGACGGTTTTGTTTCTATGTATCTGCACCAGACCCACTATGTGGTGTCTGCCGGTGACTATGTTTCTGCCGGTCAGGTGATTGGCTATGTTGGATCTACCGGTACTTCTACCGGACCGCACCTGCACTTCAGCATCAAGTACAACGGTGAGCACGTAAATCCTGCAAACTACATTAATATCTAAATATATGCATTCTCCCACAGCCGGATAAAGGCTGTGGGAAATGTTCGTTTTTTCGGGGTGAATGTATGGAAAACGGAAGAATAGCAAGTAAAATAATTCTGCGCTTTATATCCTATCTGCTGGTGGCGACACTGGCGTCCGGGGCTACATTTTTCTTTTTTGATGCAGAGAACACAGATGCTGCGCAACCCACCGAGACCCATCCGGTGACGGAGTCCAAGTTGGATGAATTGGCAGAACTGATCGAAGACTACTTTGTCAATGAATCTGACCGGACGGCGATGGAAGACGGTGCTGCAGCGGGTATGATCGAGTCCCTGGGCGACCGGTGGAGTTACTATATTCCCGCGTCGGAATATGCATCGTACACAGAGCAAATGGAAAATGCTTATGTAGGCATCGGTGTCACCATTTCCACCAAGGAAGAAAATCTTTTGGAAGTGCTGCAAGTAGAGCCGGGCGGTGGCGCGCAGGAAGCGGGCATCGTTCCCGGTGATGTAATTCTGGAAGTAGAAGGTCAGAAAGCTGCCGAGATCGGCGTAGATGCTATGCGTAATCTGATCCGTGGTAAAGAGGACACGCAGATCACGGTGGTGATCCGCCGCGGTGAAGAGGAAAAGACATTATCCGTTACCCGGAAACTGATCCAGGTGGTCGTGGCATCCGGCGAAATGCTGGAGGGCAATATCGGCCTTGTTACCATCAAGAATTTTGATGACCGCTGCGCCAGCGAGACCATTGCGGCCATTGAGTCCTTGGTCGAGCAGGGCGCAAAGGCGCTGCTGTTTGATGTCCGGTTCAATCCCGGCGGATATAAGCACGAACTGGTGGAACTGCTTGACTATCTGCTGCCGGAAGGTCCGCTGTTTCGCAGCCTGATATCCGGTGGTGAGGAGTCAGTGGAGACTTCTGATGCCTCCTGCCTGAAGATGCCTATGGCTGTGCTTGTGAATGCCGACAGTTTCTCAGCAGCAGAGTTTTTTGTTGCTGCGCTGTGGGAGTACGAATGGGCTACCGTTGTAGGTCAACCTACCGTAGGCAAGGGCTATTTCCAAAACACATTTGAAATGTCCGACGGCAGCGCAGTATCGCTGTCTGTAGGCAAATATTTCACTCCCGACGGTGTCAGCCTTGCAGAGGTGGGCGGTTTTGTGCCTGATATTGTCCAAGAGGTGGATGAGGACACCGCTGCGCTGATCTACTCCGAACTTTTAGAGCCTGCCGATGATCCCCAGATCCAGGCGGCAGTAAAGGCTTTGCAGGAGAAAATGGGCAACTGATTTCGTTGGAAAAAGTTGCGAAAATTCTTGACTATACCGTAGTTTTTCTATATAATGTTGTGAGCTATGGAAAATTTTAACCAAGAAAGGGTTTTGTATTATGGCTAAGGAATTTAAGATTACCAGTCTGCGTCTTGCCGAACTGGAAAAAGAACTGAATTATCTGAAGACCACCCGTGAGCGCGAGATCGCTGCAATGATCGCTGAAGCCCGCTCCTACGGTGACTTGTCTGAAAACTCTGAGTACGATGCTGCTAAGAACGAGCAGGCAAAACTGTATGGCCGCATTGCTGAGATCGAGGATGTTCTGTCCCACGCCGTGATCATTGAGGATGAGAACGAACTGTCCGGCCGCGTTGGTCTGGGCTGCAAGGTCGTAGTGGAGAATTTGACAACCGGTCAGCAGATCGAGTACCGCATTACCGGCTCTCAGGAGGCAAATCCCTTCGAGTACAAACTGTCTGACGACTCTCCCTTCGGTCGTGCCATTGTTGGCAAGGCAGCAGGCGATACCTTTATGGTTATGGCACCTTCCGGCTCTTATGAGATGAAGGTCATCAGCATTTCCCGCGAGGGCTAAACTTCGGGTAACCGAACCCCGACAGGTTTACACACCCTGCCTTCCGCCAATGTTGCACAAAACACCTTGACAATACAGGTAGTATTGTCGGCGGTGTTTTGTTTGCCTTGCCAAAAGGCAGGACGTGAAAACTGCGAAGCACCCTTCAGCCAGTAATTTTTAAGGGCTTTTGGGTGCGGACGACGCAGCCTTGCTGACGCAAGGCAAGAAGGACAAGCCCAAAAGAATAAAAAAGGACGGCTGAAGGGCTATCGGTGTTCGATTCCCCGAAGCTTATGAAGAGGTTTTCGTTATGGCAAAGTTTGTACCCCAGGCTGAACTGCCGGTTTCCGAGCAGGCTCAGATCCGCCGCGATAAGTTGGCGGCATTGCAGGCAGAGGGAAGAGACCCTTTCCTGCAGACCAAGTTTGATTTTGACACCAATTCCGTTGCCATCAAGTCCGATTACGAGGGCTTTGAGGGCAAAATGGTTAAGGTTGCAGGCCGCTTGATGAGCAAGCGCGGCCAGGGCAAGGTTATGTTCTGCGACCTGCAGGACTGCGCCGGTCGCATCCAGTTGTTCGTAAAGATCGACGAACTGGGTGAGGAGGAGTATGCCCGCTTTAAGAAATACGACATCGGCGATATCGTAGGTGTTTCCGGTGAGGTATTTAAGACCAAGACCGAGGAGATCTCCATCCGCGCAAAGGAAGTCACACTGCTTTCCAAGTCCCTGCTGCCCCTGCCGGAGAAGTTCCACGGTCTGACCGACAAGGAGATCCGCTTCCGTCAGCGTTATGTGGATCTGATGGTCAATCCCGAGGTAAAGCGCAACTTTGTGATCCGTTCTCAGTTCATCAAGTTTATGCGCAACTATCTGGACAATATGGGTTATATCGAGGTTGAGACTCCGGTGCTGAACACCATCGCCGGTGGCGCATCTGCCCGTCCTTTCATTACCCACCACAATACCCTGGACATCGATATGTATATGCGCATCGCCACCGAACTGCCCTTGAAGCGGCTGATCGTGGGCGGTATGGATCGCGTGTACGAGATCGGCAGAATTTTCCGTAATGAGGGTATGGACCCCAAGCATAATCCCGAGTTTACCTCTGTGGAACTGTACCAGGCTTATGCGGATTTCCACGATATGATGGACATCTGTGAAGGCATCATCTCCGGCGCAGCCAAGGAGATCCTGGGTACTTATGAGGTCGAGTGGATGGGCGAGAAGGTCAATCTGGCACCCGGCTGGCGCAGAATGACTATGGTGGAAGCCGTCAAGGAGTATGTGGGCATCGACTTTGGTGCGATCTCTGACGATGCTGAGGCTGTGGCTGCTGCCAAGGCCAAGGGCGTGGAACTGGCTGATGCCGCAGAAAAGACCTGGGGCAACGCCTTGTACGCCTGCTTCGATCAGAAAGTTGAGGAACACCTGATCCAGCCCACCTTCATCACGATGTACCCCGTTGAGGTCAGCCCCCTGACCAAGCGCAGCCCGGAGGATCCCCGCCTGACCGAGCGTTTCGAGGCATTTATCTGCCACAGCGAAATGGGCAATGCCTACTCCGAACTGAACGATCCCATCGATCAGAGAGAGCGTTTTATGAAGCAGGTAGAGCAGCGCGAGCGCGGCGACGATGAGACCGAAATGCTGGACGAGGACTTCCTGAATGCTATGGAATACGGTATGCCCCCCACAGGCGGTATGGGCATTGGCATCGACCGTTGCGTTATGCTGCTGACCGGTTCCGATTCCATCCGCGAAGTTATCCTCTTCCCCACGATGAAGCCTCTCGCAGAGTAATATTAAGCCGAAAACGCTTATTTCAAGGCGTTTTCGGCTTTTTGTTTATCCAAATTACTGTGCAAAAATGCGGTTACGACAGATTTACGACGAATGAGCAGGTCAACAGTCCTTGGAAATTACGACAATAAGTTGTCGTAAACTTAGCCTTAACAATGTACCAACAGGATTACCGCTTACATAAGAAATAGAACCGAATAGATGAAAAACGAGATTTTTCATAATTGAAGTGTTATAATTCAGTAAACACATTTACGGAAAGGACAGATTGTATGTATGCCATAAGGACTGCTA
>JAZQGL010000075.1:0-15899 GCA_045540035.1 Faecousia sp.
GGCCGATGTGGCCGATCTTTCCGGCGGCACGGGCTTCCGTCAGCGCCTCCAGAGCGCCGCCAGGCGCGGTGACCTGCTCCAGCTGATCCATCGTGGGGTTGTGGACCTGATAAAGTTCAATGTGATCGGTGCGAAGATTGTTCAGACTGGTCTCAATATCGGCGGCCATGGCCTCCCTGGTGCGGGCCATGCTCTTGGTGGCAATGACGAAATGCTCCCGGATGCCTTCCAGGGCGTAGCCCAGGTATTCTTCGCTGACCGTATATCCCCGGGCAGTGTCGATATAATTGACGCCTTCGTCCATCAGTTTATGCAGCAGCGCCTTTGTGCCTTCGGCATCGATTTTTTGAATGGGGATGCCACCCAGACCCAGCCTGGAAATCTGCAGACCGGTCTTTCCCAAAATTCTGTATTCCATAAGCCGCCTCCTTTATTTTTTATTATAGCACGCAGGCAAAAATATGCAATATCAGCACCCGGTTTAAGAAATACTTATATTGTATTTCGGCAAAAAATATAGTATAATTCTGTCACATTGAAAACGCAAAGGAGGTAAGCCGGTGGAAGATACAAAATATACGAAACGGAGAAAACTGCTTTCCGGGATCTCCATCGGTATCGTTACTGGGCTGATTTTGCTGGTGACCTGGTTTTTCTGGCGGTGGCTTTCCGCCTTTTCTCAAGAAGGTCTGCGGGACTATATTCGCTCCTTCGGCGCTGCCGGTTGGCTGGTATTTTTGGTGCTGCAGTTTCTGCAGGTCTTTATTGCCCTGATCCCGGGAGAACTTCTGGAAAGTGTTGCCGGGTTTGCATTCGGTCCGCTTTGGGGCACGGTTCTGTGTTACGCAGGCGTTACCCTTGCCTCCGTTGTGATCTTTTCCCTGACCCGCCGCTTTGGCGTGAAACTGACCGAAATATTTATCAGCAGAGAGAGAATCAATCAACTGCGGTTTCTCAACACCGAGAAAAAGAGAAATCTTCTGATTTTTCTGATTTTCTTTATCCCCGGAACGCCCAAGGATCTTTTGACCTACTTTGCGGGGCTGACAGAGATCAAAATGGGGACATTTTTGGTCATTTCTCTATTTGCCCGCATTCCTTCTGTGGTATCCTCCACTTTTGGCGGTCACCTGCTGGGAAAGGGCGATTACACCGATGCTGTGCTTCTGTACGCCATTACAGCGGCAGTCAGCCTGCTGGGTCTTGCCGGATATAATCTGTGGGTAAAACGCAAAAAGTCCGGCACCGAAGAAAACAATTAACGCAAAAACCTCACATCCAAAAGGATGTGAGGTTTCTTTTAGTTTTCAATGCGGGAAAAGATGTAGGATATGATATCCTCTTTGGTCTGCAGTTGCAAAACATACTGAAATTCATTGTATAGCATTTGCTCTGCGTCCTTAAAAAAATGCTCGTCGATCATATGCAGGCGTTTACCCTCGGCCTCCCGCTCTTTTTTATGCAGATAAATGGCCTTTATCATTTTGATCAGTTCTGCGTGGTCACCGTTTGCAAGGATACTTCTGTAGAGTTCCTTGCGCTCGTTGTCATTTTCGATCCACCGGACGCTTTCATTGGGCATTGCATCGATGAGGCTGTTGATCTCATCCTTTGTTAAAAGATGCCGCATTTTCTTTCTGACGACTTCATTGTCCACGGGGGCATAAATAGTTGCACCGTTGTCCTGGATCGGTTTTAGAATATAATAGGTCTTTTTCACGCCGCTGATCCTTTTTTCTTCCGTCCCGACGATCTGACAAACGCCGTGGGCGCCGTAAATAATGACATCGTTTTCTTGAAACAAAGGTGCTGCCTCCCTTCACAAAGCATAGTTATATTATAGCATTTTGCCTTAGAACTTTCAAAAGAACTTTTGCTTGAAAATTCACAAAAAATATTGAAAACTATGCGCATTCTGAACAAATCAGACACAAGTGACGATGTCGGTTCACCGCATACCGCAGCCAGTCAGCAAGCCAAATGCACCGGCATCCATATCAAAAAATGATGTGCTATATACAAAGAATAGGCCATACAGCCAAAGGCAGGGAGTTATAACTCCCTGCCTTGCATTCATTTAATCAGAAATCACTATTCCACCTTGTGTTACAGCCGGATCTACCATATCGGAGTTGCTGTCATAGATCGCATTATCATTCCATGAGACAGAAATCGGATATGTTCCAGGTTCCGCGTTTTCTGCAATTTCGAAGGTGAGGATTAACATTTCGCCGTCCATCACTTCTCCGGTTTCACTGCCGTACCAAACAAAATTGCAGCCACTAATTAATCTGCTTGGCTCCTGAAAAGCCAGTGCAGAAAGTGCCACTCCGTTTTGACAGTCAATCAATTTTAGTGTTTCCTCATCATAACTTACCGAGAATACCATACCAAGAATGCCTGGATTATTGGTAACGGATACTTTTACTTCTACTTTTTTTGTATCATCCGCAACCGAGACAGTGTCTACTTCGAAAGCTGTATCTGTGATCCGGAGATATTCAGCCGTTATGACAATATCTTTTTCCACAGAAGAAAAATCTCTATTCCAGCCAATAAAGGTATATCCATCCCGTTGGGGATCTTCTGGGGCAGTTGCTGCCTTGCCCTCCTCTACGGATTCAGTCTTTAACACGGTCTTGTCAAAATCTTGGAATGTTACTGTATATGATTCGGTTTTCTGCCCTTGCAGAGGGAGTGACGTCAACACGATTGCTGTAATTAGCACAATTGCCACAATTATAAGAAACAGGATTTTCTTTCGATTCATACTATCCCCCTGTTTGTATCTTTTTATATACAGAAACCTATGCGGCAAGCCGCATAGGTTTCTGCCTTTGTAAATCGTCAGTATCTAGTAAGACGCAGTTACAAACTCATGACTGCTTAGTATGCCGGAATGGATATATTCTTGTCCGACCAGTTACCCTTACTACTCTGGCTCTCTGTCCACCAATCGCAGGCAACACTTACTGTTGTTGCATTTGTAGTGTTTAGCGTTACTTTGATCCATCCAGAATTAGCTGTAACACTTCCGCTGTGCCACGGACCACTGCTGCTATAGTAAGGCCACGTAGAAGTAGATGCAATTTTAACATTACCAGTATTGCCTCTGTTGACGCCAGCATTCCACAAACTGCAGTAGAAATACTGATTATAGCCAAATGCCGCCTGCTTAATAGTTTGCGTCCAAACAATTCGTACTTCCACGCTATTAGCTGTTCTATTTCGATACTCTGCCTTAACACTATACGTTATTCCTCCGCCACCGGAAGCCCACCAGGTACCACTAGTCAAGGATTGCGAAGTTGCTACCGATACCGGTGTGTAAATAAAGGTTATCGTCTTAGCAGAAGTAGAATCCCATGTGACGCTCTGGCTATCAGGAGTGGTATAGCCAGACTTTGCCGGTGCCGTAATGGTGTTGGTCGTACCATACTTATAGGTAGCTGTGGAAGTACCCAATGCTGTACCGTTACTAGACTTGTAAACAATGTTGTAAGTATAGTTATTGGGGCTTGCCGTTGCATAAATCTTAGTAGATGTAATATTTCCGGTGACCGTAATGGAAGTCTCACCGTGTTTGGTAATTGTGTAACCTGTGCTTGCAGTATAAGTTACAGACAACACATCTCCGTAGAACACATCTGCCTTTTGCGCTAATGTTCCGATAGACGCACCCGCATTGGGAGAAGATGTCCTTTTAACGGTAATGGAGTATCCCGTCCCGGTATTCCAGTTAACATAGTACTCATTCACTGTCGCAGAAGTATAGATGTCAGAGGATGTAACATTACCCGTAACTGTGATAGAGGTCTTTCCCTTATTACCCAAGCTATAGCCTGTACTTGCTGCATAAGTGACAGACAGTACATCACCATAGTAGATTGTTGCGCCACTACTCAGATTGCCAGTAGATGCGCCCTGCAAGGGAGAAGATGTTCGATTAACCGTAATGCTGTAACCAGTGCCGGTGTTCCAAGATACACTATAGGCGTTAACCGTCCACTGTGCGTATAATGTATGGTTAGCAGCAGCAGTAACTGTTGTAGTTTTTTCGATCTTTGTGCCACCGGTAGCTGCTGTATACCAGCCATTGAAGGTATAGCCGGTTCTGGTGGGAGCAGGCATATCTCCGTAGGCTTCACCGTAAATAACTTCTTTGGATGCAACAGAGGTATCCCCGCCGTTGGCATCGAAGGACACGGTAAACTCATTCAGTTTCCACTTTGCATACAAGGTTATATCGCTTGTGACAGGTGTATCAAAGCTGAACGCCGTTGTCAGTGCTTCATCTGTGTACCAGCCCAGGAAAGAATAGTGTTCCTTTTCAGGGGCCACAGGAGCTGTCAGTTTTGTATCATAGCCAATAGCAACCGGATCTATGGCAGTTCCGTCATTTGTATCAAATGTTACTGTTACTTTGCCCAGATACTTTGCATACGCATCCTCAGTGATTGTTTTTACATTTTCAGGATATTTGAGCATACTTGTATTGGTGATCTCACCGCATACAAGGTAGGTACCGCCAAAGTCCAGCGTTCCGGTTATACCAGCGTTTGCTTTAGACAGTGTTACATCCTTACTTAAAATAGAATTGCCGCTATTAGATGTCAGGATTACATTGCGATACAACTTCAGTGCTGTATGTTCTGCAGTCAGGCACAGCGCCAATCCGGGAGCATTTTCAACCGTCACTCTAGCCAGTGTTACTGTTTCCGAAGAGATCTCCAACGGGATATCCGTATTCTCCGTGAGCGTTATGTTGCTGATAAATGTTTCCGCAGCATCAGACTTGATCTTAAGACCACTGAAGGTCTTACCTCCACCGATCAGTTTGAAATACTCGGTTGCACTTGTCACTTCCTTGGTGCCGGTGTAATCATCTGCGAGTTTCGTCAGATCAACAGTGATTTTCTTCGCGCCGGAATTTACAGCAGCATCAGCAACAGCAGCATCATAGGCCATAACTGCAACTGCGTTTACGCCTTCAAATGCGCCTTCCCCAAGTTCTGTGACCATATTATCGATCATAAATGCAGAATACTCGGTCTCGCCCTTGCTGTTGACAAATTTACCCAAATTCACACAGCCCTTAAAAGCATTTTTGCCGATTTTCGTAATACCATAGGCAATGACGGTTTCCAGATTTGTACAATCCTCAAATGCATAGTCGGGAATTTCTGTTACATACATCGGCAAAATGACCGTTTTAATTTCTGTATTTCCTCTGAATGCATTGGCATTAAAACTTGTAACCACAACAGGATCGCTGGTGTCATCCAAGTTGTCAACGCCCAGATACTGCGGAACAACAACATCACCTGTGAAGTCTTCGGCAGCCTCAAAACCTCTTACGCAGCCATAGCCATCATTGTCGATCTCAATTTCCAGACCTTCTGTCTGACCGGTGACACCGGCAATATATTCGTTCACTTCGTAAGGAATTTCAAAAGTGACGAGGCCGTTTTCACAATCCTTAAAGGAAGGATCCTTCAGAGAATAATCCCAATAAGCGTAGGTATCATCCTCGAGAACGTTGAAGGTATATGTGTAGTAAGAAGCTGTTGCGATGTCGTAGCCGACAACACCGTACACATGCACGATACCGGCTTCGACCAGTCTGTGGTTGCCTACATGGTCATCCTTATGCGCCTCGACATGTACATTTTCCTTGGACATATACTCAGAAACTGTCACAGAGTTGGAGTAACCGGTTTCATCACTGGTCACACCGGAGACGCTCTCAGTATTTTCCTTTGCGCCGTTCAAGGACTTGCTGATGTTGTAGGTAGTGGTGCTTCCGATTTCTTTTGCAATTGCTTCAGCGATAGAGGTCTCCTGACTCATCTGTTCGCTCTTTTCATAGCTGTTGGTGGAATTCCAGTTTGTGGAATTGCTGGTTACAGCATTGTAATAGGCAGAACTGCTGCTTGAAAAATCAGTGCCAACAAAACTTGAAGAATTTGTATCTACGTGGAAGGCTTCATTATCCTTTCTGCCAGAGGAAAGTTTTGCATCGGCAGTTATGGTTGTGGTATTCTTCACGCCTGCTTCAACCTTGGCAATACCAACCGGAGCAGAAACACCAGCGCTCAATTCTGTTTCATTCTTAAAGCCTGTGCTGAGCTCTGCATCGCAATACTTCTCTGTTGACTTGTCGTAGGAAGTATTGATTCCGAAGGAATCCTCGGTGGTTACTCTTGCAGAGCTGGAACTGGAACTGCCGGATTCCACGCTGGAGTAAGAAGAACCGCCTTCGCTGTTACTTACAAAATATGCATTGCCGATAACATTACCCTTGGAATCGACTCTTTCCTCTGAATGAACCTGCTTGGTAGAATCTACCTGACTTTCGCTCATTATGTCATTCCATCCCTCGGACAGCGTCCATCCAGAACTGCGAGTGGTGGCATTGGCAACAGTCTTGGCAATATTCTGAGCATCTTCTCTGGAAAATTCCGTTTTCAGTGTTGTTGTATCCACAAAATCAACAGTGGTGTTTTGGTACATAACCTTGTCGCCGTTCTCCCGCTGGTATGTATACAACGGAACATTGTCGATTTTGCCGATATTGTAGACAAACAGGAACTGTTTACGTTCATTATCCTCTATGATAATGGGATCGCCGTAATCTGTGTAACTCGTTGCACGGTTACGGTCAGATGTCCAGTTTGCACGCAGTGTTATATTTTCTGCTGTGCCAGGCTTAATTTCACTAACAATAAAGCCGTCATCATTGGACCAACCCACAAAGGTATACTTATAGGCAGTGGGGTTTGTCAGTGTTAATCCGGTATCAATGGTATATTCAGCCTTGTTTATCAGCTTATCGCCTTTATTGGTTGTATATGTAACATCTACATCAGGCGTATCAAATGTGACCGTATAGATATTCTGTGTCCACTTTGCATAAAGGACCAGTTCTTGTGTGCTGCCCTTGGGAATAACATCCCATCTTATGCCGTGTTGGTCTACCCAACCATCAAAGGTATAGCCGGGTGTTGACAAAGGCTGCAGGATTACCATCTCATTTTCCTTGTAGATAGTCGGGTTGGGATTTTCGATCACTTGTTTCTGCAAATAAGCATCGCCCTGATCAATGTAATCACCAGCTGCCAGGAAGTATGTAATGGTATGCTCTTTCGGCTGAAGTTTTTCGATCACAGTTTGCGCAACTACCCATTCACCACAAACAGAACACTTAATGCCATCAGTCAGTCCTTCCTTTTCCGTTGTCGCAGCATAACCGGGAACTGTGACTTCGGTGTGGTTGTTTGCTACTTTAAGGACAACACCGCATTGGGTGCAGGTTTGCGCTTCGGTACAGGTTGGCTCTGCGCCTGGTGTATGACCTGTTGCAGCAATAATTGTGTCTGCGAGTTTCACCTCCACAGTACCTGCTTCATTGCTGAAATATTTTTCGCACTTAGAGCAGTACCAGTACGCACTGTTGCCGTTCTCAGTACAGGTTGCTGCCTTGGCCTCTACCTTTTGCATTTCATGAACACACTTGGGAGATGCCGGCTTCAGTATGACATTGAAACCTTCCGGATCTGTCTTGCAGTCATCAGAAATGTACTTTGCAATCAAAACAAGGTCTCTGGGATCAAGATTGCCATCGTCGTTAACATCCGCAGCACTCTCATTGATGGTAACATTAAAACCATCGGGATCGGTAGTACAGTTGTCAGAAATGTACTTTGCCAAAGCAACCAGATCCCGGGGGTCGATGGTATCGTTTTCATCTGTATCGCCGGGAAGGTAATTGACGATTCGGACGCTGCCGTTTTCATAGCTAGCAGTAACAGTATTATCCTCTGCGTCAGTCAAGGCATCACCAGTCACATTGATTGCCAACACCGCAGACTCTTCTACATCCTCTGCAACTTCAAAGGTTAATTTTAAAACGGTACCGTCTTTAATCTCTCTTAAACGCGTACCATACCAAATAAAGTTCGTGCCGGTGCTCACATAACGGCTAGGTTCCTGATAAGAAAGTCCGTTAAAAACATCGCCGCTTTCCGCATCGACCAGTTCAAGACCTTCCGCCCAGGAAATTGTCAGTGTAGCACCATAAATGCCGGGATTTCCGGAAATCGCAACATTTACCTCGACCGTAGATCCGGATGCAGCCCAAACATCCTCAACCGAAATGATCGGTTGGGATGCAGGTGCTGCGAAAACTTCCAGAATAGTCGAAGGTGCCAGCGAGATCATCATCGCCACAATCAAAAGCATAGCTATGATTCGATTTTTCATATAAATCTCTCCTTCATCTATTTGTCGGGACTTTGGAATTTGTTATCATTCAGTAATGGTAATCGTACCAGTTACATACTTAAGTGTTACCGGATTGTCCTCTTGATCAAAAACATCGGTTCCTCCGAATTTGATAGTGTATGTTCCCGCAGGCGCATCATCTGCGATAGTTGCACAGATCAGCATTGCCTCACCGTCTTTTACAGCACGCAGACTCGATCCATACCAAACCAGATTGCATCCATCTTTATATTTTGCAGGTTCCTGCAGGCTCAAACCTCTGAAAACATTGTCCGCGCCAGAGTCAACCCAATCAATCAGTATTACGGAATCGTTGTATTCCATTGTAAAGGTCATACTAAGCAGACCGGGGTTGTTGGTGATATTTACAGGAATCTCGATTTCGTCTCCTGCCTTAGCCGTAATATTACCAACAGTCAGTGTAGGCATATTGTTCTGTTCGTACAAAGCAGTAACTGTCAGATCACCGGTCACATTATTAAACACCTTATCCCAACCGGTGAAGATATAGCCATCTCTAGTAGGATCAGCGGGAGCAGTAGCAGCTTTGCCGGATTCTACGGTTTGAGTCTTCAGTACCTCACCGTCCCAGTCCTTAAATGTAACCGTATAAGTAGTAGGCGTGACAGGATCATTGCCACCGGTAGTAACACCAACATAACCGGCATCAATTTCCGTGCCATCGGTCAAAACAAGGATCAAATGCAATTCGCTGTTTACATAGGCATTGGCAATACCCACGCCCTGAGGTCCCTGAGCACCGGTTGCGCCCGTTGCACCCTGGGGACCTTGAGGTCCCTGAGCACCGGTTGCGCCCGTTGCACCCTGGGGACCTTGAGGTCCTGTAGCACCGGTTGCGCCCGTTGCACCCTGAGGTCCTTGCGCACCGGTTACGCCCTGAGGTCCTCTGATGTTGCCCAAATCCAAAACAGTTGTATCGGTTAAGGTGACTGTCAAATCACCGTCAGCACTTACCGTAACACTGGAGATACCAACGCCATCTTCGCCGTCTGCACCGTCTTTGCCATCCGCGCCATTGGTTCCGTTAATGCCGTCCTTGCCATCGGTGCCATTGACGCCATCTTTGCCGTCAGTTCCAACGACCTTGCCCAGGTTTACTTCCTGGCCGGAAGTGTATGTCAGAACCAGTTCGCCGTTTGCGTTAATCTCAGACTTGCTGATACCAATACCGTCTTTACCCTTGATATTGCCAAGGTTCAAGATTGTGCCGCTAGTCAGTTTTACAGACAACTCGCCTGCATCCGAAATGGTAACCGTTTCTATACCGACACCATCTTTGCCGTCAACACCATTGGTGCCATCCTTGCCGTCAGTACCGTTAATACCATCCTTGCCATCGACACCATTTGTGCCGTTGATGCCATCCTTACCGTCAGCACCCTTAATGTTGCCAAGGTTGATGCTTGTATTGTTGGAAAAATACAGAATCAGTTCACCGTTGACAATCTCTGCCTTGGTAATACCAACACCGTCCTCACCGTCAGCACCATCTTTGCCATCCGTGCCATTGGTTCCGTTAATGCCGTCCTTGCCATCGGTGCCATTGACGCCATCTTTGCCGTCAGTTCCAACGACCTTGCCCAAGGTATCCGTTTCTCCGTTAGAATAACTGATTACAAGTTCTCCATTGGCGTTGATTTCGGTTTTAGTAACGCTAATGCCGTCTTTGCCATCGACACCGTTTGTGCCGTTGATGCCATCCTTACCGTCAGCACCGTCTTTGCCATCGATACCGGCAACCTTACCCAAGTTAGCGGAACTACCGTCTGTATATGCAATGAGCAGTTCGCCGGCAGCATTGATTTCCATCTTGGTAATGCCTACGCCGTCCTTACCATCTGCGCCGTTGGTGCCGTCGGTACCGTCCTTACCGTCAGCGCCTACAACAACACCCAGTGTGTCAGATTTGCCATTGGAATATGTAACAACCAGTTTGCCTTCGGCGTTGATCTCAGTCTTTGTAATACTGATGCCATCAGTACCGTTTGTTCCATCTACGCCATCCTTACCATCAGCGCCATCAACACCCGCAATCTTGCCTAAGTTAACACTGTTACCGTCGGAGTAAACGATTGTCAGTTCGCCGGCTGCATTGATTGTAGTAGAGGTAATACCGATACCGTCCTCACCATCTGTGCCGTCTTTGCCAGGGGTTCCGTCAGCACCGTCTTTGCCATCAGCACCAACAATCTTGCCCAAAGTTTCGGTGTTGCCATTGGTATAGGTTACGACCAACTTTCCTTCAGCATTGATCTCGGTCTTGGAAATACCAATACCATCTACACCGTTAATACCATCCTTGCCATCGATACCGGCAACCTTGCCCAGATTTGTTTCATTGCCGTCAGAATAGGTGATGATCAGTTCGCCCAGGGCGTTAATAGTCGTACCGCTGATTCCGATACCATCTTTTCCGTCAGCACCGTTGGCACCGTCTTTACCGTCGGTTCCGTTTGTGCCGTTGATACCATCTTTACCGTCAGCGCCATCTTTACCATCAGCGCCCTTGATGTTGCCAAGATCCATCGTCGTTCCGTTCGTCAGAATGATCTGCAGCTTGCCATCTGCACTGATGGAGATATTCTGAATACCGACGCCGTCCTTGCCATCAGCACCGTCTTTGCCGTCGGTTCCGTTTGTACCGTTAACGCCATCCTTACCGTCGGCACCGTCTTTGCCATCAGCGCCATCTTTACCGTCAGCGCCATCCTTGCCGGCAGCACCCACAACAACGCCCAGATTTTCCACCGCACCATTGGAATAAGTCAGGACCAGTTCGCCCTTATTGTTTATTTCAGATTTGGTAATGCTGATGCCGTCTTTACCATTAACGCCATCCTTACCATCTGCGCCATCTTTGCCATCCGCACCGTCTACACCGTCTTTGCCATCAGCACCATTCAAGCCATCCTTACCGGGAGTACCGGTTGCACCGATCACATTACCCAGATTGGAGCGCTGACCATTGGAGAATGTCAGAACCAATTCCCCTTCAGAGTTAATCTCAGCAGCGGAGACACTAACACCATCTTTACCGTTGGCGCCATTAATGCCATCTTTGCCATCAGAACCATTTGCACCGTCTGCGCCGTCCTTGCCGTCTGCACCCACAACTTTGCCCAAATTAGCAGTTGTGCCGTCAGAATAAGTAATAACTAACTCACCGGCAGTGTTAATCACGGAATTGGTAATACTGATACCATCCTTGCCGTCTGCACCATCAGTACCATTCTGACCAGGGGCACCGGTCGCACCGGCAGCACCATCCTTACCATCAGCACCGATCACGCAACCCAGATTAGTCTGCTGACCGTTGGTATAGGTCAATACCAACTCACCGTTTGCGTTGATCTCGGACTTGGAGATGCCAACACCATCAGCACCGTTCATGCCCACAACCTTGTCCAAATTGACTGACTTACCATCGGAGTAGGTAATCACAAGCTGACCTTTTTCATTGACAGATGCACCGGAGATGCTTACGCCGTCTTTGCCGTTAACACCATCCTTGCCGTCCGCACCGTCCTTGCCGTTGGTACCGTTTTTACCATCGGTGCCAACCGCCTTACCTACATTTAGTTCCGTGCCATCGGATAGAACGATGACCAGTTCTCCCTTGGAAGAGAACTTTGCTGTGGTAACGCTGACTGTCGACTGTGTCGCAGCCGCATTGATTGCAGCTGTCCAGTCCGCCTGAGAGCCAGTGTAACCGTTCTCTTTGGCAATCTCATAAGCAGATTTACCGTTCAGAGAAACCAGCCACTCTTCGACTGTTCCTTCATAGCCGTACTTGACAGCCAGTTCGTAAGCAGACAGCCCATTTTCGACCTTCTGCATCTGTGCGTCCGTCTTGGCATCATGGACAGTGAGCGCAACAATAGTTGCAATACCTGCCATCAAAATAATCGTCAGGACAACACACAGTGTTTTTAACAACGCTGTCTTTCCTTTTGTGGCTTCTTTGTTTACCATTTTCCTACCTCCTGGGTGCTTTTCGCAGGCTTGCCGCACAACATAATCAGAATTATGTCTATTCCCAGAATCGTATAAACAAACCAAACTGGTTTCTAGATCCGTTTTTGGGCATAGCAATGTACACCCTCACTTGTTTTTTTACAAAAACAGTCAGCGAGGGTGTGTTTGTGCTGCGGATAATTTTGTTGATTCAATATTTTTTTGCGTTTCTTGCGTATGTACTACTTGATTTTTGCCGTTTGCAGATATATAATTACTCTGTATTTATGTACATATTTTGCCTTTTCGGGGCTTGCCGTACCACATAATTCTGATTATGTGGTTTTTCTTTTTGTCTAGACTACTAACCCCAGTCGTTCGATCTTACGGCGGTGTTCGATGCCTGTGGTCATAATATAGATACGGGTGGTATTGATGGAACTATGTCCCAAGATGTCGGCAAGTTTGGCAATATCCTTTTCAATACTGTAGAAGGTACGGGCGAAGAGTTTTCGCAGATTATGGGGGAACACCTTGCTTGACTTTACACCGGCAGTCTCGCACAGTTTTTTCATTGCAGACCAGATGTTGCTACGGTTCAGCGGTTTGCCGTTACGGGTAACGAAGATTGCACCGGTGGTAATGGCGTGTCGTTTGGCGTAGTTCAGCAGAATACTCTTCAGCTTACCCGGAACGAGGATCGTCCGGGTCTTATTTTTGCAATCGACCGTAACTTCGCCATACCGGATCGCTTCCACAGTAAAATAACGCAATTCAGAAACCCGGATTCCCGTCCCACAGATGGTCTGGAGCACAAGATTTAACTGCTCATTTTTCTTGGATGCCTCCAGTAATCGCAGATACTCCGCCTTTGTCAATTCCTTTTCTTCTGCACAGTAGGTCTGTCGCTGTGTGCGGATATTCTTGACCTTACAGTAGGCCAGTCCCAGGAAATCCAACAGGCTATTCACACTAGCAAGCATAGAGTTGATTGAGCGAACCGCATAACCACTGTCCACCAGTTGTTTCTTCCAAGCCACAACTAATTCCTTTGTAATCTCGTTATCGTCTGCATAAACGCAGAACACTCGCACATCCCGTAGATATTTCTCCTGTGTTGCTGCACTCTTCTCCTCCCGGTAAAGATAGTTTGCAAATTCCTTGATTTGTTCATTTGACAGTTTCATAACGCTTCCTCCTTGGTTTTGATAGTAATATTGTACCCAAAATCAAGCAGCAATGAAAAAAACACAAAAAACCCGCATACCTACGCAAGTATACGGATATTTCTCATACGCACCACCTCAAAGGTTTTGGTGATGTTAACTTAAATTTTTGCTTTATTCAACCGTCAAGTTTACCGAATTATTGCCTATCCGCCCGAGTCAGAAATTGATACGCAATAATCAAAGAAAGAGAAAACCTTTCGGTGCGCTATAGCACCGAGCCGATCGAAAATCAAAACCTCAAGTTTTATTCTAGAAGGGAAACAGATTGCCACACCAGTTTGTACACTGGTATGCAATGACAGGGGCAGAAAATAATTGCAGCCACCAGTTTTTGAATTGGTGGCAGGAACTGTCCACCGAACAGTCCCATGTAAACGGGTTCGAGTCCGCCTTGCAAGAAAAAAGACAGCCAGCCGAAAGGCTGACTGTCTTTTTTGGCAAGTTGCACCGAAAAAGATATCCAGGCTGAAACTGACCAACAGGTCGGAATTTACACTTTTCTATATTCAAACAATCGATACAGTTTTTTGGAAAAACTTCCTGCATACAGTTTTCCGAAAATATACTTCTCAATACCCGTCAACTCATCTATGTATGTTTGCGGTGTCATTGCGTGTTCCTTGACATAAACAAACGCACCGTGCTGAAATAACTCAGGATCATCTATACCGTAAACCTCCGTAACACCGACATCATTTATTGGATTTTTGTACTTGGAAAGTTTGGCAGCCAAAACTGTATAGCAGTCCATCAAAAGCATGATCTGCTCAAAATGCGCACACAGGTTTTCTGTTAATTCGTGTACTTCTTTGGAGGTCAAGTACATACTCACGCCTTCCATAACCACAATCGCACACTTTTTTTCGGAAACACTTGTCAGCCAGTTGCTATCCCTCACATCCCCTGCGATCATGTGATAGTTGGCAGATTCGGAATAGTATCGCTTTCTTTCTTCAATAACTTCAGCAAAGTCCACATCGTACCACTTTTGATTTATAGTTCCTACTCTTAAAACCCGGCTGTCCATACCGCATCCAATATGAATGACCACGGCATCCTGTACATCTGCTACCTGCTTCTTTACCCATTCGTCAAACACAGCAGCGCGGACACCCATATAGTAGGCAAGCCATTTTGATTTGGATTTTCCCTTGAGTGCAAATCCCTCCGCCTCCCAAATTTCTTCTGCCTTTTTATCGTCAAGAAATATTCCCCTTTTACTGACATACGATTTTCCATACAAAGGGATATATAGTGTTTTATTTACGCTGTTCATATGCTCACCTGCAAATTCTTATTTATCGAATTGATTATATCATATAATTATCAATTTTTCACCCAATATTTTATATAGTCCAGTAATCAGTTATTTTTCAAAACCACAAACTATACCACACAATCCGCCAGACAATCATCCATCTTGTGGTTTACCCCGCAAATAACCTTAAAAACACCTCAAACCTTGACCGCGAAAAATCGAAATTTGATTTAGTTATCCAGTAGATTTTGTTGGCCGTCATCCAAACTATCTGTGTAAATAGCAAGAAGGAGCATACAATATCTTGATTTCCTTCTGCTATCAAATTATAATGCGGTTAGATAAACTTGAATTTGGAGGAAACAAAATGAAAACCTATGAATTGGTAATTGAGCAAAGACAGCCCACTTGTGGTGGTAGAGCACCCACTAAATCTGAAATTCGTACTGTTACTACCGCAGACCCTGTGGCCTATGTCCAGGCTCTGGAGCCGTCCTGCAAGTTGGAAGTAAGCACAAACGATGATGGTGTCATCCTCATTACAACAGAGCATAACGGTCTTTGGGTTAAGTACGAATTTACCGAAGATTGATTTGACAAATTCCAATATGTCGAACAGTTAAAGCAGGGGTGAAAACCCCTGCTTTTATCGTTTTGGTTGTACCAAAGACAACCAACACATAAAAAGTACCGAAAACGAATTGTTTTCGGTACTTTTTATGGTTGCGGAAGGCACACTCGATTTGCATTTTCTGCCTATGGCAGAAAATAAATGTTCGCCTCCGTCCAGCCGTCGGCAGCAACGCTCGTCTGCGTTGCATTTAGATGGATTCGAGTCCGCCTTGCAAGGAAAAAGACAGTCAGCCGAAAGGCTGTCTGTCTTTTTTGGCACGTCGCACCGAAAAAGATATCACCTCAATCAAGTCATTTTCATTGAGGGCGTTTCTTGTCCATCATCTTCCTGGCTTTCAGTAAAATCAAGTTTATACCTTTTTGCGCTTTCTTCTCAGCACAATAGTAACAACGAGCAAAACGACAATTACACTCATCAAAACAACAAATAACACCAGCCAGGAACGGGGTGGGTTTTCGTTCTCTGCGGTACTTCCCACATCATCTGTTGATTCACTGTCTCCGGTGACGACCGAAATATC
>JAZQGL010000076.1:0-14613 GCA_045540035.1 Faecousia sp.
GCAACGCGACCCCGAAGTGTATGTGGATACTCGAGAGGGGAGCGTTGCGAAGTAAGTCAAAATGCCTTGCGGAGCAAGGACTTTTTACAATCCCTCAGTCTTTTTGCTGCGCAAAAACACAGCTCCCTTTACAAGGGAGCCGGGTTTATACCGCATCGTAAAATGATTGCATTTTGACGGTTGGCGGGTTCTTTGACGCTCTGAACGCCGCTTCCTGCAGGAAGCGGCGTTATGGCTTATTCGTAGGAAACGGGTTCTGCGTCGGTGTCGGCGATGCCTACATAAGTGTGACCCACGCCCAGCGTGACGGGTGTGCCGTCTTCCAAGGTGTAAACGAAGGGGGCGTCCAGATCGGCTCTGGACCACTTGATCTTGGCGATCTCACCGTTCACTGCCAGATAGCCCTCACCTTCGCCTATCAGTTCGTAGTAGGAGCGGCTGTAGGAACCGTCGTGGCTGAAACTCTGATCGGTGTAAAGGGCGATCACATTCTTAAAGGTCATATTCTCGCCGGTGTTGGCATCGGTGTAACTGTCGTTATACTGACGCATAGTGTAAAGACCGGTCTGGCTGTCATAGGCGAAAGAAGATGTCTTGTCGCCCCGGAAATGGACGGTGATATTTTCGGCAATGAAACTGTCCAGTTTCACATCCTCGGCAAACTGGAAACCGTAATCCCGGGTATCGGTGGTCAGATAGCCCTTGGCCTCCATAGCCTTCTTCAGGTTTTCGCCGTTGGTGAACAGTGTGTGTTCCCAACTGTAACCCTGATAGTTGTAGCGGTCCATATCCCGGAAGAAATAGGAGCCGTTGTACTGCTCGTCAATATGTTCCCAGTTGGGGATCTTGCCGCCATCGATATCGTAATAACCGTTTCTGCCACGGACGCTGCCGCCGCAGTGGACCAGAGGCGCGTCAAAACTCAAGGCAATGTTGCTGAAGAAGGTACGGGCGCTGCGGACAGGACCGATAGAGCCCTCTTCCGGCAGTTCGGAGAAGACAGCCAGCATACGGGTGATGCCGCCTTCGGTTTCCAGTTCAAAGAGGAAATCGGCGCTGCCTACACCGTGGTGAGGCAGGGCGTCCCGCAGGTTGTTGATCACAACGGCGATGGGGCGGCCGGTATAAGGCGCATCCATGGGCGCGCCGTTCAAGGGGTTGCTGTAGAGCGCGGGAGGTTCCGTCTCCTCCGGCAGGGTAGTCGCCTCGGTGGGTTCCGCCGTGGTTGCCACGGTGGAGGGTTCGGTAGGTTCCGGCTCTTTGCCGCAGGCGCAAAGCGCCAGACACAGAACAAGCAAAAGTGCGGTAAATCGCTTCATAAATGTCATCCCCTTAGGTGTTTTTCAGAATAAAACCAGTATAGCATACTTTACATAACTTTTCAAGGGGAAGGAATTCCCACTGTTTAGATCAGTTGCCGATGAGGGCGTTTTCCATCGTCTTGCCCAGAGAGTAGTAAAATACATTGTCCCGTGCGGGGATCAGGTCCGTCAGCAGGCCGCGGGTGGCGTAAATGGCGTAACTGCGGAACAAGATCGGGCAGAGCCGACCGTCGTTCATTACGCTTTGGTGCAGCGTATAGAAGTTACCGTGGTTGGCAAGGGACTCCATACAAAGGGTGTACAGCGCCACATTGTCGATACTGCCGTAGTTCAGGCTGCCGCTGCTGGAGAAGAAACTGGACAAGTCCATATTGGCGGAGAGTTTGGTCTGCCCCAGATAGATGTCATAGCCGCCTTCCTGGAAAGTCCGCTGGAACTCGCCGGTCTTTTTCTCCGTTACGGTAACGGTCAGTCCGCATTGGGTCAGCATATCCCGGATATCCCGGGCTACCCGCAGACGCAGGGTATCGTCGCTGTTGACCAGCAGATAGATCTCTGCGCCGGTCTTGCCGGTCTCCGCCAGGGCGTTTTTCAGCGCTTCGCCGCCGTCATAGTCATACCGGGCTGCCAAAGTGTGATTGTAGTAAGGCGACAGCGGGGATGCAGGCAGCGATGCGCTGCGGGCAAAGCCCCGGTAGTAAGTGCCGGAGATCTTGTCCCGGTCGATAGCCAGAGGCAGCGCGGCGCGGATGGTGGGGTCGGAGAATATCTCGCTGTACATGTTGCAGCCGATGTAGAGGAAAATATTGTTTTCACAGTCCCACAGTTCGTAGTCGCAGCGGTAGTCCGCGTAGCGGTCAGAGCCGGGGTCGGCGCAGACAAGATTTAAGTCAAAAAACTCAAACTGGTCACGGATCTGGGTGTTGTCTTCGGCGTATACCAGCATAATGGAGTCGGCAGTGATGGTCATATTATCCGCTTTGCACCACCAATCTGCCCGCCGCCGCAGTTGGGAAACCGTGCCGGCTTCCTCCAAAAAGTAAGGGCCTGTGCCCAAGGGGCGATCCGATGCTATCTGGGATTGCTTCAAGATAGGGACATCCAGCAAAATGGGCAGATTTTCGTAGGCGGTATCCAAGGTGATCACCAAACTGCCGCCGGCAGCCACGATCTCTGTCACGTGCTTGAAACGCCCGGCGTAGACCGTACTTTCCTTTGCCGCCTGCAGCGTTGCAACTACATCCTGTACCGTCAGGGCAGAACCGTCGGAGAAGGTGGCGTTTTCAATAAAGAATGTGTATGTCTTCATATCCTCCGTCACGCTGTACTGCTTACAGAGGATGGGTTCTACTTTGTAATTCCGGTCCACAGAAAACAGACTCTGGTAGATCAGAGAAAACAGCGCCCGGTTGGTAAAATCCGTGGTCAGAAGGGGGTTCATAGACTTATCGGCGTAGTAAGTCAGGGTCAGTTCCTGCTTGTCCTCCGGTCGGGTGGACACAGGACCGGTGTAGTCCTCGTCCCAGGTCAGACCGTCGCCGGTGGGGATGTGGGGATCTTCGCTGCCACAGCCCGCCGCCAAGCCAATGACCAGCGCGGCACATAACAATATGGCAAAAATGCGTTTCATTGGCTTTCCTCCTTACTTACAGACGATGATCGCGCCTTGCGAACCACGGTTGCCGCCGGTAACCCGGTGCGACCAGAAACGATCCGGCTGGCAGGCGGTGCAATCTGTGGAGATTTCGATATTTTTCACCCCGGCATTTTGCAGGTGCAGGGCGTTGATGGCTTTCAGGTCCAAATGGAATTTATGACCTTTTTGCAAAATATAAGGTTTGGCAGCATCGCCAAGTGCGGCGATCATCGCCTCCGGCACATCCGCATCGGTCTCAAAACAGCACTGTCCGATGTTCGGTCCGATGGCTGCCCGGATATCTGCCGGGCGGCAGCCGAAATTTTCCGCCATTGCCGTTACTGCTTTGGCAGCGATACCGGCGGCAGTTCCCCGCCAGCCGGCGTGAACAGCGCCCACTGCCCCGGTGACCGGATCAAAAAGCAGGATCGGGGTACAATCGGCAGTGAATACCCACAGCGCGACCCCCGGATCGTTTGTGATCAGCCCATCGCTCTCCGGGTATGCCCGGTGGTCGATACCGGCGGCATCTTTTGCCGTGACGACCCGGACGATGTCGGAATGGGTCTGGTGGCTCATTACCAACTTTTTCGGGTCATAACCAAAGGTACTTGCCAGAATATCGTAGTTTTTTGCCACATTTTCAGGCGTATCACCCCGGTGCATTCCTAAATTCAGCGAGGCAAAAATCCCGCTGCTGACCCCGCCAAACCGGGTGGTGAACCCGTGTACCGCGGCGATGTTTTCGGCAGACAAATATTCCATTGTGTTAAGGTGTTTTGTTTGTATCATAGCATTCTCTATCAGTGCAGAGTGCACAGTGCACAGTGCACAGTTGTGGTGTCGCTTCGCGACGAATTAAATATTATAGTGCGTTAGTCTTTTTGCAGATAGCAGTCAGCAGACGAAGCAGTTCATGAAGATCTTCGTCAAGACTTTGGTGTTGTTCCTGGGTCAGATATTCTGTTCGATAAAGCAATTTTAACCAGTATTCTGTTTCGTTGGCTTCTTTGAGCGCAACACACATTTTTGCGGTGAAATCTGCAGTACTCTGTCCCCGTTGTGCCTCTGCAACATTTGCGCCGATAGATGTTCCGCAACGCATAAGCTGTTTTGACATAATATATTCATTCTTTTCAGCAACTAAATACTTACGCACATTCACAATTCTTACAGCGAAATTCAGGCTTTTTTCCGCAGTTATTCCTTGTTCCATAGAGTACTCCTGTTTTTGGGGATAATGACTGTGCACTATGCACTGTGCACTGTGCACTGATTAGGCCTTGTCCTTCTGCATACAGCACTTCTTGTATTTCTTGCCGCTGCCGCAGGGGCAGGGATCGTTGGGGCCTACTTTGGAGGATTTGCGCACCGGCTGGGACTTGACGGTCTTTTCGCTGTTGGTGCCGGTCTCCTTGGCAACTTTTTCCCGCTTCAGTTCCTGCTGGGGACGCAGTTCCACCCGGAACATCCGGCTGATCGTCTCCTCACGGATGGCAGTGATCATTGCCTGGAACATCTCATAACCTTCGTGCTTGTAGGCGATGACCGGATCGTGCTGACCGTATGCCCGCAGGGAGATGCCCTGCTTCAGATCGTCCATAGCATCGATGTTGTCCATCCAGTATTCGTCAACGACCCGGAGCATAACCACCCGCTCCAGTTCCCGCATAAGGGCGGGGGTATAGGCGGCTTCTTTGCGGCTGTAGGTGTCGCAGGACAGTTCGTAGACCCGGTCTGCAAGACTCTGGGCGTCCATATCCTCTGCCATTTCCAGCGCGCCGCGGGGGAAGAACAGACCCTGGAACTTGGCAAGCACAGCCCGGAAACTGTCGGCGTTGACTTCGCCGCCAAACTCGGCCAGGGCATCGGAAACGCCGCTGTCCACACTCTCCCGGAGCATATGCATCATACTTTCGTGGAGATCCTCACCCTTCAGCACCTTCTGGCGCTGGGCATAGATCACCTCACGCTGGGTGTTCATAACATTATCGTATTCCAGCACATTCTTTCTTGCCCGGAAGTGCTGGCTTTCCACGCTGCGCTGGGCGTTTTCCACGGCATTGGAGAGGATCTTGGCATCGATGGGAGTGTCCTCGTCCAGACCCAGAGAGTCCATAATGGTCATCACCCGGTCAGAGGAGAACAGACGCATCAGATCGTCCTGCAGACTCAGGTAGAAGCGGCTTTCGCCGGGGTCGCCCTGACGGCCGGCACGGCCGCGGAGCTGGTTGTCGATACGGCGGGACTCGTGGCGCTCGGTACCGATAATGAACAGACCGCCGGCGTCCCGGACCTGCTGCGCCTCGTCGGCAATATCTGCTTTATACTGCTTAAGCAAAGCATCGTAACGGGCGCGGATATCCAGAATTTCGGGATCGTCGGTCTCGGAGTAGGCGTTGGCCTCTGCCAGCAGTTCGTCGGGCAAGCCCTCTTTGCGCAGGGTGTTCATCGCCATAAACTCTGCGTTACCGCCCAGCACGATATCCGTACCACGGCCAGCCATATTGGTGGCGATGGTCACAGCGCCCAGTTTGCCTGCCTGGGCGACGATCTGGGCTTCCTGCTCGTGGTACTTGGCGTTCAGCACATTGTGGGGGATGCCCTCCCGCTTCAAAAGTTTGCTGAGGATCTCACTTTTTTCAATGGAGATCGTACCCACCAGCACCGGCTGACCCTTTTCGTGGCATTCTTTGACCTGCTGAATAATGGCGCGGAATTTGCCCGGCTCGGTCTTGTAGACCACATCGGAGTGATCCTGACGGGCAACGGGACGGTTGGTGGGGATCTCCACCACGTCCAGCATATAGATAGAGGCAAATTCTTCCTCTTCGGTCATGGCCGTACCGGTCATACCGGAGAGTTTGCCGTAAAGACGGAAGAAGTTCTGGAAAGTAATGGTGGCAAGGGTCTTGCTCTCGCCTGCCACGGTGACCCGCTCTTTGGCTTCGATGGCCTGATGCAGTCCTTCGTTATAGCGTCTGCCGTACATCAGACGGCCGGTAAATTCGTCGACAATGATGATCTGTCCGTCTTTGATCACATAGTCGATGTCTTTCTTCATAATGCCACGGGCTTTCATCGCCTGATTGATGTGGTGGGAAAGGGTGGCGTTTTCCGGGTCGGCAAGGTTTTCCACGCCGAAGAACCGCTCCGCCTTGGCAATGCCCTCGGCGGTGAGGGATACGGTACGGGATTTTTCGTCTACAAAGTAGTCGCAGTCCAGACCGTCGTGTTCTTCCTTGTCCTCGGTCTTGGCAAAGACCTTTTTGCGCAAAGATGCCACAAACTGATCTGCCATTTCATAGAGTTTGGAGGAGTCCTCACCCTTGCCGGAGATGATCAGAGGGGTTCTTGCTTCGTCGATCAAAATGGAGTCCACCTCGTCCACGATGGCGAAGGCGTGTCCCCGCTGGACCAGTTCTGCCTGATACAGCGCCATATTGTCACGCAAGTAGTCAAAGCCCAGTTCGTTGTTGGTGCAGTAGGTGATGTCAGCGGCATAAGCCTCTTTGCGCTGATTATGCTCCATTCCGGGAATGATCAGACCCACGCTCAAACCCATATAGCGGTGGACTTTGCCCATCCACTCAGAGTCACGCTTGGCAAGGTAATCGTTAACGGTGACCACGTGGACACCGTTGCCGGTGAGGGCATTCAGATAGCAAGGCAAAATGGCAACCAGGGTCTTACCTTCACCGGTCTTCATTTCGGCAATGCGTCCCTGATGCAAAATAATACCGCCGATGAGCTGCACCGGATAAGGGCGCATACCCAACACCCGGTCCGCCGCTTCCCGAATGGCGGCAAATGCCTCCGGAAGCAGATCGTCCAGGGTCTCACCGGCAGCCAGCCGGGCCTTAAACTGGGCGGTCTTGCCCCGCAGTTCTTCCTCGGACAGCGCCTTATATTCCTCCTCCAGAGAAAGGATCTTGTCCACCAGGGGCATGATCTTCTTTATCTCACGCTCGGAGCGTGTACCAAATAATTTTGCGAACAATCCCATTTGAGAATCTCCTTTTGGGTACAATTTTGACCATTATATCACACCCCGATGAAAAATAATAGACATTTTTGTGAATAAACCAAAACGCAATTGCATAATCGCCGCCTGCCGACGGCTGTGTTGCAAATTGTAGGGGCGGATGCCCACATCCGCCCGCGGGCGATTGATAATCGCCCCTACGAGTAATCTGCTGCGTAGGCAAAATACCGTAGGGGCGGATTCCATATCCGCCCGCACAGATCGTCCCTACATTAGGGAATTTCCAATGAGATTGCCACAACCAGTCTGCGGACTGGGGAACGAGGCGACTGCCGCCGGTGGCGGAAGCAAGGAGCCGAGTGAGTGGCAGGGACCGGTGAGCGACGCAGCCGCACTGACGGCAAGGAGAACACCGAGGGTCCCAACAGGATCGCAATGACAGAAAACGGGGCAACACAATAATTTTGCATTTTGCATTTATCATTTTGCACTATAAAAATGTCCCATCCGGGTGGATGGGACATTTTTGTTACAGCGGGTATTCTTCCGGGAACAATGTGTGCCACAAAAGCAGCACCACATCATCGTTATTGACGCTGCCGTCTTTGTTGATATCACCGGACACGCCCAAGGGATACTCTTCGGGGAACAGCGTGTGCCACAAAAGCAGCACCACATCGTCATTGTTGACCTCGCCCTCGCCGGTAATATCGCCGGGTACACCGGGCACCACCGGCTGGGAACCGACAGCGGTGGTATAGAGCATTGCGCCCTCACTTAATTTGTACAGTTCTGTGGGGTCAGTGTCGAAGGTAGATGCATAGCAGGCAAAACCAAATGTGGTATTGCGCAGCAAAGTATCGTTGACACCCTTTGCATCGTTGGCTTTGTTCCGGATCTCGTAGTTGCCCTTGCTGTTGACGAAGATCTCCCACTTACTGTTATCGTTTACAGAGGAGGACAAAGCGGCCTTGTTTTTCGCGCCGGTGCTGGCTGCGTAGGAACCGCTGGCTTCATTGTAAATGGTGTAGTAGCCGTCGCCGGTGCTTTCGATCTTCCAGACCAGATCCTCTGTGGGCTGGCTGACGCTGTTATTGGTGACGGTAACATCGGTGTAAGCCAGACGGGAACTTACGATGGATGCCTTCATAGCGCCGCCGCCGGAGATCAGCATATAACTTCCCTCTTCCACCTCGCCGCTGTGCTTATTGAAAAGACCGTTGGCAGTGGCAGGGGCGTCGGGGTCAAACCGGGCAAACAGCGAATAGAAATTCACAGATGCGACCAAAGTATGCTTGTCGCCTGCTTTATAAACATCGGCGGGCTTATCCGCCACCTCTTCCATCGGTTCGGTGACCCAGCCAAGGAATGTATACCCTTCCGGCACAGCCCCGGTATAATCCGGCAGTGTGACGGTGTCGCCCAAGTAGACACTCTGGCTGGAAAGGACGTGATTATTCTCCACAAGTGTATATGTACCGACAGCCCGGGCCTTGAAATCGATGCGGATGGTGCAATCAGACTCCGGTGTCACCACGAACACATCGCCTTCCCGGACAACAGACGCCTGACCTGCGGTAACGGTGTAGCCTTCGGTGTAGTAGCCGGTAGCGGGGAACGCAGTGATCTTTCTGCCGTTGACGGATACTGTGCCGTAAGCGTCATTGTTGGTCTCTACGGTAATGGTATAGGTTTCGTTCTTACCGGAAGCAATACCGGAAGGCGTCTCCATATCCGTGGGGATCTCCGCGCCAAACAGACAGAATGCCAGTTCCGGGTAGTCAACATACACATTACGGGTGCCGACAATGGACTCGGTGGAGTCATTACGACCCATTTCCCAAGTGTCCACCGGGTCTTCCTGCATCCATTTCAGCAGCACTTCTTTACTCTCTATAACGCCGGAGGCACCCCACATATTGGCAGTACCCCAACGGGTATAGACATACAGCATAATACGGGCAACATCGCCCCGGAGGTCATACTTGCCGCCGGATTCGGTGTTGGGGTTATAGTAACTGGTGCTGTTGACTTCGCCGTATGCCTTGTTGCCGCGGCTGCTGTTTTCGCTGGTGGAGGTGGGACGCAGCATCATAATATCATTTTCGCCAGCGCCGTTGGCATCGCCCTTACTGTTGGGCCAGGTGTGTTCCCGGTTCCAACCGCCGTCCCAGGAAGGACCGATAGGTGTGCCGGAATAGAAAGAGGAGATCTTGCTGGACGCGATACCGCTGCCCTGACAGTCGGTATAGGCAAACAGTTCCTTGGTATCATCATAACTGGTGGTCTTGGTCTGATTGCTCTTTACCAGATCGTTCAGTTCCCGATACAGCGCGCTGCCGGGCACAGAAGATGTATTGGAAGAACCGGCATAGGAACTGAGTTCTTCATAAGTCACATTATTCTTGGCGTAGAACGCTTCTGCATTGGGGGACAGAAATGTGGCAACGGTGCCTCTCGTGCCCCAGTTTTTGATCACCGTGCCGTACTCTTTGTTTACATAGCCGGTGACATAGTCCACCGTGGCGGCAGAGGCAGTAACGCCCAGGCCGGACAGCAAACTCAGGCACAACGCCAGTACGGTAACCAGCGACAATACGCGTTTTGTCAGGTTCTTCATTTCTTTTCTCCTTTATTTGCGCATAATAATGTATTATATCATACAATACCCGCTTTTTCAATACAGAAACGGGCATAGCGGGCATTTGATGTCTGACACCTAAGGAGATTGCGAACCAGTGACAGAAAACGGGGCAACACAATCATTTTGCATTTATCATTTTGCACTTTGCATTAAAAATACCGCACCCACGGGGTGCGGTATTTTTTAAAGTTTGGGAAGGTTTGCAAGACCTTTTTGCAGTTCCTCGTCGGTGGGGGTGTAGTTTTCCATCTTGCCGTCGTGGAACTTTTCATAGGCATACATATCGAAATAGCCGGTGCCGGTAAGACCGAAGACGATGGTCTTTTCCTCGCCGGTTTCCTTGCACTTGATGGCCTCGTCTATCGCCACTTTAATGGCGTGGCTGCTCTCGGGAGCAGGCAGGATACCCTCGATCCGGGCGAAATACTCCGCCGCCTCAAAAACATCCGTCTGCTTCACGGAAACCGCCTCCATCAGACCGTCGGCGCAAAGTTGGGAAAGGGTGGAGTTCATTCCGTGATACCGCAGACCGCCTGCGTGGTTGGGCGCAGGAATAAAGCCGCTGCCCAGGGTGTACATCTTGGCAAGGGGGCACACCATACCGGTGTCGCAGTAGTCATACGCATACACGCCTCTTGTCAAAGTGGGGCAGGAGGCAGGCTCAACGGCAATGATCCGGTAATCCGCTTCGCCCCGGAGTTTTTCGCCCATAAAGGGCGCGATCAGACCGCCTAAGTTACTGCCGCCACCGGCGCAGCCGATAATGATATCTGCTTTTTCGCCGTACTTATCCAGGGCGGTCTTGGTCTCCAGACCGATGACCGACTGGTGGAGCATCACCTGATTCAGGACGCTGCCCAATACATAACGGTAGCCGGGGGTAGAAGTCGCCACTTCCACCGCTTCAGAAATAGCGCAGCCTAAACTTCCGGATGTACCGGGGTGGGCCTCCAGAATTTTTCTGCCCACAGCGGTGTCCATAGACGGAGAAGGGGTCACCGATGCGCCATAGGTGCGCATCACTTCCCGGCGGAAAGGCTTCTGCTCGTAGGAGCATTTGACCATATACACTTTACACTCCAGCCCGAAATATGAGCAGGCCATGGAAAGGGCTGTGCCCCACTGACCGGCGCCGGTCTCCGTGGTAACGCCCTTTAAGCCCTGCTGCTTGGCATAGTAAGCCTGGGCGATGGCAGAGTTCAGTTTATGAGAACCGGAGGTGTTGTTGCCCTCGAATTTGTAGTAGATCTTGGCAGGGGTCTGCAATTTCTGCTCTAAGCAGTATGCTCGGATCAGCGGCGCGGGACGGTACATTTTGTAAAAATCCCGGATCTCCGTAGGGATGGGATAATATGCCGTATTTTCGTCCAGTTCCTGCTGCACCAGTTCATCGCAGAACACCACAGACAGGGCTTCCGGTGTAATGGGCTTGCCGGTAGCGCCGTCCAGCAAAGGCGCAGGCTTGTTGACCATATCTGCCCGCAGGTTATACCAGGCTCTGGGCAGTTCCTCTTCGCTTAAATAGATCTTGTAAGGGATTTTCTGTTGGGACATAACCATTTCTCCTTTCCGGGAATAGAAAAACTCCTATCCCCACGACAAATACTTCGCTGGGACAGGAGGTAAACATTCCTGCGGTGCCACCCGGCTTGACGCACTGCGCCCACTTACTGTGTACTATCATACACTGACCCTTGGTAACGGAGAGTCCGCTCCGGCGCACATACTTGGGAAATCCCTTTCCGCTTGCCCTCGGAAGTCCATTGGGCATCAGGTGTTCTGCCGCTTTCCACCAACCGCAGCTCTCTATGAAAACGAGACTGATGCTTACTCACTCTTCCTCAATGGTTTACCACATTATATGCAACATTTTTCCGCTTGTCAAGGGCAAATGTACGCCCATTGCGGAAAAATAAATAAAAATCAATGTCAGTTGGAATCGCCACACCAGTGACAGAAAAACGCTACTGTAGGGCGGACCCTTGGGTCCGCCGCGGCGGGGTCTTTCCGTTTGCGGTGCCCGATAAAATCTTCGGGCTCACGCATTTCCTCGATTTTATCGACCGCGGCACACACTGCGCCTGCGCTGCATCAGCCACCGACAGCGCGCAGGCTCGTGGCCCTACGATTTAAATCGTCGGCAAAGCCGACACCACAATTTTGCATTTATCATTTTGCATTTTGCATTATAAAAATGTCCCATCCACCCGGATGGGACATTTTTGTTACAGGGGGTATTCTTCCGGGAACAATGTGTGCCACAGCAAAAGCACCACATCGTCATTGTTGGTTTCGCCATCTTTGTTGATGTCACCGGATATGCCCAAGGGATACTCCTCCGGGAACAGCGTATGCCACAGCAGAAGTACCACATCATCGTTGGTCACCTCGCTGTCGCCGGTCATATCGCCGGGAACAGTTTCCGGGACATAATCCGGGTCAACTGCCGCACATCGGGTACAGACGCCCTTCACATAATCGTGACCCTGCGCCGGGGTAAATTCCGGCTGTACAAACACTTCTTCACAGCGGCTGCACATCGTGCCAATCTTTATAACGCCCTGCTCGGTGCAAGTGGGGTCTTTCAAAGGGATCGCCACGACTTCGTGTGGTATGGGATCCGTGTAATTGGTTTTCTGTGTTTCATCACAGCGGATACATTGGGTTTCGGTGTAGCCCTGCTCTGCACAGTTCTCATAAACCGTTACCTTGCCGCTGAAATCGTGTCCCAAGGCCTCTGTATAGGCAGTCTTTTTGGTTGCATCACAACGGATACATTGGGTCTCGGTGTAGCCCTGCTCGGTGCAAGTGGCGCTAACAACTGTGGTCGTGCCGCTGTAACTGTGACCCAGAGCAAAAACATAGTTGGTTTTCTCTTCTTCTGCACAAACGGTGCAGAAACGTTGTGTATAACCTTTTTCTGTGCAGGTGGGTTCGATTACAGCAGGCTCGCCCATAGCGTGACCCGTGTCCGGGATGTATTCCCGATAAATATCGCCAAGAGAACACGTATATGCAACATATCCGTTTTCCGTACAAGTAGGCGCCACTGTAGTAGCAGGCAACAGATCATAATCGTGAATGTGACTATAGTGGATAGTGGCGTTAGTGAGATAACTGTTGGACTCGCTGACAGCAACACTTTCCCATTTTGTCTGATTGCCGGCATAGTATACATCCTGCAATTGGGCACAGCCACTAAACACGCCCTCGGCAACGGCTGTGACGCCTTCCGGGATGGTAACAGCGGTCAGATTTCCGCAACTGTAGAATGTCCAGGCGCCAATGGATGTGACGCTGTTGCCGATCCTCACATTGATCAGCCCGGTGCAATCGGCAAACGCATAATCGCCAATGGTCGTAACACCGTCACCGATGGTGGCGCTGGCCAGGCTTTCACATTTCCAGAACGCCTCATATCCAATATAAGTTACGCTGTCCGGAACGGTGATGTGGGTCAGGTTTTCGCACTCAGCAAATGCTCTGCCACCGATATAAGTTACGCTGTCCGCAACGGTCACACTCTGCAAACCGGTACAATCACTAAACGCAAAATCACCAATATATCTGACTTTGTCCGGAACAGTCATTTCGGTGAGGTTGCTGCAGTTATCAAATGCTTCTGAATAAATTATCTTTGTTTCCGGATGGATCTGATAAGATTCGATGGTACTATATATCATATCCACCAGTATCACATAGGGGTTTTCTGCATTGCCCAGATATTGGGCATCGTCATGCGTGTTATAGACCAGGTTGGCGCAGTTGAAAAATGCGTTAAAACCAACCTCTTGGAGGCTATCGGGAACAGAAACGCTTTGCAGGTTTCCACAACCAGCAAAGCCATAATCGCCAATGGCTGTGACGCTGTCCGGGATAGAAATCTCTGTCAGATTTTGACAAGCGGCAAACGCGTGGGGGGTAATGTATGTAACACTGTCCGGGATGGTAATCTCCTGAATAGCGTTCGGCACCATAATCAGGACCGTTTTCTCTTTATTAAAAAGCGCACCCTTATCGTCACTGCTGTAGTTTTCATTGTTCGCATCTACCCAGATTCCCGTCAGGCTGTTGCAGGATTTAAAAGCCCGGTCACCGATCAATGTTATGCTCTCAGAAATATGGATGGAAGTGAGGCTGTCGCAGCCAAAGAACGCACACTCGTCAATAACCGTAACGCTGTCCGGAATGGTGAAATCGGACAAGATTTCACAGTTATAGAATGCGTTTTTACCAATAGTCATAACACTGTTGCCGATGGTGAGGTCGGTCAGGTTCAGGCACCCATAGAAGGCACTTTCTCCAATGGAAGTGACACCATTACCGATGGTAACACTGACCAGATTGTCACAATTGGAGAACGATAATTTGCCAAGGGTAGTAACGCTGTCCGGGATAGCGACATTGGTCAGACTTTCGCAGTTATAGAACGCCCACTCGTCTATCGTTTTGACGCTACTGCCAATGGTGAGGTTAATTATTTGGGTGCAGTTATAAAACGCCCGATACCCAATGGATGTGACGGCGTCCGGGATAACGACACCGGTCAGTTTGTTGCAACCGCCAAATGCCATATCACCAATCGCAAGGACCGGCTTGCCCTTGTAGGTTTCCGGAATAGCCAACACACCGCTGGCAGATGTGTCACACGAGATCACGGTATAACCGCTTTTGTTTCTGTTCAGTTCAAATGTCAGATCGTATTGGGTTGCGGCTTCTGCCTTGGGGGTCAGCAGGGTGACAGAGATCACCAGCGCAAGAACCAGCAAGCAGATGGGGATTATTTTCTTTAATTGTTTCATAATCGTCCCTCCTGACCGGGTTTTTCCAATATTATACAACGGTTTCTTCCAAAAATAAAGGACAAATTCCGGTTTGTCGAGCAGATTAATGTAGGGACCGGCCTCCGGACGGTCCGTAATAAAATCGAACCTCGATGGGTCGATTTTATTCAAAATATGCTAACAATCTATTATTTTTCGCCCATCGAGGACGAAAAATAATTCGGACCGTCGAGGACGCCGGT
>JAZQGL010000077.1:0-13735 GCA_045540035.1 Faecousia sp.
AGTACTTCTTCATTTCGAGACGGTCGGGATCGTTCTTCTTGTTTTTCATGGTGTTGTAGTTTCTCTGCTTGCACTCGGAGCATCTCAAAGTGACTTTAACGCGCATAACGGCACCTCCTTAAAATTGCCTCCCTGTATCACCCTGGCTATAAAAAATTTAGAAAGTGGCCACTACAATTGCCACTCCAAGGCTGAAAAAGGCGCACAAAAAAAGCCCTTTTCACAGGTAGATACATTCTATCATAGGGAAATCGTTAAGTCAACAATTTTTTTCTTTATTTTTTCCTTTTTTTGGTCTATAATAGAGGAAAAACAGAAACAATTCAGGGAGGAAGAGAAATATGAAACGAATTATGGGTGTTGATTACGGTGATGCGCGTACCGGTGTGGCTGTTTCGGACCTTCTTTGCAGCATAGTTGGCTCTGCTACAGTGATCCACAGCAGAAATATGGACAAGACAATTACAGAGATCAAAAAACTTGTTTCCGAGAGAGATGTAGGCGAGATCGTTGTTGGTTTGCCAAAAAATATGGACGGTACTGAAGGCGCCCGCGCGCAACTTTGCCGTGACTTTGCCAGACTGCTGGAAGAAACTGTGGGTCTGCCTGTTGTGCTGTGGGATGAAAGGCGCACCACGGTAGAAGCCCACAATATTCTGTCTGATCATAATTATCACGGCAAGAAGCGCAAGGATACAGTAGATGCGGTTGCCGCATCTTTGATTTTGGAGGGCTATTTGGCTTTCCGTGCAAAATAATTACTTTCGTTTGGGCTTGTAAAATAACTCCCGAAAACCGGTAGCCAGCAATAGAAAACCAAACAATATTTTTAATGTTGATACATCCAGTCTGCGACTTAAGAACGAAAAGAATGCTGCGCTGATACACCCGCCGAGAATTGCAGGAAGTACGCGACGAATATCTAATGCGCCTTGCTTCCAACGGAAAAATGATGATATAATTGCAGTTGGGATAAAGAACAGCAGATTAATATTTCGTGCAATGCAATGTTCCATATTCAGAACCAATGTTAACCACAGAATCAGCAAACTGCCGCCGCCCACACCAATGCCTGCAAGAAATCCCAAGGCGATACCAACACAGATCATTACAGGAATACTTTCTAACATATATATCGAATCCCTCCCCAAATGATCAGTATACCAAGCATACGATGCAGCCACTTTGTCGGGATGGACTTTCCTAATAAGCCGGCGAGAATGCCGCCGGCAGAACTGCCAAGCAGATAGGGGAGCGCGGTACTCCAGGGAATGTTACTGCCAGGGAATGTGATGCTCAGTGATACGAGGCAAATCGGCAAGATGATACTGACAGATGCAGGAAAGACGGCGTCGTCTTCTAAGTCGGTCAACCAGCCTAGCAAAGGGACCAGAACCATACCTCCGCCAGCACCGAACATACCGTTCACTGCACCTGCACAAACGCCTGCCAGAGTTATGCCCAATTTGTTCTTCTTAAACACAAAAACACCTCCTGTGGAGATTTTCTCCACGGGAGGTGTTTTTATTCTTGATGATTGGTTGGATTAACCTGCGGAAATTACCTTATCCAGATCCAACTTGGAAATGTTGACTTCCTTGACTTCTACGGCTTCGACGATGCCGTTAAACCATTCTTCCTGATCCTCAGTACGCATATTGTTGGTCAGCATATAGTCACGGTAGGTAAGTTCGCCAGCCTTGACGAAATACATAACGTGGTAGCCGAACTCGGTTTCGATGACTTCAGCATCGCCAGCCTTGCGCTCAGGAGCAATAGACCAGTTCAGGAAGGGCTCGACATAACTGGAGTTGGGGTGGATATTTTCAAACAAGCCGCCGCTCTCAGCAGAGGAATCGTCGCTATGTTCCTTGACCAGTTCGATGAAACTCTCTTCGGTGGCGTCGCCCTCTTTCCAGGTCTTCAGATAGCCATCAGCCTTTTCCTTGGCTGCAGCCTTCTCTGCGTCGGAGACATTTTCTTCGTCCTCTGCGTCAAACTTGACCAGCAGATGGCGGACATTGCCCATAGGTACGACATTATCGGACACACCCTGGAAAATTACAACATAATAACCGTTGGTGACGGGATCTTCGCCTTCTGTGGTGGTTTCGTTGGCAATGGCGGAAATGTCGCCGGCCTTGCGGTCAGCACTGGTCAGCCAATCACGGATTACGTGGTCAACAGAGGAGTACAGCGTGTTCTTCTTTTCGTCAACTTTGATGGTGCTGCCCTCGGTCAGTTTCAGAGCATCGACCTTGGTCTTCAGTTCTTCAACGGAGGTGGCTTTTGCCAGATCTTCAGCAGCAGCCTTCATAGCAGCGCGTGCTGTATTGTTATCTTCCTCGGAGTAGGTGATCTTGCCGTCCTCATCCTTGGTGCCGCCCTGCAAGAAGTAGGTGTAGCTCAGGTAAGCGCTGGTGTAGGAGTAGGAGTTGTATTCGACCTTCTTGTCGGCCTCATATTCGCGGATAGCGGCATCTTCATAAATCAATGCATCTTCGTGTGCGTTGTAGTATGCAGTTGCATATGCTTCGCGCTCCAGATAATCACTGTAGTTATCCACATTGGAACCATAGCCATACATAGCACGGACATACTGATTACCGCTGCTGTAACCGAAAAGTTTGGCGTATGTTTCAATATTATTGACGGCGTTGTCGAGGTTTTCCTGCTCTTCTTCGGGAAGTGCAAACTCGCTGTCAGCCTTTGCCATATCGTACAGCGCATAGTCGCTCTTTGCCTGTTCAACAGCAATGTCAACGAAATACTGAGCCCAAGTAATGGGTTCTTCCGCTTCTTCGTCGAAGATCTGCTCGCTGAGGGGCTTGGTGGTGTCCAGACCCATAGCCTTCAGATAGTCGTCGGTGGAATCCTGGAAGGACTCGTACTGCTGGTTGTAGAAATCGTTGATAGCGTCAACATAGTAGTAGTTCAGATCAGCAGAACTGATTTCTTTGCCGTCAAGAGTGATGGCGACGGTATTTCTCTGGATAATACCGCTGTTGTTGACGGTGCGGACAGCCAGAACGGTCAGCACAACGCAGACAATCAAAATCATAGCGACCACAAAACCGATAGTTTGATTTCTCAGTTTCTTGGCTTCTGCCTTTTCCTGCATTTGCTTTTCTGTGAGCAAAGCAGCAGACTGCACTTTACGAATCTTTTTCTTATCAGATGCGCTCATTTGTTACATTCCTCTCAATTCACATTGGTAGCATAGTTCGGCACAGCCGAAGCATAGACCAAAACATTATAAACTATTTTTCTAATAGTTGCAAGTCTAAATATTTTCAAATCTGACAAAAAAGAAAAAGTTTACAAAAAAAGCAAAAAAGGGGGCCGAAGCCCCCAAACCCGCTTTAGCCGTAATGCATCTGATTATGACCTGCACGAAATGGCAGGTGGGTCACCGCTCCTGGCCTTAGCTGCTCCCAACGTCCACCTATCGTCAAAGCGTAGGCGGGAGGTCTGCAATCCGGGCAGGAAGTCCTGCGTCCCTAATATATGATGTGGGTCCAAAAAGACACATCACGTACCAAGCAGGCGGTATGTTATACCAAGCAATATTATTCGTCTTCCTCGTCTTCTTCGTAAAGTTGATCCATAATCAGTGAATACACGGATTCCAGTTCCTCCTCGTCCTCAATGGCACAGAGGATGGGTTCGCCGTCTTCCTCCACGGATTTAAGAATACTGACTTCAATTTCGACATCTTCATCCGTTGCGGGAGTAACAGCCAGATATGTTTCTCCGTTATACTCCAGGGTAGACAGTATTTCCAGTTCGTATTCGGTGCCGTCTTCATCTATAATGGTCATAAAATCGCTTCCATATTCATTGGACATAATGGTAAAGCCTCCTGTCGGTTAAGTATTCTGCCCTAATTGTAATTGACAAGTGGTGTAAAATCAAGAGGAAAACGGCCACGGAAAATAAAAATGGCTGTTCTCAACTTGCAAACGTCGTTCTTTGACGAAATTTAAATAATATTAATAAAATAGTACTTTCGTTTTGCGTTTGGGTATGCTATAATGATATAACTGTTAGTATGCAAATATGCATTTGTGTAAAGATTAATTGTAACCATACCGGCAAATTGCCGATGTGATGGAGGGAAAGATAATGTCCGAAAAGAACAACAAAAGAAATTCTGCCCGGCAGAATGAAAACATTGCAAACACTTTGAAAATTCTTAAAAAAGTTTGGATGGTCATTTTTACCAGCGCAAAAATTGCCATTGGCGCAGTATCTACTGTGCTTTTGATTGGAATCGTTTGCGGATTTGTGTTTGTGGGCATTCTGGGCGATTATTTAGAAGAAGATATTTTGCCGAATGCGTCCGTTATTCTGGATGATTACGATCTGGATGCGCCCTCTACGGTTTACCACGTTGATGAAAACGGCAAGATCGCTGTGCTGCAGGAACTCTATGCCAGCACCGACTGGAAAAAGGCCACCTATGAAGAAATTCCCAAGGCGTTGATCCACGCGGCAGTTGCAATTGAGGACAAGCGTTTTTATGAGCATCAGGGTGTTGACTGGATCACTACAATTAAGGCGTTTGCCAATATGTTCTTTGGCAGCGATACCGTAGGCGGATCCAGTATCACACAGCAGTTGATCAAGAATAAGACACAAAAGGACAGTGTTACCGTTCAGCGTAAGGTTCAGGAGTTCTTCAGCGCAACGCTGGTTGAAAAAAATAACGACAAAAAAGTGATCATAGAGGAATACCTGAATTCCATTTATATGGGTCAGGGTTGCCGCGGTGTTAAGAGTGCGGCGGAGTCCTACTTTGGAAAAGAACTGCAGATGCTGACGATTGCAGAATGTGCAAGTTTGATCAGCATTACCAACAACCCGTCCTTGTTCGATCCCTACGGTACTGAAGAGTTTATGTACAAGGGTGAATTGATGAACGGCAGAGAGAGAAACCGTAATCGCCAACTGCTTGTTCTGAGCGAGATGCTTTCTCAGGGTTATATCACGCAGGAAGAACACGATGAAGCGGTTGCGCAGGAACTGGTTCTTAAGAATCATATTGATGAGCAGGATGAATGGGTTATCTGTGAGAATGCAGAATGTGGATATCAAGGCATCCGCAGCACATTTACTGCTGACGATGTTTTGAAATGCCCGAAATGTGGCACACAGCCTGAAATTATTGCCGATGCTTCTCAGGAAGTTTACTCTTATTTTGTTGATGCACTGGTGACAGAAGTTGCCAAGGCAATGGCTGAAAAAGACGGCATTACAGAGTGGAATAAGAGTATCCGCGACGACTATATGGATCGCATCAGTCGTGGCGGCTACAGCATCTACGCTACCATTGACACGAAAGTTCAGGAAAAAGTGGACATGATCTACAAGGACCTGGAAAAAGTGCCTGATACCTACAGCGCGCAGCAGTTGCAGTCCGCAATTGTAATTATTGATAATAGAACCGGCGATATTGTTGCGTTGTCCGGCGGCGTTGGCAATGACAAAGTCCACTTTGGTTTTAACCGTGCCACACAGGCAGAATTGCAGACCGGATCTACCATTAAACCGCTGACTATTTATGCTCCCGGTTTCGAACAAGGCACGATTTCTCCGGCGACGGTTATTATGGATCTGCCTATGAATTATTCCAGTGGCGCATGGCCTCGTAACGATAACCGTGAGTACTCCTATACCAGAACTGTGTTCGGTGGTATTGTTGCATCCGTGAATGCGGTTGCTGCCAATACTTTGCAGAAAATCGGTGCAAATTACGGTTATGATTTTGCAAAAGAATCTTTCGGTCTGTCTTCTCTGGTTGAGCAGGATTTGCAATTCTCGTCTCTGGCGTTGGGCGCTCAGGAGCGTGGCATAAGCGTACGCGAAATGACCTGCGCATTTGCTACTTTTGCCAATGGCGGTGTCTATCGTACCGGCAGACTCTATACCAAGGTTTATGACAGAAAGGGCAATCTGGTACTGGATAATCCCCAGGAAGAGCGTGAGATCCTCAGCGAGAAGTCTATTAATTATATCAACTACTGTCTGCAAAAGGCGGTTGAGAGTGGTACCGGTGGCGGTGCGGATTTCTATGATGTAGATATCGCCGGCAAGACCGGATCAACTTCCAGTTTCCGTGACCGCTGGTTCTGCGGATTTACCGGTCACTATACTGCTTCCGTGTGGTGTGGTTACGATACACCTGAAACGATCAATCCGGTAAGCGGCGGCAATGTGGCTGCCCGTATGTGGAAGTATGTTATGGAGCCGGTTCACGAAGGCTTGGAAAATATCAAGTTGTATGACTCCCGTGAAATGGTATCTGTTTCCGTATGTCTTGATACCGGCAAGTTGGCTACGAATGCCTGCGAGCAGGATATTCGTGGTGGACGCACGCAAAGCGTTCTGGTGTATCCGGAAGATGTGCCTACAGGTAGCTGTGATAAACACTGCGTGTTGGAATACTGCTCCGGCGGCGGTGTCGCAACAGAATATTGCAAGCAATTTGCTGCTGTTGACACAACTGTTAAACTGGAGAAGAAAGGCCTGCTGAAGCTTACCAAGGAGCAGATCGATGAGATTTTGGCTGCTGAGGAATTTGGCCTTAAGGAAGAATACCTGAAGAATGAATATGTCTACTATATTGATGCAGACGGAAAGGATCAGGCGTTTAAGGGTTTCCACAATGATATTAACAAAACGGTAGAGGCCCCGTATATGGTTTGTCCGGTTCATACAAAGGAAGCATGGGAGGCACATCAGTCTCAAAATCCCACTACGCCGGATGGATCAACTCCCGGAACAGATGTGCTGCCGCCTCATTTGCGGCCTGTTGAGCCCCCTGTGACTCCGACGGAACCTGTAAAGCCCACTGAGCCGCAACCTACGGAACCTGAGGAACCCACAGCACCGGACTGGTATGATAATTGGTGGGATTAAGGAGTAAGAAATGATTTGGATTTCCGATCAATGGAAAGAATATGAGGTCCTGGATACGGCAAATGGAGAACGCCTTGAACGATGGGGCAAGTACTTGTTGGTCAGACCGGATCCTCAAGTGATTTGGGACACTCCGCATATGGATGCCGGCTGGAAAAAGTACGATGCGCGGTATGTTCGTTCCAATACCGGCGGAGGACATTGGACAAATCATAACCTTCCTGAACGCTGGCAAATTCATTATAAAGACTATTTAACATTTAATGTTAAGCCTATGAATTTTAAGCATACCGGTGTGTTTCCGGAGCAGGCAGCTAACTGGGATTTTATCCGCGAAAAGGTTGCCACTGCCGGACGCCCGGTTCGTGTGCTGAATCTGTTTGCTTATTCCGGTGGAGCGACGCTTGCTGCGGCAGCAGGTGGCGCTGAGGTTTACCATGTGGATGCGTCCAAGGGTATGGTTGCCTGGGCGAAAGAAAATGCCAAATCTTCCGGTCTGGCAGATAAACCGATACATTGGATCGTGGACGATTGTGGAAAGTTCATTCAGCGTGAGATTCGTCGCGGACGCCGTTATGATGGAATCATTATGGATCCTCCCAGTTACGGCAGAGGACCCAGCGGCGAAATTTGGAAGATGGAAACCAGTTTCTATCCGTTCCTTCTGGAAACCGCAAAACTTCTCACAGATAATCCACTGTTCGTTATTATCAATTCTTATACGACCGGATTGGCACCTTCTGCTGTAGGTTATGCTTCCGATGTGGTGTTCGGTGGCGTTCACGGCGGCAGCACTGCTGTGGGTGAACTTGGTTTGCCGGTGCGTTCAACCGGTTTGATGCTGCCATGCGGTGCAGCAGGAAGATGGACTCCCTGATAGGAGGAATTATATTGCAAACGGCAATTTCTGTTGAACACTTGGAATATAGCTACCCGGGCGTGGACAACACGCCCGGCATTGCCGTATTTGAGGACTTGAATCTTACCGTTTCGGAAGGCGAGTTTGTAGCAATGCTTGGAGGAAACGGCTGCGGAAAATCCACGCTAGCCAAGCATTTTAATTCCATATTGCTGCCGGTCGGCGGAAAAGTTTATGTATGCGGTATGGATACTGGGGATGAAGAAAGGCTCATAGCGATCCGCCGTAATGTGGGTATGGTTTTTCAAAATCCCGATAACCAGATCGTTGCAAATGTTGTCGAAGAAGACGTGGCTTTTGGTCCTGAAAACCTCGGCGTTGCCAGCCCGGTGATCCGTCAGAGGGTGGATAGTGCTTTAAAGCAAGTTGGAATGTACAAATACCGCAATCACGCACCGCATCTTCTGTCCGGCGGACAAAAACAGCGTATTGCAATAGCGGGTATTATAGCAATGGAACCCAGATGCATTGTTTTGGATGAGCCTACTGCAATGCTGGATCCACAAGGTCGTCGCGAGGTCATGGAAACGATCAAGACGCTTAACAAAGAAAAGGGCATTACGATTATCCTGATTACGCATCATATGGATGAGGCTGCGCAGGCGCAGCGTGTTGTAGTATTGAGTAACGGTCAGATCGCTGCCGACGGCACTCCGCAGGATGTGTTTTCTAAAGTTGAATTGCTGCACAGCATTCGTTTGGCATCTCCGGATACCGTGGAACTCTGTTATGAACTCAATCAAAACGGCTTTTCCTTGCCGTTGGATAAACTTACTGTTGAAGAATGTGCGCAGGCGCTTTATGAGAGTATAAATGCCTGACGGAGGTTTTGAAAAGTGGCACCTGTTTTGGAAGTCAAAAATCTGCATTATGTGTATAGTGCCGGAACGCCCTTTGAGCATATAGCGCTGGAGGGTGTGTCTTTCTGCGTCGAACGCGGGGAATTCATCGGTATTATTGGACATACCGGCTCCGGTAAATCTACGCTGATGCAGCAAATGAACGGGCTGCTGAAGCCTTCTCAGGGAACGGTTTTGTTGAATGGAGAGGATATCTGGGCAAATAAAGCCACAACGCGACAGAGCAGATTTCGTGTTGGCTTGGTATTTCAGTATCCGGAATATCAACTCTTTGAGGAAACTGTATATAAAGATATTGCTTTTGGTCCTAAGAATATGGGACTCGAGGAAGACGAGATTCGTAAACGCGTCATTGAGGCTGCCGGTTTTGTGGGCATTACGGAAGATCAATTGGAGGTATCTCCCTTTGACCTTTCCGGTGGACAAAAACGCCGTGTTGCGATTGCCGGCGTGATTGCTATGGAGCCGGAAGTACTGATCTTGGACGAACCTACGGCAGGCCTGGATCCTGAGGGCAGGGAAGAGATCCTTTGTAACATCGATGCTTATAGAAGGGCCAAGAATGCTACGATTATGATGGTCAGCCATTCAATGGCGGATGTTGCCCGTATGGCGGACCGCTTGCTGGTGATGAACAACTCCAGATTGGTTATGGACGGAACGCCTGAGGAGGTTTTTGAGCACGCACAGGAATTGCTTGATCTGGGGCTTGATATTCCGCAGATCACCCGTGTATTTCTTCGCTTGCGGGAAATGGGTCTGGATGTTCCGCGAGTTTACACAGTGGATCAGGCTGTTCGTGCGCTCACCCAATTGAAAGGGGGGCGTAGCGATGCTTAAGGATATTACTTTGGGGCAGTATTTCCCGGGAAATTCGCCGGTGCATAGGCTTGACCCTCGAACAAAACTGATTCTTCTGGTCATTTATATTGTAGCGCTGTTTATGGCCTCCAATTGGTTGACCTATGCTGTTGTTTTATTCTTTCTGATATTCACAATTGAAATTTCAAAAATTCCGTTTAAGTCAATTCTGCATGGAATGAAGCCACTGGTGATGGTTTTGGTTTTTACCGGAATCCTAAATGTATTTTTTACCACCGGTGAAAGTGAACCCTTCCGTTTTTGGTTTATTACCATTTACAAAGAGGGCATCATTCGCGCAGTGTTTATGGTGCTGCGTATTTTGATGCTGATTACCGGAACGTTTTTGCTTACCTATACAACGTCACCAATTGCTTTGACGGATGGGCTGGAGTCGCTGCTTAATCCTTTGAAAAAATTGCGTTTTCCTGTGCATGAATTGGCGATGATGATGTGCATTGCCTTGCGTTTTATTCCGACCTTAATCGAAGAAACTGACAAGATCATGTCGGCTCAAAAGGCTAGAGGTGCGGATTTCGAAAGCGGTAATTTACTGCAGCGGGTCAAAGCACTCGTACCGATTCTTGTTCCTCTGTTCATCAGTGCATTTCGCAGAGCGGATGAATTGGCTACGGCTATGGAATGCCGCTGCTATCAGGGCGGTGACGGACGCACAAAAATGAAACTGCTGCGTTATAAACGGAATGATTTTAAAGCGTTTCTTTTGGGACTACTCATGTTAGTCGTGGTCTTTGGAGCAAAATTGTGAGGTAACTATGCGTAACATTGCGTTGTTTTTAACCTATGAGGGAACAGCCTACCACGGCTGGCAGACACAAAAAAATCTTGCCACAGTACAGCAGACATTGGAGAAGGCGATCGCTATGGTCGTCTCTCACGATGTGCATGTTACCGGCTGTGGACGGACGGATGCCGGCGTTCACGCAAAATGCTATGTGGCAAATTTCCGTACATCCTCTACGATTCCGGTGGATCGGTTGCCCTATGCGCTGAATACCCATCTTCCGCCGGATATTGTGGTTACAAAAGCCTTTGATGTTCACGAGGATTTCAATGCTATTGGATCTTGTGCGCGGAAAGAATACACCTATATGATCTATAACTCCCGTGTCCGCGACCCATTCTATGTGAACAGAGCCTGGTTTTATCCCAAACATTTGGACGAAAAAATTATGCAGGAAGCAGCGCAGCAATTTGTAGGAACCCACGATTTTGCTGCGGTGCGTTCCGTTGGAACCGATGTAAAATCTACAGTTCGTACTGTATATTATTACAATGTAGAGCGCCGGGGAAACATCATACTTTTGAAAGTTTGTGCCAACGGTTTCCTTTACAATATGGCCCGGGCTATGGCTGGCACGGTGGTGTATGCCGCAGAAGGGAAGATCGCGCCTTCGGAAATCCACGAGATCCTGGATTCCGGAAACCGTACTGCAGCAGGACCTACGGTTCCTCCCGGGGGATTGTATATGACCCATCTGTGGTACGATGACGGCGTGGAAAAATTTGAGTGTCCGTCTGAGACTGAAAATTAATAATTTGTTTTTCCTTTTATGGGCGGCATATGCTATATTGTCCGTCAGAAATGGAGTTGATTTAATATGCAACCGAAAATGTGTACAAAGTGCAAGAAGAATATTGCAGTTGTTTTCATAACCAAGATTGAAAACGGCGTTACAATGAATGAAGGTTATTGTTTGAAGTGCGCCCGTAGTTTGGGGATTCCGCAAATTGAGGATGCAGTGAAGCAAATGGGTTTCTCTGAGGATGACCTGGACAACCTGACAGATGAAATGAGCAGTATGTTCGGCCAGTTGGATACCAACGAGGATGACGACGAGGTCAACGGACAGACGGCAACATTTCCTCTGTTGAATCAGTTGTTCGGTACAAATAATAAGCCTTCTAAGAAAGAACAGCCCAACGAGCCTGCCAAGGTCGAAAATGACGGCGATAAAACGAAGAAAAAGCATAAGAAACATAAGTTTCTGGACAGTTACTGTATGGACCTTACCGGTCGCGCCAAAGAAGGCAAACTGGACAAAGTGATCGGCAGGGATGTGGAAACAGAGCGCGTGATTCAGATATTGAACCGCCGTCAGAAGAATAATCCTTGCCTGATCGGTGAACCCGGTGTCGGTAAAACAGCCATCGCCGAAGGCTTGGCGCAGCGAATTGCAACCGGAGATGTTCCGTATAAATTGCGGGACAAGGAAGTATTTTTGCTGGATCTGACAGCATTGGTTGCCGGTACGCAATTCCGCGGTCAATTTGAAAGCCGTATGAAGAGTTTGATTGGTGAGATCAAAGAGTGCGGAAATATTATCTTGGTAATTGATGAGGTTCACAATCTGGTTGGCGCCGGCGATGCGGAAGGCTCTATGAATGCGGCAAATATTTTGAAACCTGCCTTGTCCAGGGGCGAGATTCAGGTTGTTGGCGCTACAACTTTCAATGAGTACCGGAAGCATATTGAAAAGGATGCTGCTTTAGAGCGCCGTTTTCAGCCGGTATCTGTGTCCGAACCCAGCATTGAAGAGGCTTGCCAGATTATGCAGGGGATCGCGAAAGCTTATGAAGAGTACCACGGTGTTACGATCTCTCCGGAGATCGCCCGCCAATGTGTTATTCTCTCTGAGCGGTATATCTCTGACCGTTTCTTGCCGGATAAGGCGATTGATTTGCTGGATGAGGCATGCTCCGATCTGAATCTTCGCTGCAAGGAGATCTCTCAGTTGGCTGAGAGAAAAAAGGAACGGGATGACTACGAACTGGAACTGAAAATGCTCACGGAAGATACGGAAAACGAGCATTATGAACGCCTTGCTGTCATTCGCAGCAAACTTTGTCAGATCGCTGAAGAAATCGAGGAACTGGAAAAAATTCCCGCTCCTGCGGTCACAATAGAAAATCTTGCCCGCATTATTGAATTGTGGACCAAAATTCCGGCAAGCAAGATCAAGGCGCAGGAATATAAACAAATCAAGGGATTGTCTGATCGTCTGAAACGATATGTTGTCGGTCAGGATGAGGCTGTTGATGCTGTAGCCAGAGCAATTCGCAGAAATCGTGTCGGAATCTCACTTAAAAAACGTCCGGTGTCGTTTATCTTTGTTGGACCTACCGGTGTTGGCAAAACAGAACTTGTCAAGCGTTTGGCGGACGATTTGTTTGACAGTGTCGATGCGCTGATTCGTCTGGATATGTCAGAGTATATGGAGAAACACACCGTGTCCAAACTCATCGGCTCGCCCCCAGGCTATGTCGGCTACGATGAAGCGGGACAATTGACAGAAAAGATCCGTCGCAAGCCTTACAGCGTAGTTCTCTTCGACGAAATTGAGAAAGCGCACCCGGACGTGTTGAACATTCTGCTTCAGGTGCTGGACGATGGTCGAATTACAGATGCACAGGGCAGGGTGGTAAATTTTGAAAATGCGATCATTGTTATGACATCCAATGCCGGCTCGGAAGGTCGGGTAGGCGGATTGGGATTTGGCAGATCCGATCAGGATATGGTAAAGGATAAAACAATGAAGGCCCTGCAGGAGTTCCTGCGGCCCGAGTTTATCAACCGCGTGGACGAGATTATTGCTTTCAATCATTTGACAGAGGAAAACTTTGCGGACATTGCAAAGATAATGCTGAAGGAATTGGAACAGAGTCTTTCCTCCAGGGGTCTGACATTTACTTGGGAAGACGGTGTCTGCCAGTATCTTGTTAAGAAAGCATTTTCTGTAACATACGGTGCAAGAAACCTTAGAAGGACCATTCAAAAAGATTTGGAAGATCCCATTTCTGAGATCATTATCGATTCTTTCGAAAAACCGATTTCTACAATCAATGTTAATGTAAAGAATGACGAGATCGTCATCAATGCAAAATAATAACCGGGAGGCTCAGCCTCCCGGTTCAGAATGTCAAAGAACCCGCCAACCGTCAAAATGCAATCATTTTACGATGCGGTATAAACCAGGCTCCCTTGTAAAGGGAGCTGTGTTTTTGAGCAGCCAAAAGACTGAGGGATTGTAAAAAGTCCTTGCTCCGCAAGGCATTTTGACTTACTTCGCAACGCTCCCCTCTCGAGTATCCACATACACTTCGGGGTCGCGTTGCTTGTCTTGGCGGCTTCTTTTACCTCTGTCAGTCTGTC
>JAZQGL010000078.1:0-9234 GCA_045540035.1 Faecousia sp.
GGCTTTTTACTTTTTGTAGAAAATTTTACGCCTTTTTTGTATTTTAGGGATAGACAATTGTGTGTTTTTCGTATACAATATGCCTAATCATTTTATAATGATATCCTACAAAAGAAAAGAGTGATGAAAAGTGGACAACAAATTGACGAGAAAGTACGGCTTGTTTACCGCCATCTGTATGGTGGTCGGCATCGTTATCGGTTCCGGTGTTTTCTTTAAGGCGCAGGCCATTCTGCAGAAGACCGGCGGCGATATGCCTCTGGGCGTCATTGCCTGGCTTATCGGCGGTGCCATTATGCTGGTATGCTTGCTGACCTTCTCCTTTATGGGCCAGAAATACGAACGGGTGAACGGCATCGTGGACTATGCTGAGGCTACTGTCGGTCCCAAATACGGTTACTATATGGGTTGGTTCTCTGCAACCATCTATTTCCCGGCTATGACTTCTGTATTGGCATGGGTGTCCGCTCGGTACACTCTGGAGTTTATTACCTCTGCCAATCCCGCCTTCCCTATGACCATTCCCGCAGCAGAGGGCGGCTGCATTGTCGGTCCTGAGTGCATGTCCTTGACGCTGTTCTATATGTGCGCTATTTTTGCACTGAATGTGCTGTCTCCCAAACTGGCCGGCAAATTCCAGACCAGCACTACCGTCATCAAGTTTATCCCCCTGACGCTGATGGCTGTCGTAGGTCTGATCTACGGTCTGGTCAACGGTAATCTGCAGAGCAATATGACCACCGTTGCGCAGGTGGAAAATGTTTCCCAGTCTCCTCTGTTCACCGCCGTGTGTGCAACCGCCTTTGCCTACGAAGGCTGGATTATCGCCACATCTATCAACGCCGAGATCAAAGATTCCAAAAAGAATTTGCCTAAGGCGCTGCTGATCGGCGGCATCATCATTATGGCAACTTATATTCTGTACTACCTGGGCGCTGCCGGCGGCGCATCCAACCAGGAACTGATCGACAAAGGCGCAACCGTTGCCTTTACCAACATCTTCGGCGGCTTCCTTGGCAATGTGCTGAACCTGTTCATCGCCATCTCCTGCCTGGGTACTACCAACGGTCTGATGCTGGGCTGCACCCGCTGTATGTATGCGCTGGCCGCCCGTGATGAGGGTCCCGACCCCCTGACCTTCAAGCAGGTCGATGTGCGTACCAATATGCCCGCCAACTCCGCAGCCTTTGCACTGCTGGTTACCGCTGCCTGGTTCTTGTACTTCTACAGCACCAACCTTGCCGGTTTGGCAGGCGAGTATTTCTTCGATTCCTCTGAACTGCCCATTATCACCATCTACCTGATGTACCTGCCCATCCTGATCCAGTGGATGCGCAAGGAAAAGGATCAGAGTGTAGTGCGCCGTTTCGTAATGCCGATCCTGGCGCTGTGCGGCAGTGTGTTTATGGTGGTCGCTTCCGTATTCAGCCACCGGATGGGCGTTGTATGGTACTTGATCGTATTTGCAGTGATCATGGCCATTGGCGCACTGGTAAAAAAGAGCAAGAAAGCCTGACACATCATTATAATAAACAAGAACCTCTCCGGAACGGTTTTCGGAGAGGTTCTTTCTTTTATGATCCGACAAAGAATAATGATTTTGCTGTAAAAATTACAATTTTGTAACTTATTTTTTGTCTATAATAACCAAAAGCCGCGTGTCTTTTTTGTAAACTAAATCAATTGAAAATACCGGCAAAAAAGTGTATGATTGCCATATCAAAGCAAAGCATTTTCCTCTCTTTCCCCCGCGCTTACATTGTATTAAGCGGAACTGATCCGTTTGATAGATATTTTTAGGAGGTTAGACACATGAAAAAGATTATTGCATTGTTACTGGTTCTGGTTATTGCCATTGGTATGGTCGCTTGCGGCGCCGCTCCTCAGGGTGGCAACGAGACTCAGGCTCAGGGTGGCAACGAGACCCAGGCTCAGGGTGGCAACGAGTCCAAGCCCGCAGAAGGCCTGAAGGTTGCTATCTCTGTTGCTGAGTACAACGAGTGGAACAAACTGTACGAAGGCGTTATCAAAGAGAAGTGCGAAGCTTGGGGCTGGACCTACGAGATCTTCGACGCTAAGCAGGACGCCAACACCCAGATCGACCAGGTTCGTTCTATCATCTCTCAGGGCTTCGACGCTATGACCATCCAGGCTGCTGACATGGCTGCTCTGGCTCCCGTCGTAGGCGAGGCTGCACAGGCTGGCATCATCGTTGTTGACCACTATGGCTTCACCAACGAGCAGGTTCCCACCGACTCCATCTATCAGGTTCTGTTCGGCCAGAAGGAAGCTGGCATTCTGCAGGCTGAAGAGTACATCAAGCTGGCAGGCGAAGAGGGCAAGGTCGCTATCATCGCTGGTCTGACCGGCGCTGACAACGCTATGCAGCGTACCGCAGGCTTCGAAGAAGTTCTGAAGAAGTACGAAGGCATCGAGATCGTTGATACTCAGTACTGTGACTGGGATACCCAGAAGGCACAGACCGCTGCTGAGAACATCCTGACTGCACATCCCGACCTGAAGGCTTTCCTGGTTCAGGACGACGGCATGTCCAAGGGCGTTTGGAACGCAATCGAAGCTGCAGGCAAGCAGGACACCTGTAAGATCGCTTCTCAGGGCTTCTATGAGTGGTCCAAGGAGTACATCAAGTCCGACAAGTTCATGTTCACCATTACCTACCCCGCTGGCTTCTTCTCCCGTGACGCTATGGATGTCATCAAGGCTGTTGTCGATGGCGAGACCGTTGAGCACGTGAAGTACCTGGGTATGGAACTGGTTACTAAGGAAAACGTGGACACCGCTGCTCACGACTAATCCTTACCTCCATTCTCATAAAACAATAAAAACGCATGAAAAAAGCAGGGTGCTCGCACCCGGCTTTTTGAAAAGGAGACTGGAATATGGCAACTTTCTTTGAAATGCGTGGCATCTGCAAGGAGTTCCCCGGTGTCAAGGCTCTTGACAATGTAGGCTTCTCCGTTGCTGAAGGTGAAATTCGCGCACTGGTCGGCGAAAACGGCGCCGGCAAATCCACACTGATGAAGATCCTCAACGGCAACTATAAAAAAGATGCCGGTGAAATTCTGATCGACGGCGAGCCCGTCAATATTACCGATCCCCAGGTGGCAGGTTCTCTGGGTATCACCATTATTTTCCAGGAACTGAACCTGGTGGAAGAACTCTCTATTGCAGAAAACATCTTTGCAGGCCGTCTTGCCCCCAAAGGCAAATTGGTCAACTGGAAAGAATTGAACGCCAGAGCCAAGGAACTGCTGCTTCGCATCGGCTTTGACGCAGACCCAAAAACCATCGTCGGCAAACTGACCGTTGCCGAAAAACAAATGGTAGAGATCGCCAAGGCATTGAGCCGGAACTCCCGGATCATCCTGATGGACGAACCCTCCGCCACCCTGACGAAAAAAGAACTGGATGCCCTGTTCCAGATCATTCGTGACCTGAAGGCCCAGGGTATCGCCGTGATATATATTTCCCACCGTATGGAGGAGATCTTCGAGATCTGCGAAACTGTTACCGTTATGCGTGACGGACAGATCATCGGCACCCGGGATGTGGCAAATGTCACCTCCAAGGAACTTGTGGAAATGATGGTAGGCCGTGAAATGGACAGCGCCTTCCCTGCCCGTAACGTAGAGATCGGCGAGGAGGTCCTCCGTGTTGAAAATCTGTGCCGCAAAGACCGTAAGCAGGATGTCAGTTTCTCCCTGCATCGGGGCGAAGTACTTGGCATTGCCGGTCTGGTAGGCGCAGGCAGAACCGAAATAATGCGCGCAATTTTCGGCGTGGATTACATCAATGCTATGAAGGTCTATATCCATGGCAAGCAAGTCAAGATCAAGAACCCCGCGCAGGCGAAAAAACACGGCATTGCCTTCCTGACAGAGGACCGGAAAGCCGAAGGTCTGACCCTTGACTTTACCGTAAAATCCAATATCGTTGCAGCAAATCTGCAATCCATCCGTTCCGGTCTGTTCACCAACAGCAAGGATGAAAATGAAATTGCAGACGAATACATTGAAAAGACCCGCATTAAGACCCCCCACCGCAACCAAAAAGTGGGTAACCTCTCCGGCGGCAACCAACAAAAGGTCGTCGTCAGTAAGTGGCTCAACTCCGCGCCTGAGATTTTGATTATGGACGAGCCTACCCGCGGTATCGATGTGGGCGCAAAGCGTGAGATCTACGAGATCATCAACGACCTGGTCTCCCAGGGCAAGTCCGTGATCCTGATCTCCTCCGAACTTCCCGAGGTTTTGGGTATGAGCGATCGCGTTCTGGTTATGAAGGACGATGCCATCGTGGCATCCCTCTCCGGCGATCAGATCAATGCCGTGGAAGTTATGCGCTATGCCCTTTGATCCGGGCGTGAAACAAACTAAGGAGGGGCTGTTATGACGCAAACCACTGTAAGACGCCTGGATGCCCGGTCTACCGGCACCTGGGTAAAAAATAACACAAATATTTTGCTGATGTTCCTGCTGATCATTATCGGCGCGCTGACATCCAAAAACTTTTTCAGTACCGGCAACCTATTCAATGTTCTGCGGCAGGTAACTGTCAACGGTATGCTGGCTGTCGCTTGTACTATGACACTTTTGGTCAACGGCTTTGACCTTTCTATCGGTCACACGATGGCGCTTTGCGCTGTGCTGTGCATCGGCTTTGAAAAGAGTACCGGCAGCGGCGTTATCGCCATTGCGGTTGCTCTGGGCGCCGGTGTTCTGATGGGTCTTGTAAACGGTTTTTTGATGAAATTGACCCGCGGCGGCAGCGGCGAAGGCTTTATGATCACCCTGGCCACCGGTATGATGGCGCAGGCTCTGGCAAAATGGTACTGTGACGGATCCGAGATCATCCGTGTCCAGATCCCCGAGGAGCAGGACTGGTTCCGTTTCCTGGGTCAGGGCGATATCGGCGGTTTCCCCGTATGTGCCATTATCTGGATCGCAATTATGGTCATTTTGCAGATAATGATCAAGAAAACCACCTTCGGCAGAAAGATGCTGCTGACCGGCGCGAACAAAAAGTCCGCATATCTGGCAGGTATCAATGTTGGCCGGATCAAGGTCATCGCCTATACCATCGCCGGTCTGTGCTGCGGTATCGCCGCTGTGATCTATGCTGCCCGCTTTAACAGCGCATCTGACGGTGCCGGTGTTGGCGGCGACTTCAACGGCGCAGTTATCTCCATCATCGGCGGTAACGCACTGTATGGCGGCCACGGCGGTATGGTTCAGGTATTCATCGGCGCTATCACCTTCGGTCTGATCACCAACATTCTGCAGTTGATGGGTGTCAGTTCCGCTGTACAATTCATTATCCAGGGCGCGATCTTGCTGCTGGCGATCAACCTGGACCGTCTGAAGGAGAGGTGATGGATATGACATTGCAAAACAATGCCCTTCGCCTGGGCAAAAAGGTCGTTACGGATTACCGCATCCCTATGTTGACCGTTATCCTTTTCGTCGTTATGTCCTTGACGAAAGAACGGTTTGCTTCGGCATACAATATCTACTCCATTGCTGATTCTGTTGCCGGTTACGGCATTGCCGCTTTGGGCTTTACTTTCATTCTGCTGGTCGGTCAGTTGGATATTTCCTTCGGCTCTGTGATCGCATTGACTGCCTGCGTATTTATGATGATGCTGAAGGCAGAGATGAACTTCTTCCTTGCCCTGTTCACCGCATTGGCGCTTGGCTGTGTCTGCGGCGCGATCACCGGCTTCTTTGTTGCGAAGTTCCGTCTGTCTCCGTTCATCGTCTCTATGACTATGCAGTTGGTGTACAAGGGCATCGCCCTGACCATCACCAATTCCACCCCCGTGGCTGTGTCCGCACAACCCGTTCTGAAGGCCATTTACAATATCAAGTTCTTTGATATGATCCCCGTTACATTCCTGGTCTTCATCGCATTGGCGATTTTGGTGGAATTCATCCTGCGCAAGACCCAATTCGGCAGAAATATGTTCCTTGTAGGCGGCAACATCAATGCTGCTGACAATCTGGGTATGAAATCCAGTTTCTACGTATGGAGCGCCTATGTGCTGCAGGGCTTGTTCGCAGCCATCGCCGGCGTGGTTATGATGACCCGCCAGTTCTCCGCTTCCGGCAATCTGGCTCTGCAAGGTCCGCTGAATGTTATCCCTATGGTTATCGTAGGCGGTACATCTATGGCCGGCGGCAAGGGCGGCGCGATCAAGACGGTTTGGGGCGTATTGCTTATGAACATCGTGTTCAATGCAATGAATATGTTCTCCATTCCCGCACCGCTGCAGCCCTTCGTCAAGGGTCTGATCCTGGCTGTGGTTATCGTTTCCGACAAGTATATGGAGCGTCGGCACGAGAAGGTATAATGAACAAAAATTTTACGGGCAACACCCAAAAGGTGTTGCCCTTATTTCTTATTTATCAATCAATGTAACGGCAGGCTGCCATCGCCGCCACAGCGCCGTCGGCAGATGCGGTAACCACCTGCCGGATGGTCTTACTGCGGCAATCGCCGGCAACATACACGCCGGGGGTCACAGTGCAGCAATCCTCTGCACTGTCAAAGTAGCCCCAATCGTTCAGGTTTGCCAGATGGGCAAAAGGACCGTTTTCCGGTACAAGACCCACCGCCAAAAATGCGCCGTCGGCGGCAATCGTGGTGGTTTCGCCGGTTTCGGTGTTGCGAATGGTCACACCGGAAAGTGCGCCGTCTCTCGTTTCGTAGTTTTCTACCACGCTGCTGAAATAAACCTGCACATTGTCCTTGCTCAGGATGGCATCCGCCAGTTTCTTTTCACCGGTAAAATCCGAAAGGTTCTGTACCACAGCAACCTTATTGCAGACCTCAGACAGCAGCAGAGCCTCCTGCAGGGCAGAGTTTCCGCCGCCGATCATAACCGTATCCTGACCGGTATAGAACGCGCCGTCACAGACCGCGCAGAAACTCAGGCCGTTGCCCACCAGTTCCTGCTCACCGGGCAGACCCAACATTCTGTGTTTTACACCCACAGCCAAAATCACAGCCTTGGCTTCATATGTGCTGCCCTCTTCTGTGGTCACAGTAAAGATATCGCCCTGCTTTTGCACATCGGTGACATTTTCCAGTTCCACCTCTGCGCCCAGGTTCATAGCCTGCTCCACCAACTGCTCTGCAAACTGGCTGCCGCCGATGACTTGCGTGCCGGGAATGTTCTCCACTTTGGGAGAATAGGCGATCTGTCCGCCAAAGCCGTTTTTCTCGACTACCAGCACATTTTTGCCTGCGCGCAATGCATAAATCGCAGCAGTCAATCCGGCAGGACCGCCGCCTACAATCACAATATCGTACATACTATCCTCCTCATAGGAAAGGGTCGGGCAAATGCCCGACCCTTATGCGTTTTTACACAGATGCCAAATACTTCTTGATCTCAGGGACGCTGTAGTAAGACTGATAATTCTCACCGTCGGTGATGATCAGCGTCGGTGCGCCCTTGACGCCGTACTCACGGCACAGATCCAGATTTTCCTCTGCGATCTTCTTTTCAAAAGATACGCCGGCTTTGGTCAGCAGGGTTTCTGCCACCTTACAGTTGGGGCAGGTCACCCGGGAGACCAGAATTGCTTTTGCATTCTGCGCAGCAACTTCTGCCTTGGGTTCTTCGCAGACACAAGCCTCTTCCACGGGTGCTTTCTTCTTCAGCACGGAATTGCCGATGTTGTAGGTCTTACGGTCCTTATACTCCTGGGTCTTGCCGTCGTTCCAGTTCTGGACGGGGCGGTAGTAGCCGGTGATACGGCTGTAGACCTCAGCCTTCTTGCCACAGTGGGGGCAAATGGGCTGCTCGCCGACCAGATAGCCGTGCTCAGCACAGACAGAGTAAGTCGGAGACATGGTGTAGTAAGGCAGTTTGTGGTTCTCTGCGATCTTGCGAACCAGAGATGCAGCAGCCTTCCAATCGGGCAGTTTCTCGCCCAGGAATGCGTGGAATACCGTGCCGGAGGTGTACCGGGTCTGCAGTTCGTCCTGGATCTCCAGAGCGGTGAAGATATCCTCGGTGTAACCCACGGGCAGGTGGGAAGAGTTGGTATAGTAGGGAGTGCCGTTCTCGTTGGCAGTGATGATGTCGGGATAGCGCTCCTTGTCGTGCTTTGCGAAACGGTAGGTAGTGGACTCAGCGGGCGTTGCCTCCAGGTTGTACAGGTCACCGTACTGCTCCTGATAGTCACTCAGGCGCTCACGCATATGATCCAGTACTTCTCTTGCAAATTTCTGCACATTCTCGTTGGTCAGGTCAGCACGCAGCCACTTGGCGTTCAGACCGACTTCGTTCATACCGATCAGACCGATGGTGGAGAAGTGGTTGTTAAATGTGCCTAAGTAACGGCGGGTGTAGGGATACAAACCGTTGTCCATCAGCTTGGTGATGACGGTACGCTTGGTCTTCAGGCTGCGGGCTGCGATGTCCATCAGCTTGTCCAGACGGGCGTAGAAGTCTGCCTCATTCTCAGCAAGGTAAGCGATCCGGGGCAGGTTGATGGTAACAACGCCGATGGAGCCGGTGGATTCGCCGGAGCCGAAGAAGCCGCCGGACTTCTTGCGCAGCTCACGCAGGTCCAGACGCAGACGGCAGCACATGGAGCGCACGTCGGAGGGTTCCATATCGGAGTTGATGTAGTTGGAGAAATAAGGAGTGCCGTACTTGGCGGTCATTTCGAACAGAAGCTTGTTGTTCTCGGTCTCGCTCCAGTCGAAGTCCTTGGTAATGGAGTAGGTGGGAATGGGATACTGGAAGCCACGGCCGTTGGCATCGCCCTCGATCATGATGTCGATGAAGGCCTTGTTGACCATATCCATTTCCTTCTTACAATCACCGTAGGTGAAGTCCATCTCCTTACCACCGACGATGGCAGGCTGGTCAGCCAGGTCAGCAGGTACGGTCCAGTCCAAAGTAATGTTGGAGAAGGGTGCCTGCGTACCCCAGCGGGAAGGTGTGTTCACGCCGTAAATGAAGGACTGCACACACTGCTTGACTTCCTTCTGAGACAGGTTATCCACCTTAACAAAAGGAGCAAGATATGTATCAAAGGAGGAGAATGCCTGTGCGCCTGCCCATTCATTCTGCATGATGCCGAGGAAGTTGACCATCTGATTGCACAGTGTGCTCAGATGCTTTGCGGGAGCACTGGTGATCTTTCCGGGAACACCGCCGAGACCTTCCTGGATCAGCTGCTTCAGGCTCCAGCCTGC
>JAZQGL010000079.1:0-47957 GCA_045540035.1 Faecousia sp.
GGGGCCGCCGCCGTGCATCTTCAGGCTGCGGACGGTAGCAACCAGAACGGGAACGTTGGGAGTCAGGCCGGACAGACGGGTCTTAACATTCCAGAACTTCTCGAAGCCGATGTCAGCAGCAAAGCCGGACTCGGTGACGTGGTAGTCAAACAGCTTCAGAGCCAGGCGGTCAGCGATAACGGAGGACTGGCCGATAGCAATGTTAGCAAAGGGACCGGCGTGGATCAGCACAGGCTGATGCTCGACGGAGTAGCACATAGTGGGGTTGATAGCGTTACGCATCCAAGCGGTCATAGCGCCGGCAACATCCAGATCCTCACAGGTGACAGGCTCACCGGTCTTGGAGTAAGCAACAACGATCTTGCCGATGCGCTCACGCAGATCCTTCAGGTCCTTGGCAACAGCCAGGATAGCCATCAGTTCGGAACCAACAGCGATACCGAACTTGGACTCCATCATGAAGCCATCCAGACGGCCGCCGATACCGATGATGATGTTACGCAGGCTCTGTGCGCAGAAGTCGATGATCCAGCCCATCTCCACGCGCTTGGGGTCGATGTCCAGACGCTTCAGACCCTTCTTAGCCAGCCACTCGTCGGTGTTGTTGCGCTCGTGCTGCATACGGGCAGTCAGCGCGACCATAGCCAGGTTGTGGGCGTTCATAATGTCGTTGATGTCGCCGGTCAGACCCAGGGAGAACTCGGTCATAGGCATCAGCAGAGCATTACCGCCGCCTGCTGCAGTACCCTTAACATTCATGGTGGGGCCGCCGGAAGGCTGACGCAGAGCGCCGCCGGCGTTCTTGCCGATGTAGCCCAGACCCTCGATCAGGCCCAGAGAAACAGTGGACTTACCTTCGCCGAAGGGAGTGGGAGTAACAGCGGTGACTTCGATGAACTTGCCGTCGGGCTTATCCTTCAGACGGTTCATAACCTTGATGAAGTCGATCTTGGGGGTCTTGCCGTAGGGGATGATCTCGTCCTCCAGCAGGCCCAGTTTCTGACGGAAGTAATCAACAGAGGGCAGAGTCTTCTCTGCTTCCTCAGCGATCTGCCAGTCAGCAAACTTGGTGGGGTCCAGTTTAACCAGGCCCTTCTCGTCTACGTACTTGCCATTTTCATCATAAACAATTGCCATAGTGAGTTTCCTCCTTAAATGTTTGGTGCTTTCAGCACAATGTTAATGTATTTATTCCTCGACAACGGCGGCGTCCCGGATAAGACGCATCACCTTGCCGGTAAGGACACTGTTGATCACGGCCTGCTCAAAGGCTGCATCGTACTGCGCTTTCAGCTGGTCCATCGTGATGTTGTTGTGGCGGCAGATCACTGCCAAAGCCTGACCGATCTCCTCCTCGGTGGCTTCCAGACCCTCCAGCTGCACGATCTCATCGATGGCAGCGCGGCTGCGGATAGCGGCCTCTGCGGTGGGGCGGACATCCTCCCGGAGGGCTTCCGGCGTGGTATTCATAAAACTGCAGTACATTTCCAAATTCAGTCCCTGCTGCGCCAGTTGCGCCTGCAGGTTTTGGATCTGCTCTTCCACAGCCTCATCCATCATCTTCTGAGAGAGTTTCAGGTCCAGGGTCTTGGCTGCCATATCCAGCAGCCGGTCCTGCAGGTCCATCTCACCGCGCTCGTCGGTGTATTTCTGCAGGCTCTCGCCCATTTTCTGACGCATTTGTTCCAGCGTATCACACTTGCCTACTTCCTTGGCGAAGGTATCGTCCAGTTCGTAGGGTGTCTTGACGCGGATGGAATGGATCTTGCAGCGGAACTCGGCTTCTTTGCCTGCCAGGTTCTGCGCGTGGTACTCTTTGGGGAAGGTGACCTTTACGGTGACTTCCTCACCGGGGACTTTGTCAAGCAGTTGCTCCTCGAAACCGGGGATAAACATACCGCTGCCCAGAACCAGCGTCTGGTTGTTGGCGGTGCCGCCAGCGAACTGTTTGCCGTCACAGAAACCGGCATAATCCAGAACTACCTCGTCGCCCTGTTCGGTGGGACGGTCGTTGATTTCCACGATCCGGGGATTTTGCTGCAGCAGACGCTGCATATTCCGGTCGATCTCCTCATCGGTGATCAGGTGTCTCTGATATTGGATCTTCAGACCCTTATATGTAAAACGCATAAGTTGTTTGCTCCTTGGATTTGCACAGTAATTTCCACCGAATATTGTAACATACTTTAAGGTCAAGTGCAATCCTTGTTTTGGGTGTTTTCCTCCCCTGTCAAGGGGTTTTTTGTAATACCTAGGGGATTATACAAATTTTTCTTGCAAAAACCAATATAGTTATGATATTTTATTTATAGTTTCTATCTATAGATTTTTGAGGTGGGCGTATGAACTACAATTATCTGCGTTACTTTTCTGTGCTGGCGCAAGTGGAACACTACACTTTGGCGGCTGCCCGGCTGGGTATTTCCCAACCTTCCTTAAGCAGCGCCATTCACCATCTGGAGGACGAACTGGGCGGCATCAAACTGTTTGAAAAGGTTGGCCGTAATATCCGACTGACAGAAGAAGGCCGGTTTTACCGGGAGAAAGTGGACGCCGCTCTGCAGGAACTGAACGATGCGTCAATGACCCTGCGGGACAGTAAGATCAGCGCTCCGGTGGTGATCCGTATGGGCGCGGTGTCCGGTATGCTGGGCGGAACGGTATCCAAAGAAATTGCCAACTACATTGCAGAAAACACCCGTATCCGTTTCCGATTGACAGAGAGTTCTGCCGACGATCTGATGGATCTTGTCCGGCAGGAAAAACTGGATATGGCCATTGTGGACTCCACCAACCGCGACAGAAGCCTTCACTTCCGCAAACTGGGGCAGAGCAATTTCTGTGTAGCCCTGCCGACAGGTCACCCGTTGGCAGACAGCGATAGTCTTCTTCCCCAGCAGATCGCCGATCTGCCCCAGATCGCTTTCCGCTATGATATGGAGAACAGTTTCGGTCAATGGGCAAGCGGCATCTCCCCGGAGGAGAATATCGTCTGCTCTGTCAATACAGCCCAGGCTGCCTTGGAACTGGTAGCCGCCGGGGTAGGCATCGCTGTGATGTCTGAATCCTGCATCCAGCAGCGCAGTGATGTACATTTTGTCCCCTTGAAAAACTGGCATCAGGCGCTGTATATGTGTATTCTGTATGACAAGTGGCTGGAGCCGCCGGTGTGGGCATTCGTAGAAGAACTGGTGCGCATCATCCGCAAACAAGAACAACTCAACGGATAAATTCGATCGATCGCTCTGTCAGGCAAAGGAAGCCCCGGGCGTCAACACCGCTTCTTATTGACTATCGCTATTTTTCGTGCTTTAATGGAATAAAGGCAATCAAAGGAGGTCTCTGTGAATGAAACGCAAATTAATCGGCACTATACTTTCGCTGATCGTAGCCGGCGCACTGATATCCCAAGTCCCTAAATTGCTGCAAGGCACCTTCAGTGATCCGAATACATTGACTGCGCTTTTGGAAAAACTCCAATCATCAGACGGAGCAGCAACAGAATTTTACGCATCAGAACTGATGAAACTGTTCAACAGTAACGCAGACACCTTCATTGCCGCTTTGGACGGAAAAAGCGATGACGTGATCAATCAGGTCCTTTCTTTTCTTGTTGCTGAAACAAAAACTGCAGATCTGGATGACTTGCTCGCCCGTTTTTCCCAAAACGAATCGTTGTCCTCTATTTTGCAAACATATGTCAACGCGCGTCTTTCCGGCGAACAGAAAACAAATACCGAAACCGTATCCGGTCTTGCCTTTAACCCAGAAACCATCAAAACTTTTATTGATACCAATTTGCAGTTGGGAAACCGTTATGATGACGAATACAGCCAGACCATTGCCAACGCCTATCTAGAAGACCCCGTTCTATTTGCGGAATTGCTCCAGAGTTACTCCTCTGAAGACACAGACACGATTTTGGACTCCGTCAGCGACGGCCTGGCGCTTTTAAACAAAGAACCGCCGGCTGTCGACACTTCCGGCATAGAAACAAGCATTGCGCAGATCCTGGAAACCATTCAGGAAAAACTTATCACGCCTTAAAATCTCTACATAAAAACGCCTGTACCTTACATACGGTACAGGCGTTTGCCGTTTTCTACTGTGATTTGGTGGACTTCCTCCACGGAAATCCCCCGGATTTCCGCAAGGCGCTCTGCCATACGGTACATATAACCGGGATCGTTGCGCTTGCCCCGGAAAGGCTCCGGCGCCATAAAGGGGCAATCGGTCTCCAATACGATGCGATCCAAAGGAATTCTCTCGGCAGTTTCCACCGCTTTCCGGGCATTCTTGAATGTCAGCACACCGGTAAAGCCGATATACCAGCCCAGATCCACCAGTTGCCGCGCCATTTCCGCAGAACCGGAGTAGCAATGAAATACGCCGGTGACATCCTTAAACTCCTTAACGATGCGCATACCGTCATCGTGGGCGTTGCGCTCGTGGACGATCACGGGCATTTTCAGTTCCCTTGCCAGTTCCATCTGCATACGAAACGCTTTCTGCTGGATCTCCCTGGGAATAGTCTCGTAATAATAGTCCAGACCGATCTCACCGATGGCCATAACCTTAGGGTGCTTTGCCATCTGGCGGTAGGCATCCAAAACATCTTCATTGACCTCGTCGGCTGCATCCGGGTGGGTACCGACAGCGGCATAGACAAAGGGATATTTTTCCGCCAAGGCAATACAGTCTTTGGAAGAGTTCAGGCAACAACCTACATTCATCACCAATTCGGTGCCTTTCTCTTTCAAGCCTAAGATCATTTCCTCCCGGTCTGCATCAAACGCCGGGTCATTCATATGGGCATGGGTATCAAATAACATAGTATGTCTCCTAAGCATCATATTTAGGTTCGTCGCTTTGCCGAGCAAATTAAGAATTAATAATTAAGAGTTAAGAATTGCGGTGTTTTCTTCGAAAATAATTTAAATTCGTGACCGAGTCACACATTAATTTTTAATTCATAATTCTTAATTCATAATTATTTATCGAGCCAACGGCTCGATAAATTGGAATTTCTATTCCATTACTGCCACCAGGCAGTTATCGATCACCGTGATTCGGGGGTCGTCCGGGGAAAAATCCGTTTTGTTGGGATAGCCTTGCAGCCCTTTGCCTGACAGTTTGGCTGCCGCCTCTTTCAAGACCCAGAATTTCAGCAGTGTCAGGCGCTTGTCAGTCGCATTTTCAAAATGTACCTTTTCCGTATCCGACAGTATTTTATCTGCCAGACGCAGGTCGATCTTTCGGTCTATCTCCTCAGCATCGATGCCAACGGGACGATCTGACACAGCGCAAAAAACGTGTCTTTTGGTGTGAGAAATGGAAAAATGCAGGGATCCGTCCGGAAAATAGGGCTTGCCCCCGGGGGCAATGGCAATTTCCGGCAAAGGCTTTCCGGTGATCTCCCGATACATCTGCGCCAAAAGACGCCGCCCGGCAGTATGACCTTGCCCCGGCTGGAGCTTTTCATAGCGAATTTGCATCTTTCTCACCTCGCCTATACTATATCCCCAAAACCGGCTTGTGTCAATCTGCGGGTCTAACAAAAACCTTGTCTGCATAGACTTACTCAGAGGTGATACTATGACCCCGGAAACAATACAACTGCCCCACAAACTGACCCTGAACGAGCGCAAATCCCTGACTATGACCGGCGTGACGGAAGTGGTCAGTTTTGACGATACCGCCGTGCTGCTGCGCACTGTGCTGGGCACATTGGAAATCCAAGGCAACGGTCTGCAATTGAAAATGCTGTCCCTTGACGGCGGGCAGGTAGCCGTGGACGGGCATATCTGCGCCCTGATTTATGAAGAACCCAAGCCGGAGGGCGGCTTCTTCCGCCGGTTGCTGCGATGATCTCTCCTAACGAGGCGCTGCATCGTTTCCTGATCGCCTGCCTGCTGGGTGTGGCGCTGGGATTATATTACGGGTTTTTGCGCCCCCTGCGTCCCCGGTATACTGTGCTTTCCGATCTGCTTTTTATGGCGGGGCTGTTTTGGGCGTGGCTGGTGCTGAGTTTTGCTGTGTGCCGGGGGGACATCCGGTTGGGGTATAATGCTGGTCTTGTCTGCGGCGGGTTTCTTTGGGAATTGACCGTCGGCAGACTCTTGCGGCCGGTTTTTGCTAAATTTTGGGGGCTTATCGGCAAAATTTTCCGCATTTTTCTGCTGCCTTTCAAAATTTTTATTAAAAAAGCGAAAAAATATTGCATTTTTCTCTTGTTAAGTCTGAAAAAAACGAGTACAATAAAGTGTAATAAACAAACGGGAGGTGGCCGCCGTGGCAGGAAAGAACCCCTTCAGCCGGATCCGGCTGGTATATCAGCGCAGTTCTATTCTGGTCAAGTGCATCGTTCTGGCAGCCATCATCCTATCCACAGTGGCGCTGCTGACATTGCGGATTGCCATTACCCAAGAAAACGCCCGGGAAGAAGAACTGCGAAAGCAGGCCGCCGCGTTGGAACAGGAAAACAACAAACTCAACGAGGATATTGAGAAAGTAGACACCATTGAAGGCATGAAAGACATCGCGGAAAACGAGTTAGGCCTTGTGGATCCGAATACTATCATCTTCATCCCGGAGCAGTAAATGGAGGAAGCACAACAAATATGGAGTTAACCGTCGGAGCAATTCTGGAAGGAAAAGTAAAATCGATCACCAACTTTGGCGCATTCATTGCCCTGCCTGAGAACAAGACCGGTCTGGTACATATCTCAGAGGTGTCCAACACTTATGTCAGCGACATTCGCCAGCACCTGACCGAAGGCCAGGATGTGAAAGTTATGGTCATCGGTAATGAAAACGGCAAACTGAATCTCTCCATCAAGCGTCTGGAGCCCAAGCCCCAGCGGGATAATTCCCAGCGCGGTTTTGCGCCCCGGCGGGAAGGCAGTTCTCCCCGTCCTGCCAATCACGCGCCGACGCCCCCTCCTGCACCCAAAACCGCTGACCAGTTGTTTGAAGAGAAACTGAAGGCATTTATGTCCGAGTCCGACAGCAAGATCTCTTCTATCCGGCAGTACTCCGATCACCGGACCAAGAGCAGAAGAAGATAATCCGGAAGGCTGCTGCCCGGTGCAGCAGCCTTTTATTAATCACGAAAGGCAGAAAATTATGTCAACCGTTGTTGTTACCGGCGGGTCCCGGGGTATCGGCGCAGCCACCACCGCGCTGTTTGCCAAACGGGGTGACCGGGTATTTTTCCTTTACGAAAAAAATCACGATGCCGCCAAAGATGTGGCGCAAAAGACCGGGGCAACCCCCATTTGCTGCGATGTAGCAGACAAAACCGCCGTGGAGGCAGCCTTTGCCAAGATCGGTCCGGTGGATATTCTGGTGTGCAACGCCGGCATCTGCCATTACGGTCTGATGAGCCAGACCACAGAGGAACAGTGGGATCGGATCTTTGCTGTAAACGTGAAAGGGATGTACACCTGCATCAACGCGGCAATGCCGGGATTTTTGCAAAAGCAAAGGGGATCTATCGTAACGGTCAGTTCTATGTGGGGTCAGGTAGGCGCTTCCTGCGAAGCCGCATATTCCGCCACAAAAGGCGCTGTGATCGCCCTGACCAAAGCGCTGGCACAGGAACTGGGACCCAGCGGCATCCGGGTCAACTGTGTGGCCCCCGGCGTGATCCTGACGGATATGTGCGCCGATGTGTCCGAAGAAACTTTGGAGCAACTGCGGCAGGAGACCCCCATCGGCAGAAACGGAACGCCGGAAGATGTGGCGCAGGCCATTGCCTATCTGGCAGATGCGGAATTTGTCACCGGTCAGGTGCTGGGCACCAACGGTGGTTTGGTATTATAAACAAAGGAGATTTTGAATATGAAAATTGCAATCGGCTGCGACCACGGCGCGCTGGCACTGAAAGAGGCCGCCATCGCCCATTTGGAAAAGAAAGGTTTTGAGGTTAAGGATTTCGGCACTTACAGCCTGGACAGTTGCGACTATCCCGACTTTGCCGCCCCCGCCGCCCAGGCAGTTGCCTCCGGCGAGTGTGACAAGGGCATCGTGCTGTGTACCACCGGCATCGGCGTTTCCATCACCGCCAATAAGGTCAAGGGCATCCGCTGCGCTCTCTTAAGCGATGTGATGTCCGCCCGTATGACCAGAGAGCACAACGACACCAATATGATGGCCATTGGCGCCGGCGTAGTGGGTCAGATGCTGGCTCTGGAAATTATGGACACCTGGCTGGGCACAGAATTTTCAAACGAGCCCCGCCATCAGCGCCGCATCGACAAGATGATGGCTCTGGAAAAGTAATTGCAAAACAAAGATTCCCCCACCGCCCGGTGGGGGAATTTTTATATATCGTATTCTTTCAATACCTCTGCAGGACCTTCCAGGAAAAGCTCGTCCACTTTGCCGTCCTTGCCGGACACGGTGACGGTCAGCGTGCCGCCTTCGTTTTGGGCAGTCAGCACACCGCCGGGGAGTTTCCCTTTGATCCACAGCGTTACTGCCGTAGAGCCGCAGCCGGTGCCGCAGGCCAGGGTATAGTCCTCCACGCCCCGCTCATAAGTCAGGACACGGACGGTGGTATCATCCAGCCAGGTGTAGAAATTCACATTGACGCCCTTGGGAAATGCCGGGTGAAAACGAAGGTGCTTTGCCTTTTCCAAAAGGGCATCCTTTTGGTCAAACTGCAAACCGGGTAACTCTGTAACACTATGCGGCACACCGGGGGTTCCCAGTTCCACATAGGCAGCATCCTCTGTGCGGTTTAAATCCAGCACGCCGGGGTTATTGAGTTTGACCCGATAGCGGTTGTCCGCCAAGTGCCAGCCGGGTACAAGACCGGCATCGGTTTCCACCAGCATTTCCTTTCCCACGATGCCCAGATCATAGGCAAATTTGCAAATGCAGCGGGCGCCGTTGCCGCACATTTCGCCCCGGGAGCCGTCGGAATTGTAAAAATGCAGTTTAAAATCCGCTTTATCCGACAAGTCGATGGCCATAAAGCCGTCTGCACCGGTTTTGGCGCACAGTTCCAACGCTAATTTGGAAAAATCCAGCGTCAGACCCCGGGCATCCAGAACCATAAAGTCGTTGCCTGCACCGCTCATATGCAATACACGCATTACTTATCCTCCAAAAGGTTTGTCATATTATAAAATCCCGGCGCCTTGCCGCAGATAAACCGGGCAGCATCCACCGCGCCGTCTGCCAGCATCCCCCGGTCCCCTGCTTCGTGGCGCAGAGTCAGGGTCTGGTTGCCGTTACAGATATGCACCTCGTGGACACCTACCACATTGCCCATACGCAGAGAAGAAATACCCACCTCACCGGGTTGGCGCTTGCCCTCACCGGCTCTGCCGCAATGCTCTGTCAGTTCCGGACGGACAGATTTCACCGCCTCGAAAAGCATTCTTGCTGTGCCGCTGGGGGCATCCACTTTGCGATTGTGGTGGATCTCCAAAATCTCAATATCCGCATTGGGGAAGCAAGCGGCAGCCTGCTTTGCAAGTTTACATAAAACAGCAATTCCCACACTCATATTGCCGGAATAAAACACGGGGATCTCCTTGGCAGCATCGAAGATCTGCTGCTTTTCCTCCGGGGTATGACCGGTAGTGCCGATCACCGCCGCGCAGCCGATCTCCCTGGCATATGCCAGCACATCGGTCACCGCGCTGTGGTGAGAAAAGTCCACCACCACATCGGCATCCACCTTACCCAATTCCGCAAAGGTCTTGGGAACGCCGTTTTCACCGTCCAGACTGACGCAGCCTGCAACCTCATCAGCAAGCCGCTGCCGGATCAGCAGACCCATCGCGCCATTGGCGCCGCAAATTACCGCTTTCATACCTGCACTCCCAATTTCCGCATCTGATTAAACAGATTTTCCCGGTTGGCAGGTTCCATAGGCGTCAGCGGCATACGCAGATGCTCCTCGCCAAAGCCCATTGCAGATACCGCCGCCTTGGCGGGAATGGGGTTGACTTCGCTAAACAGTGCGTGGATCAGCGGCAGGGTACGGCACTGAATTTCCGCAGCCCCCGCCACATCGCCGGCAAAGAACTTGTCCGTCATTTCCACAGCCAGTTTGGGCATTACATTGGAAAGCACACTGATACAGCCTTTGCCGCCCATGGACATCATAGGCACCACCAAGCCATCCTCACCGGAGTAGATATCCAGTTTATCCCCGCAGCGGGCAATGATATCCACCACCTGAGACATATCGCCGGATGCCTCTTTCAGACCGGCAATATTGGGATGCTCGGCAAGTTTTGCCACGGTAGCCGCCTGCAGATTGCAGCCGGTACGGGAGGGCACATTGTACATGATCACCGGCTTTTGGGCAACATCAGCAACCATTTCATAATGCTTGATAAGACCGCCCTGGGTAGCCTTGTTGTAATAGGGCGTCACCACCAGCAGGGCATCTGCGCCATCGTCGCAGGCGCTGCGTGTAAAGTCCAGCACGTGTTCGGTATTGTTCGTACCCGTACCGGCGATCACCGGCACCCTTCCGTTTACCCGTTGGACCGCAAAGCGGATCACTGCTTTACGCTCCTCCTGGCTCAGGGTCGCGCTTTCGCCGGTAGTACCAACGGCAACCAGCGCATTGATGCCGTTTTCGATCTGGAATTCAATAAATCGGGCAAGGGCATCATAGTCAACACCGGTGGAAGTCATAGGGGTAACCATTGCCGTTGCCATACCTTGGAAGACAGGCTTATGCATAAGAACGCCTCCTTTTTCTTTATATATCCATTATACCACATTGTTTGCCAAAAGAAAAGCACTAAGATACGCTGTCGAACTGAGATTGATACAACGCGCAGTAAACACCTTTTTGCGCCATCAGACTTTCGTGGGTTCCCTGCTCTACCACCTGACCGCCTTCCAGCACCAGAATGTTATCCGCAGAGCGAATGGTAGACAAGCGGTGGGCAATGACAAAGCAGGTCTTGCCTTTCATCAGGGTGCGCATCGCCGCCTGAATGTGCTGTTCGGTACGGGTATCCACATTGGATGTTGCCTCGTCCAGGATCAGCATATGGGCATCCAGCAGCATCGCCCGGGCAATGGTGAGCAGTTGCTTTTGTCCTTTGGAGATGGATGTGCCGTTGTCTGACAGTACTGTATTATACCCCTCCGGAAGCCGGGAAATGTAACTGTGGATATGGGCAGCCTTGGCAGCCGCCACCACCTGCTCCATAGTTGCGCCGGGTTTGCCGTAGGCGATGTTATCGAAGATCGTACCCTGGAACAGCCAGGTATCCTGCAGCACCATAGAGTAAGCCTTCCGCAGAGAGGCTCTTGTCAGTTTGCGGATATCTTTTCCATCCACATAAATACTGCCGCTGTCCACATCATAAAACCGCATCAAAAGGTTGATGATGGTGGTCTTGCCTGCGCCGGTAGGACCCACAATTGCGGTCAGGCTGCCGGGTTTGGCGTGGAGGTTCAGCCCCTTGATAATCGGCTGACCGGGAACATAGGAAAAGTCCACATTCTCCAGACGCACATCACCCTCCACCTGGGTCAGTTCTGTGGCATCGGGATCGTCGGCCTTTTCCGGGGCAGCATCAATCAGGTTAAACACCCGTTCTGCCGCCGCAAATGCGCTTTGCAGATCGGCGATAATATTGGCGATCTCGTTGATCGGACCGGAGAACCGCCGGGAATACTGGACAAAACTGCTTAAGTCGCCCAGCAGCACCTTGCCCCGCAGGAACATTACAGAGCCGAAGGTACACACCAGCGCCAGGGTCATATTGCTGATAAAATGGATCACCGGCCCGGTGAGCGTGCCGTTAGCCTCTGCGTTGGTGTAGGCTTTTACCGCTTCGTCATTTTTTTCGTCAAAACGCTCCAGCACCGCTTTTTCCTGTCCGTAAGCCCGGACCGTTTTCTGTCCCGAGAGCATTTCCTCCACAAAACCGTTCAGCGCGCCCAGTTTTGCAGACCGCTTGCGAAACAGCGGCCGTACCCACTTGGTCATAAACCGGGTGAAGAAAAATGTAATGGGAATGGTAAATGCAAACACCAGAACCAGCCGGGGCGCGATGGACAGCATCATCAAAAGCGCCACCACAATGGTCACGATACTCTGCATAATATGCAGAAGATCGTTGGAAAGGCTTTGGTTCACCGTATCGATATCGTAAGTAATGGTGGAGATAATGTCGCCGGGCTGATACCGGTCAAAAAAGCCCACCGGCAGCGCCGACAAGTTCTCAAACACATCGTGGCGCATTTGCCGGGAAACCGTCCGGGACAGCCGCAGCATAACTGCGTGGAGAACATAACTGAGCGCCGAGGAAGAAATGTAGCATACCAGCATCAGCACCGCACAGTGGTACACTGTGGTAAAGTCCACCTTGCCTGCGCCAAGGTCAATGGCATTGATAGCCTGACCGGAGAGTTTCGGGCCGTACAAGCCCAGTAAACTACTGGTCAGCGACAAAATCACCGCCAGAACCACCAGTATCCGGTTCTTTCCGATGTATCGCCACAGACGCAGCAGCAATTTTCCCATAGGGACTTTTTTCCTTGCGAACTGTCGGCGGTCACCGCTTTGCTCCATACGGGTCATACGCCCGCCACCGATCATATTGGGATTTGCCATCAGGATACCTCCCTTCCCTCGCCCATTTGGGTATGGGCAATGAGTTGGTATTCCTCGCAGGTTTCCATCAGATGGGCGTGATCGCCTGCGCCGATGACACAGCCATCGTGGAGGACCAGTATCAGATCCGCGTGCTGCAAAGAACTGATGCGCTGAGTGACCAGAACCGTAGTGGTGTGACGGTAGTTTTCCCGCAACGCCCTGCGCAAATTGGCATCGGTCTTATAGTCCAGCGCCGAGGAGGCATCGTCCAGAATCAGAATCTCCGGATCGGATGCCAAAGCCCGGGCAATGAGCAGCCGCTGCTTCTGTCCGCCGGACAGATTGTTGCCCCGGATCACCACATCCGCCTCCATACCGCCCTCTTTTTCCGCAATAAACTCTGCCTGGGCGCAAGTGGCCGCTTTTTGCACATCTTCGTCGGATATGTCACGGAAGAAACGGATATTGTGGGCGATCGTGCCTTCTGTCACAAAATCGTTTTGGAAAACGATGCCGAATTTTTCCCGGAGTTTTACATAAGGAATGGTGCGGATATCCTGCCCGTCGATCAGGATCTGACCCTGATCGGTATCATACAGCCGCAGCAGCAAGTTCAAAACAGTAGACTTGCCGGAACCCGTACCGCCCAGAATGCCCAACGTCTGTCCGTGTTCCAGACGGAAACTGAGGGCGTCGATATTCTTGCCTACGCCGGTGTAAGAGAAATGTACATCCCGGAACTCGATGTGAGGGGCGTTTTCCTGCGCCGGTTCTTCTTCCGGCAGCACCTGCAGATCCTCCGGAAGGTCCAGCACATCTGCCACGCGGTTGGCGCTGGCCTGACCTTTGGACCACATCACGAAGATCCGGGTGATACCGGTCATGGCGTTGAGGATCATTGTAAAATACTGTAGCGCCGCAATGATCACGCCGCCGGCAATGTCACCGGAATTGACCCGGTAAGCGCCGACGACGACCACCAGCGTCAGACCCACACGCAGCACGATAGATGTCACCGGGCTGGTGGCGGCAGTGATCATACCCGCCTTTTGGGACACATCGGACAGTTCCTGATTGACTCCCTGAAAGCGGGCCTTTTCGTGGTCTGTCTTACTCAGCGCCTTAATGACCCGGACACCGGTGATATTTTCCTGCACCACCTGCACTACATCGTCCAGCACTTTCTGCTGCTTAGTGTATACCGGCAGGCTCTTCTTGGTCACCAGCCAGACCACCACCGCAATGATCGGCAGCAGCGCCACCAGCACCAGGGTCAGTTGCCCGTCCATCTGCGCCAGCATAATAATGCCGCCCACCAGCAAGATCGGCGCACGAATGCCGATGCGCTGGAGCCGGGTCAGCATCTGGTTGATGTTGTAGGTATCGCTGGTCAGCCGGGATTCTGCCGACGGAATGGTCAGTTTGTCCATCTGCCGGGAAGACAAACTCTGCAGTTTGGCAAACAGATCGTGACGGACGGCCTTGGTGATCCGCCCGGAACTGAAAGCCGTCATCCGGTTGGCTGTCACATTCAGCAGCAGACAGAACAGCGCGCAAAGGATCATCAGTCCGCCGTAGATATAGATCTGCTTCAGGTCGCCGGAGGGGACTTTTTTATCCATCATCGTCTCCATCAGGCTGGGGATCCAGAGTTCGGCATAAGTGGCAACGAACTTCACCGCCATGGTCACAATGATGTAAAGCAAATGGGGACGGATATATTTCATAAGCCTGCCCATATCATTCCCCCCTGTCCGTTTTGGCGCACACCTGAGAAAGCAGCGCAATGAGCCGCTGCTTATCCTCCTCGGTAAAACCTTCCAGCAGTTCTGCCTCCGACGCCTTGATCGCCGCAGCCAGCCCCGGCTGGAACTGCAGCATTTTCTCCGTCGGGAATACGCACAGCACCCGCTTATCCTTTTCCGAGGGTTTGCGGGTCAGAAAGCCCATATCTTCCAGCAGTTCCACCTGCCGGGCAATGGTGCTTTTATCAAACCACATACTTTTTGCCAGTTGATCCTGGGAGCAGCCGGGATTGCTGCAGATTGCCATGATCATTCTGGCGTGAATGCCTTTCAGCCCCACCGGCTCCATATACTCCCTGCGCCGACGGCGCAAGTGCCGGTCAATGGTATTCACATAGCGGCTAAAATTGGACATTTCCCCACTTCCTTTCGTTGCAGGCGCAACAGTTGCAGATACAACAGTTGCATCTGCAACTATATTAGCACGCGCTTTTTTATCTGTAAAGTATAAATTGCGGCAAAATACGCAAAATATCAGCGAAAGAGAGGCTATGTTATGAAACAGGATGAAAAAAAGCCGGCCACCTTTGAGGTGACCGACCCAAAACCGCCGATTATCCGCTCCGGGCATATGGAAAACCGCCGGAATTATTAGATCAATTGCCCCTCTGGGGCAATTGATAATTAAAAATTGAGAATTAAGAATTGAGGTGTTGCTTTGCAACACAATAATTTTGCATTTATCATTTTGCATTAAAAAATCCCTCACCTTGCGGTGAGGGATTTTTTATACTTCCTTGTACATGGCACCGGCATCGTCCTTGCGGACGTTGTCTGCCACTTGGACCACTTCCACCGCCACGATTCTTGCGCCCATAGCGATTTCGATCCGGTCGCCGACCTTGACCTCGTAACTGGCCTTGACTACACGGCCATTCACACTGATACGGCCATTGTCGCAGGCTTCGTTGGCCACCGTCCGACGCTTGATCAAACGGGAAACCTTCAGGTACTTGTCAAGACGCATAGGAATTCTTACTTAGCGACAGCGTCCTTCAGAGCCTTAGCAGCCTTGAAAGCGGGCAGGCGGGTAGCGGGGATCTGGATGGTCTCCTTGGTGCGGGGGTTGCGACCAACGCGAGCTTCACGGTTCTTAACCTCGAAGTTACCAAAGCCGGAAACAGCGACCTTCTCACCCTTAGCCAGGCTAGCGGTGATGGTCTCGACAGTGGCGTTGATGACGCGCTCTGCGTCCTTCTTGGTCAAGCCGGTCTTAGCAGCGACAGCAGCGATCAGTTCAGTCTTGTTCATAATAAAAAACCTCTTTTCGTTAATTTACACTTTGGGATTTCATATTACCATATCTATCAATTTTTTGCAACTGTTTTTTGACAAAAAGTTTCCAATTTTACAATTTTTCCGAAATATTTTTAACAAAACAGTGTCTTTCTATGGTATACACTCCCAAAATTCTTATCACAATTTCAGTAATTTTGCAATTTTTTCGCCTTTGGGCAGCAGTTTGCAATCCTCTGCGGTAATGGCCTTGCACTTGATCACTGCGAAGGCATAAACTGCCACGCCCACCACGATGGGCGCGCCGCACAAGATCACCCGGCTGCCGTCAGCGCCCAGCAATTGGGTCAAGCCCCAGTAAGTGCCGAATACCGCCACGCCCATAATCGCTGCCGGCAGCAAAGGCCGCAGCAGATTTTTCACCATTGCCGGCTTTTGAGGCACTACCCTGCCGATGGCGATCAGGTTCATCACCGCGATGGCGGTGTAGCACAACACCGCGCCGACAGGTGCGCCCAGAATGCCCAGATTGGGATTGCCTACCAGAATATATACCACCGCCAACTTTGCCACGCCTGCCACCAGCATATTCACCACCGGAATGTGGGCATAGCCGTGGGCCTGCATAACAGAATTGGTGTACTGGATAATGGCATACAGGAAGATGCAGGCGCCCAGCACTGCCATCAGTTTGGCAGCCAGGTCCAGCCGCTCACCGCTGTAATCGCCCAGCAGCGCCATTACCGGCCGTGCCAGCACGCACAAGCCCACAGAGCAAGGCAGGCTGATCAGTCCCGTGATACGGGCGGCAGACTCCTCAGTCTCTTTCACACCGGCGTTGTCCTTCAATGTCAAAAACGATGTGATCGCCGGGATCACGCTGACGGTGATAGGTACGATAAATGCGCAGGGCATATTGAAGATGGTCATGGTCATAGAGTAGATGCCCTTCATCGTATCCGCTGCATCCTGAGAAAGACCGTTGGCGGTGAGCAGTTGTCCCATATAGAGATTTTGCTCCAGCACCGTCAGCAGTTGCAGACCGGCAGAGCCAATGGTAATAGGCACAGCAATGGCCAGCAGACCTTTTGCAGTAGCGCCGAAGGAAAGAGGGGTATCCTCGGTCCGGGGCAGTTCTTTGTATGCAGGACGGAATTTTCCGAACAGAAACACCACAGAGATCCCGCAACTGACCGTCACGCCCAAAATCGCACCGGCAGCGGACCAGGGAATGCTCTTGGTGTAGTGCATAATGGCAAACGCCGCACCCAGACCCACCAGCAGTTTAAATACCGCTTCCAGCACCTGGCTGGCAGAAGTGGGGCGCATATCGCCCTGCCCTTGGAAAAAGCCGCGGAATGTGGAGATCACGCCCATCAAAAGGGCGCAAGGACCTAAGCAGAAGATCGCCGCTGCGGCGTTGGGCTGCTGCTGGAATGCCGCCAGTTGCTCCGCAAGACCCATCATCAGCGCAGTGCTGACGATACCCAAAGCAAGGAAAATGCCCCGGGCGGTCTTATAGACACGGCGGACCTGATTGTAGTTGCCCAGAGAACTGGCCTGGCTGATCATACGGCTCATTGCCACCGGCAAGCCGGCGGTGGAGATCATCAGCAGCACCGAGTAGATATCATAGGCGGTAACAAAATAGCCGTAGCCCTGGTCGCCAATGACCATTTTCAGCGGTATTTTGTAAAACGCGCCGATCACTTTCACCACGGCAGTTGCCAGCGCCAGCAGCGCCGCGCCGTGGAGAAATGTCTGTTTTTTGGTTGACTCAGCCATAAATTACTCCTTATTGGGATGCGTTGTCCCGTTGCTCATCCTGCTGCATCAGTTTGGGAATGGCATATTCCATCAGTTCGCTGACCACTTTCTGCAGGTCGATGGTGGGGAATGTGCCGTTCTGATACAGCACTTTGCCTCTTACCATAGTCAGCGCCACATCGCCGCCCTTGGCGCAGAACACCAATCCGTTCATCACATCGTGACAGGGCATCAGGTGGGGCGCGGAGAAATCCACCAGAATAATATCTGCATCAAAGCCTTCTTTCAGCATACCGGTATTCTCCGCCCGACCTTGCGCCCGGGCGCCGCAGGCAGTCGCCATCATCAGAGCGGCAGCCGCCGGCAGTTTATCCGCGTCACCGGCAGCGGTTCTCTCGCCGAAGGTGGCAAACCGCATAACCTCAAACATATCCAGATTGCCGCACTCGATGGCGCCGCCGGTACCCAACGCCACATTCATACCGGCTTTCACACTTTTCGCAATGGGCGTGGAAGCCAGACCTGCCTTGGCATAGGCAATGGGCGTGGCAACGGCGGTGACTTTCTTCTTGCCCAGGATCTTGCAAGTCTGCTCGCCAAGACCCACACAGCCCGTTGCCGTTACCGGCACATTGAAAACGCCGTGGGTATTCAAAAGTTCCGCAGGGTCCAATCCGGTGCGTTCCAGACATTCCTGCACCTCTGCCTCCGACTCTGCCAGGTGCAGTTGCAGACCCAAGCCCTGCTCCAGCGCCCAGGCTGCCAAGCCTTCCCACAGTTTGTAGTTGCTTACATATTCGGCATAGAGTCCCGCATCCACGCGGATCCGACCATTGTCATAGCCGTGCCATTTTTCTGCCACCCGGCAGGCTTCCCGGCATTGCTCGTCGGTCTCAAAATCAAAATCTTCATTTTGGTCAATAAACCGGTAGGCAGACAGCGCCACATTGGCTTTGATGCCGCTTTCCGCAGCCGCCTGCGCCACAGCATCGGGATAGTAGTACAGATCCGATACCGATGTAATGCCAAATCGCAGACATTCCGCAATGCCCATAAGCGCCGCGGCTTTTGCGCTGCGGCTGTCCATTTTTGCCTCCCGCAAAAGTTGCTGCTCCAGGGCTTCCGCCCGGGATGCATCGTCCACAAAAGCGCGCATTGCCGTGGTGGCAAGGTGGGTGTGGCAATTCACAAGACCGGGCATTGCCACCATGCCGGTACCGTCGATAATGGTAGATGGCTGTTCCTGGGGAGGCTCCTTGGCAATATATGTTATTTTGCCGTCTGTCACGCCAAGATATGCACCGAAAAGCACATCCATTTTCTCATTTAAGGTGACAACAGTGGCATTGGAGATCAGAATATCCACGAAAACGCTTCCTTTCTTATTACAGCAGCGCAAACAGTTCTTCTTTCTGCTTAAGAACGCTGTCTAATTGCTCAATATACTGTTCCGGGAATTTGGGGTTGTGGAATCGCTGCAATGTGCCGTCGGGCAGGTTGACCTTGTTCATACCGCCACCGCCCAGGGACACGATGGTATGCAGTTGCTCCATCATATAGATATTATACAGACAGTCCAGATTATCCCGGCTCCAGCCCACATTTTCAAAACTGCCGGACATATATTTCTGCCGGTACAGATAGTAGGGCTTGTAGCCCAGCGCCTTCAATTTTTTGTTGGCGTAGGCAACCATCCGGGCAACTTCCTCTGCATCCGGCAAAGACACTTTCCGTTCAAAGAGATCCGCGCCTTTTTTCAGCGCCAAAGTATGCACCGTGATGTTGGCAGGACGAAGGTCTGCCACAGTATCCAGGCTGTAGCAAAAGCCCGCATAATTATCTTCCGGAAGACCGGCGATCAGGTCCATATTGATGGCATCAAATCCTGCTTGCACTGCCTGATCGTAACTGCGCAGCACATCCTGCGCCCGATGGGGTCTGCCGCTGGCGCGAAGTACGCTGTCCACCATAGACTGGGGATTGATGCTCATACGGTCCGCGCCGCAACTGCGAATGGTCTGCAATTTTTCAAGATCTAATGTATCGGGCCGTCCGCCCTCCACCGTAAACTCCAGACAGCGGCTTAAGTCAAAATGGCTGCGGATCGCCTTAAGCAGGGTTTCCATCTGCTTTGCAGACAGCGTGGTAGGCGTACCGCCGCCGATGTAGATGCTGCGAAGGGTCTTACCGGATCTTTGCATCAAAGAAGCGGTGACTTCCAGTTCCCGCAGCAGTGCCTGCAAATAAGGCTCCAGCAGTTCTGTGTGCTTACCGACGCTGCGGCTGACAAAACTGCAGTAGGCGCAGCGGGTGGGACAAAAAGGAATGCCCACATACAGGGAAATATCGTCCTTGCTGAGTTTTTCATAGGCAGATACAGTGGAGCGGGAACAATCGGTTGCCAGTTCTGCCCGTTCCGGAGTCACAAAGTATTCTTCCCGCATCAGGCGTCCGGCAGATGATGCTGTGCCGCCCTCCAGGATATGTTTTGTGGTGATCTTGGTAGGCCGCACCCCGGACAGCGCACCCCAGGCAGGGGCTTTTGGCAGATGGGGCAAGGCCGCCAGATAATAACTCTGCTGCAAAATTCTGCGGCGCAGCCGGACGGTCTCCCGATCTGCCCGCAGGCGGCGGACGCCCCGGGTAGTCTTCTCTCCCTGGGTGACAGTTGTGACCGCTGTCAGCCAGGTCTTTCCCCGGTGCAGCGCAGATACCGCCTGCCCCTGGTCCTCCAGGGTCTGGTCGGGAAACAGCGCCATTTGCAATTGTTCCACCGCATAACGGTCATCGTGACCGGATAAAATCAGTTTCATACCATATACGGATTGCTCCGTTTCTCCTCAGAAAGTGTAGAGGCAGGACCGTGACCCGGTAAGACCCGGTAGTCCCCTTCCAATCCGGCAAGGCGCTGCAGAGATCTTACGATCTGGGCGTAACTGCCGCCGGGAAGGTCTGTTCTGCCGCAAGTGCCGGCAAACAGCGTATCGCCGGAAAACATATTACTGCCGCAGAGCAAACAAACGCTGCCGGGGGTATGCCCGGGAGTCTGCAGGACCTGAAAAGAAAGTCCCGCCACCGTCAGGGTGTCCCCTTCGCTGTATGTGTCGGTGTAGTAGATCGCACCGGCGGTAATTGCCGGGTTCAATGAAAGATCCTCCCCGCAAATATAGACCCGGCAGCCGGTTTCGCCGGCGATGTGTTTGACACCGCCCACGTGGTCGAAATGCCCGTGGGTCAGCAAGATGGCATCTACGGTCTTTTGCTTGATGCGCACCTGCTCCAATATCTCCTCCGGCTGATAGCCGGGGTCAATGAGAACGCATTTGTCAGAATTATCTGCGCAAACCATATAGCAGTTGGTCTGATACGAGCCAACGCTCATTGTGAGAATTTGCATACGCTCAACCTCTTCTGGGGGATTCCAGTAACTGCTTGGTATCCAGCAAAATGGTCACCGGGCCGTCATTGACAGACGCCACCTGCATATCCGCGCCAAAGCGGCCGTGCTGAGGGGCATAGCCCAGATCGGCGCAATCTTTCAAGAATTGCTCGTACAGCCGGTTGCCCAGTTCCGGAGGGGCTGCCTCGGCAAAACTGGGACGGCGGCCTTTTCGGCAATTGCCGTAGAGGGTAAACTGGCTCACCACCAGCACCTGACCGCCCACATCTGCCAAAGAGCAGTTCATCTTTTCATTTTCGTCCTCAAAGATCCGCAGACCCAGGATCTTTTCCGCCAGATAACGGCTGGTCTGCTCTGTGTCCTCCGGGCCTACGCCCAGCAGGATCAAAAGACCTTTGTCGATTTTGCCCACCACCTCACCGTCAATGGTGACGGAGGCGGAATTCACTCTTGTTACTACAGCGCGCATATATCTATCCTCTTAATTCTGTCCGCGGCGGGAACCCAGCACATCCCGGACATTCATCAGTTTGTTGCGGATACTCTCCAGTTCCGCCGTGTTCTTTACCTCAAAGCGAACCGTAAACACACTGTGTCCGCCGGGAATATCCTTACCGCTGAGTTCCTTGACGCGGACTCTTGCGGTGGTCATAACCGTTGCCACATCCAGCAGCAATCCGTCGCGGGTGATGCAATCCAGTTCCAGCGTGGTCTCAAAGGGCTGTTCATCCTGGTGATCCCAGCGCACCCGCACCCAGCGGGCTGCCTGCTCGGGATCGTGGGCACCAATGGTGTTGGGGCAGTCCACACGGTGGACAGACACACCAAAGCCCTTGGTGATAAAGCCCACAATGGCATCGCCGGGTACCGGCGTACAGCACTTGGCAAACTTGATCATACAAGAATCGATATCCTCTACGATCACGCCGTTGACCGCGTGGCGATTGCGTTTGACCGTCTCAGAATCCGGGGTCATACGCAAGGGGTTCTGGTTGGTCTTATCCGCCTTCACCGCCTTGTTAAGATCGTCACGGATCCGACCCACAGCCTTCACCGCTGTCAATCCACCGTAGCCGATGGCAGCGTACATATCGTCCCAGTTGTCAAAGGACAGTTTCTTCAGCAGGCTGCGCTCCAGTTCCTCGTCCATCTTGTCAGGAAGCGGCAGCATCAGCCGCTTCATTTCGGCCTCGAAACTGGCTCTGCCGTGGAGCACATTCTCCTCCCGCTTTTCCTTTTTGAACCACTGTTTGATCTTGGTTCTTGCCTGGTTGGACTGGCAGATATTCAGCCAGTCACGGCTGGGACCTTTGGCGGTTTTGGAAGTGATGATCTCTACGATGTCGCCGTTATTCAGCGTAGCATCGATATTAACGATGCGGGCATTGACCTTTGCGCCCACCAAGGAGTTGCCAACACCGGAGTGAATGGCATAAGCAAAGTCGATGGGGGTAGAGCCTGCAGGCAGAGACACGATCTTGCCCTTGGGAGTAAACACAAACACCTCATCGTCGAACATATCGATCTTCAGAGAGTTTACATAATCTTCCGCATCGGTGTCCTGCTGGCTTTCCAGCAAGCGGCGGACCCACTCAAAGTCCTTCTCACTGCCACTACCGCCGCCCTGCTTGTATTTCCAGTGGGCTGCGATACCGTATTCCGCGGTCTCGTGCATCTCCCAGGTACGGATCTGCACCTCAAAAGGAATGCCCTGGGTGCCGATGACCGTGGTATGCAGGCTCTGGTACATATTGGGCTTGGGGGTGGAGATATAGTCCTTGAACCGTCCCGGCACCAGATTAAAAAGATCGTGGATATGACCCAGCACGTTATAGCAATCCGGAATGGTCTTTACCACCACGCGGAAGGCGTAAATATCGTACAGTTCATCCAGCGATTTGTCCTGTGCCTGCATCTTCCGGTAAATAGAATACACGTGCTTGATGCGGCCGTATGTTTCGCTTTCGATACCCATATCCGCAAGGCGCTTGGTGATTCTCTCCCGGATGGCATTCATAAATGCCTCGTCGTGCTCTTTCCGGGCCTTTAAGTAGGACATAATATCGTCATAGGAAGCAGGGTCCAGATACCGCAGCGCGATATCCTCCAGTTCCCATTTCATCTTCTGCATACCAAGGCGGTGTGCCAGGGGCGCATAGATATCCATAGTCTCCCGGCATTTGCTGATTTGCTTTTCCGGGGTCTGGTACTGCATGGTGCGCATATTGTGCAGACGGTCCGCGATCTTGATCAGCACCACCCGGATATCCCGGGACATCGCCATAAACATTTTCCGCAGGTTTTCCATCTGCTGCTGTTCGGAACTGGAGAAATTGGCGCGGGTCAGTTTGGTAACGCCCTCCACCAGTTCTGCCACCGTAGCGCCGAAGCGCTTGGAAATATCGTCATAAGAAGCATCGGTATCCTCGATGCAATCGTGCAACAGCGCACCCAGCACCGCATCTGCATCCAGTCCCATTTCCGCCACGATCTCTGCCACCGCCAGAGGGTGAATGATGTAAGGCGAGCCGTCTTTGCGCTTCTGATGCTTATGTTTTTCCTGGGCATATTCAATTGCCTGATCGATCAGGGTCATATCCGCGCCAGGCATATACTTATGCAGTGTTGCCTTCAACGAATCATAATGTTCAGAGAAACTTTCCATAATTACACCTTTGCTGTGTTCTGCAATTTCTGCAGGGTCTGGCTATCCTGCAAGTCAACTTTCTGCTCTGCAGGCAGCCGTTCAATGGTCATATTTTTGTGCTGCCGCTGCAGGCTGATCAGCCCCACATCGGCAAAAATATCCAGACAGGCCAAGAGTTTGCCCACGCTCAGGGGCAAACCGGACCAGCGGACGATCTTTCTGCAAAGACACTGGGCGGTCTCCTGCACCACCGACTCGGGGCAGGCTGCCAGATATTTCCACACCAGACCCAGCGTTGCTCTGTCCGGCAGGATCTGCCGGGCCTGATCCTCCGTGATCTCACCCCGGCACAGCGCCCGATAAGCAGAAGATGCATCACTGCATTCCGCCTTGCAGGAAGGACGGATATCCAGAATGTTCAACTGGACGGTCCGTTCACCGCGGTACTCATTGATCTGGGGAATAAACGCCACATCCACCAGATCTCCCTGATTGATGGAAGCGATCTGGGCATTGGTGGAGAAGAAAATACCTTGCAGGCTGTGCCATCCGCTGCAAAGCCGCAGCCGCATATGGCGTCCGTTGCCTACCTGAGAGATCCGGTCCACAGTCATACCTTGCACCACCATTACCGGCTTGGCGCAGCCGTTGCCGCAGGGCTCCAACTGATTCAGCGAGTCGATATTGCCCACCGTCAGCAGATCCGGCTTGACAGCGCAATCTGCCTCCAGCACGGTGCGAGGACCGTCGTTTTTATAATATGCCTGGGCCAGAGCGCTGATTCTCTCCCGAAACGCGGGAATATTGCTGCGGTTGATGGTAAATCCGGCTGCCAATTCGTGACCGCCGTAACTTTCCAGCAGCGGCGACAGCGTGGTCAGCGCAGAGAATAAATTGAAACCGCCGTAACTGCGGGAACTGGCTTTGCCGTGTTCGCCGTCTAAGCAGATCAGGAAGGTGGGGCAGCAATATTCCTCCGCAATGCGGCTGGAAACGATACCCACCACACCCTGATGCCAGTTTTCGTCTGCCAAAACAATGGCTTCGGGCATTTTGTCCTGGGGCAGCATCTGCTGTGCCTGCCGGTAGATCTCCGATTCCACATCCTGCCGGACGCGGTTTAAGTTGCACAGCGCCTCTGCCAGTTCTTCACCCCGACGGGGATCTTCTGTCAGGAACAGTTCAATGGCCAGTTCGATCTGACCCATACGGCCTGCCGCATTGATCCGGGGCGCTAAAGTATAGCCCACCGAAGAGGCGGTCATTGCATTGCGGTCGCAACCGGAGAGTTTCATCAGCGCCTGAATACCGGGGCGCTTGGTATTGCGCAGGGCTTCCAGACCCCGGGAGACAAACACCCGGTTTTCCCCGTGCAGCAGCATCACATCTGCCACAGTGCCAAGGCAGACCATATCGGCATAATCCTTCAGGATCTGTTCCTGACTGCCGCAGAGGGCAGACGCCAGTTTAAATGCCACGCCCACACCGGAAAGATCCTTGTGGGGATACGCGCAGTCAACGCGGTGGGCATCCACAACCGCCACTGCCTGGGGCAGTTCCTGCTTGCATTCGTGGTGATCTGTGATCACCAGATCGATGCCCAGTTCAGCGCAGAGTTTTGCTTCATCCACAGCGGTGATACCGCAGTCCACCGTGACGATGAGTTTGACGCCCTGTTCGTGTAAGTGGTGGATGGCAATGGGGTTCAGGCCGTAGCCCTCCTCCAGCCGTCCGGGTATGTAGGGGATGCAATCGCCGCCGCAACTGCGCAGAAAGTGGGTCAGCAGGCAGGTGGCGGTGATACCGTCCACATCATAATCGCCAAAAACGGCGATCTTTTCCCCGCGGCTGACAGCCAGACTCACCCGCCCAGCCGCCAGATCCATATCCCGCATCCGGAAAGGATCGGGCATCACGCAGTCGCAAGCCAGATAATCCTTGGCTTTGCGGACATCTTCCATTCCCCGGGACGCCAGCACCATTGCCACCAGCGGCGCAAAACCGCCGGATACCAAAGCGTTGACCGCGTCCATTTTCGGTTCTTTCACATTCCAAATTCCATACTTCAAAGCATAACACATCCAATTATAACATTTTCCCTATATTATAACAAAAATGTCCCGGATGTACAATAGAAAGTTCGAAATTTAACCGGTTATTTCCGGAATTCTTCCGCAGAAAGCAAACTTTTTACCATAGACGCCACGATCGGTGCCAGCAACAGCCCGAGAAATCCCCAAAACCGGTAACCTGCGTACAACGAAATAAGGGTCGTCAGCGGGTCAAGACCCAACTGATGCCCCACTAACCGGGGTTCCAGGGCAGTGCGGGTAATGGCGCAGGCACCGTAAGTGCAAAGCAGTACGATGGCCTGCAGGCTCTCCCCCTGCAGCAGTTGTACCAACGCAAAAGGTACCAGCACCGTACCCGTACCTAAAATAGGCACCGCATCCACTACCGCTACCAGCGCCGCCCAAGCCGGAGCATAGGGGATCCGCAGTACCAGAAAACCCGCCGTCACGATACCCCAGGTCACAAGGCACAGTTTCCCCTGGGCTTTCAGCCAACCCAAAATACTGGTCCTGACCCGCTTCAGCGCCGGCAAATATACCTGATGCCACCGCTGGGGTAAATGATCGCTGATCTGCTGCCGCAGTACCGGCAACCGGGCAGAGATCAGGAAAGACGCCAATATCCCCGTCCCCACACTCAAAACACTGCTGCCAACGCCGCTGATCACCGAAGTCAGCACCCCGGGCAGTTTCCCGGTAACTTGCCGCATCATTGTCGTGCTGTCATCAAAGAGATCTGTTACCGTTCTTTGCGCCAGCGGTCGCAGGCCCTCCGGGGCTTTGTCCGCTACGGTGATCAGCCAGTTTTTCAAGACTGCCGCCCCCTGGGAGATATCCGGTATTGCCCCCGCCAGGTCTCCCAGTTCCCGTACCGCCACAGCCGCGACCACCGACACCACGCCTCCCAATAACACCAGGGTCAATGTGACGCCTGTCCCTGCTGCCAACGCCCGCCGCATACGCAGCCGTCGCGCACAGAAACTGACCACCGGTTCTGCCGCCACAGCCAACAGCGCACCCAGTAAAAACGGCAGCAACACCGGCAAAATGTATTTGCCGCCCAGCCAAAGTCCAACCAATGCCAGGGCTGCGTACAAATATTTTTTCCACCACACGCGCACAAATGTCTCCTTTCGGGGTTGCTTTTTGTAAAATATATGCTACAATCATTAGTGAAAACTGTAAATTTCAGGGAGGAACGCTGTTATGGCCAATGTCGCTAAGTATTACATCGTTGAAGCATCCGCGCTGCCTGAGGTATTTTTGAAGGTAGCTGAGGCAAAGCGTCTGCTGCAGACCGGCGAGGCATCTACCGTCAATGACGCCACACGGATCACCGGCATCAGCCGCAGCGCCTTTTATAAATACCGGGATGCTGTGTTGCCGTTCCAGAATATGATGACCGGTCGGATCATTACATTCCAGTTTATGCTGCAGGACCAGAAGGGCCTTCTGTCCTCCCTGCTGACCATTTTCGCCGACCACAAGGCCAACATTCAGACCATCAATTCCATTATCCCCACCAACAGCTGCGCTTTGGTCACCATCACCGCAGAGACCATCGACATTGACATTCCTCTGGAAGAACTGCTGCGGGAAGTGGCGCAGATCCCCGGCGTTATCAAAGCCGATGTGCTGGCAGGTTGATAAGAGCATCCCCATTTTTTATTGCAGATATACAAAAATCGCCAATCCCACAGTCGGGATTGGCGATTCGCTTATATACGCTTATAGAGTTTTTCCAATAAATTCCGCAGAGGGACGAACAGCACCAGGGCGATGACAAAATTGCCGATGGCGTGGGGTACATCAAAAGGAAGTCCTGCCAGCCACCAACGCAGGGCGTAATCCATACCGCCCATTACCGCATAGACCGGGCAGCACAGCAGACCGAATGCCATACCGAACACACCGCTCAGAAGCGCCCACCATAAAGGATTTCGCAGACGCCGCATAAAGATCGCAGCCACCGCCAAAACCGTCCACACATACAGATAGTTGATATTCCACAGATTGATGCCGTAAAGCAGTATCTCCATCAGTACATATAAGTAAACGGGATACAGCGCCTTCCAGCCGAAGACCACGGCCATCAGCATCACCATCAGGGAAACCGGTTCGATGTTGGGAAGTCCGCTCATTGCAACCTTGGCGCCGAAGGTCAATGCCCCCAGCATACCAAAAAGCGCGATCTCCCGCAACGATATTTTCATCTTATGCAAGGGTGTATACCAACTTATACACGCCGCCGTCTACGATAGGGGTGGTGTCGATGCCCTGCATAGCATATTCCTCACCTTCATAAACAGCCCAGTATGCGCCGTCCTCGGTGTAAGTGGCTTTGATGCCGTCAACAGTGTGGATCTCCAGACCGTACTGACCGACTTTGCCCTCGATCAGACCGTCTGCCTGCAGCACCGGACCTACGAATTCTTCATCGGATTCGTATTTAAAATCCTTGGATGTGCCGTCGGCATAGACTACGGTAACGGTGAAGGATTTCATCGCAGACTCGGTCTGTCCGGCGGTTTCGGTGTTATCTGCGGTAGTTTCCGTATTGTTCGCGGTGGTCTCGTTGTTATCGGCGGTGGGTGCGCAGGCCACCAGACTCAGAGCCATTACCAATACCAAAAGCAGTGCAATGATTTTTTTCATAATTTTACCTCCTGAAAATAAAATACTGCGGCACCCAGTTTGGGTGCCCCAGCCGTTTTTCTGCGACAAACGCACTTCCCATAATCGCGCAGGAAGCGGAGAGGCCAAATTCCGTAGGTCTTCTGACTTATGCCTATAGGAGGGGTTGCAGCCTCCCTGCGATCTTTTCGGCCTTCCCGGAATCTATCCAGTGACCGGCTTTCACCAATGAAAAGATCTCAGCATTTACAGCGGCGGTACCGTTCGGGAGTTACACCCGATTATCTTGTTCAGCAGTTGCAGCCATACGCCACAACCGCCACGGAACTGGTATCAAGTTGTCCATAGCATTGTAACACGCAAAAACGTTCCTGTCAATCACCATAATTCCCGGTTTGAAGCGCAAGCGCGCTTCACCGCGACTCGCACAGCCGCGTCAGAGAATCATTACACATCCTGCTTTGCCCGGTATCGAAAAGATTCGCTTTTCCAACGATATTAGGCATCGCGATACCGAGTAACCCCCAAGAGTGTGGCGATTATATTTAACGATCGTAACGAGTTGTCTGCAGGCACTGCCTGCTCGATAAATAGGAATTTTTCTGCTGGAAAAATGGAAAAACCCACTGCGCGATGCAGTGGGTTTCTCGCTTTGGGGTCAAAAAAAGAAGAGAGGTAGAAAAGAGGCTGGGCAGCAGAGAATGAAACACAAAGGACCCTGCTGCCTTTTGCCTTGGAAAGGCGCGGCTCACGGCTTCCGCGACCTTTCTGTTATCAGCATACAAGTGGGTTTTGAACACGCCTTGACAGAAATGAAAACAAATTTCGACATTTTTATGAACACTTGACGCAGTTGGTATAATACTTGGTAGAAGGGAAGTGAGGCTGTGGCAGCAGACCATCATATCCATATGGTTCTGGACGGACAGTTTTGGCGCAGTGCCATTGCCCGCCACGAAAAGGGCGTGGACAAAAACTGGGTCCATAACATTTTGTCCCGGTACCGGGATCTGGGTTACACATACCTGCGTGACGGCGGCGATAAATGGGGCGTTTGCGCCTATGCCCGGCAGGTATCCGGCGACTACGGCATTACATACCGCATTCCCTTTGCGCCCATTTCCAAAGTGGGGCATTACGGCGGTTTTATCGGCGTCCAGTATGACTCTTTGAAGACGTTCGCCGCCTTGGTTGCCAAAAACCGGCAGGATGGGGCAGATTTTATTAAAATAATGATCTCGGGGCTTATGGATTTTGACCGGTTCGGCGTGTTGACCCAGCCGGGGCTGGAGGCCGCGGAGATCCGGGAACTGATCCATATTGCCCACGAGGAGGGCTTTTCTGTAATGGCTCACGCCAACGGCGCCCGTACCGTGGAAGCGGCGGCGCAGGCGGGGGTGGACTCTGTGGAACACGGGGCTTATCTGGATACGGATGCCCTGCAGGCAATGAAAGAAGCCGGCGTGGTATGGGTCCCTACGGTCAGCACAGTGGGCAATTTATTGGGAAAAGGCAGATTCGATGATACGCAAGTACAAAAAATTTTGGAAAGCGCATTGGAAAATATATGCCAATTCGCTAAAATGGGCGGTATGATCGCAGAAGGTACGGATGCCGGCGCATGGGCAGTGGAACACGGCTGCGGCACAGAAAGGGCATATTTAATATCTGCCGGTGTAACACCGGACGGGTTAGCCGCAGCATCTGCGCGGTTGCAGGAGAAATTCTAATGAAAGCATTCAAAAAAGATATTGCCAATATTGACCGGCTTTATGAGGGCAGGAAGCCCTTTTACGGCGAACTGCACGACCATTCTGTCTGCGGTGACGGCAAGAACACCCTGGCCCAGTGGAAAGCAGGTATGGAAGCGCTGAATATGGATTTTGCCACCATCGTTGATCATCATCAGGTCCGCCATATGTATCAGCGGGATTTTATCGACGGAATGTTTCTGGGCGGCACAGAACCGGCCGCAACCATTTCGGATATGGCTGCAGCCCGTCCCCGGCTGCATTACAATATGATCTTTGCAGATCCCAAGCCCCTGGAGCAACTGCTGACTGAGTTTGAAGAATACGAATTCACCGGCGGGCAGGAGGGCTACTTCGGATACCCCAGATTTACCCGGCAGCGTTTTACCAAACTGGTGAAACGGGTACGGGAATTGGGCGGCTTTCTTGTCCATCCCCATCCCAAACAGTTGATGGACTCTGACGATCCGCTGAATTACTGGTTTGCAGACGAGACGGGACTGGAAGTTATCTATACATACCATCAGGACCGGGACGGCAGTTTCACCGCAGAGAATTACAAATTGTGGACCAAACTGCTGGAACTGGGCAAGCGGGTCTGGGCAACTGCCGGCAACGATGAGCACCATATGCCCTCGGATAAGGCGCTGACCACGGTCTATGCCCAACGCCGCCAAAGCGCATCCTACCTGACGCAACTGCGGCAAGGCGATTTTACGGCAGGTCCGGTGGGCATCTGTATGTGCGTTGGTGATACACGGATGGGCGGAAAGTGCGACTTTGCCGGACAGCGGCTGGTGCTGCGCATCGGTGATTTTCACAGCAGCGTATTTGACCCTTCCCATACATACCGTATGGTGCTTTACGCAGGCAATCACCGGGTGGCAAGAAAAGATTTTTCTTGTAAGAAGACCGCTTATTTTGCGTGGAATGCCAAGGAAGATGTGTCTTTCTACCGGGCAGAGGTGTGGGATATGACCCTGAGATCCCGTATCGCCATCGGAAACCCCATTTGGAATCTATAATAAAAGTCCACCGATCAATCAGATCGGTGGACTTTTTTATTGCGTTGATAGCGGCGGTTTGCCCGGTAAGTAGAAGGGGTCATACCCTCGGTCTGCTTGAATTTGTAGCAGAAATAACTCTGGGAGGAGTAGCCGCATTTTCTCGCCACTTCCGCAAGGGGACAATCATCATCGCGCAGGTATTCCTTGGCGGCAAGATGGCGGTATTTGTCCAGTTGTTGCGAGGGGGTCAAACCGAAAGCCGCGGTGAACAGTTTGTGGAAATAGGTCGGGGAAAGGTTGCTGGCATCGGCCAGTTTGTTAAGATCGATGTCCTCACCGATGTGGTCACGCAGATATTGATTGGCTTTCAAAAGGACTTGCTGATGGCGGCGGGGATTGCCGTTGACGGTGCTGGAAATGGCGTTTTGCTGCCGCAGCAGTAAGGTCAGAATGTGATACACCCGGGCGCACAGTTCCAGCCGGGCATCCGGCGTGTGCCGCTCCACAACGGTGCGGGTGATACTTTTGCAGATATTGATGATCTCCTCCATCCGGGGGCAAGTTCCAAAGGTGGGCATATCGTCAAATGTCTGCTGCAACGGATGGTCCCGGGTAGAAACATAGAGGTAGTAGCATTGCACAGGCGTAGTCAGTTGCCGGGTCTGTCCCGGTTTGCAGACACAAAAAGCGTCCTTCTGGCTGGCATAGAACACACCGTCTACGGTGATGCCGCCCTGCCAATCGGCCGGGAAGAAGTAAAACTCGTAAACCGATACCAGCGTTTCCACCAAATGGTGCTGGGGAACGGGCTTTTTCAGAGGATCCGAGAACATAGATATGGAGAAAAATTCGTGGATCGTCAGTTGCGGTGCTTCCATAATGCCACCTCCTTTGGTTGCATCCTAGCATAATTTTGATAAAAAATCTATATAAATTGCAAAATTTCTAAAAAGTGCAACAAGTATATTAAAGCAAAAAAATACTGCCGATGTTAAAATAAAAATATCCTGCTCTATTATGGAGGTAACACAATGAAAAGAAGTTTGCTTGCAACACTGTTGACGCTTGTTTTGCTGGTTGTGGGCATTGCTGTGTCCGTCCAGGCAACAGAAGTCCCGGCAGATGTGGAAGTGATCGAGATCGGCTCCGGCGAGGTCTGGAACGAATGGTTCAGCGGCGGCGGCACTTCCAAACTGATGACCCAGTTGGACAGCACCGGTAAGTCGGTCCATATCAAGATCACCGATGACTTTACCATTTCCGGCGCCACAAAGGCAGGTTATCTGTCCTATGGCAGCAATACCGGCGATCTGTATCTGGATCTGAACGGTCATACCCTGACCTATGCAGATACCGAGGTTAGATGGTTTGGCATCTACAATGCCAATACCACGATCAAGATCTTCAACGGCACTTTGATCAACAAAGGCGCTGCAGCGGGTTCCAACGGTGCGTTCTGCATTATGACCCAGGGCAATCTGATCCTGGAGGATCTGACCTACACCGACAATACAACGCATACCTACACGCAGACCAGTAAGGTTTTGCGTATTGCGGGTCCTGCATCGGTCACCATGAACAACGTGACCATGAATGTCAACACCCAGAACAATACCAAGGGCGGTATTATCTCCTGCAGCGGTACGCTGCATATCAATGACAGTACCATTACCGCCAGCCAGACAAGTCGTGCTACCCAGGGCGGTATGATCTTCCTCGACGGCGGCACGACTACTGTCAATCATTCCACCCTTTACGGCGGCGCTGCCCAAAACGGCGGTATGATCTATATGAGCGGTAAGTCCACCACGCTGATTCTCAACAGCGGTGAGATCCGCGGTGGCACTGCCACCGGCAACGGCGGTAACATCTACATGGAGGGCGGTGCCAACCTGCAGATCAAGGGCGGCGTGATCAAGGACGGTACTGCAGCCAGCGGCGGTAACATCTATGCCGCTGTGGTCGGTACAGATACCGGTGATGAGTACCGGACGGATATTGTAATGACCGGCGGCACAGTTACCGGTGGCCTTTCAACTGCTGAAACGGATACCAGCGGTGGCGGCAACATCGCTTTGTTCGGTAATGCAGACAATAAGACCCAGCCCAAGTTGACCATTTCTGCCGGCACCATCGGCGGTGCTATGCTGACCCCCGGCAGGGAAGTGGGCAAGGCTTACAGCGGCGGCAATATCTATGCATACTATGGCTGCCTGGATGTGGGCGGCGAGACGGTTATTTCCGGCGGCAAGGCGACATATTTGGGTGGTAATATTGGCTACTGCCGCGGTACTTTCAATGTCACCGGCGGCGCCATCACCGGCGGTATATCTGACGAAATGGGCGGCAATATCGGCCTGAGCGGCACGGCCACCAAGGTCAATATCTCCGGCGGCGAGATCCTGGACGGTTACGCACCCAAGGGCGGTAACATTTACATTGCAGCAAGAAGTATGCCCGTGAACATTACCGGCGGTCTGATCGCCAACGGTAGATGCTTGACAAACGGCGGTAATATCTGCGCAGGCAACGGCAAACTGACCATCACCGGCGGCACCATCACCGGCGGTCAGGGTGGCAACGGTGGCAACATCTACGTGCAGTCCACCGGCAGCAGTTGTCTGACCACCATCGGCAACTGTACCATTACAAAGGGCACAGCCCGTAACTATGGTGACGATATTTTCGTGTCAGAGAACGGCAAACTGAAGGTGAAAAAGGACTTCACCGGTACTACTTATGTATATGTAGCAACTGCCCATCTGCCGGAAAGCGCCGGCGGCAATCTGGCAGCAACCAATATCTCTTGTGAAGGTCCTTTTGCAGGTAAACTGTACCTGCAAAATATCTCCGGTGCGCCTGCGCTGTATGGCTTGACCGGTGATACCAAACTTTACATTTCCACCGCTGCCATTGCCAAAAAAGACGGCGGTGTGGAGTGGTACAAAAACAATGCGGATATGATGGCTGCTTACAATGCAGATGCAGATTATCTGATCCCGGCAGCCGGTGAGGTTGTCTTGTCCGGCGGCAACTATACGGCTGACTTGGCAGGTCATCAGGTAGCCTTTGCCGGCAGCGGCAAGGTCACTTGTTTTGACAGCGCCAACGCAGATTATAAGACCTGCGGCAGCGCCACATTTACCGGCGTAACGCTGGAAAACAAGGCAGCACAGAAGATCCAGGATGTTCTGTATTGTCCTGTCACAGAAGAAAGCGGTGCAGTATCCTTCCACCGCCTGGATATGAAGATCACGGCGATCTCCCTGCGCACCAGCACTGCCGGCGTTTACTACTGGGCAGACTGGGACTGTGACGATACTTTGGCAAAGCAGGTAGCGTCTTACGGCATCGCCTGCCGTCTGCAGGATATGCCCACCGCAGAGAACCTGAACGAAGAGAAAAACACCCAGCGCTCTGTTCTGTACGCAGATGAGATGGGTGTGGATGTGTTTGCGCAGAAGAAAGAAAATGACGAGATCGCCGGCGCGATCATGAACAATATCCTGTCTCAGGAAACCCGTACTGACGACAGCGGTAAGGTGCTGTCCAATGACTACTGCGGCAAGAAACTGATCTATGCTGCGCCCTATGTTACATTCAATGACGGTGCAGTTCTTGTGGCGGATGAGGATATGTACTACAGCCTCTACCATCTGGTCGAGCAGATCAGCCAGCAGAAATACACCTATGCGGTCTATGCCGAGCAGTTGGAGAAGTTCTTTAGCGCATGGGAGCCTTACGGCATCAACTGGGCAATGGACTTTGATGTTTCTGAGGATATTGTCCATCTGGAGTCTCTGTATGACGGCCGCAACGCTTACCACGGCGAACTGCACGATCACTCCAACACCGGCGGTACCAGTGACGGCAGATATACGCTGGAGCAGTGGGCAGAAGGCATGCAAAAACTGAAAATGGACTATGCGGCACTTCTGGATCACAGACAGTCTTTGCATATGTATCTGCCTGCCTGGGATGACAGCATCTTCATCGGTGGCACAGAAGCAGCCGGCTCGATCACAGACCGTCCTGCAGACTATAACTTCTTCCACTACAATATGGTATTTGCCACACCCCAGCAGTTGGAAAATGTGCTGAATGCCTTCCCTGAGTATGAGTTCAAGGAGCAGACCGAGGGCGAGCATATTGGCGAGTGGCACTTCAATTATGTTTCCTTCACCAGCGCCCGGTTCAATGAACTGATCACCAAGGTCAAGGAAGAGGGCGGTTTCTTCGCGATTCCCCACCCCACCGGAACTGAGCCGCAGTTTACACTGGAGAATGTAGAAGACATCTACTGGTTCCAGGATGAGACCGGCTGGGAAGTCTTCTACGGCAACGATGTTGACAACAGCGATTACTGGTTTACCAGACAGAACTACGCAGCGTGGATCGAACTGCTGAAGGCAGGCAAGCGTGTCTGGGCAACCTCCGGCAACGATGACCACGAAATGCCGGCAACTACCTGCCTGAACACAATCTACTCCACCGAGGGCAAGGCCCAGGCGCATATTGATCAACTCCGTGTTGGTAACTTCACCGCAGGTCCTGTGGGCATCAAGATGTGTATCGGCGATACCCAAATGGGCGGTCAGTGTGACTTTACCGGTAAGCGACTGGTATTCTGTATCGGTGATATCCATGAAAGCGCCTGGAAGGAAGGCTACACCTACACCGTTAAACTTCTGAAAGACGAAGAAGTGGTGGGTCAGTGGACCATCGACGGCACAGAGGACTTCTACTATGCTACCGATGTAGACGCAACGGCTGAGTACTACCGTATTGAAGTTTACAACGATACTTTGGGTAGACTCATCGCTTTGGGTAACCCCATCTGGAATTTGGACTAACAAAACATTTCCCGGCAGCGGGCTGCTGCCGGGAAATTTTACGCAGATCCGGACCTTGAAAACGCGCTCCGGGCGGTTCGACTTTGGTTTTTTGCTGTGATATGATACAGAAAAATCTTTAAAGGATATTCGTTTATGAAAATGAGTAAGCAAGGCAAAAAGGCGCTGACGATGGGTTCCGTATGCGCCATAGCCTATTGCGCAGTTTATATATGCAGAAATATCCTCAGCGCGCTGTCACCCCAGTTAAAAGAGTCCGGCGTATTCAACGAGGATCAGTTAGGCACTATGTCCTCTGTGTTCTTTGTGGTCTATGCGTTGGGACAATTGATCAACGGAATGATCGGCGATAAGATCAAAGGAAAATATATGGCGTATCTGATCCGTCAGCCGGTTGTAAACCTGGTGTTTATGGTATTGGCGATGGTCAGTTCCAACTGCGCTGCCTGCCTGATGTGGAATCACTACTGTCCCAGCCTGCGGGATACGGGAATGGTGTCTTCCACCACCGGTTTTTTGGATTTTGCCAGTTATATGGCGGCGGCTGTTTCTTCCAGACTCTTTGCCGATGCAGTGGGAACCATAGGGTGGGGAAATCTGATCCTGGTATGGGTTGGACTGATGTGTTCCGGTGTGGTGGCAGCATTGCTGCGGACGGATAAAAAGCATAACCAACCGGTTTTATAGACTATAATTATTGTTATATTGACTTTTTGTGGATAATGCATTATTATAAAGACTCAAATATTATAAAAAGGGGTAGTTTTGATGAAAAAATTACTGAGTTTGACATTGGCAGTCCTGATGCTGGCTTCCTGTCTGGCAGGTTGCGGCGCAGAACCTGCCGAGCCCACAGAGCCTCCTTATGAAGCAACTGCTCCTTCTCTGCCCGCACTGAAAGAAGACGGCAGCGCCGAGGAGATCCTGCAGGCTCGCCGTGATCTGGTAGAGCAGGCGATGCGCAATATGTGTACCATTCGCTGGTCCCCCACGGAGACCATCGAGTATTCCCTGGTGAACAAGTCCCAGGGTTTGGAAGCCGACCGTATTGCCCACCCTGAAGATATCGTTACCCTGTACAAAGGTATGATCTATGAGGGCATTCCCTACACCCACGGCAGCAACTCCATTCACGCATTTTTGGAGTATGCCTCCGGTGAGACTGAGACCGGCACGATCAATCTGTCCGGTTTGGAGTCTGCTGACTTCAGCGGCTACGGCTATCAGGAACCCAACCGCTGCGCCCGTCTGGGCACGGATTGCGCTGACCAGGTGTTCTGGGCGTGGAATAACGTCGCTTCTTCCATTTCCTTTGAATACTGCGCAAATATGGTTCCCGGCAACGGCTGTATCCCTGTAGGCGATTACACCCACACAGAGACCTATTTCAAACATACATATCCCATTGTAGATGCCAACGGCAGAGATGTTATGTTTGAGTCCTACGCCAAGATGCTCAAGGGCGATGCTATGGTGTTTATTAACAGCAAAGGCGCAGGCCACGCTATTATGAATGTGGAAGTTCACGTAGTCCGCAACGAGGACGGCACCATCAACGGTCAGGAAAGTTATGCGGTTACGCTGGAACAGGAGTCCGGTGACGAGCGTACCCAGACCGATACCTACATCGATGAGACCACCGGAGAGAAGATCGTCCGCCTGCAGGGCATCGACAGAGAGTATACTTTTGAGTTCCTGTATTCCAAGGGTTACCTGCCCGTTACCTGTAAGGAACTGATCGACCCCGCACCGCTGACACCCGTGGAGGTCGTTGACTCTATCCCTGAGCCCAGCATCGACAATATCTTCAAGGGAAAGGTTACCAGTACCCGCCGGATCTCCTATGTGACCATTGATATCGCAGACGAGAAGGGCAATATCGTGCAGTCCTGCACTACCCACTGTATCTCCAAGGAGATGTATACCTTTGATATGATCCGCTTCATCAGCGATGTGGAAAAACTGGTGCAGATCGGCGAGATCGACCTGGATACTCTGGAGTCCGGCTCCTACATAGTGACCCACACCGCCCGCCTGGCCAATGGCGACGAAGTGGTGTTCCGCAACTTCACTTTTGAAAAGTAATTTCTGTATAACAAAAAGCCACGGAGCAATCCGTGGCTTTTTATATTTAAAGATCTTCGGTCATACCGTCATAGCAGATGCGGATGGACAGACCCTTTTCTGCAGCGTAGTCCGCTGCCAGTGTTTCGTAATACTCCCGGTTTTCCAGAATTGCCCGGCCGTGGTGGGTAAGGCGCAGATTTTTTACCTTGTGGGAAGATGCAAATTCCAGCACATCCTCCACCTTGTGATGCCCCGTCTCCATAATCAGCATATCACAGCCGTCTTGCACCAAGGGTGTCAATTCCCCGGAAAAGGCTACATCGCCGGAATAGACGATCCGCTTGCCCTCTGCCTCGATGAGGAAGGAGTAACTGTGCCAGCCGTTGCTGCCGTCTTCTTTCATATGGGCGTTGTGCAGGGCAGTAACGCGGACATTTTCGTCTGCAAACAGCAAACCGTCGGTGATCGGGTGTTCCTGCAGATCGTATACCAGCGACGGTGTGGAAGCGAAGGTGAATGCTTTGACAGCCTGCAGCCGCGCCATATCCGGGAAATACAGTTGCAGGGTGTTGTTGCGGATAAACTGCTTTTTGTGCCGGCGGGTCAGTTTTTGAAAGCAAACAAACAGCAGTGGCAGACCACCAATGTGATCAATATGGGGATGGGATACAAAAATAGCGGCGGTATTCATAACGTCGATGCCGGAAGTGTACGCTCTATGGGCGCAGTTTTCGCCAGCATCAAACCAATAATTGATTCCGTTTACAGTCAAAATCCACGACTGGTGATGCATATCAGGAAAAGGTTCCGTTCCGGAACACGTTCCCAAGAAATGAAGGGTTGCCATACTGAGACCTCCTACTTTGCAGATGTAATTCAGTGTATCACAGTTTTTGCAATATGGCAAGTTACGTGTGGTTGACATCCCTTTGACGATGTGTTATTATGTGGAAAAATGTGGAGGTTTGTGGATATGCTGGCATCTCAACGACAAAAACAGATTCATGAAATGCTCAAATGCAACGGTTCTGTAACGGTTGCCTATCTGACAGAGAAGTTAGGCGTGTCTGTAGAAACGATCCGTCGAGATCTTTTGACTATGGAGCAGGCTGGCTTTTTATGCCGCGTCCATGGCGGCGCAGTGGCAGCAACTGAAATGATGCCCTACCGTCCGTTAGAATCTCGCAATTTGGAGCAAAGTTCTCAAAAAGATGCCCTTGCCCGTAATGCGGCAGCGCTTGTGAACGAAGGGGACTATATTGCCATCGGCACTGGTTCTACGCCGATTCACTTTGCCCAGGCATTGAAAGAGCGGCTGCACACGCTGACAGTAGTAACCTATTCTCTGCACGTTTTTGAGATATTGCGTGCAGTTCCCGGCTTTCGCCTTATTCTGCTGGGCGGTCAGTATATTCCTGAAGAAAATTCTTTTTTTGGGCAGCTAACGCTCGATACCATGGATAGTCTGCGTGTACAAAAGGCATTTGTGTTCCCGTCTGCGGTTTCATTGGAGCATGGTATCTGGGGATATGAGGAAACGCTGTATCCCATGCAGCAGAAAATGCTGCAGTGCTGCGATCAGGCGTATGTGCTGGCAGACAGCAGTAAGTTTGAACGTACTGCTTTGTATAAGGTTTCGGATATGCGTCCGGAATATATTTATGTGACCGATCCGGAATTGCCGGAGCAGCTTCAGAAGCTGTATGCCCAAAACGGATTTACGGTGATTACCGGAAAGGGAGAAAAATAATGAAAATCAGCGCAAATGCAAAAAAAGCGCTGGCTATGGGTTCTATAGGCACCATAACTTATTGCGCAGTGTATATCTGCAGAAACATCCTTAGCGCGCTGTCACCCCAGCTAAAGGAAATGAACGTAGCCAGCGAGGCGCAGCTTGGCACCATGTCTTCTGTGTTCTTCGCCGTGTATGCCTTGGGACAGTTGATCAACGGCGTGATCGGTGATAAGGTCAAAGGTAAGTACATGGTTTCCGTGGGAATGGCGGTGGCCAGCCTTTGCGTCATATCCCTGGCGTGGACGATCGATACGCCCTTTTTGTCCTACGTGATATATGGCACCATGGGTTTTTTCCTGGCAATGGTCTATGCGCCTCTGACCAAATTGCTGTCTGAAAACAATGAACCGATCCACGCAACGCGTTGTGTTGTGGGATTGGCGATCGGCTGCGATTTAGGCGCACCGCTGGCAGGCTTGCTGGGAACAGCATTGGCATGGCAAGGTGCATTTATGACAAGTGGCGGAATTCTGCTGATTATGGGCATGATATTCTTTCTGCTTTTTACTGTGTATGAAAAGAGGGGAATGGTTCGCTACGGTCAGTTTAAACCCGTAAAAGAAAGTGGTGGCAGTATCAAATTACTGCTGCGCAGACAGATCGTCAAATGGACATTTGTTTCTATGCTTACCGGTATTATTCGAACTGCAGTTTTGTTTTGGCTGCCTACTTACATATCCCAGCATCTGGAATTCCCGCCGGAGCAGGCAACACTTCTGTTTACGGCAGCCAGCACTGTGCTGATGGCAGGAGCGTTTTTGTCGGTGTTCATTCATGGATGCTTGAAGAATAATTTAAACCGAAGCATCTTAATGTTCTTTTCCAGTTCGGCAATTTGTTTTCTGATGGTATATTTTATCAAGCAACCGATAGTAAACCTGGTGTTTATGGTATTGGCGATGCTTAGTTCCAACTGTGCCGCTTGCTTGATGTGGAACCATTACTGTCCCGGCTTGCGGGATACGGGAATGGTTTCCAGCGCCACCGGCTTTTTGGATTTTGCCAGCTATATGGCTGCGGCGATCTCGTCAAAACTCTTTGCCAATGCCGTTGGTGCTATCGGTTGGGGCAACCTGATCCTGGTTTGGGTCGGTCTGATGTGTTCAGGTGTTATCGTGACATTGATCCGTCCGAAAGAATAAAATATTTGGAGGCGTTTTTATGAAAAGACTTGTTTGTTTCCTGTTGATTACCCTGTTATTACTGTCCGGCTGTGGCGAAACGGAACCCGCAGAGCCTACCGAGCCGCCTTTTGAGGCAACTGCGCCCACAATGGCAGCCCTTCCTGAAGGCGCTACAGATGAAGAAATTCTGCAGTACCGCCGCGATTTGGTGGAGCAGCAGATGCGTTATATGTGCACTGTCCGCTGGACACCTTCCGAGACCATTGAGTATTCTTTGGCAAACAGTTCTCTAGGCCTGGAGGCTGACCGCGTTTCTAATCCTGATGATATCATTACCTTGCACGCTGGTACCATTTATGAGGGCATTCCCTATACCCACGGCTGTCAATCCGCCTATGGTTTCCTGGAGTTTGCAACTTCTAAAACGGAGACCGGCACACTGGTGTTTGAAGATTTGACCACCGAGGATCTCAGCGGCTACGGCAGAATGGAGCCTACCCGTTGTTGCCGCATCGGTACAGATTGCGCTGACCAGATATTCTGGGCATGGAATCACATTTCTTCCAGCATCACCTTCCCCGTTACCAAAGCGATGACACCGGCTTATGGGTGTCTTTTGGTGGGTGACTATAAGCATGATATGACGGAGTTGCAATATACTGCCGATGTCTGTTCGCAGAACGGTATGGATGTTATGTACGAATCCTACGCCAAAATGCTGAAAGGCGACGCAATGGTATTCATTAATAAAAAAGGCGCAGGACATGCCATTATGAATGTGGAAGTTCATGTTGTCCGCAACGAAGACGGTACGATCAATGGTTCGGAAAGCTATGCAATTATTCTAGAGCAAGAGTCCGGTGACGAGCGTTCGCAGACTGACTGGTATACGGATGAGGTTACCGGTGAGAAGGTTGTCCGCTTGCAGGGAATTGACAGAAAATTTACATTCTATTCCTTGTATCAGAAAGGCTATTTGCCTGTTACCTGCAAGGAATTGATCGATCCGGCACCGCTTGTGGAAGCAAAGATTACGGATACTGTTACCGAGCATAGCGAAAAGACTATGTTCAAGGGAACGCTTTCTTGCCCTTACCGTATTTCTTACATTACTATCGATATCACGGACGGTAAGGGAAATATCGTTCAGACATGTACAACCTTTTCCATTGCCAATGAAATGCACAATTTCCAATTGATTCGTTTCACCAGCGATATAGAGAAAAAAGTACAGCAAGGTTATATCGATTTGGAGGAGCTGTCCTCCGGTACTTATACCATCACGCATACCGCGCGGTTGGCAACCGGCGAAGAGATCCAGTTCCGTACTTGCACCTACGAGAAATAATGAAAAGAAAACACCCGATAGCCGCACGAACGGCTATCGGGTGTTTTTTATTTCTTACAGACCTGCCAGTTTCAGCAGTTCGGGAACTTTTGCCTCCCAGCCCAGCGCCATAATGTGCAGACCCTGGCAGTAGGGGCGGCATTCCTTGATGATCTGTGCGGCGATCTCCACACCGGTGATACCGGCCTTGGCGCGCTCTTTGTCAGCGGCCAGCGCATCGATCATATGCTGGGGAACGTGGACACCTGCCACATTGTTATTCATAAACTTAGCCATACCGGCGGACTTGGGAATGATCACACCCAACTGTACCGGTTTGCCAAACTGCTTTGCCTTCTCCATAAAGGAGATAAAACGCTCGGAATCAAACACAGCCTGGGTCTGGAAATATTCTGCGCCGGCCATAACCTTGCGTTCCATCTTTGCCAGTTGTGCATCCACAGAGTCGGAGCAGGGGGATACAACTGCGCCCTTGGCAAACTTGGGTGCTTCGCCAACTAACTCGTTGCCTGCCAAGTCCAGACCCTTTTCCAACTGGCAAGCGGTGTGCAGCAGGGAAACGGAGTCCAAGTCAAATACGGGCTTTGCGCCGGGGTGGTCACCCATTACGGTGTGGTCGCCGGTGAGGCACAGAATGTTATCGATGCCCAGCATAGATGCGCCCAGCAGTTCGGACTGCAGCGCGATGCGGTTACGGTCGCGGCAGGTAAGTTGCAGAATGGGGTTCAGACCGGCCTGCTTCATAGCCACGCAAACGGGCAGGCTGCCCATACGCATAACAGAGGACTGGTTGTCGGTGACGTTGACGGCGTGAATGCCGGTCAGATACTGCTTGGCCTCTTCCACCACGTGGCTGCAATCGGCGCCTTTGGGAGGGCCGACTTCGGCGGTGATGACAAACTGGCCGTTATCAAAAAGTTCGGTAATTCTCATTATCTTTTCTCCTATCGCCTTATTTGTTGTAATCACGCAGTTGGATGGGGCTTTTCAGGGCGTCCAGCCGACCGATCTGTGTCAGACGGCGCTGGATCCGTTCCCAACCGCACTCCATATTGGGATCTACTTCGCACATACCGTTTTTTGCACCGCCGCACTGGCCGTTGATCAGACCCTTGGAGCAGGCGGTAATGGGGCAGATGCCGCCGGTCAAATTCAGGTAGCACTGACCGCACTGCTTGCAATCGTGTTCCAGCGGGGTCACACCCTGATGACCGGGTACGGGATAGGTGTTGCAGGCAGCGCAGACCCGCTTGCCGGGGAAGAACTCTGCCAGAGTCTGGACACCTACGCCGCAGGAGAACACCAAAATGGTATCTGCCTGCTCGATCTGGGCGGCGTACTTGTCAAACCGGGCGTTCTTAAATTCCGGGTTGCAGATATAATCGGTATGCATAATGCCCAGCAGACGGTCATTATCCTTAAAGTGATTGAACAGTTCTTCTGCCTGGTGTTCTGCCTCCGGGATATTGACTTCCTTACAGCCGAAGCAGGCTACAACAAATACTTTGCCCTGCACCTGGGAAAGAAGTTCATCTATATCTTTGATCACAGTCATCAGCATATTACTTCATCCCCCTTATGGCGTTCTTGCCCGCACGGATCTTGCTTACCAGCGGGATCTTGGAGGAACAGATGTACTCGCAGCAGCGGCACTCCATACAATCCATTACATTCAGCGCCTTCATACCGTCCCAATCCTGTTTGTCGGACAGTTTGGCGTAGTGCAAAGGTTTCAGTTCCATAGGACAAACATCCACGCAGCGACCGCACTTGATGCACTCCACAGCCTGGGCGTGGTCGGTATTCACGGCGATCAGACCGTTGGAACCCTTCATAACCGGCACATTCAGATCTGCCTGGGCAAAGCCCATCATAGGACCGCCGGCTTTTACGGTAGCATCGGGGTCGGTAATACCGCCGCAGGCAGCCACCAGGTCAGCCATATTGGTGCCGATCTTGGCGATGAAATTGCCGGGCTTGGCAATGTGATCGCCGGTGACGGTGATGATACGCTCGATCAGAGGCATACCCAGCCGGATGGCATCGCAGATGGCCTTGGCGGTGCTGACGTTGCACACCACAGCACCCACATCGGCAGGCAGACCGCCGCTGGGAACCTGACGGTTCAGCACCCGCTTGATCAGCATCTTTTCCGCGCCCTGCGGGTACTTGGTCCGGGCGGTGACCAGTTCCAGATTTTCCTCGCAGGACAGTTTCTCTTCGAAGAGTTTGATCGCATCAGGTTTGTTGTCTTCGATCACGATGACGCCCTTGGGCGCGCCTACGGTTTTGACAATGGCCTTCAGACCGTAGATCACCTCGTCGGCATACTCCAGAAGCAGACGGTGGTCAGCGGTGAGCAAAGGCTCACACTCACAGCCGTTGAGCAAAACGGCGTCGATGGGCTTGTTGGGCTTTAGTTTTACATAGGTGGGGAAGCCTGCGCCGCCCATACCCACGATGCCGGCATTTTTGACGATGTCGATGATCTCGTCGGGGGTCAGTTCGTTGAGATCCTTGGCAGGCTTGACAGATTCGTGGAGGGTGTTCTTGCCGTCGGATTCGATGACCACGGACAGACACTTACCCCGGATGGCGTGGGGACGGTCCTCAATGGCGATGACCTTACCGCTGATGCTGGAATGCACCGGCGCGGAGATAAAGCCTGCAGCCTCGCCGATGACCTGACCTACCTGCACATAGTCGCCAACGGCAACCACCGGGTTTGCAGGTGCGCCTGCGTGCATAGACAGCGGGATCACAGCGATTTCCGGGTCAGGGAAACGCACCAGCGCCAAGTGCTCGGTGACGCCCACCCGCTCGGTGGGGTGAACACCGCCGTAATAACCGGCAAAGCGCTCTGCACGGATGGCTTTAACATAGTCGCTGATGACTTTGTGATTGATCTTGTGATAGTCGCGCAACTGTACCGGCTGGGCAGTCAGTTCTGCCAGACGGCCCTGCTGGGCCAAACGCTCCTGGATCTTTGCCCAGGCGCAGTCCTTGTCGGGGCTGACCTCGCACTTGCCGTTCTTGGCGCCGCCGCACTGACCGTTTACAAGGCTCTTGGAGCAATCCACGATGGGGCAGATGCCGCCGGTCATATTCAGGTAGCACTGGGCGCAGGCGTCACAGGTCTTTTTGGTCAGCGCCATACCGTGGTGACCTCTGCAAGTAACGGAGTCTGCTGCGGCAAATACCGGCAGATCCAGCACATCGGCAACTGTCTGGATGCCCAGACCGCAACTGATGACAAACACGGCTTTTGTACCTTCCGGGATCATACCGGGCAGGTAGTGCTTTGCCTTATAGGAGTTACACAGAAAATCTGCGCGGGCAGAGCCGACGACGTGTTTTCCGGCTTCCTTTGCGATGGCCAGGAATTCGTCCTGTTCCGGCTCGATGGGGGTGTCATATTCCTTGAAGCATTTGTTACAAGCGATAACGAAAATGTCATCGGCATGCCGTAGCAGTTCCTGCAACTGCGCCAAAGGCTTCAGGGCATATTTGGTGTAGTTTTCCAAATCCTCACCTTCCTTGGGTGTTATAAATAAGTACAGAACGAAAAGAATATAACATAATCTGTCAAAAAATGCTACCCCCATTTGTATAATTCGATAAAAAAAGTCGAATTGCACAAAATAAGCGTTGCAAAATGCGGATAATCTGCCTAACAGACGAAAAGAAATTTCAAAATAAGGTTGAAAAAGTAGGGAATATATGATAAAATGCAGGGTGACTATGGGCGGAGTCTGCCCATAGGAAAGATAATCTGAGCAAGGGGGTATGTTTATGCCTCATACCATCGCTGTCGCCGGCAAAGGCGGCGTAGGCAAAACCACCACCTGCGGTATGATCATCGACTATCTGTGCAAGAAGGGTCAAGGCCCTGTGCTGGTAGTGGATGCGGATGCCAACTCCAACCTGAACGAAGTGTTGGGTGTAGAGGTGGAGACCAGTTTGGGCGCGATCCGTGAGGAGATGGCGCAGGCTGAGATGAAGGGTACAGTGCCTGCCGGTATGACCAAGGCAGACTATGCCGAATTTAAGTTCAATTCCGCTTTGGTGGAAGAGGACGATTTTGATATGCTTGTTATGGGCCGCACCCAGGGCAAAGGCTGTTACTGCTATGTCAACGGTGTGCTGAAGACCCAGGTGGACAAGTATGCCAAGAATTATAAATATATCGTTATGGATAACGAGGCCGGTCTGGAGCACGTGGCCCGGGGTACGCTGCCCCATGTGGACACCATGCTGCTGATCTCCGACTGTTCCCGCAGAGGCGTGCAGGCTGCTGCCCGTGTGGCGGAAATGATCGAAGAGATGGAACTGAAGCCCGGCAAACTGGGTCTGATCGTTAACCGTGCGCCCGGCGGCGTCCTGGATGAAGGTGTCAAAGCCGAGATTGAGAAATACGGTCTGACACTTCTGGGTGTCCTGCCGCAGGATGACGGTGTTTACCGCTGCGACTGTGACGGTGAGCCCTCTGCCAAACTGCCGGATACCAACCCGGTGAAATCTGCCCTGAAGGGCATTATGCAGTCCATTGGGCTGTAATTGAGTCGTTAATAAATTTATTTATTATAAAACCAAATCAAGGGGGAAACAAACTATGTCTTTTGTACCTAAGACGCAGCCTTTCAACGGTAAGATCAATGCCGTTACCCTGGGCACCGGTGACAAGGCAATCGTCATCGGCGGTCAGAATGTGCTGCCGTTCTACACCTTCGATGCAGCCATCGAGAATGCACCGAAGATCGGCATCGAAGTCTCCGATGCTATGGAGTCCTGGGATCTGCCCGGTCTGACTGCTCTGTACGCAGGCTGCACCACTATGGCAGAGCGCGCCAAGAAGGCAGAGTCCGTTGAGGGCGTTGACTTCCTGTGCCTGCACTTTGAGTCTGCTGATCCCAACGGCGCTAACCGCTCCACTGCTGATTGCGTGGCTGACGCTGTTGCTGTAGCAGAAAACTGCACCCTGCCCATCGTTGTGGTCGGCTGCAAGAACCTGGAGAAGGACGCAGAACTGCTGGGTGCTGTTGCTGACGCACTGCGTGGCAAGAATGTCCTGTGCATGAGCGCAAAGCAGGAAAACTGCAAGACCGTCGGCGCTTCCGTCGCTCTGGCTTCCGGTCAGAAGGTGGGCGCTGAGACCGCTGATGACATCAACCTGGCAAAGCAGCTGAACATTATGCTGAAGAAGGACGCCAACGTTGCTGCTGAGTCCATTGTGATGGATATCGGTACCGCTGCTGTCGGCTACGGCTACGAGTACGCTGCTTCTACTTTCGATCGCATCCGTCTGGCTGCTCTGGCACAGTCCGATGACGATCTGCAGATGCCCATTCTGGCAACTGTCTCCCTGGACACCTACGGTGTTAAGGAGTCCACCGCCTCCGCTGAGGACGAGCCCGCTTGGGGCGACCGGGAAGAGCGCGCAATCGGCATGGAAATCTCCACTGCCGCTGCTGACCTGACCGGCGGTGCAGACGCTGTTGTCCTGCGTCATCCTGCAACCATCGCAACCATCAAGCAGTTCATCAATGAACTGGTCTAATCGGAAGAAGGAGGTTACATATTATGGCTTTGAAAGGTCTTGACATCTTTAAGATGTCCCCCAAGAAGAACTGTAAAGAGTGCGGCAGCCCCACTTGTATGGCTTTCTGTATGAAGGTCGCTCAGGGTGCTGTTGAGATCGACAAGTGCCCCTACTTCTCCGATGAAGCAAAGGCAATGCTCAACGAGCAGACCGCACCTCCCATGAAGACCATCTCCGTTGGTGAGCACAAGCTGGGCGGCGAGACCGTTCTGTTCCGTCACGAGAAGACTCTGGTCAACAAGAACCTGTACGCTGTCTCCGTCTGCACC
>JAZQGL010000080.1:0-51714 GCA_045540035.1 Faecousia sp.
GCCTCGGAGAGCTCGATCTCACCAACGACCTTGCCGGACATATCCAAAACATTAGTCTTAAGCATGATTTAAGTTCTCCTTTCTTAGCCTCTTGCGGAAGCCTTCTGGGGATTTCTACCGGAAGCCTTCTGCGGGTTCTTACTGATGTCTGCACCAGCCTGCTTGACCTTGTGGTTCTTAACAGTGTTGCGGATGTAGACCAGACCGCCCTTGGGGCCGGGGATGGCGCCGCGGATAACGATCATATTCAGTTCTGCATCAACCTTAACGATCTCCAGGTTCTCAATGGTAACCTGCTCAACGCCCATCTGACCTGCGCCGATCTTGCCGGGGAAGATGCGGGACTGATGGGAGGAAGCGCCCATAGAACCGGCGTGACGGTGAACAGGACCGCCGCCGTGAGTCATATCGGTACGGTGTGCGCCGTGGCGCTTAACAACGCCCTGGTAGCCGTGGCCCTTGCTGATGCCGGTGACATCGATCCAGTCGCCAGCAGCGAAGACGTCAGCCTTGACGACGTCGCCGACGTTCATCTCAGCAGCCTTCTCCAGCTTGAACTCTTTCAGGTGCTTCTTTGCCTCGACGCCTGCCTTCTTCAGGTGGCCGGCCTCAGGCTTGGTCAGCTTGGACTCCTTGATATCCTCAAAGCCCAGCTGTACGGCTTCATAGCCGTCGGTTTCGATGGTCTTCTTCTGAGTGACGACGCAGGGACCTGCTTCCACAACGGTAACAGGGATCACCTTGCCGCTCTCATCGAAGATCTGGGTCATGCCCACTTTTTTGCCGATGATTGCTTTTTGCATGTTTGGTTTTCTCCTTTTTAGGTTATTGGTTGACAGACGCATTGGGACGTCTTGCCAACATGACCCGTCGCCCGATGCTTTTCAGTGCGGGCAGCGGTGAATTCCTATATATTATAATAATGTATAGGAATTACAGCTTTATCTCTATCTCAACGCCAGCGGGAAGGTCCAGGCTCATCAGAGCTTCGACAGTCTTCTGGTTGGGGTTGAGGATATCGATCAGTCTCTTGTGGGTTCTGCGCTCAAACTGCTCACGGCTATCCTTATACTTGTGGACAGCGCGAAGGATGGTGATAACTTCCTTCTTGGTGGGCAGCGGGATGGGGCCGGACACGGAAGCGCCGTTGCGCTTTGCGGTCTCGACGATCTTTGCCGCGCTGGAGTCGATCAGCTGATGATCGTAAGCCTTCAGCCGGATGCGGATCATTTCCTGGTTTGCCATGTTTGTTTTCCTCCTTGATAAAACGTACTCAGTTTTCGTGGTGCCTGGGTACGGTCGAATTGTTCGTCCACGCCGTCGTGCGTATCATTCCGAGCCAAGAAAAATGGCCGACGCAAGGCCGACCTTCCCCCTGTCCCAGCGATATACGCAGCGAAAACAGAAGCAATTCAGCCGCCCGATGACCGGACATACTCCGCAGAAGTTACCGCCTTGGGGGCGCAATCTCCTGCATCATCGCAGTGCGCAGCGCAGACTTCGCCTACACGCGCCCCATTATGATGTCACCGAAACAGCCTTTTGTCAATATGTTTTTTGGAAATAATCACAAAAATTTTACTTAAAATTTAGTGAGAACAGAGAATTTTTATTTTTGCATTTTGGGCAGAAAAAGACCCCCGGAAAGGGCAGTGCGCCATAGTGATGAATCGGTTTTGAACGGTTCCTTTTCCGCAATACTGCACAAAAAATTCCCGAAATGCGTCAGCATTCCGGGAATTTTGTTATTTGTCTTGCAAAAAAGTTACCACTTCAAAACTGCATAGCATCTCTAAATAGCGGAGATTTGCGCCAGACAAGGAAAAAAGCACAGGAATCCTTGGTGGATTGCGAGCATTTTTGACGCTGTATGGCACAAATAAACGCATTTCAGAGGCGATTTATCACTGTGGTGCACTGCCCAAGCCGGGGGTCTTAAATTCAGTAACGGTAAATTACAGATACTTCTTGGTGGCAGGTGCCACATACAGAGGATACTCTTCAGGGAACAGCGTGTGCCACAGCAGATTTACCACGTCGTCATTGTCGACAGCGCCGTCATTGTTGGTGTCCGCACCGGCAGCCACATCGTAGTCCTCGGGGAACAAAGTATACCACAGCAGAGCAACAACATCATCGTTGTTGACCTGATCGTCACCGTCAATGTCGCCGGCCTTGAAGCCGCAGTTTACACACTTGCCCTCTTCAAAGGCATGTCCGGTCGCACCAACGATCCAGCCGAACTTGCTCAGAGGCTTGGGCTCTTCCTCCCAGGTCTGTGCTGCGCCGCAGGTTGCACACTGCTGGTAAGCCATACTGCCCTCAGTCTCACAACCGGGCTTTACTTCCTCGTGGTTGATCCAATCGTGGCCGGTAGCGCCCACGACCCAACCGAATCTGCTCAGAGGCTTGGGATTCTCTTCCCAGGTCTGTGCAGCGCCGCAAGTTGCGCACTGCTGGTAGGCAATGTTACCCTCGGTGTCGCAGGTGGGAGCAACGGCTTCATAACCGACCCATTCGTGACCGGTTGCGCCTACAACCCAACCGAACTTGCCCAGAGGCATGGGATTCTCTTCCCAAGTCTGTGCTGCGCCGCAAGTTGCGCACTGCTGATAAGCAATGTTGCCATCAAATTCGCAGGTAGGAGCAACTGCCTCGTGGTTCACCCATTCGTGGCCGGTAGCCAGAATGACACCGTCCTGATAAGACAGTTTCAGAGGATCTTCATAGAAGAAGCACGCGCAAACGGTGCAGTAGTCAAATGCTTCGTGACCGTTGTCAATACAGGTGGGCTCTACAGCATCGTGATGCTCCAGCGTATGGCCGGTAGCAACCTGCACCCAGCCGAACTTGCCCAAAGGCATGGGGTTTTCTTCCCAGGTCTGTGCTGCGCCGCAGACAGAACACTGCTGGTAAGCGATGTTACCGTCAGTTGTGCAGGTAGGTGCAACTGCTTCGTAACCTACCCAAGTGTGACCCAGAGCCAGAATGACACCGTCCTGGTAGGACAGTTTCAGAGGATCTTCATAGAAGAAGCACTCACAGGCAGAGCAGTAGTCAAATGCTTCGTGACCGTTGTCAACGCAAGTGGGTTCTACAGCATCGTGATGCTCCAGCGTATGACCGGTAGCAACCTGCACCCAGCCGAACTTACCCAAAGGCATGGGGTTTTCTTCCCAGGTCTGTGCTGCGCCGCAGGTTGCACACTGCTGGTAAGCAATGTTACCGTCGGTTGTGCAGGTGGGAGCAACTGCTTCGTGACCTACCCAGGCGTGACCGGTAGCAGGCAGTTCTACATATGTCGTGTCGCCGCAGTTACATGCCTGATATGCTTCCCAGCCGACAGAATCGCAGGTGGGTGCCTGTGCTTCATACTGGACATAGTTATGTACGTGCTTTGTGATCTCAACTTCAGAAATATCTGCAGCCAGTTCTTCTGCGCTCTTCTTGACAACGACTTCGCAGGTAACTACGCTTGCGTCAAACTCCACGCCCTCATTTACCTGCAGGGTGAAGTTACCGACCTTGCCGGAGTAGACAAGGGGCTCATAGAAGGAAATCGCAATGCCTTCCAGACCGTCCTTCTTATTGAAGGTCTTAACAGCGATCTGGTTCTCGTCGTATTCATTTACATAAGAAGCAGTAACAGCGCCTCTTACAAAGGTAAATACTTCTCTGTCGAAGACCAGTTTCAGACCGAAACTGTCGCTGGCTTCTGTCATTTCTGTGGTGATATTAAACGTGATCTTGTCGCCGGGGAATACATCGGTCTTATCCGCGACGATAGTAAACTGATTGGGTGCTACACCCTCAGGAACAGAAGGCTCTGTTGCAGGAGGCGTGGTGGGCTCTGTTGTTGCAGGAACAGAGGGCTCTTCCACGGGAACGGAAGGCTCTGCAGGTGCAGGAATTGCGGTGAGGCCAACAGACTCCACAGCAAAAACCACCTCATCATAGCCGTTCAGCGCAGAGGCCTTTGCGGTAAATACGGTATTGGTCAGATCCACAACGTCTTTGACCTTCAGGAAGACCTTTGCCACTTTGCCGTTATAAACGACGGGCTCATAGAAGGCAACCGCAACGCCTTCTTTTCCGGTTTCCTTGTTGAATGTCTTTGTTGCAACCAATTCTTCCTCGTACTCATTCAGATAAGAAACGGAGCAACTGCCTCTTACAAGTTCAAAAACCTCTCTGTCAAACTCCAGCATCAAGCCGAAAGTATCGCAGGCATCCACAGATTCCATAGTGATATCCAATACCACTTGTTCACCGGGATATGCCTCAGTCTTGTCCGCTGTGATAACGATCCGGTTGCCGTCTGCAGCCAAAGCAGAAACGGACAACAAGCCGATCAGTACAACGGCACACAGTAACAGGGATACCGCCTTTTTCATATCTCTCACCTCATTAAATATTTATGCGCAGCGCGCATTGAATTACAAACTAAAATACAGGATCGTGGAATCGTCGGACAGTTTAAACCGGGGATGTTCGGTAAAATCACCGTCTGCTTTCTGGGCTGTCAGCAACCGATCATACAGCGTTTCCGGCGTTGCCTTCTCCACATCATCCATAAATTCTTCTACCGTATTACAAATGCGGAACATATTGTAATACTCGCTGAATCCGTCGGACACCATACACACATCCTGGATCCGGGACAAGGGGATCTTGCCGGTCTTTGCCTGCAGAACCGTCTGCGCATTGTCCGCCAGAGAGATATAGCCTTCCGGGGTGTTCATCGTCATACGGACCCGCAGCAGTTCCGGTAATATCTTCTGCCGGCACTGGCTGATCGGAATACCTTCCTGCCGGGAGATTTCCGCCGCCATACGGATGGTATTGTTATCAAACCCAACCAGCGTATCGTCCAGCAGTTCGGTTACGCTGCCGTCACGGAAGCGGACCAGCAAACTGCAATCGCCCACATTGATATATTCCAGAAAGCCGTCCCGGATACGAACTGCCGTACCTACACAGCAGGGCACATCTTCCCTTTTTACGCTGCCGCCGGCAAGGCGCGCAAATTCCGCCCAAACCCGACGGACACCCTGGCTGAATATCTCAGGCAAAGGCGCTTCGCTGCCGGGCAGTGCAGTTTTCAGATAATCGGAAAACGCAGCAGCATACCACTGGGCATCGCTGCCGCCCTCTGCTGCCACCAAACGCTTTCCGTTGAGGCCGGTAGAGCCGTCCAGCACCCAGGCACAGTCCTTGTCATATCCGTAGGCATCTTCATTTACCCGGACATATGTAAAACTGCCGCCTTTGATGTTATAGAGCATACCGTCCTCCGTAAAGCATTGCAAACACCGTCAGCGCCAAACCGATCAACACAATGACCGCATTGACCACTATCCGTTTCCAGCCGCTGTGCAGCACAAAGCCGATGGCGCCGAAAGCGGTGATCAAACAACCGGTCAGCGCAACCAGCAAGGTAGCGCCCTCTGCAAACTTCAGACCCATCATCAGTTGGGTGCCAGCGATCAGCAAGCCCATAATACCGGAGAAGAAACTGAGAAACTCCAGATTCTTCACATTGTTCTCCTTGATCTGGGCATCGATGGTCTCTTCCTGCCGTTTCAGACTCTGGCTCAAAGATCTTTCATAGTATTTACTTTGCATCTGTACACCAAGGAGCTGGTAAGTAACCTGCTTTTTCTGGTCCTTCTCTTTGGAAACTGCCAGGGAGACATCGTGCTGTACCTGGCTGAAATAAGATGCGCGGTTTTCCGGTTCGCCGTATAGGGCTTTGATGTTCAAAAGCCGGGCGCGGGTAATATAGAATTTCGGATAGCCGTTACTCTGCTTAATGGCATCGTTCACGCGATCCAGCGCTTTTTGCATATATTCCTTGATGTAGTAGGAAACTCTGGCTTCGTTGTTTTCACAGGCATCCGCCACATACTCAGCAAAGCAGTGGGGCACGCCGTAATTGTAGCCCATAACCTCCGGATCACAAAGACGGTCTGCCTCGTCGATCAGACTCCAGTCATTGGCATCCAGCATTTTCTTACACATCAGCACCATAAAGTCGTAAGACACTTTATCCGCAAAGCCGGGTTTCGGGGAATTCAACAGCAGGTTCAAATCCTGCTTTAATCCAAATCTGCGGTAATATGTGCAAAGTGCGAAATAGGCAGCATATGCCAAATCAAAGGCGGTTTCATATTCTTCGATCAGCGGATCGAACACCGCCTTGACCGATTCATACTGCCAGGCGTTATCATCGATCAGATGCACGATTGCCTCTTCATATGCACGGGTGCCATCCCCCTGCTTGGTAACAGCCTCATTGGTAACGAGATATTCTCTGACACACGATGTGGTGAGTTCCTGCAACTGGGCAGGCTTTGTCAAAACCGGCATACCGCACCTCCTGCTATTTTCTATATCAAGATCAATTCTTAAATCGGGGTTCACAAGTCAGTTGGACGCCCAACCGTTTGAATGTCTGCTCATCCACCGCAGACAAAATCACCGAGGAATGGACCTGACAGCCGCGGAGTTTACCCAACTGTTCCATCGCCCGTTCCGCCACCGGATCGGTGGCTGCGCTGATGCTCAGCGCGATCAGCACCTCGTCGGTATGCAGCCGGGGATTTCGGTTGCCTAAATGATCCACCTTCAGGTGTTGGATCGGATCGATAACCTTGGGGGAGATCAAATGGATCTCATCGGAAATATCTCCCAGCGCCTTCAACGCATTTAAAAGCAGCGCTGCAGATGCGCCCAAAAGGCTGGATGTCTTGCCGGTGATGATCCTGCCATCGGGCAGTTCCATAGCAGCGGCAGGCTTGCCGGTCTCCTCCGCCCTTTCCAGCGCAGGGGCGACTACCCGGCGATCTTCCTTGCTGATGCCTGCTTTTTTCATCAGCAGTTCCAGTTTGAACACTTGCCCGTCACCGGCCTTGCCCTGCTTCTGATCACACAGCGCGGTGTAATACCGCCGCAATATCTCCTGCTGGGAGGCTGTCCGGACGGTTTCGTCATCGGTGATGCAATTGCCCACCATATTGACGCCCATATCCGTCGGGGATTTATAGGGACACTGGCCCAGGATCCGCTCAAACATCGTCACCAGCACCGGGAAGGCTTCCACATCACGGTTATAATTGACGGTGGTCTTTCCGTAGGCCTCCAGATGGAACGGATCGATCATATTCACATCGCTTAAATCTGCCGTTGCGGCTTCATAAGCCAAATTCACCGGGTGATTCAGCGCCAGATTCCACACCGGGAATGTTTCAAACTTTGCGTAACCTGCCTTGATGCCCCGTTTATGCTCGTGATAGAGTTGGCTCATACAAGTGGCCAGTTTGCCACTGCCGGGACCCGGCGCTGTGACCACCACCAATTCCCGGGTGGTCTCAATAAAGTCGTTTCTTCCGTAACCCGCATCGCTGACGATATGAGAAATGTTGGAAGGATAACCTTCGATATCGTAGTGGTGATATACCCGAATGCCCAGACCTTCCAGCCTTGCCTGAAATGCCCGGGTAATATCCGTCTCCTGAAAGCGGGTCAGCACCACAGAACTGACATACAGACCCAGATCCCGGAAAATATCGATCAGACGCAGAACATCCCGGTCATAGGTGATACCCAGGTCGCCGCGGATCTTGTTCTTCTCGATATCCGCCGCGTTGATGGCAATGACCATCTCCACCGTGTCTTTCAGTTGCAGCAGCATCCGCAGTTTGCTGTCGGGGCAGAAGCCGGGCAGCACACGGGCTGCGTGATTGTCATCATACAGTTTGCCGCCAAACTCCAGATACAACTTGCCGCCAAACTGTTCGATACGGCTGCGGATGTGGGCAGATTGGCTTTTTATATACAATTCATTGTCAAATGCAACTGGCATAAAGTTTCCTCTTCCTTATGGGTATATACACTATACATTATATAAGAGGGCAGTCAAAAACGCAAGCAGTTTTCAAAGATTGACAGCAATTTCATTCCGTGTTAGGATATTTTTATATCAAAGTGAGGAGATCGCCTATGGACACCTACGCCCGTACACGCCTTTTACTGGGTGACAGCGGTATGGAAAAACTGAAAAATGCCAAAGTTGCTGTATTTGGCTTAGGCGGCGTCGGCGGCTATGTGGTGGAGGCTTTGGCACGCAGCGGTGTGGGACATCTGGAACTTGTGGACCACGATACCGTCAGCCTGACCAATATCAACCGGCAGATCCTTGCCACCCATTCCACCCTGGGACAACCCAAGGCGGAAGCCGCAAAGGCGCGGGTAAAGGATATCGATCCGGACATTCAGGTCACCGCCCGCAATACTTTCTTCGGACCGGACACCGCCGGAGAATTTGATTTTTCTCAGTACAGTTATGTAGTGGATGCCATTGACACCGTTACCGGAAAACTGGCGCTGGTCACCGCTGCTCAGGCAGCCGGCGTACCCATCATCAGTTCTATGGGTACCGGCAACAAACTGGACCCTACCAAGTTTCAGATCGCTGATATTACCAAAACATCCGTATGTCCCCTGGCGCGGATCATGCGCAAGGAATGCGCCAAACGGGGCATCAAGCACCTGAAAGTGCTGTTTTCCACCGAAGATCCCATCACGCCCCTCGGCGGCAGTTTGGAAGAACTGCCTGAGGGTCGCCGGGCGCTGCCCGGCAGCGTTGCCTTTGTTCCTTCGGTTGCCGGTCTGATCATCGCCGGCGAAGTGATCAAAGATATAGGAGGCATATTATGAATATTTTAATTGCCGGTGCCGGCAAAGTCGGCTTGACGCTGGCGCGCCAATTGGCATCAGAAGGACACAATATCACACTGATCGACCGGAATTCTTTGATTCTGGAAGAGGCTGTAGAGCAGTTTGAGGCAATGGCCGTCTGTGGTAACTGCGCTTCCAAAGATGTTCTCCTGCAATCCGGCGTAGAAAGCGCCGATCTGTTGATCGCCGCCACCAATGCAGACGAGGTAAATCTGCTTTGCTGTATGACCGCCCACGGGATCAATTCCGGGCTGCACACCATTGCCCGTATCCGTAACCCGGAATACGCTGACCAAATTGCAACTATGCCGGAAGTATTCCCCCTTTCTCTCACCGTCAACCCGGAAAAGCAGGCTGCTCTGGAGATCGAGCGGCTCCTGAAATTCCCCGGTTTTCTGCGGCGGGACACTTTTGCCAAGGGTCAGGTGCAGATCGTGGAACTGCGGATCGACGAAAGCAGCAAACTCTGCAACGCAGCCCTGAGTGAATTGCCGGGTATCGTCAATTGCAAGGTGCTGGTCTGTGCGGTTTTGCGTGCCGGTACAGCCGTTGCCCCCAGCGGCAACTTTGTACTGCGGCAGGGCGACCGTATTTTCGTCACCGCGCCCACAGACACGCTGGCTGTGCTGCTGAAAAACTTAGGCATCATCACCCGCCGGGTCCGCAAAGTTATGATCTGCGGCGGCGGACGGGTCAGTTTCTATCTGGCGAACCTGCTGGAAAAAGACGGCATTTCCGTACAACTGATCGACCGGGATCATAACCGCTGCGTGGAACTGGCTTCCCTGCTGCCGGACTGTTCTGTGATCTATGGCGATTGCAGCAACCAGAAACTGCTGGAAAACCAACGCATCGGACAAGTGGATGCCCTGGCAAGTCTTACGGGTATGGACGAGACCAATATGATCATCTCGCTGTACGCAAATTCCCAAAAAGTCCCTCAGGTCATCACCAAGTTGAGCCGGGGCGAAAACAGCATTGCTGACAATCTGCCCCTTGGCAGTGTGATCTGTCCCAAGGAACTGTGCAGCAACAACATCGTGCGCTATGTCCGGGCTATGGAAAACCAGACCGGTGCGGCAGTCAGCGTTCACGCCATCGCCGACGGTCAGGCAGAAGCCGTGGAATTTTTGGTGGACAGTTCCACAAAGAATTGCGGCATTCCTCTGAAGCAACTGAAGTTTAAGCCCAATGTGCTGCTGGCCAGCATTACCTGCGGCGGCAAGACACAGATCCCCGGCGGTGACAGCGTATTTAACGAAGGCGATACCGTGGTTGCCGTCACTTCAGGCCGCGGTGTATTGCAAAGCCTGAATGACATTTTTGCATAAGCTGCGGGGAGTAAATTATGAACTATAAGATGATGGGACGGTTCATCGGACAGATCATATCTCTGGAAGCCGTCTTGATGGTCCCGGCGCTGCTGATCAGCGTTTTTTACCGGGAAACCAACGCTGTGCAGGCGTTTTTGCTGACCATTGCCATAGCCATCGTGCTGGGCGGTCTGCTGCTTCTTCTCTGCCGGAAAGCCGGACGGATCTTTGGCGCAAGAGAAGGTCTTTTCTGCGTAGGTTTAAGTTGGATCGCTTTGAGTTTGGTGGGGTGTCTTCCCTTCTGGTTCTCCCGAGAGATCCCTCACTTTATGGATGCGTTTTTTGAGATCGTATCCGGATTTACCACCACCGGTTCTTCCATTTTGTCCAATGTAGAGGGCTTAAGCAAAGGTCTGCTTTACTGGCGCAGTTTCAGTCACTGGCTGGGCGGTATGGGTGTGCTGGTTTTTCTGCTGGCGATCATTCCTGCCAGCGGCAGCGACAAGGGCTTCACTATGCACCTTTTGCGGGCAGAAAGCCCCGGCCCGGATGTAGGTAAACTGGTGCCGAAAATGCGGCAGACCGCAATGATCCTATATTTGATCTACATCGTTATGACCGTACTGAATGTGGTATTCCTGCTTTTGGGCGGTATGGATCTGCTGGAGGCTGTCTGCACAGCCTTTGGCACTGCCGGTACCGGCGGGTTTGGTGTCAAAAATGACTCCATTGCCTCCTACAGTCCCTACATACAAAATGTGTGTACGGTATTTATGTTTTTGTTCGGCATCAATTTCAGCTGCTATTATCTGCTGCTTTTGAGACAGTTCCGGAATATTTTCAAAGACGAGGAACTGCGGCTGTATATCGGTATTGCCGTAGTCACCGTAATACTGATCGTATGGAACATCAGGGATCTGTACGGCTCTCTGGGCGAAACGATCCGCCACGCAGCCTTTCAGGTCAGTTCTATTATGACCACCACCGGATTTGCCACTACGGATTTTGATCTGTGGCCCGCTTTTTCCAAGGGTCTTTTGATGATGTTAATGGTAATCGGCGCCTGCGCCGGTTCTACCGGCGGCGGTCTGAAATGTTCCCGGGTGCTGCTGCTGTTCAAGAGTCTGCGGCGCAACATCCGGCAGGTTCTTAACCCCCGAAAAGTGCAGGTGATCCGTACCAACGGCAAGGTAATGGACGAGCGAATCGTCACCAACACCAATGCCTACCTTGCAGCCTATGTGATCATCATTATTATCAGTTATCTGCTGATCAGTCTGGACGGATTTTCCATCGGCACAAACTTGTCGGCAGTACTGGCTTGTTTCAATAACATCGGTCCCGGTTTTGATGCAGTAGGTCCTACCTGCAATTTCAGCGCCTTCAGCGACTTTTCCAAATTCGTTCTGATTTTGGATATGCTGGCAGGCAGATTGGAGATCTTCCCCATTCTGGTGCTGCTGTCCCGGGGCAGTTGGCGCAAAAGATAGGCTCTGAGAGCGGCACAAAGCCGCTCTCTTTGCTTTTCTGTGGCGTACTTTTTTGCGTCAGCGGTGGATTTTTCCATTTTCTTGTTGATTATGATGCCGGACTATTGTACAATTACAGAAATACTCCCAAAAGAAAGAGGGAAACGCTATGCGTATCGTTATCAAAGTCGGCACTTCCACTCTCGCCCACACCGGCGGGCGGCTGAATATCCGTCGGGTGGAACTGCTTTGTAAAGTGCTCAGCGATCTGAAAAACGCCGGCTGCCAGATCGTTCTGGTATCCTCCGGCGCTATCGGTATGGGCGTCGGCAAACTGGGACTTTCCGGCCGTCCGGAAGATATGCCCGGCAAGCAGGCCGCCGCCGCGGTGGGTCAGTGTGAACTGATGTATACATATGACAAACTTTTTGCCGAGTTCAACCACACCGTTGCCCAGATCCTGCTGACCGCTGACGATGTGCAGGACAAGCGCCGCAGCAGCCACCTGCAGGACACGCTGGAACGGCTTCTGGATTGGGGCGTGCTGCCCATTGTTAACGAAAACGATGCCGTTTCCATTGACGAGATCGGTATTCACACCACCATCGGCGAAAACGATACCCTTTCTGCCATTGTCGCCAGATTGATCGGCGCAGACATTCTGGTACTGCTGTCCGACATCAACGGTCTGTACACGGAAGATCCCAGAGTCAACCCCGATGCCACTTTGATCCCTCTGGTAAAGGAAATCACCCCGGAGATCCTCTCTCTTGCAGGCGGTACCGGTTCTTCCCTCGGTTCCGGCGGTATGGCGACCAAGTTGAAAGCCGCCCAACTGTCTATGACCGCGGGCATTGATATGATCATTACCAACGGACAAGATCCGGAAAAACTCTACGCACTGTTAGACGGACAAAATATCGGCACCCGCTTTGTGGGAAGGAGCGAATAAGTATGACCACAAAGGACATTCTGATTGCCGCCAAAGCCTGCGCGCCCAGTTTGGCTGCTGTCAGTACACAACTAAAAAATCAGGCATTGGCTGCTATGGCGGACGGACTGCTGACACATAGTGAAGCCATTTTGCAGGCAAACCTGTTGGATATGGAGGCTGCCAAAGGCCATCTGTCCCAATCGATGCTGGACCGGCTGGCCCTGAATCAGGACCGTATTCAGGCTATGGCAGAGGGCATCCGTCAGGTCATTGCGCTGCCGGATCCGATAGGTCGTGTCCGGGATCGGATAGTGCGCCCCAACGGCATTGTAATCGAGCGGGTGGGTGTGTCTGTAGGCGTGATCGCTATGGTCTACGAAAGCCGCCCCAATGTCGCTTCCGATGCTGCCGCCCTGGCCATCAAAGCCGGTTCTGCCTGCGTGCTGCGCAGCGGCAAAGATGCATTCCGCAGCGCCAACGCCATTGTTAAGGCAATGCAGGCAGGTCTTACCCAGGTGGGTTTGCATCCGGAACTGGTACAACTGGTGCAGGATACCAGCCGCCAAAGTGTCACCGAACTGATGGAGGCTGTTGGCTATGTGGATCTGCTGATCCCCAGAGGCGGCGCCGGTCTGATCAAAGCCTGCACGGAAGGGGCAAAAGTCCCCTGCATCCAAACCGGTACCGGCATCTGCCACATCTATGTGGATAAGACCGCGGATCTGGAAATGGCAATTAACATTTTGGAAAACGCAAAAACCAGCCGTCCCTCTGTATGCAACGCCGCAGAATGCTGCCTGGTACACAAAGATGTGGCGGATCAATTCCTGCCTATGCTGTACAAGCGGTTGGTCACCGACCGGACAGTCAACCCGGTGCAGTTGCGTCTGGACACCAAAGCCGCCGCCATCATTCCCGGCACGCCGGCTACAGATACGGATTTTGATACAGAATTTTTAGACTACATTCTGGCTGTAGGCGTGGTAGACGATGCAACCCAGGCAATGGCGCACATTGCCCTGCATTCCACCGGACACAGCGAATGCATCGTGACCCGTGACGAAGAGACTGCCGATCTGTTCACCCGGGTGGTGGACAGCGCCGCAGTATATGTGAATTGCTCTACCCGTTTTACCGACGGCGGCGAGTTTGGTCTGGGCTGTGAGATCGGCATTTCCACCCAAAAACTCCACGCCCGGGGTCCTATGGGTCTGGACGAGATCTGCACCTATAAATATGTCATTCACGGCGACGGGCAGATTCGATAAGGAGGTCAATATTATGGACAAAACATTCGGTTTTATCGGCACCGGTAATATGGGCGGCGCTTTGGCGCGGGCTGCGGCAAAAGCATTGCCCGCAGGAAATATTACATTGGCGGATCAATGCGCAGAAAAAGCCGCTGCGCTGGCAGCAGAACTGGGTTGCCGTCAGGCAGATGCCCAGCAAGTCGCCAGAGAATGTGATTATATTTTTCTGGGCGTAAAACCGCAGGTTATGGCAACAATGCTCTGCCAGATCGCGCCGGAACTAGCGCTGCGGAAAACGCCCTTTGTCCTGGTATCTATGGCAGCGGGTATTTCTATGGCAGATATTCAGCGGATGGCTATGAGTCCTTTCCCGGTGATCCGGATCATGCCCAATATCCCTGTTAGCGTTGGTGGCGGTATGATCCTTTTCGATGCCACCGAGGATGTGACGCAAGAAAATATTGACGCTTTTTGCGAAGGTATGCAGTATGCCGGTTGTCTGGACCGGCTGCCGGAAAAACTGATCGATGCCGGCAGCGCTCTGTCCGGCTGCGGACCTGCCTTTGTGAGTCTTTTCGTGGAAGCGCTGGCTGACGGCGCAGTTGCCTGCGGTCTGCCCCGGGACAAAGCCCTGGCCTACGCCGCCCAAACCACAGCGGGCACTGCAAAAATGCTTTTGGAAGGCGGGCTGCATCCCGGTCAACTTAAGGACGCTGTCTGCTCCCCCGGCGGTTCTACCATCGCCGGTGTTCAGGCGCTGGAGGAGAGCGCTTTCCGGGCAGGAACCATGAATGCCGTGGCTGCCGCCTATGAAAGAACCCTGGAATTGGGCAAATAAACAAACAAATGCTGGTTTTCCCCAAAAAACCAGCATTTATTTTTGAAATTTTATTTTACAAACACAATATGTTGTATTATAATATGTGGGTAAATATGACAAACTGTGTTTTGTCCGATTGAGGAGTGTTGTATATGGGACGGATGTTAGGTACTGTTTCTATGGGTATCCGTGCACCCATTATCCGCCAGGGCGATAATCTGGTGGATATCGTTACCGACTCTGTTTTGGCCGCCATGAAAGAAGACGGTCTTAACCCCCGTGACCGGGATGTGGTGGCAATGACCGAAGCCATCGTTGCCCGTGCTCAGGGTAATTACTGCAGCGTAGACGATATTGCCCAGGATGTAAAAGAGAAACTGGGCGGCGAGACCGTGGGTGTTATTTTCCCCATTTTGAGCCGTAACCGTTTTGCTATCTGCCTGCGGGGCATTGCCAAAGGCTGCAAGAAGATCGTGCTGATGCTCAGTTACCCTGCCGACGAAGTGGGCAACCATCTCATCGATTGGGATCTGATGGATAAAAACGGCGTAGACCCCTACCGGGATATTCTCACGGAAGAGCGTTATCGGGAACTGTTCGGCTATGTGAAGCATCCTTTCACCGGCGTGGATTATGTGGAATACTACAGCCAGTTGATCCGGGAAAGCGGCGCTGAGGTAGAGGTGATCTTCGCCAACGATCCCCGCGCCATTTTGAAATACACCAAAAATGTGCTGCATTGCGACATCCACACCAGAGCCAGAACCAAGCGCTGGCTGCTGAGTGCCGGTGCAGACCGGGTCTGCGGTCTGGACGAGATCATGACCGCTCCGGTAAACGGCAGCGGCTGTAATGAAAACTACGGTTTGCTGGGTTCTAACAAGTCCACCGAGGACACCGTGAAACTCTTCCCCCGGGATTGTCAGCAGTTGGTGCTGGACATTCAGACAAAGTTGCTGGAAATCACCGGAAAGCACATTGAAGTAATGGTTTACGGCGACGGCGCATTCAAAGATGCCGTGGGCAAGATCTGGGAACTGGCTGACCCGGTGGTATCCCCCGCTTACACCCCCGGTCTGGAAGGCACGCCCAACGAACTGAAACTGAAATATCTGGCAGACAATGACTTTGCCGATCTGTCCGGCGAAGCGCTGCAGAAGGCGATCAAAGAAAAGATCCAGCAGAAGGACGGCTCCAGCCTGGTAGGCAATATGGCCGCCCAGGGTACGACCCCCCGCCGTCTGACAGACCTGATCGGTTCTCTGTGCGACCTGACCTCCGGCTCCGGCGACAAGGGCACACCCATCGTCTATATCCAGGGTTATTTCGACAACTACACCAATAACTAAACAGAACAGCGGGCTGCATTGCAGCCCGCTGATCACATTTTGGGCTGTCCTTTTGTGTGGACAGTCCAATTTTTCAATCACGTCTATATAAATCTCTCGTATAGACTTTTTCTTTCACGTCATCCAAACAACTGTCGTACCGGTTCGCAACAATGGCATTGCAAGCAGATTTGAATGCATCCAAATCATTGATAACACGGCTACCGAAGAAGGTACTACCATCTTCTAGTGAAGGTTCATAGATCACCACAGTTGCGCCCTTTGCCTTGATCCGTTTCATAACGCCTTGAATAGAACTTTGGCGGAAATTATCAGAATTTGCCTTCATTGTCAGGCGATATATGCCGATCACCACCTCTTTCTCCCGGGTGGGATCATAGGAATTGGCCTCCCCATAACTGTAGTAGCCAGCCTTTTGCAACACGCGGTCTGCAATAAAATCCTTGCGTGTCCGGTTTGCCTGAACGATAGCCTCTATCAGATTTTCCGGTACATCCTTGTAATTGGCAAGCAACTGCTTGGTGTCTTTTGGCAAGCAATAGCCACCGTAACCAAAAGAGGGGTTGTTATAATGTGCGCCGATACGGGGATCCATACAGATACCGTCAATAATCTGCCGGGTATCCAACCCTTTCATTTCCGCATAGGTATCCAGTTCGTTAAAAAAGGAAACACGCAATGCCAAATAGGTGTTGGCAAAGAGTTTTACTGCCTCTGCCTCTGTGAATCCCATAAAGAGTGTCTCAACATTTTCCTTAATTGCTCCCTGTTGAAGCAGACCGGCAAAAGTGTGGGCGGCATCTACCAAGCGAAGGTCCTCCGGATCTGTTCCCACAATGATCCGGGAGGGGTACAGATTATCATACAGTGCACGGCTTTCCCGCAAAAACTCCGGACTGAACAAAATATTTTTACTGCCGGTCTTTTGGCGAATGCTTTGGGTGTATCCTACCGGAACGGTGGATTTGATGACCATAATCGCCTCCGGATTTACTTCCATAACCAGAGAAATGACCGCCTCTACCGCTGAAGTGTCGAAATAATTCTGTCTGGAATCGTAATTGGTAGGCGCAGCGATCACTACAAAATCCGCTTCCCGGTATGCAGCAGCACCGTCTAATGTTGCTGTCAGGTTCAACTGTCTCCCGGAAATATATTCCTCAATTTCCTTGTCTGCAATAGGACTGCGCCGGGCATTGATCATATCCACTTTTTCGGGGATGATATCTACCGCCGTTACCTGATTATGCTGGGCCAAAAGCACCGCCATGGAAAGACCCACATAACCGGTGCCCGCAACTGCGATCTTCATACTCTTACTCCCTTGTATACTGTTTGTACGCTTTCATAACTTTCCAAGTTGCCGATATCGTACCGGCTGCCGGGCATTTCCATAGCATACACCGGTGTCTGGGTACACAGCCAGGCAATGTAACTACCCGGGGCATCTGTGCCGCATCCCGCGGCGATGCCTTTTTCCACCAACCGGACAGCCCTGCTTTCAATATCGGATCATTTCAGCAATTTACACGCATAGGTACGCACACCGGAATCCGCAAAAACTTCATTCAATCGTGCTTCTACCATTTCTCTCGTAACGCCTTTTTTCACAATCACCTGCAGGAAACCGCCGCCACCGGCGCCGCAGATCATCTTGCCGTCGATCAAATCATCAACTGCAAGAAAAATCTGATCGATCAGTGTATTGGTAGATCCGGCATCCACTTTTTTGCTCAGTTCCCAATGGTAATTTAGAAGCTGGGCAAAGGCATCCACATTACCCCGCTCCAATTCAAAGCGCATCAATGCCGCCACACGCTGAATCTCGTTCAGCGCATACAAACTGTCCGGCTCATTGCCGACATAACGACCAACTACATCCCGCAGCAGGTTTCTTGCCAATCTTCTCTGGCCGGTATAGATCAGGCAGAAACGCTGGTTCAGGGCATCCATCGTCTCATTATCCAAAACCAGATGCTCAACTTTTAGCTTCTGATGCAGACCCGGATGTGAGGTAATGTATTTCAATCCATTGGTCACACCGCCTACCTGGTCTTGCCAACCGCCGCCGGTTGACATAATCTGTTCCATCGCCAACACGTGGCTATACAGATCTTCCTCGGTATAGGCGATGCCCATAAATTCAAATGTACATTTCACGCAGGCAGCCGCAAGAATAGAACTTGTACCCAAGCCGGAACCCTTTGGTACATTGGTGACCTCGCTGCGCATAATAAAACCGCCGCCCAGCCGCTGCAGGATCTGTTTCAGATCGCCACCCTCTCTGGGAATAATGCCACAAGTCAGCAGACAAGCCTTTTGTAAGGCAAAGGGGTCATAAGGATCTCCTGTTCTTTGCAGCGCTTCGATCGTATCGAACTCTCCGTGTACATCCATATCACGGCTGTCAAATATGATCTTATCCTCCGCAATGCGTTCCAAGCGCACTTCCACCGGCGCTTGTCCGTCCAGAAGGATGGCCGCATTCAGAACAGTGCCGCCATTGTCTATGCAATAAGGCGGTGTATCCGACCATCCGCCGCCCCAATTGACCCGCAAAGGCAATTGCACGGCAGCCTTATCTGCCACGATTTTAGCAGTTTCATTAAACTGCAAACCGTCCAGCGCTGTTTGCAGAATGCCGGACTGAACAGACTGGAAACATTTGTAAATAAACCGCTCGTCCTCCAGGGCTGTGCCAATGTAATAGAACAACCGGACTTTCATCGCAAAGTCGGCTTCCTGTAGTCGCCGATCCAGCCAATTTTGTTGGATCTTTGTCAGTTTCTTTTCTTTTAATATCCGCTTGCCTTCCTTAGCAGGTTTTCCCTGACGGATCAACTTTACGATCTCGTCCATTTGGACCAGTTCCGTCATTCTCTGGTCCCATTCAATGATGGCATCGGGGTCAGCGTTGTTAAATCCGGCACACAGCGATTGTCGATCAGCCTGTTTCCAGGCTGCTATATCACCACCGCCATGCAGCAGATGATACACATTGAGCGCGGCGGCAATAGCCTCCGGAATGGAGTCACAAACCGGGTATAGTTTCGCTGTCCAAAGTGTGCGGTCCTCTGTATCCCATATGTCTTCCAGCGAATCCAGCGACTTTCCAAAGATAAGATTTTTCTTAGGATCATCGTGAATACCATATATCCGCGCCACAAATTTTCCGTCTTTTTGCTTCAGACCGTGCAGCACCACATCGGAAGGTATGATTTCATTGTGAACGTCAATATACGACAGCAACACATTGTTGCCTACCGTTGCACCGGAGTGTACATAGGACGTTTCCAAATAGCAACCGCTGCCTATCTTCGCCCGGCTGGACAGCACACTGTTATAGCAGGCCGTATCGCCCACAACACTGCTGGCCGTCTGCTTGCTCCAATTCAGTGCAGCATAGGAACCGATTTTTTCATTCATCAATTCCAGGATCTCACGGGTGGTGCCGAAATGGATAAACTTCGCAGGCGCTACCCGCAACAATTTCATTCTGTAGGGGCGCAGCGCATTCCACACTTGGGTTCGGGCCTGATGCAACTGTTGGCAAAACTCCCCCTCAGGCTTTTCTTTATAAAATTGCTCCAGCGTGGATTCACTGGCCAACGGATACAGAAAATCGCCGTACAGAGAGAGGCGGACCGTACTGTTGACATATGTCCGATAGGCATTTTCGTCAGGAATCAGACTATACAGCGATTCCAACATTTCTGTGCTGAAGATTACTGCGCCGGTATCGATATCCACATAATCCCGCTCGTTTACCGCGCCCTGCTGGCGCAAAGTTTCTACCGTCTGCTTATGGAGGAAGCGGGCAACATTTCCCTGATCACCTGCCAGAAAAACGCCGTGATTCTTTCCCGTCTGTACGTGTTCTTTGAAAGAAATCGCTGCCGCACCGTTGCCAGAATAGTCGATCTGCAGCGGATTGAACAAAAGCAGCACATCGCCTGCCAGCAGCAACATTCCCTCCCGAATACGGGAAGGCATAGAAGACATAGCGATCATAAACTCATCAAACAAAGTGGACCGTCTGCCGTCGGGCAGTTTATGGGGAACCGGTGAAAACAGTTTGCCCAAAGCAGAGTACTGGGGAACACGTTTGCTGTCGCCGCCGCTGTGAATTACCAAGATCCGCAGGTCCTTGAAACTCTCCTCCCGCTGCCGGATATAGCGGATCACGCTCAGGGTCGCTCCGCCGGAACCTACCCGCACGCCACCCTCATCCGGAACAACCGCAAAGTGGGTGTTCTGGGGTAAATAATCCTTCCGGGCATTGATCTGCGCCCGAAAACCTGCCGCCTGCTGCTCGTTGGAGGCTGTTATGATCACATAGTCCCACACGGGAAATCCGGGGCGGTTCAAGGAACGGATATAGTCATCCCAGGTATCTTGATAGGATTGGGATAAGAACAATGCATTTGTATTTTCCATATTGTCACTCTCTCCTGCAAAACATTGGTTTTGCCGCAACCTATTTTGGATCACTTGCCAACCACATTGTGGATGACTTCCACCCACTTGGCAGTACCGATTCCACGGGTCAAATTCTCCTCAATGTAACATCTGCCGTTTTCGCCCATCCGGCGGCAAGTCTCCCGATCCTCTGCCATTTGCAGAATTGCTGCCCGGAATGCTTCCGGATCATTGGCATCCACACAGATACCGCAATTGCTGCCGGAAACAATATCGTCCAACTCGCTGCCCTTGTCAAAAGATGCCAGCACCGGGCGGGAGGCCGACATAACGCTCCAGGTCTTACTGGGCACAGAACTGCCGCCGATACCTTTCTTGGAAATGATCAGACCGCAGTCACCCAAACTGAACACCTGGGAAATCTTTTCATAAGGCTGGAAAGGCAGCATCGTCACATTTTTGATATTATCCGCGGCAATCCGCTCTTCCACTTGTTTTTTATAAGCACCTTCACCCACAAGGATGAAGCCGATATTCTCGTTATCTTCCAATGATTTTGCCACATCCAGAAGCATATCCATATTTTGGGACAGACCAATATTGCCGCTGTAAGAAATATAGAATTTGTTTCGGTCAATTCCGTAGGTATCAAACAGTTCGTTTTCTTCCCGGGGAATGTCCAACACAGCCTGCTCGTCTACCCAGTTGCGGATAATGACGATCTTATCCTCCGGAACGCCCTTTTCCATAATGTTGCGTTTAAAATCTTCAGAGATGACTACGATCAGGTCGCTGTTACGGTAAGTCAGATCTTCAATTTTTCTGCCGATCTTCCACAGCAAGGATCCTTTCTTTGTCATTTTTGCAGTGACCATAGAATCCGGAAAAATATCCTGCAGATTGTAAACGATCTTGCAGCCCAGTTTCTTTCTGATACCCGGGAACATCAGGCCATTGATCGGCGGTGTAGAACCGATGCACAGCACATCCACATCTTTTTCCTTTAATGCCTTATCGTATAATTTGCAGATGTTCAAAAAATACCGGAAAGCCCGCTGGATTGGATTCTTTCCTTCCCGCATCAGGGGAAAGCGGTGAACTTTCAATCTGCCGCCCAGACCTTCCTCATACAGCCGCTTGCTATACTCCCGACGTACTTCTTCTGTAATACCACGGGTAGGTACCGGTGTGTAAAGCACCATATCAAAGCCTGCCTCTGCAAACGCCTCCCGACGATTATCTGCCAGATAGGGACTTGCCGCCTGCTCGGGATAATAATAACTTGCCAACATCAGTATTTTCATATCTATGTTCTCCTAACGCAAATGCATTCTGTAAACAAACCGGCACTATGCCGAAAAATCTGCATTTGATTTTTTATAAAGTTACGCCTTTATAGACAGACTGTACTTTTTCATAACTTTCCAGATTGCCGATATCGTACCGGCTGCCGGGCATTTCCATAGCATACACCGGTGTCTGGGTACACAGCCAGGCAATGTAACTACCCGGGGCATCTGTGCCGCATCCCGCGGCGATGCCTTTTTCCACCAATCGGGCATCCTGCCGGGTGTAGTAGTAGAAAGGCGGCGTACACCAATGGGTCTCCGGGGTGGGCGATTTCTCTGTCATACGCAGGATCTTGTCGGTTTCGTCTATGGTCACCACGCCACACTTTAAAAGTTTCTGCTCGTTGGCTTCATAATAACGCATAATGCAACTGGCTTTCTTATCCAACGCATACCGAATGAATTTCGTCAGAGAAAAATCCAGCAAATTGTCACCGGCGATCACCAACATATCATCATCCAGACCCAGGGTATCGATGGCAAACTGGATATCCTTCACCGCACCCAGACGGGTCTCATTGGAAGATGTGCCGTCATCGATCACGGTGATCTTCTGGGTTTTCTCTTTTGCCCAAGCATCGAAATGGTGGGCAAATTTATGATTGGAGATCACCACATATTCATCCACGATCTGCAATGTATCAATATCGTCGATGAGCCAATCCAAAATCGTCTTTTCCCGGACTTTCAGCAGCGGTTTCGGGAAGTTTTCTGTCAGCGGATACAGCCGGGTAGCATATCCCGCCGCCAAGATCAAACATTTCATAGTTAATCTCCTTACAGATTTATCACACCATTGGCGCTCTGACAAATATGGGCTGAGTATTTGCCTTCCAGTTCCGGAAATACTTTCAGATACTCTTTTCCCACTTTCTCCAAAATCTGCTGCTCGAAAGCAGGATCGACCAGCGCCATACAGCAGCCCTTAAATCCGGCGCCGGAAAACCGCCCGCCGTAAATGCCGTCTGTACGGGTCATGATCTCATACAAAGTCTTCAGTTCCGGAGAGCCGGTCTCCCAGTTCACAATGGAGGAATTGCCGCTTTCAAAAGACAGTTTGCCGTATGTATCCAGATCGCCCTTGCGCCAGGCCTCAGCGCCCCGCTGTACCCGGTCAAATTCCGTATACCAATGCTCTGCCCGTTTGGCAAAGTTTTCCGGAAGGCGGTCTTTGTAGCGCAAATATACTTCGTAGGGCACTTCCCGCAGGTTGGTCTCTTTAAACTTGCCGTACTCCATGCCGGCATATGCCTTCAGAGCATAGGCTGCGCTGCGGCACTCATCTACGCGCATATTAAGTTTGGTGCCTACCAAACTGCGCTGCAAACCGGAAAAGAAAATAGCGATCTTATAAGGCTTCATCGCAGGGTTAGTGGGGATCAGTTCAAAACTGTCGTCCTTGGTGTCCAGATACAGCAGATGATCCTTTTTCGCATACACCTCGCAGGACTGGTCCAGTTTGCCGATGGAAAGGCCAACATAGTCCCTTTCCGCCGAAAGGGCTGTCAGGATCAGTTCGTTGGGAGTCAATGTAATATCATTGACCTTGCAAAGGGCTGTCAAAAACGCCAATATGACTGCAGCAGACGAAGAAAGACCGCCAATGGGAAGCGTTCCCTGAATAACACCGGAGATGCCTACGCGCAGTGGATGGCGCAACGCCAACGCCTGGGTCGCACCACGCAAATGGTCAGCCCAATCCCCCTGCTTTTCCTCGGGGACTGCTTTGATATGCCACTGGGCGCGCTTATCGAACTGCAGCGATACCAGTTCCACCACACCGTTGGTCTTGGGGCTGTAAGCAATGTGGATACCCTTATCGATAGCCAGACCGGTAATCTTGCCCAGTTGGTAGTCCGAGTGCGCGCCGATGGGGCAGACACGGTAAGGGCAAAATGCCACATCCTGAGGCTCTTTATGATAAATGGATTCAAATTTCTGAACACATTGCATATGGACTCCTCCTGTAAAATTACATCTTCTTAATGCCGAAGCGAGCCAGTTTTTCCCGCTGGGCGTCCACTTCCTGCCGGGTCACCCGACCGGTGCCTTTTCCCCATTTGACAATGAGATGACCGTGGTTTTTTACTGCCAGAAACGCCCGGGTACACCAGGCAACGGGCAGAAGCCAGGGTTTTCCCTTGCACCAGGGGAAGCGATCTTCCATTTCTTCCCTGGAATAGAACATTTTCCCCATCAGTGCTGAGGTTTGTGTGCCGCCACTGGAAAGCGTGACAGCATTAAGCATCGCCCGGTCTGACAGGCCGTGGCTGCCGCTGGTAATAAAATATTCTCCCAGTTCTTCCAAAAGCGGGCTGCTTTCGCCGCTGCCAAACCAGTTTTCTGCCAGTGCTTCCAGATTTTGGGTAAATTCCAGCAGACCAAACCGCTTCAGTTCTGTTTCCACAAAGTCACGGTCCGGCTGGTTTTTTCTTAAGTTGCGGCATACCCACACATCCAGCACAAACCGCACACCCACACCGCCACGGACAAAATGATTGGCCAGGTGGCAAATGGTATTTAAGTAAAAGCCCTCTTCCGTCAGTTCCATAGAACTGGTAGGACAATCCTTTTTGGCGTACTGCCAGCCCGGGTTGATCTGGGTGCCTACCGGGGTGGAATGGTGCAGCAGGTTGGGGTGGAACTCCACCGCCACACCGCCGGGGAAACTATAGTTGCGGTGGTTGCCGTCACCGGGGTGTGATGTGCCGTTTTGGGCTTTGGCGATCCGGTCGATGGCATCATAATCTTTGGTGTAGACCAGAATGTCCAGATCGCACATTGTCCGCAGGGCAGGCACGGGATAATCTTTCTTCAGGCAAGCGCCCTTCAAAAAAATGTGGAGCACATTGGCCTGCGTCAACGCCTGCTGCAGATTGTGATGCACGTGTTCAAACTGTGCCTCCCGATAGATAGCCTGCAGGTGCATAGCAGCATAATACTTTTGTACAGCCTCCGGAACTTGCTCCCAGACACCGGCGTCCTTCAGACCTTGGCATACCAGCGCATCGACGCCGTGGGCACGGGACATATTTTGAAGAATCTGCCAATCGATACTCTGCGGCATCTGCAGCGGTTTTTTTGCCACAGCCTGCCCCAGCGCGCCAATTAACAGTTTCGCTTCGTTACGCATTAAAACTTTCTCCAAACCATTTTGTTGACCACACCGGTGTAAGACTGGATCAGTTTTACCACCTTTGTGGAGACATTTTCTTCTACATAGTCGGGTACGGGAATGCCGTTGTCGCCCTCTGCCACCATTGTTACCGCAGTATCCACTGCCTGCAGAAGGCTGTTCTCGTCAATGCCTGCCAACACAAAACCTGCCTTGTCCAGAGACTCGGGGCGCTCGGTGGAGGTACGGATACAAACTGCCGGGAAGGACTTGCCGATGGAGGTGAAGAAACTGGACTCCTCCGGCAGAGTGCCACTGTCAGAAACCACAGCAAAGGCGTTCATCTGCAGACAGTTATAGTCGTGGAAACCCAAAGGCTCGTGGCGGATCACCCGCTTGTCAAGGACGAAACCGGAAGCATCCAGACGGTTGCGGCTTCTGGGGTGGCAGGAGTACAAAATGGGCATATCGTATTTTTCCGCCATTTTATTGATGGCAGTAAACAGAGAGGTGAAGTTCTTCTCTGTGTCGATATTCTCCTCACGGTGAGCAGACAGCAGAATGTACTTGCCCTTCTCAAGACCCAGACGGGCGTGAATGTCGCTGGCCTCGATCTTGTCAAGATTGTTGTGCAGCACCTCTGCCATAGGAGAACCGGTGACATAAGTGCGCTCCTTGGGCAGACCGTTGTCGGCAAGATACCGGCGAGCGTGCTCAGAGTAGCACAGATTTACATCGGAGATAATATCCACGATGCGGCGGTTGGTCTCTTCCGGCAGGCACTCATCCTTGCAGCGGTTGCCGGCTTCCATATGGAAGATGGGAATGTGCAGGCGCTTTGCGCCGATGACGCTCAGGCAGGAGTTGGTATCGCCCAGCACCAGCACAGCATCGGGCTGGACCTCTACCATTAACTGGTAGGATTTGGCGATGATATTACCCATCGTCTCGCCCAGATCCTTGCCTACAGCCTCCATATATACATCGGGATCGTCGATCTGCAGATCCTTAAAGAATACGCCGTTTAAGTTGTAGTCATAGTTCTGACCGGTGTGGGCCAGCAGGCAGTCAAAATACTTGCGGCACTTGTTGATCACCGCTGCCAGACGGATGATCTCCGGGCGGGTACCTACGATGATCAGCAATTTCAGTTTGCCGTTATTTTTAAAAGAAGCCATTGTTTACTCCTCTACTTTCTCAAAGAATGTGTCGGGTCTGCCCGGGTCAAATTGCTCGTTTGCCCACATCACCGTCACCAGATCCTGGGTGTCGCTGAGATTGATGATGTTGTGGGTATAGCCGGGCAGCATATGCACCGCCTGGATCTTCTCGCCGGATACCTCAAAATTCAGCACTTCCTCAGAGCCGATCTTTCTCTGCTGAATCAGCGCCTTGCCGGAAACAACAATGAAAAACTCCCACTTGGTGTTGTGCCAGTGCTGACCTTTGGTGATGCCGGGCTTGGAGATATTCACAGAGAACTGACCGCAATTTACGGTCTTTAACAGTTCTGTGAAACTACCTCTATCATCGCAGTTCATCTTCAAATCGAAGATAGCGCCCTCTTTCGGCAGATAGGAAAGGTATGTGGAATAGAGTTTCTTTGCAAAACTACCGGCGGGAATTTCCGGCATCAGCAGTGTCTGGGGCTGATCCTTGAAACTGTGCAGCAGATCCACGATCTCACCCAAAGTTACCTTGTGGGAGATAGGCGCTGCGCAGTAGCGACCGCCTTCGGTCATCACCGTTTCGATACCTGCAAATTCGCAGTGATGCTCCTTGCCCTCCAAAGCATCCAGCATTTCGTCCACTAAGTCATCGATGTACAGCAGTTCCAACTGGACGCTGGGATCGTTGACCTGAATGGGCAGATCGTTGGCAATGTTATTGCAGAACGTTGCCACTGCGCTGTTATAGTTGGGGCGGCACCACTTGCCAAACAGATTGGGAAAACGGTATACCAGCACTTTTGCGCCGGTCTCCTCGCCGTAAGCGAACATCAGTTCTTCGCCCGCCTTCTTGCTTCTGCCATAGTCGCTGTCATAGCGGCCGATGCAGGTGGCCTGAATGGAAGAAGAGATCATAATGGGGCAAGTATTATTGTGCTTTTTCAGGGTATCCAGCAAGGTGCTGGCAAAGCCAAAATTGCCCTGCATAAACTCTTCCGGGTTTTGGGGGCGGTTTACGCCTGCCAGATTAAACACAAAGTCCGCCTTTTGGCAAAAACTGTCCAACAGCGCAGGATCGGTATCGATATCGTATTCGTAGATCTCACCGATGGTCAAATTCCGGGTGCGGTTTTTGCCGTCACGGATGGTTTTCAGGTTTTCGGTCAGATTGCGACCCACGAAACCCTTTGCGCCGGTAATCAATATATTCATAAATATGTTCCTTTCAAATTCCGATTTGTCGCTCTCACGAGCAAATTAAGAATTAATAATTAAGAGTTAAGAATTGTGGTGTTTTCTCCGAAAACAATTTAAATTAGTGACTGAAAGTCACACAATAATTTTTAATTCATAATTCTTAATTCATAATTACTTATCGAGCCAATGGCGCGATAAATTGGAACTTAGTAAGCAATACCCTGGGCGTCCAGTTCGTCGCGGATGTACTGCAGAGAGAGCAGTTTCTGCTTGACCTGCTCCACATCCAGCAGTTCTGTGTTGTGGGAGTTAAACTCGGTCAGGTGGTTGCGCTCTACGTTGCCCTCTTTGAAGAACTTGTCATAGTTCAGGCCGCGCTTGTCGCAGGGAACACGGTAAAACTCGCCCATATCGATGGCGTTGGAGCATTCTTCGTTGGTCAGCAATGTTTCGTACATTTTCTCGCCGTGGCGAATACCGATGACCTTGATCTCGTGACCGGGGGCAAACAGACCGGTAACTGCCTTTGCCAGCACTTCAATAGTGCAGGCAGGTGCTTTCTGTACCAGAATGTCGCCGCTGGCGCCGTTTTCAAAAGCAAACAGCACCAGATCCACCGCCTCGTCCAGACTCATAATGAAGCGGGTCATAGTGGGCTCGGTGATGGTGATGGGGTTGCCTGCCTTGATCTGCTCGATCCACAGAGGGATAACCGAGCCACGGCTGCACATCACATTGCCGTAACGGGTGCAGCAGATCTTGGTCTTTTCCGGGGCAACGGTGCGGGACTTGGCAACGATGACTTTCTCCATCATAGCCTTGGAGGTACCCATAGCATTGACGGGGTAAGCCGCCTTATCTGTGGAAAGACACACAATGTTGCTGACACCGGCTTCGATGGCAGCGGTGAGCACATTTTCTGTGCCCAACACATTGGTCTTTACTGCCTCGATGGGGAAAAACTCGCAGGAGGGAACCTGCTTCAGGGCTGCTGCGTGGAAGATATAATCCACACCGTGCATAGCATTTTTCACAGATGCCAGGTCACGGACATCGCCGATGTAGAATTTGATCTTCTCCGCCACTTCCGGCATTTTTGCCTGGAATTCGTGGCGCATATCGTCCTGCTTCTTCTCGTCACGGGAGAAAATGCGGATCTCGCCGATGTCGGTCTGCAAAAAGCGGTTTAAAACCGCGTTGCCAAAACTACCGGTGCCACCGGTGATCATCAGGGTCTTATTTTGAAACAGGCTCATTGGTTGTCTCCTTCTTCCAAAAGTTTTTGGATCTTATTTTTCACCAGGTCATAGGCTGTGTTATTCTTGCCGCCGTTGATAATAATGTCGGCATAGGCCTTGGTGGGTTCTACATAAGTATTGTGCATAGGTTTGACAGTGGCAAGGTACTGGGCGATGATGCCGTCTAAGTCTCTGCCACGCTCCCGCATATCCCGGCGGACACGGCGCAAAATGCGCTCGTCCGCATCGGTCTCCACATAGATGCGCATATCCATCAGTTCCCGGAGTCTGGGTTCTGAGAAGATCAGAATGCCGTCAATAATGATTACAGGCTTTGCCTGAATTGGCACTACCTCCGGGCTGCGGGTGTGGAGTGTAAAGTCATACACCGGACAGAGAATATCCTTGCCCTCTTTCAGCGCCTGAATTTGACCGATCATCAAGTCAAACTCAAAGGCCTCCGGGGAATCGTAATTTTGCAGTTTGCGCTCTTCCAACGGCATATCCTGCCGGGCAAGATAGTAGTTGTCACAACTGACCATAGCAACCTGGTCCGGAAATCGCTCTTTCAGTCGTTTTGCAAATGTGGTCTTACCGGAACCACTGCCGCCGGCAATGCCGATCACAAACGGTTTTTTCATCATACCATTCCCCTTCTCCTTGGATTACAAATCTGTCAGCAGATCGCGGCGCATCAAATCACTGCCGTCATCAGCAATGACCCGCAGTTCTGCCACGGCTCTCCTGTGCTTGGCCTGCAATTCTTCCCAAGACTCTGCCACAATAGAAAAACCGCCGACCCGGTCACCACTGGAGTCGATGCCGTTAAAACCTGAACCAGGTGCGCGGAAGCAATAATACTCTGCAAGAATGCCCTCTGCTTTCAATTCTTCAAAGTTTTCAAAATGATGGAAAATACCGTCATAGCAATAAATAAATTCAGTTGCAAACAAACTCTGTTTCGGGCGTTGCTGTGGCACATGAGGTTTTTCTCCCAATACCAGATCCACCACTGCTTTCACAGGGTCAAATCCAGACACCTTAGGGATCATAATAAACTTTTCACCGCCGCCGGTCCTGGCGCTGAATTCCAGTACATATCCACGCGTTCCGTCGGTAATCATCTGAATCAGCATAGGGGAATTTTTTAAGCCAAAGGCATCGGCGATCTGCTGGGCAGTCAACTGGATATGTGCCATCAATGTCTCATTCATAAATGCAGGTGATTTTGCGCGGAAAATAATAAACTTGTTTTCCTCCGGCAGTTTGTCCAGTTCTGAAACACTCAGCACATGGGCAACACCGTCTTCCACATATATATCCACACTCAATTCCGGACCGGTAATGAACTCTTCTACGATAGCGGTTTTTGTACGGCTCAACTGGACGGCTGTTTCAAACGCCACAGCCAATTTTTCTGCGGACTCCACCTTCTGCACACCTTTGGAACTGTTACAATCCACAGGCTTGACGATCAGTGGGTAGCGCAGGTGGGCGATCGCCTCCATATCCAACTGCCCCATCACCGCAAACCGGGCAGAACTGATCCCTTTTTCCGCAAAAATTTGCTTCATATAGGATTTGTTCGTAACATTGCGGGCAGTCTCATAGTCGATATAGCAAGGCAGACCCAATTCTTCAGACACCTGCGCCACAGTCATAAGTGCCTGATCAGTACAGCAGGTGATCAGAAAGTCAACATTTTCTTCTTTTGCTACCCGGGTAATGGCAGGCACATCCAAGGTGGATTCCCGGTAAAAGATATCCGCATAGGGTTTTGCTACCGGATCTTTATAATAGTCACATAAAACAGTTGTAATGCCACGGCTGCGCAGATCCTGAATCAAAGCGATCTGCGGCACGCCACCCGCTAAAACCAATGCTTTCATTTTTTCTCTCCGATTATTCTGTTTTTTCCTCTTTTTCCATGGATAAAGATTTCATTTTTGCAAAATACATGCCAATCAAGCCACAGCCAACTGCAACAGAGCAAACCCGAATCGCATACGGGAAGTAGGTCTTATGAATAAATACACACAGTTCTGTAGCCGCCTCGCCGCCGATGATCAGCGCAGCAATAAAGCCTACAAACGCCAGTGCGCCGGCAAGCAGGGTCAGTAAAACTCCGACAGAAAATACAGTTAAAAGGATCTTACTAATTACTTTCATAATCTTACCTCTCTTACAGTCCCAGAATTGGGAGAATACCCAGTAAGCAAAGTGCGCTCATCAGATAGTGTAAGCCTACCCAAATCATAGCGTTCTTGATTGTTGGCTTCAATTCCGATTTAGCAATGCCCATTGCCGCATACATACAAAGTGCCAGCGGCGGGGTCATACCCTCCATAGCGCCGGTGATAGCAGGCAGCATTGCTGCTGCCAGCAAAGGATTGCCGCCGGCTGCTGCAATCACAGAAATGATCGTAGAACCAAAAATCTTCGTCTGTGCCGATCCGGGCAGAACCATTCCCAAAATCGCTGTCAAAAGCGGGATCAGGAATGCCAGCGCCACCAAGGGCAGGTCCCAGCCTTGGATTAACAGACCGATCTGCTGTCCGATATCTGTATCGGTAAACAAACCGCTGATGCAGTACGCGAAAAAGATCGTCGCGCCCACCGGTACAATGCCGGAAACGGACTCCCGGACAAGGCATACCAATTCCTTTCCGGAGTGTTTCTTCTTGCTGACCAAAAGTGCATAAATAGCCGCAATGCCAGGGGTAAACAGCAGCAAACAACTGGACAGGTTCGTTGCGCCGTCACCCAAGCGGTCAGCAAAAAAGGTTGTCTTAAACAGATAATCCAAAATGAAAGGAGCCAAAATGATTACTGGCAGCAACAGGTTGGGCCATCCTTCTTTCAGGGTCTGCCGCAAACTGGGGATCTCTTCTTTGGGCATAGGCTTGACCTTATAGATCCGGCAGAAAACAAATAATGTTATGATTCGTTGCAGAATAAACCACAGTGCAATACCCCACACTACGACCCAGAACGTCGACTGGGACATTTCCGCTCCGCTGTATTCATTGTAGCACGCCAAAGCCGCCAGAATTACGCCGGCAGGCGGAATCATATTTCCCATCGTACTGGCAGAACTTTCTACATTAGCTGCCAAATGAGGCGGAAATCCGCTCTTAATCATTGTGGGAATGGTGAACACGCCGGTAGTAGCCACATTGCCTGCACCGCTGCCGGACAGCGCGCCCATAAAGGTGCTTCCTATGATCGCTGTGTAACCTGCACCGCCACGGATACGTCCAAATATGGACACAATCACTGCAACGATCGTATCCACCGCTTTCGTTGCATCCAAAATCTTGGCAAGAACCAGGAAACAAACAATGGAATAAAACAGTGTGTCCTTTGATGTGTTAATGATATAGGTGAAGAAATTACTCCATTGTCCGGTAAGCAAAACCATCGTCACATATCCGTAGAACATACATTCATAAATCGGCCTTTTCAACACCAGGAAGGCTATGCAAATCACAGCTAGCAAAGCCAAAATATACAACACTTCAATTGTCATAAACATACCTCTCTCTTTGAATACTGGGAAGTTCTTCTTGTTTTTTTGCGTCTGAATATCTATTGTAAGTCGCAATGGACACAATATATCTTTTTAATATACGGCATTATATAAACAAGTTCTCTACTTTGAAAAGCACCGAACCTGCCGCCGGCAATGCCGATCACAAACGGTTTTTTATCACGCCATTTCCTTTTTTCTGCCTATTCATATTGAATAGATCTGGCGCGGATACACCGCTGTCTTATCCCTGCAGATCCAGACGGGCTCCAAAATCGTCTTTATACTTTAACTTACAAATGATTGCAAATACAAGGCCTAACAGCGCCCAACCGCCGGCGATGATCCATTCCTGATAGGTCAGTGTGCATCCGGATCCGGGAATCATATAAAGCGCGACCAGAAAACCGGATAAAGCTACTGCCAATCCGCCGATCAGTTTGTGTCTTTTGATCTTATAAGGTCTGGGCATATCTGCCGCTTTCTTCCGCAGCACAAGAAACGAAACGGAAACCATACAATAGGCAATGCAGCAGGCAAAACTGGCAGCATTGGCGATCCAGACCAGCATAGCTCTGCCAAAGAAGGGCGCCAACACGGACAATCCGCCTACCAAAATCAGCGCATTGACAGGTGTTTTATATTTCTTATGCAGTTTTGCAAATGTATAGGGAATCATATGTGCTTCCGCCATAGAGAAAATCGCCCGGCTTCCGCCGATCAAAAAGGAATTCCAACTGGTAACAATTCCGCACATTCCTCCGATGATCAGCACCTTTGCCATTGTGGAACTGTTGAACATTTTCGCCAATGCTTCTGCTGTTACTAAGCTATTGTTTGCCACCGCATTGGTGATTTCCTCCTTAGGCATAGCATATCCTACTGCAAATACGACCAGAGCATAGAACGAAACCGCCATAACAATGGACAAAACCAGAAGTCTGCCCAATTTCTTAAGCGGTACATTGATCTCCTCTGCGACTTGCGGAATCACATCAAATCCCATAAGGAAAAAGGGTGCGATTACCGCTACGGAAAGGACATTCTTTACTGTACCGAAAATGTCGTCACCGATGAATGTCTGTCCTTTCAGGTTTTCCATTTCACCGCCTACAGCAGATACTGCAACCAGCACAATGCCAACTGCTGCAATCGCAACTGTCAGTACGGTCTGCAACACAGCGGCAGCCTTAATGCCCCGGATGTTAACATATGTAATCGCAAGTGCAACCACAATTGCAACGAGCAACCAGGAAGCGTAAACATCAAAACCCGCCACTGTATACAGGTAACCCTGTAAAAAGCCGGGGAATATATACTGGATCACGGTAGGAAGGGAGCACGCCTCAAAGCAAACCACACCGACATAACTCAGGATAATCGCCCATGTACACACAAATGAACCGACCGGACCAAAGGCTTTATAACTAAACACGTGTTCTCCGCCGCATTTCGGCATAGCGGTCGTCAGTTCCGCATAGGCCAGGCCGACAAAATAAATCATCAAGCCACCAATGACAAAACCGAGGACTGTGCCTAAGACACCTGCCTTCTCGATCCAGTTGCCGGTGGAGATCACCCATCCCCAACCGATCATAGCACCAAAGGCCGTCACCAAAACATCTCCGGTATTTAATACTTTGTTGAATTTCTCCGGCTTACTGCTCATATTATCTCCTCTTTCCAGACAGCATTACAGTGCAGGCTGCTCCCACAGATTGAGCGTTGTGCCAAGATGCATATCTTGCGCCCGTTTATAACATTCATAGCCCCACGCCACATCTTCTACCGGCAATCCGCCAACCGCATAGAGAATAATCTGGTCATCGTTTTCCCGACCTGTGGCATCGCCATTGATAATTGTGCCAATATCTGTAATCATATCCCGGGAAATCTTCTTTTCACAAACCGCATCATAGAAACCCATACCCAGGAGTGTGGATACGTTTTTCTGCGTAGGCAGCGGCTGTCCCTCGCCCCAACCTTCATACATTTTATAATTGTCGGAAATCAATTTCACATCTTCCGCTGCCAGAAACTCTGTGGCCACCAACAGCGCAGACGCACCGATTACCAACGCGCCTTTTTTCAGCCAACTGCGCTCTACCCGGGGATTGTCCTCGTAGTTTTTGGCATTGGTGGTGCCGAAAAACACAATATCTGCATCTGTGCAGGCTTGCGCAACTGTGTCGCAAACTACATATTCCCGGATCTGAGGATAGTTTTCCTTACAGAACGCAATAAAACTGTCAATGCTCTTTCTGCCACGGCCTTTGATCTTTACTTTGCTAAGTCCCGGCTGGGCCTCCATAAACGCTTTCAGCGTATATCTGCTCATAGTGCCGGGTCCAATGATCGCAACCGTAGTAGGATCTTTTTTGCACAAATGCTTTGCACCAACACCGGAGGCTGCGCCGGTACGCATAGCGCTGAGGATATTGGCAGACATATACGCCAAGGGCACGCCGGTAGTTGCATCCAACAGCGACATCATCAAAACAGATCTCGGCAGTCCCACTTCCGGGTTGTGGGGATTGGAGCCATAACTCTTGATGCCAAACATACGGAATCTGCCGCCCAGATAAGCAGGCATTGCCATAAAACGCTTGTCCGGCTCGTGGGTAGGCATCCCCGCAATATCCGTTTCCTTGGGGAAGGACACACGGATGCCATGCTCATTGGCGTTTTCGCCACCCATACGGTAATCACCGCAGTGTAATAGCACAAACATATCTTCCATTGCCATCAGGCAGCGATCCATATCCAGAACGCCGGCCTCTATCATATCTTTTTCGCTCAGATATAAGAAATCCAGTTTTGATGACATTAACAAATCCTCCTGTTATTCAAGTGTTTTACGCAAGTTCTTCTTGTTCCCCTTTATATACATAGCGAGACAATACCATATCGTTTCCTTGCTCATCCAGAATACGGTACGTTTGATATACCGTCTTCACGTACGCCGGTATATCTTTCTTCTCCGGCACATAGGCACCAATTGCCGCCACACGCTGACCGATATCGCCGCTGTCCGGAATGATCGCTCCTTCGGGAATGATCTGTCTGGCATAAACTACATAAGGATTCTTCTGAATCTCTTCAAAGCCTTCCACCCGTGCCATTTTGCCAGGTTTTACAGAGAAAGTGATTAGAAGCGCCGTTCCACCATTAAGCATATATGCATTCTCAGGATTTCCTACATAAGTGCTGCAATCTCCGGTTAAGGCATAATGTATCAAAGATTTTACCGTATCAAAACCCGTTGCTTCTCTAAGAACAAGATCGTAGTCACCCCCGGGCATACGCATTGCAGGATCATAAAAGCGAACGGTATCCCCATCAATAAAACCCTGCATAAAAACAGGTCCAAATTTAACGCCCAAGGCACGAATCATCTCTTTTGCCCGGAGTGCGACCTTTTCCATAAAGGTAGGCGCAAAGGTCGAAGGCAGTTTGGTGCAAATAACCTGCTTGTCCAGGTTGTCCTCTTTCTTTCCCAGATGCCGATCGGCAAGTTTAACCAGATATGGTTCTCCGTCAACCACGAACCAGGCCGTTCCCATATCCTGCTTGCCCTCCAGGTATTTTTCGCAAACCGCCCCTCCTGTACTGGATTCCTTCTTGGCAAACGCCAACCCAGCAAGAGCTTCTTCCTTGTTATAGCAGATGGATTGTCCGCGGGAACCCCGGCTATTCGTAGGTTTGATAAAAACAGGATACTCTGCCCGGTCTTTCAAAATATCTTCCTCTGTATAATCAGGAATCACATCTACATTATGGGCAATGCAATAGTCCTTAAACTTGCGTTTGTCCGTTAATATATCGAACTGTTCCTTCGTGCCATAGCAGGGAAGGCCCAACTGCTCGCAGATCTTTTGATACGGGATCTGTCCGGGATCGATGCAGAAATTCAGAACGCCGTCTACTTTCTCTTCGCGGCAGCGCGCCACAATTGCATCCACATCCGTGATGCTGTACATCCAGGCCTCATCTGCCAGCAGTTTCGCCGGAGAATCGGGCAAATAGTCTGTTACAATGGTATATATTCCCATTTCCTTTGCTGCTCTGACTACTTTGCTGTGCACACCTGCACCGGCCAGTATCAGCAGTTTTTTACCCTTTAACGCTTCAATACTCATAAAACAACATACTCCTTATTTATACATCTTACCTGTGCAGTGGTTTGATTGTATTTTATGTTTAGTTTTTATGTAAGAATTTCTTAATATGCGGAAGAAGATAGAGAAAACTCTCATTGCGGAAGATCGCCGAACCTGCCACATACAGCACAACTCCCAAAGGTACCTGAATCAACAAAAGTACGATATTGGACAGCGGCAGGAATGTGACGCAATACACCGCCACGCCCATTCCAAGCGACAGCAGAATGTTGGGTCCAATATCCTTGATCTGCTCTATATAACGGTAATCCAGTATTTTCTGATTGGGATGCGCATTGATAATGCTGTTGAGTATGGTCGTTACCAACAAACTCAGCGCCATTGGCATAACGCCGAACCACATAGTGGCCAGCACCGCCGCAATTCCCACTGCTTTTTTTATAACTTCCAGTTTCAGGAATATGCCGCTTTTTCCCATGGCTTTGATGGCGTTCAGGTTTGCCGTATGGATCGGATAGAGTGCATAGACAAAGCAGAAAATCCGCAAATACGGCACACAGGGCAGCCATTTTTCCGTAAACAGCAGGGCGATCAGCGGCTCTGCGCAAACTGCCAGGCCAACCATAAAGGGCATCATAATGTAGGAACTGACCTGAATGGATCGCCGTGTCATTTCCTTCACTTTCCGGCGGTCATCCTGGGCAGCAGACATTGTGGGCAAAAGCACGCTGTCAATGGAGGTATTCACATTGGTAACCACCAAATTGGGAAGTTGCTTGCCCTTGTTGTAAAACGCAAGGGAAGATGCCGAATACATCTTGCCGATAATGATCTGCCGCAGATCGTTATAAACGGTATCCAGCAGCGCAGATGCCAACAGTTTCCAGCCGTAAGAAAACAGAGCCTTAAAGCGCTGGAAAGAGAACGCGATCTTGGGTCTCCACTTGACGGTGAACCACAAAATAATCGTACTGACCGTGGTATTGGTAAGGGTTTGTCCTACCAGCGCCCATACACCGTAGCCTTTGAACGCCATTACAATACCTACAACAGCAGAACAGATCGTAGCGCCGATGGTGGCAAAGAAGAACCGCTTAAACAGCAGATTTCTGGAAATGTAAGCCTGCTGAATGTTTCGCAGACCGGACACCACCAAAGTCAGACTCATGACCCGGATCACCGGGGTCAGTTCCGGCATTTCATAGAAAGCGGCGATCAAAGGTGCGGCAAAGAACACACCGGCGTATAACACCAGACACATCCCTACATTGAAGAAGAAAACTGTGGAAAAATCCAGCTCGTCCGCGTCCTTCTTCTGGATCAGCGCCGTACCGAAGCCGCTGTCAATAAAAACCTGCAGGATCGTCGTAACAACGGTAACGATCGCAATGGTACCGTATACTTCCGGATCCAGCAACCGCGCCAGAACCATAGATACAACAAATGTAACTACCTGAGCGCCGCACCGTTCCAGAAAACGCCATATAAAATTAGAAAAAACCTTCTTATTCATTGTCTTTTACTCTTCTCCGTATGCCGTTAACCCATTTTATTGGTTTGCTGGTTGTATTCTTTCAGAAACGCCTCTTCCAGTTTCAGCAGATCCCGGGAACGCTCCTTGATCTTTCTGGCAGGAACGCCCGCCACAACATTCCAGGGAGAAACTCTACCCTTTACCAACGTCATAGCGCCCATCACACAGCCCTCTTCCAACACAGATCCGGGAAGTACCGTGCTTCCGGTACCGATGATCACGTGTCTGCCAATGGATGTGGGCTTCTGTGTTACATTTTTATACTTTTCCGGGATCATTGGACTGGTCATCGTCTCACCGGAAAAATCATCCGACACGGCATATACGCAGACTCTGGATGAGATATTGGCGAAATCATCAATTTTGATACCTGCGCTGCTGCCATACATAGCGCTGTACGCCGCAATATGAACGAAATTGCCGATCTGCACATTTCCGCTTAAAATACAAAAATCATCAATGCGCACATTGCTGCCGATCGAAATATTGCCGGCTCCGTATATAGTGGCATTGCGACTGATCAAAACATTTGTGCCGATGGATTTCAAGCCCAATTTTTCCAGTTCTTCCCTGGTCATAAAACTTGTCATTTCCGCACACTCCTTCTCAGTAGTTTTCCAAACAGCGTTCTACCAAAGGCAGGCAGTACGCCTTTTCTCTCCTGCTTATCGATCCGGGTGTAATAACCCAGCATTGCCCCGGGACCGTCGCCCCGCAGCATTGTCTTCATAATGTCCACATGGAGCATATTGATCTCCTGCGCCAAGGCAGGTTTCATTCCGTAGTACCCGGCCAGCCGTCTGTTCTGCACCAAATAGTCATTGGCCCGGTTGATAGCCTTTTGATGGGAACAGTATCCGCCGGAGTCGATCCGGTAGACACCGAAAGTCTTATCCATAATAAAGATATCTCCGGCAAAGAGAATCGTATAACACATAATCTGATCGCAGGCATTGCGGGCGCCGGTATAGATGTATTCAAATCCGTCATAGTCGCTGCGATAAATATTTCTAAACAAGCAGGCCATTGCGGAAAACCGCTTGCCGCTGTAGTAATCCTCCAGCGTAAAGGGCTTTCCCACCAGACGATCCTCCGGATCGTGTTTTACAAGTTCCCCATCCCGGCGGCGCTCCCGTCGGTGGGATACGCCCACATATTCGCTGTGGGCATCCAAAAAGTCCGCCAGTGTCTGAAGACGGTCTTCCTCCAGCCAATAATCGTCGCCTTCCAAAACCGTCAGATACTCGCCCCGGGCCTCGCGGATCAGGTGAAACAGATTGCGGGATGCGCCCATATTCTCTTTGCGGAAGAAAGGACGAACCGTACAGTTTGCCGGCTTGTTTTCAATGCACCGGGCAATGATTTCCGCAGTGTTATCGGGAGAAGCATCCTCACCGATCAGCAGTTCCCATTCAAAATCGGTCTTTTGCGAGAGAATGCTTTCAACGGATTGCCGTATATAGTTTTCCTGCCCGTAGCAGATCAACAGTACCGATACTTTCACGGATTTCTCCTCCCATTGTTTGTTTTCGTTATATATCAGCCTTTTTCCTGGCTCAACTCAGCAAGCAGTTTTTTCCACCGTGCCACGCCGTTTTGATAACTGCACGGATACAGCGACCGGTCAGAAATATCCGGATACTCCAACGGGGTCGAAAATTCCTCAAAACAGATATGATCCATTTCATCCGTATAGCCGCAAGGGATCTGCTCTGCCTGAAAGGCTTTTGACAATAAACCGTTGCGGTTCAAATATATTTTCTTCTTGAAATACAAAAGCGTATTGATATTGGAAAGCGCGTAGGAATTCAATCCATCGAATATTGCTACATCTGTTTCCGCCAAGAGTTTTGTGTAATCCTCCATGGGCATCATTTGTTCCACAACTTCCGAATTTTGCGGACACTGCTCTGCGATATAGTCCTTTAATTTTTCAATATATGCCTGATCTCCGTATGAAAGGACAAATATCTGGCGCATCTTTTCGTCTTCAAAACGCTTTAACTTATCGATCATAGCAGCGTGATTGTCTGTATCGAGGCCGGAGTGTCCCACAAGAACGCGAACTGTGTCATTGTTTCCTGACACACTTTTCTCAATACTTTGGAAGATCTGCATATTGTTTTTGGTAGGATAATTCATCTGACAAACGGGCACCTTGCCAAAACACTCTTCTATGGCAATTTGGTCCACGATATTGGCAATTCCCACCATACGGAATCTGCGCACCTGCTTTTTCCACTTGGTGTTCAGAATCCACTTGACCGCATTTTTGACAAGGTCGTTCTTGCGGTATCCATAGCCGCCCCGGTCATGACCCCAGGTTCTCCAGACGATTTGCTTGTGATACCGTCTTTTGATTTTCATTGCTTCTTTTACACCGCACATACCGTGTAAGATCAGCCACTGCCCCCGCTGCGCATACATATTGATCAAATCCGCACTTTGCGGCTTTACGCCCGCTTCAAAAACCACATTGGGATACTGCTGAATTCCCTCATATATGTGCTTGCAGGGTGTCACAAACAGATGCTCGTCCACGCAAAAACCGTTTTCTTCCGAAGTGATCAGATCAACGATCTTTTGATTAAACACAGCATTGCCTTGCCAAAGAATATGAATATACTTATATTTTTTCATACTGTCCTTTCTGCCGAAATTAACCTTGCATCGCAACGGCAAGTACTTCAGACATTTTTTCGTAATCGCTCTTGTCCTTAGGCTTTTGCATCGCTGCAGATGCATTTTGGGACAGTTTCTGCCGCAGATCCGCATCTTCGAACAAGCGGCAAATATCCTGCGCCAGCACCTCATAATCCTCGTAGCGGTACAACAGGCAGTTTTCCTCGTTCACCGCGTACTCCGGAACGCCACCTACATAGGACGCCACGCAGGGCGCGCCCACCATCATCGCCTCTTTCAGAGTGCTGGAGTGGTTTTCAATGGCAGAGGTCATCGCGAAACAGTTGACAGATGCCATTTTTTGTGCCATTTCGTCGGCAGTCAGTCTGCCGGTGTAGATCATATTATTCTGCAAGCCCATATCCCGGATCATTTTGGCGATCAGACGGGAGTATCCGTTCTGCTTCAGTTTCGCTTTCAGGGTATCGGTAGGCTTCAAAGGCGTGCCGGGGATATAGAGTTTGACTTCCGGATAGCGCTGTTTGACAATTGCCAGCGCTTTCATCAGCATATGCAGACCCTTAATGGGGTAATCTGCCGCAGGGCACATAATGGTGTGCTTCTGCATGGTTTCTTCGCTCCACTTATGGTTGCGGAAACTTTCGGAAATGCTGATAGGCATAAAGTGGGTCTGCACCTCAGGGCACAGTTTGCGCAGATAGGCTGCTGCCCACTGATTTTCAATGATCACGTGACCGGACCGACGGACAATTTCCTTCTCATAAACCGCCCGGTCATCAAAGCCCTTTTGGGTCTGCCGGATAGTCGTTCCGGTCAGCACATCCCGGAGGGTTTTGGCCTGCTTCAGTTCTTGTTCTGTCAGGCCGGACAAGTAATACTTGCCGATGCTGTCTAAGATGCCCTGGACATAGATCACCGCAGGCACACCGGGAGCAGCCTCCATTGCCGCCAAAGCATAGGGAAACTCTGTTCCCCAAATCACGATCACATCGGGCTTTTCCGCATCCATAATGGCTTTCCAGGCAGCAACGGATTTGCTGCTTTTGTAGTCATAGTCGGCATTGGGCTGACCTGCCAAAGTGTAGAAGGTGACCTTGCCGTCCTCATACTTGGAAAGTGCCGGCTTGGGCTCGATATTGACCACCACGATCCGGTCATCGCTTAAGGCATCCGCCTCTTCCAGCATTGCATCCAGCCATTGACCGCCGGTGGCTTTTTTGCCATGGAGTTTCTGGTGCAAACCGCCACAGCGCTTATTTACGATCCACAACGCTTTCATTCAGCATTGCTCCTTTCCTCATCGCTAAAGGCATGTCCAAACAAAGGAATTACCAGCAAGAACATAAATGCGTAGGATTTGGGATTAAGGGTCATCAAAACAACTGCGATCAGATACGTCCACAGCAAATACGGATAAATTTTTTGCTTTTTGTAAGGTTTCAATGCCACTTGATACATCGTTACAAAAACAACGATTAATGCAACAATACCCAACAAACCAAAATCTCCCATAGCATCCAGCACAAAGGAATGTCCGCCGGTAACAGAGACATTCTTTCTTCCCCAACGACCCAGCAGGGATGTTTCTGCAAAGACCCTCAGAGACATATTATAAAATTCTGTTCGGTTTTGCGCAGAAACAGAAGATGTTTTATCCTCCCCTCGGAGCACCTCTGCCACTGTCTTGAACCGTTCGGACAGCGCTATACTATCCACAGCCTGACTGATATTCTCAAACAGATCCGCTAACAAGCCACCGAATATTAACACAAATACCAGCAAGATTGCCACGACCAATATGATCTTTTTGGTTGTAGGGTTCGGAATCAGCAGCAAAATCAAGCCTGCGGCAAACAACAAAACTGCCATACCATATTCCATAGCAAAAACCGCATACCCAAAAAGTACCAGAAATGCCACGCCAATGATCCAATGTACCTTCCTCGACCGAAGGAGATAAATCAACATCGGAACCAGCAACACGATTCTATAGCCAAAGGAAAAATTTCCAATGTTCTCTTTCACATAAAGGCTATACTCAAAATCACCGGCAGACAAGGATGCCAGCATTCTGGACGCCTGGGGATACTTGTCATTACCAATAATGGTTGTCACCGAGGTGAACGCAAACATCGCCAAAACCAGCCAGAACATACGGCGGCTGCGCTTGGGATCGCCGTAAGCAATGATCGCCAATGCGATCAAGCCGAACAAATAGTCCTGCAACTCGCTGTAGATATACACTGCCGCACCGGCTATATTACTCAGTTTTGTGATCAGCATCAGCAAACTGATGGCAAAGAAACCCAGCATAATATAGGCGCCCTTGCGGTAAAACGCCGGCAACGCAAGCACAAATGTCAGACCAAACAAACCCAGATACACAATACCGGGCATATAGTAACCTACCGCCGGCATCAGTGTATGCATCACATACAGCACTGCCAACACTTCAAGGAGGGATATTCTGTTTTTCTTTTTTGGGCTTTCCAACCGCTGCTGCCCATAGGTCATAGCGTTACATCTCCTTGCAGATCATTGTCAGTACTTTCTTTGCCTGCACAATATTATTTTTTTCTTCCATTACAAAGCGCTTTGCTTCCATGCCGCTTCTGTGCAGTTGCTCCGGGGTGTAAGCAAAGATCTCTTTCAATGCTTTGCACACACCTTCTGCAGTCTCATCACGCAGCAGGAACACATAGGGTTCGTATTCTTTCGGCATACCGGGCAGGCAGGTAGTCAGTACCGGGGTTCCGGATGCCATATATTCCATATTCTTGGAGGGGAAGGAATACTGGGTATAGTCCTCATTGGTAGGACGGGGATTGACCAAAAGGGTTGCCTTCAGTTCCTCCTGAACGATGGTCTCATTGAGCGCAACACCCAGATATTTTACATTTTCATATTTTTCCGACAGTTTTTTCAGGTCTTCCACATAGTCGCCGTTGCCGTAAATATGCAATTCTGTGTCTGGAATATCCGCCTGCACAAAGCCCTGCACCAAATTCTCGATGCCGTAAATGCGGCGCAGAGAACCGGCATAGAAGCAGACCTTCTTGCTGTGTTTGTCCTGCAGGTTGTTTTCCCGGTCCTTCATGGCAATGTCAGAATGGCCCTCCAGTACCACATAGGGATTGTTCCTGGGATTGACCACTTTGCTCATCTGTTCGGTCAGCAGAAGATAACTGTCAAACTTTTGCATAACCTTCAGATTGACTTTTTCATGGAAAGGAATTTCCTGATTGTTGGGGCGGTGGCAAGGCACATCGGTGACGATGCCCACCGTCTTAAATCCCCGCAGTTTTGCCGCTGCCAACGCTGCCATTGTCGCTGCAATATTCAGCGCATCGCAGACAATAGCCGTATTACGCCTGTCGGTTTTCATTGTCAGAACCTTAAAAAACACAGACACAAGCACAGAAATATTGCGCAGCACCGGCAGGTTGAAAAACGGTACATAGCAATAACGGATGCCGTTTTCAAAGTCCTTCTCGCCTTTAAAAAACGGTCTTCTATCCACAGAACGGTTGATCGGGCGGCTGGATACCGCCGCAACATTCGCACTGTTGGACACCATTCCTTCCATCAACAATTGGTTATACTTCTGCGCCTGCTGTTGGGTGCGAAGGCCTTTGCTCTCAATATATTCCTTATATTTTGTGGGTGAGCATCCACTGTAAACATAAATAATATCCATAATTTTCCTTACCTGCGCTTTTTTACGAGATACTTTTTGATCTTTCCTGCAGGATCTTTCAAAATTCCTTTTATGCGAATCAATCTATCAAAAACACTGCGTTTGTTGACAGGAAGCGCCAGAACGCCTGGTGCCAATTTCCGCATCGTCTCAAAAGACAATGTCAGATCCTTCCGCTCCTGCTCTGTGGCACTCAGCAATACCGAAAGCAACTGCGCACAATTTGCAATTTGGATAGATACAAAACTGTTTATATCCAATGACTGCTCAATCGCCGCCGCCCAGCCGCCAACTCTCTGCTCAATGTAAAACCGATCCCGGATATCCACAAAAGCAATCGGATTGACCTGTGTGTTTTTCAGCCACGCAGAAAAGGCTTCTTTTTGCCTCGGGTCTTGGGTCAGTTCGCTGTAATACCGGACCATGCCCGCTGTAAAGGTCTCCATATCTGCACCGGTGTATCCTCTGGCATAGACCTGCCCTGCCTCATAAAGGCCGCTACGGATCACAATTGCATTATCCGGCAGTTTATCAAACTGACCGTGAGCAAAAAATTGCGCATCTGCACCGTTGGAATTTCCGGCAGTAAAGCGGATATAATCCCACAGCCGCGTTTTATCTGTCTTGTCTCTTTTGATATAGGTATAGGGAATTTTGTATGCGGCACAGATTTTTTTAGGAACAGAAACATCTGCGCTGCTGATATTTTCATGCTGTGCTGTGTAGCAGGTAAACGGAACACCTGCCTTGATCAGCGCAGCAAGCGTCACTCTGGAATCTTTGCCACCGGTAAGCGCCAAAACCAATTCTCTACCGGAAAAACTGTGCATATTCTTCACAGCATTGACAAGCATTTGCGCCATCGCTTTACACTTCTCATCAGTAGGCATAGCGCGACAATCTGTGATCCAGTTCTTTGCCGCAATCTGCAGTTTATCACCCAGCAACAACCGCTGCGTACAAAGAAGCGTTTTTGCGCCGTTGATAATACAATCCGGCACGATAACCCAACTAATTCCCGTTTCCTTCACAGTTCCGCGGGACTGTTTCCCTGTGACTTTTGCCAGCAATGCCGGTGATGAACTGACATACCAGCCGGTTTCTGTTTGGGAGTAAAACGCCGCCATCAATCCACTGGCATCGGTGATCAACTCTTTTTCAGTGATCAATGTCCACCTTCCGGTCCAAAAACGGGTCAACGCAACGGCATTCTTCCCGTCCCAACGGCGAACATCCTCCGCCACTGCTTTTTCGGAAGCGTCCATACAGTAGGCGTGACCCAGCAGGATAACGGTCTGTTCGTTTGCCGTTTCCACCGTCTGTACCTGCAACAGAGGATGGGTGTACAAGTAAAATTTACCCACGGAATGCTCCTGCATCCCCGGCAATACCGCTTTTTCAGTTGTCAAAAGATATTGCTTTTGGGTAATGTCTGTCATACTTCCTCCGAAATGCTCCGTTTCGCAATTTTACTGTAAAGGAAATGTCCGCTGGCCTCTTTCGCCGCGGTCTTATAGGTGTCATAGTCAGCCAAAATCATAGCCAGTTTTTCGCCGATCTCTTCTACGCTGTCACGCTCTAAAAACACGGTGTTGCCGCAAATTGCCGTGTGGGTCGTACCGTCCCAGCGTTTCACCAGCAAGGGAATACTCTGGGCTGCTACCTGCTCCCAGAACACACTGTGCCGTCCGGGGAACACCGCTAAATCGCAGGCAGCATAGTAGTTATAAGAATCTTTTGCCTGCACCCAGCCGATGTACTGCACTTTCGTGCCATCTGCCAAGGCTTCTACTTTGTCTTTCAGTTCCGGCGTAACCGAGCCGAATACGATCAGCCGCACCTTGGGATCTTCAATTTTCTGCACGGCTTCCATCAAAAGCAGCGTCTGTGTCTTAAAGGCATCGATCTTGCCGCCGGTCATAATCACAAAATCGTCTTCGGCAAGACCGTATTTTTCCCGGATACTCTTCCGGACTTCCGGCTTGGCGGAAGCCGCCACGCTTTCATCGTCAGCGCCCATTACCAGCAGTTCGATCTTCTCCCGGGGCAAGCCATAAACATTGGCGAGAAAATCTACCCGGGCAGGCAGAACGCCATAGAACTTGGTTACATAGGGATTGATTTTCTGTGCGCAACTGCGCCAAATAATCTTATGCAGCACATTCTTGGACAGCCAGTTGGTGGCGCTGTTGGAAAAGTCTGCGTGATTGTCCGCATAGACCTTTACTTCCGGGTGGGCTTTGCAGTACTTCGCCACAATGCCGATATCCATAAACTGCACACCGTGAATAAAGATCAGATCCGGCTTGATCCGGTCCAGTTCTTCCTGTAAACCCACATACCAACGCAGGCGGGACGCGCCTTTTTTGTTTTGGAATGCCAACCGGGTCACCGGAATGCCGTATTCGTTTTCATATTTGCTTGCCTGAGGCAGCCACTTACCTTTGCCGTTTTCGTCAAAAGTAAACAGCGATGCCACGATCTCCACATCGTGACCCTGCATTTTGTGATACTTGGGAAGATAGTTTTCCTGATAGGAATAGTTGTCAATATAGAAGCAGCCTAACATCAAGTGCAGTATCTTCATACCTCTTCCTCCAATTTTGCCAGCAAGGCGGCAGGATCAGAAAACAGGTCGCCGTACTTTGCCAGTTTTTCATCGTCCCAGTTCCACCACTGCAACTGCAGCAGTTTTTCAACGGTCTCATCATCGAAACGCTTACGGATGCATTTGGCAGGGTTGCCTGCCCAGATCTCGTAAGGCGGCACATCGTGGGTCACCACGCTGCCCATGCCGATGATCGCACCGTCACCGATGGTGACACCGCCCTTGACCCAGCATCTGGAGCCGATCCACACATCGTTTCCAATTGTGGTGGGAACAAATTCCGCAAATTGGTTCTCCGAAAAATGGGTTTTGAATACATTTCTGCCCTTGTAGAACACCGGCGATGTGGATACCCAGTCTGTGGGATGCCTGCCGCCACCGATACTGGAACCGGCTGCAATAGAGCAAAACGCACCGATTTTGGTATTGATCGCGGTACTGCCGTAGATATAACTGTAACGGCCCACCTCGCTGCCGGACAGCAGCGCGCCATTGCCTATCGCCGCAGCAGGATGTATCTTCGTATTCCGGATGGCGCTGGGGCGACGGGACAGAAGCCGCGCCACGCCGTACCGCAATGTATCAAACAGTCTCTTCATAATGCCACTCCTCACCGATTATTTGGTGGTGACTTCTTCCTTGGTTTCCGTGCTGTTGTCGATGTACAGCGTATCTTTGGATGTGCCTGCCTGGTTGGTATAGACCTCCCGGGAGGTCAGCACCGTGGCAAAGGTCTTGAAGAAAATCTTTACATCCAGCCAGAAGGTCACATTCTGTGCATACCAGGCATCTTTCAGCCGCTTTTCCCGGACGGACAGACCGTTGCGGTAATAAGCCTGGGTAAAGCCCGTGATGCCGGGTTTTACATCCATCTTTGCCACTTCGTCGGGCTGGTAGTTATCCAGCGCACCTGCGCCGCTGGCACGGGGACCGATCAGGGTCATATTGCCGATGAGCACATTGAAAAACTGCGGCAGTTCGTCAATGCTTGTCTTGCGGATAAACTTGCCGATCTTGGTAACACGGTCATCGTCGGGGGCATTGTATGTACTGCCGTCCTGGTTTGTCCAGTTGGGGGCATTGACGATCATAGACCGGAATTTATACATATCGAAGATCTTGCTGTCCTTGCCGATGCGTTTGGCTTTATAGAAGATCGGGCCACCGTCTTCCAGTTTGATGATAGAGCCTACGATCAACACAAGGATCGCCAGGAAAGGCAGGGCAACCAGACCGATGATAATATCAGCAAACCGCTTGACAAAGCGGACATAAAAACTCTGACTGTTGGAATTGTTCACGATTCATCCCTCCGCAGGTGTGATGGTGATGTATGCTTTCAATTTCTGCTTGGCGCGCTGGGCATTATCCTCTGCCTCGTCCGGGGTCTCACCGCCGGCAAGCACCCAGCCGCAGGTGTCGGATTTTTCTTTGTAGGGCTTCTGGACATCGCCTACGCCTTTGCGCAGTACCACGCCCAGCACATTTTCCTTGCCCACCAGTTCCTCCACATTGCCGATGTGACAGATCACACCGGGATCGTAGATCAGCAACCGGGTGGCAACGCACTTTTGATATTTGGGGGCGGCATCTGCCTTTTCTCCCAGCGCCAGCGCAATGGTGTTATCCATAACACTGACACCCCGGGACAGCGGCACGATGTGAGACGCGATCAGATTCTGACCGATGCGAATGCCACAGTCGATGATGTAAGGCTTTTGATCATCTTCGGAGACGATCACATCGAAATTGACGCTGCACATCGTGATATTTAATGCCGCGATCGCCTTTTTTACCTCTTGGGAAATTCTGTCTTCCAATTCCGGTGACAGACCGGAAGGCGTCCGGTGACCGTAGATCACTTCCCCGTTTTCTTTCCGGAACGTGGTCTTGACCACGGCATAGACGTAAGTTTCTTCTCCGCTGACGAAGGCCTCCACGCTGTATTCCTCGCCGCTGACAAAGCCTTCGCAGTAAACCTCACCGTACCGGGCGGAATCGAATGCGTAGTCCAGCGCCTGCTCCAACTGGGACATATCCGTCACCACAGACACGCCCTTGCTGCCGGAGCCGTCGCTGGGTTTGATCACACAGGGCAGTGCAAATGTGTGCTGCGCTGCCTGCTCCCGGGCGGTCATCTCGAAGAAATCGCCTTTTGTATTGCAACCGGCTTCGGAAAGCCGCTTTTTGATCTTGTATTTGCTTTTGGAAATCTCAGCGGTATCCATAGGCAGCGCCGCCAGACCCAGCGCCTTGCCGATATATGCCACTGTGGGCAGGGTCAGCGTTGCGCCGTAGGTCATAACCGCCTGGATCTGCAACTGTTTTGCGTATGCCAGGCAGGCTTCAAAGTCCATCACATCGATGCACTGATAACCGGTAGCCCAGGCAAAGCCGGGCGCTTTGGGGTTTCTGTCCACACAGTAGGCTTCCATACCCAATTCCCGGATACGCTTGATCAGCGGCACTTGATAATCGCCGCCGCCGACAACCAAAATTCTCTTCATAGGATCTACTCCTGTTATATTCTTTGGATCGCCTTGTCGATGCTGTTTTTGATATGTTCCGCTTTTTCCGCGGCATCCGCCACCGTAGCGCCGGTGCAGACCACATAGCCGCAGCCATCCAGATTGGTATGGTATTCGTTGATGGTGTCGCCCACATTCAAGTGGTGTTCGATAACCACACTTTCGGTGTGGAATTGGGTCATATCCGGCACGCCTTTCACCACACCGGGGGTCAGCGCCAGCAAGCGGGTAGCAACCGCCTCGGCATGCGGCTTAATTGCAAAATCGCAAGGGTCGCCAACTGCACCCCGGATCATATTGCCGATATAATCGATGCCCTTTCCCATAGGGATAATATGGGAGCCGATCAGATTGCCACCCATCCGGGCGCCGATATCGATGATATGTACGCTGCCCTGCTGGGTCAGCAGGATGTCCATATTCACGCTGCCGTGTTTCAGTTCCAGGGCGCGGATCGCCGTCTTGACACAGTCAATGACTTTTTCTTCCAAATCCGCAGGCAACCCGGAGGGTACTGCGTGACCCAGTTCTGCATAGTAAGGCGGCTGGGTCATCCACTTTTGCATCACAGCCAGCACGTGGATCTGCCCGTTTTCCACATAGGACTCCACGCCGTACTCTCTGCCCACGATAAAAGGCTCTACTGTGGCCTTCCGTGTCAGCGAATTGTCCATAGCATCCCGGCAGGCAGCGGCAAATCCCGCCTGATCTTCCACCTTGGATGCACCCCGGCTGCCGGAACCGTCACAAGGCTTTACCATCACCGGATACGCAAGGTTGCCGCCCAGTGCGGCAATATCTGTACTTTCCGAAACCTCGTAAGCAAGTCCCGTATCGTCAGCCTTGGCTTCAAACAGACATTTGCGAACCTGGTATTTGTTTTTGATCCGCTGGGCAGCCTCATAGGAAATACCCGGCAGACCCAGTTCCCGGGCAGTATATGCTGCAGACAATACGCCATAATCCGTAGCCGCGGTCAGCACGCCGTCCACGCCCTTTTCCCGGGCATAAGCGCAGACCGCTTCCTGATCTACGATATTGACGGCTGCATATTCGTCCGCATCCGCAAAGCCTACCGCATTGGGGTTACCGTCCACCGCCAGAGTGTAGTACCCCAACTGCTTGGCGCGGCGGATCACATATCGCTGCAGGAAACCTGCACCGATCACCAAAACCTTCTTCATCCCATACTCCTTACAGATAAGTTTTCAGGATCTTCACATAATTCTCGATCACATAATCCACCTGCTCGTCTGTCAGGCAAGTGTGCAGCGGCAGGGTGATCTCGTGGGCAAAATGCGCATAGGCATTGGGGAAATTCTGGATATCGAAGCCCAGATTCTTGTAAGCCGTATGCATCGGCAGGGGCTTATAATGCACGTTGCAGGCAACGCCAACTTCCGCCATTTTGATGATGATCTCGCTGCGCTGCTCCGGTGTAATACCGGGAACAAAACTCAGATACAGATGGCCGCAACTTTCGTGCTTTTCGGTATAATGGTCCAGCACCTTAACGCCCAGGGGCTTCAGGGCTGCATCGTACTTGCCGATGATCTCCCGGCGGCGGATCAGCATATCCGGGTAACGCTCCAACTGCTTCAAGCCGATGGCAGCGGTGATATCGGTCATATTGCACTTATACCAAGTGCCCACGATGTCATACTCCCAGGCGCCCAGTTTGGTCTTTGCCAATGCGTCCTTGCTCTGACCGTGCAGACTTAAAAGTTGCAGGCGCTTGTAAATATCTTCATCGTCAATGCCGGGAATGGTGTTCCAGGTCAGCGCGCCGCCTTCTGCGGTGGTCAGGTTTTTCACCGCGTGGAAGGAAAAAGAAGAAAAGTCTGCCACGCTGCCGATCATTTTCTCGCCCAGTTTCGCACCGAAGGCGTGGGCGGTATCTGCCATAATGGCGACTCTGCCCAAAGCATTCTGGATATCGCTTGCAGGACGGAACAGACTGCGCTTGCGCTCCACGATGTCAAAAAGGCGATCATAGTCGCAAGGCACACCGCCCAAATCCACCGGGATTATGGCCTTGGTGTTCTCGTTGATGGCCGCCGCCACCGCATCGTAATCCATCTCCAAAGTATCCGGCTGGCTGTCGATCAGCACCAGTTTTGCGCCTACGTGGCACACAACAGAAGCAGATGCCGTATATGTATAAGCGGGAACGATGACCTCGTCACCGGGGCCTACGCCCAGCACCCGCAGCGCCAGTTCCGCGCAGGCGGTCTGAGAATTAAGGCAAACGCACTTGGCAGTGCCTACATATTGGGCGATATTCTTTTCCAGTTGTTTGGTCCGCGGGCCGGTGGTGATCCAGCCGGAACGCAGCGCCTCGGCAACCTCCATAATTTCCAATTCCGATATATCCGGAGGAGAGAAGGGAATGTTCATTTTATTACCTCTTCCATCTACATTTTTGGCAGTGCCATACTGCCCCCATTTTTATGCATATCAGTATATCATACTTTATATAAAAAGGCAACTGCTTATTTCCCGACAAAATCTTCCACAAAAACAGCCATTTTGCACCCTATTCACCAACCCCAAAATTTCGGTTTATCGAGCCGATTAATGTAGGGACCGGCCTCCGGACGGTCCGTAATAAAATCGAACCTCGATGGGTCGATTTTATTCAAAATATGCTAACAATCTATTATTTTTCGCCCATCGAGGTCGAAAAATAATTC
>JAZQGL010000081.1:0-12784 GCA_045540035.1 Faecousia sp.
TTCTTTCAGAAAATAATTTAAATAGTCGGCTTTGCCGACACAATAACTGTCAACTGTACACTGTTCACTGTCAACTATTTATCGAGCAACTGCTCGATAAACCTGAATTTAAAGTGTTCTATATAAAACAAAATCCCCGGCTCGGTTGAGCCGGGGATGATTTTGTGCATTATTCTGCAACGTAAGGCAGCAGAGCGATCTGGCGAGCACGCTTGATAGCGGTGGTCAGATGGCGCTGATGGGCTGCGCAGGTGCCGGTGGTACGGCGGGGCAGGATCTTGCCGCGCTCGGACAGGAAACGGCGAAGCTTTGCAGTATCCTTATAATCGATGCAGGTCACCTTGTCAACACAGAAGGAACATACCTTTCTGCGCTTGCGGGGACGAACACGCTGTTCATTAGCCATGACGGATTACCTCCTTTATAAGCATTGTAGAAAAGTCAAGAAATCAGAACGGCAACTGTGCGTCGTCATCGTCCAGCATTGCGAAATCGGATGCGGGAGCGGATGCAGCGGGCGCAGAGTATTCGCCGTAACTGGGGGCAGCGGGAGCAGCGTAGGTGTTGCCACCGTTATCGCCGTCGCGTCTGCTGTCGCCGAAGTAAGCGTTTGCTACAACGATCTCAGCAGAGGTACGCTTGTTGCCCTCTTTGTCGGTCCAATCGCGCATTTCCAGACGACCGTCTACCACGATCATACGGCCCTTGGTGAAATACTTGGAGATAAACTCTCCGGTCTGACGCCAAGCGACACAATCGATGAAATCGGCCTTTCTCTCGCCGCCATCCTTGGGAGCAAAATCCCGATCGACAGCAACGCGGAAACTTGCAACTGCGACACCGCTTCCGGTGCGGCGCAGTTCGGGGTCACGGACCAGGCGACCCATAATTACGATGTGGTTAAGCATAGAGAAACCTCCTTACTCTTCCACTGCAGTGGTCAGGCAGCGCAGGACGCCTTCGGTGATCTTCATAACACGCTCCAGTTCTGCGGGGAACTCGGGCTTGGTTTCGAAGTTCATCAGGACGTAGTAGCCCTCGGTCAGGTCGTTGATGGGGTATGCCAGACGACGCTTGCCCCACTCATCAATGTTAGACAGAGTACCCTCCGCTTCCACCATTGCCTTGAACTTTTCCACAAGTGCGGCGATGCCTTCCTCGCCCTGAGCGGGATCCAGGATGTAAAGCACCTCGTACTTACCGGTGATCTTAGCCATGTTGTTTGCACCTCCTTTTGGACTTTTGGCCCCCGAATGCATCGGGAGCAAGGATTTGTCTGCATTCGCAGACCAGTGTATTATATAGGTATTTGGTTGGAATGTCAAGGCGTTTTGCGGAAAAAATCCCCATTTTCCAAGGGCTTTTTCGGGAAATTGGGGTTGTTTTTCGGAACAGACACAACATCTTGTATTGTGGAGATAGTCCTTTACCAAAAAAATATTTTGTGCTATGATAATAAAAAACAGCAGGAGGTTCATTATGGAAATTCGCTTTGCTGAAATTGAAGATACCCCGGGTATTATTGCCCTGTTGCGGCAAGTGGGACAGGTCCACCACGACGGACGGCCGGATATTTTCCGGGATCACGCGCAAAAATACGGACCTTCTCAGGTCATTGCTATGCTGGAATCTTTTAAAACACCGATTTTTGTGGCTGTGGAAGACAAAAAGGTTGTGGGTTACTGTTTTTGCATTATCAAAGAACATAAGGAAGACCCGGTGATCAAGGATTACACGGAACTTTACATCGACGATCTGTGCGTAGACGAAAGTTGCCGGGGACAGCAGATCGGCAAGGCGCTGTACGAAAACGCAGTGCGCTATGCCAAAATGCGGGGCTGCCACAGTGTGACCTTAAATGTTTGGAATTTTGAGGGCAGCGCCCAGAAATTCTATGAAAAACTGGGTATGAAAGTGCAGAAAATCGGTATGGAAATGATCTTGGAGGACGCCGATGCTGGAAAAGAATAAAATCTATGAAGCGGTGATCTCCGATTATACCGCAGAGGGTCAGGGCGTTGCCAGGATCGAGGGCTGCGCGGTGTTTATCCCCAATGCCATCGTGGGGGAAAAATGCCTTGTGCGCATAGAAAAAGCGCAAAAAACCTGGGCTGCCGGCAAGATCACGGAACTTTTGGAAAAGTCTCCTCACCGGGTCAACCGGGAATGTCCCGTCGCCAAACTCTGCGGCGGTTGCGATTTCTGGCATATGGACTACGAGGAAGAATCCCGGCTGAAGGCAGACCGGGTACGGCAGGCGCTTGCGCGCATTGGCGGCGAGAATTTAGAGCAAGTGCCGATCTTGTCCGCACCGACTTGCTACGGCTACCGAAACAAGGCGCAGTATCCGGTTTCCAGCAAGAAAAACCGGGTTTACGCAGGCTTTTTCCGGGCGGGAACTCATCAGGTCGTGGAGAATGACCGTTGCCTGATCCTGCCGGAAGCGGCGGATGATGTGAAGAAAATTGTGGTGGATTATGTAAACCGCTACCGTATTTCTGCCTATGATGAGGCAGATCACAAGGGTCTTTTGCGGCATATTTATGTCCGCCGGGGCGCTGTGTCCGGGCAGGTGCTGGTGTGTCTGGTCGTAAACGGCAGAAAACTGCCCCATACGGAAGATCTGATCCGCCGGCTGCAGGCAGTGCCCGGTTTTACCTCGCTGGTGCTGTCGGTGAATACCAAGCCCGGCAATACCATTCTGGGCGACGAATTTATCAATCTGTACGGTCCGGGGTATATCGAAGATACACTTTGCGGGCTGAATTTCCGGCTGTCTCCCCGGTCTTTTTATCAGGTAAATCACTATCAGGCGCAGCGGCTTTACGATGCGGCGATCTCTCAGGCGGAGATCACAAAAAATGACCTCGTTTTGGACCTTTACTGCGGCGTCGGCACCATCACCCTGGCAATGGCAAAGGCCGCCGGCAAGGTCATTGGCGTCGAGGTAGTGGAGCAGGCAGTGCAGGATGCCAGGGAAAACGCGGTACGCAACGGCATTGAAAATGCGGAGTTTTTCTGCGGTGACGCAGGAAAAGCGGCGCTGGAACTGGAAGAAAAAGGCATTCGCCCGGATGTGGTGGTGGTGGATCCGCCCCGAAAGGGCCTAAATGCGGACACCATCGAGGCGCTGGATCGTATGTCCCCCCGGAGGATCGTCTATGTTTCCTGCGATCCGGCAACGCTGGCTCGCGATGTGGCCTTGCTGAAAGAGCGCGGATTTTCGCTGAAAAATGCGCAAGCGGCTGACTTGTTTCCAAGATGCGCCCACGTAGAATCAATCGTGTGTTTGACACACGATTGATTCGGCGATATAAATTCCTGGCGGAATTTGTGATATGCGCTACCGCGCTCGATATTCCGCTTTGCGGATCGATATGCCCTGCGGGGAGTAGGGTAAATAGATCATTATACTGCAAAACAAAACCGAAGAAACTAGGTACATAATTACAAAGGAGGGTAACTATGAATAGAGACGTTAAACTTTCTCCTATCAAAATTGTAGCAGTTATACTGATTGGTCTTGCTTTAGCGTTTTTTTCGTTTTTGGCAATTATTACGATAATTGACGGATTTTTAATGAAAGGAAAAACGCCATATCTTTATGGAAGTTATACTCCATACCGTGAGTTTCTTGTTATTGGTGTTTGTATTGTTGTTTTCATTTTAATGCTCTTGTTTAACATGCACATTAAGCGTAAATGGCTTTCTGCACTGGTGAACATAATCGTGATCATAGCACTATGCAATCCCTTTACTTTTGTTTTAGGCCTTATGGGGATTCCAACAAGTGTGAATTACTATACGATTGAAAATGAAACTGACTTCAACCAGTGTGCAGATGATATGGGAACCGATTTTAGTAATTTCCCAAAGTACAACGAATTTAATGAGCAGAATGTTCGATTTGTCGGCAAGGTTGGGGCTGGATTTTTCTTTTATCAGTCTATCACTGCAATCGTAAAATACGATAGTCTTGAACTATGCGAGTCAGACTACAAGGCTTATATAGACTCGCATCAGTTTTTGAAAGAGCCTGTTATTGGCTACGATGGCTATTACCTTGTTGCCGCACCTGAGTTTTATTACGAAGGAATCTTTTTTAAGGTTGTAACCGCAGGAGAAAAAGATGATTTTCCTAAGAGAATATATATGATTGGTATTGATAGAGAAAACTCCACGCTGTATTACCTTTATCTTGATGACCACGATTTAGACTATGTGGCAGAACCGGATGCGAAAGACCTTGAGGATGAGATGGGAAAGCACATTGCATCCCTGTTTAATCTCGGCAAATGAAACACATTTAAGAGAAAGAAATAATTTCGATATATCAAACACCTTGGTAGACTCCCTAACTAAAGGGAGAACAGATGAATCTATTGTCTGCTTGTGCAGACAATAACGAAAATGCAACAAGGAGAACCATGATGTTTAATGCCACCGATGATGCAAAAGCATCCCACCACATGAATTTGAATCCCGAGCCTTTTGCGATGATCAAAAGCGGAAAAAAGACCATTGAACTGCGGCTGTTTGACGAAAAGCGGCAGAGGATCAAGCCGGGCGACACCATTGTTTTTACCAACAATTCCACCGGGGAAACAATGGAAACAAGGGTGAAAAAATTACACCGATTTGCAAGTTTTGCAGAACTTTACGATGCCCTGCCTTTGCTGAAATGCGGCTATACGGAAGAAGATATCGCCGATGCAAAGCCCGAAGATATGCTTGCCTATTATTCTTCCGAACAGCAGAAGAAATTTGGCGTAGTGGGAATTGAGATTTCTCTTAATGTTTCATAAAAACGCCGTGTTGCCTTTCGGTACACGGCGTTTTTGCTGTTGGCGGGAACAAAAGCAAACCCTCTGCAGACCGGTATGGTCTGCAGAGGGAGATAATGCTTTTCTTATTTGCTTTCCTTTTGGAGCAATATTTGGATGCCGATCCAGACGATCAAAGTCAGGATCAACTCAATGATCACACAAATAAAGGCGCAGGTAGCCACAGTATCCGGTGACATAGCGCCGAAAAACAGACACAATACGCCGAAAATTACGAAAAGCGCCAGACCCAGAATGCCATAACCCAGACCTGCCAACTTTTGGGCGTGAAGCCAGGTTTTTGTATCTTCGATCTTGCGAAGTCCCCGGAAACCCAAGGCGTCCCCTGCCTCAGGGCGGGGCAGAAAATAGTACCAGGCGCCCAAAACCAGCAAAAGCAGAGGTCCGATCAATACGATCAGTGCCATATCCGCCCGCAGAGAACTGAAAAAAGCCTCGCTTTCCGGCAGGAAATTTGCAATATCAAATTCTTTGAAAAAAGACAGCAACTGATCCATAAATTACACCTTATTTCTCTTCCAGGAACGAGTTGATCTCCTGGATAAAACCGTTTACATCCTGGAAACGGCGGTAAACGGATGCAAAACGGATGTAAGCCACTTCGTCAAGAGGCTTGATGCGTTCCATAACCATTTCACCGATACGATCGGTGCTGACCTCCCGCTCCAGAGAGTTCTGAATGGTCTGCTCGATCTCGGTGGTGATCCGGTCCAGATCGGCGGCGGCCACCTGCCGCTTATCAAAAGCGCGGACCATACTCTGCATAATTTTGTTCCGGTCGAAGCCCTGACGGGAGCCGTCACGCTTGATAACGATGATAGGCAGACTCTCCACGATCTCGTATGTAGTGAACCGGCGCTGGCAGGCAAGACACTCACGGCGACGGCGAATGCTCAAATTGTCCTCGGAGTGGCGGGAATCCACGACCTTGCTTTCCAGGTCGCCGCAAAACGGGCATTTCATGGGAAATCAACTCCATTTCCTTACGAATTTGGTTTATTATACCAAAAATTTGCTCCACTGTCCAGACTTTTTTCCCGCTTGTGTTTTTGTGGCCAATGGGGTACAATAACAAAAATGGCAAAGGAGAACACTATGAAACGGAAGATCTTATACGGCCTGTGGGCGTTTTTCTATATTTTGTGCGCTGCGCTGGGACATATCGCTGAACCGGAAGGCGCTCAGGCAACAGCAATGACCGTGTTGGCGGTGGTGAGTTTTGTACCCGGTGTGTGGCTTTTGGTGGATGCATTGCGGGGAAAGTGCCGTCCGGGACTTTTGCGGCTGCGGCTGATCAGCGGCATTTCTCTGGGTCTGACTTTGGCTGCCCTGATCGCCAACATTGCCAGCACTTCCGGCTCGGAAACTTTGGGCAACGTACTTTATGTGATCCTGATCTGGGTGTCCTCACCGATGATCTGCAGCCGTCACTGGGTGTTAAGCCTTTTTCTGTGGGCCTGCATCTTCTGCGGCACGTTCTTTTCGGGAAAGATCAAGAATTAAATACATCCGGGTCAAATGTGATGACCGTATTCAAAATGCCTTGGTCCAATGCGGCCAGGGCATTATTTAACTGCTGTTGAATTTGCTTTTCCTGCCCGGAAAGATCCTGCGGCAGCGCAATGTCGAATATCAGGTTGCTGTGTCCGCTGCCTTTGACCATACGAAAATCGTGGATCGTCAGGCGCGGGTCGATATTTTGCAAAATGGCGGTTACGGTGCTGCGCATCTGTTCCAGTTCCACATCGCCGGTGACTACCGGGTCATAGTGGATCACCAGGTGGACATTGTGCTTTTCCAGACACAGCCGCTCGATATCGTCAATGATCTCGTGACAGAGTAAAGGATCTTCTTTTTGATCCATTTCTACGTGGATGCTGGCAAAGCGCTGACCCGGACCGTAATCGTGGACCATCAGATCGTGATAGCCCAGCACCCGGGGGTCGCTGTTTACGATATCAATGATCACTTTTCGCAGTTCGGGGCTGGCGGCCTCGCCCAGCAGGGGGCTGATGGTATCTTTTCCCAGCATTACGCCGCTGTAGAGAATGAAAATTGCCACGCCCAGACCCATAATGCCGTCGATTTGCCACTTGGTGAAATATTCAATGATCGCAGCGACTAAGACAGCGGTGGTGGAGATCACATCGTTACGGCTGTCGGCGGCGGTGGCAAGCAGGGTGGCGGAGTCGATGTACTTACCCAGTTTGCGGTTAAACAGACTCAGCCACAGTTTAACAGCGATAGAACCCAACAGCACCAACAGCATCGGTACAGAAAAAACCACCGGTGAGGGGTGCAGGATCTTTTCAATGGATGATTTTCCCAATTCGAAGCCGATGACCACGATCATAGCGGCAACCGCCAGACCGGACAGATACTCAAACCGGGCGTGACCGTAGGGGTGTTCGCTGTCAGCAGGTTTTTCTGCCAGTTTGAAACCGGCCAAAGTGACTATGGAACTGGCGGTATCGGAGAGGTTGTTCATAGCGTCGGCGGTAATGGCAACCGATCCGGACAAAATACCCACGATCAGTTTGCCTGCGGTTAACAGCAGGTTACACACAATACCAACGCCGCCGGAGAGTTTGCCGACACCGGAACGGACTGCCGGATCTTCTGTTTCGTGGCTGTTCTTTACGAATAAACGCAGCAAAAACTTTGTCATAAAGCCTCCAAAAAGCAACTCTACTATGGGTAGAGTGGATAATTCTACCGCAGGGAGTCCGCAAAAAGACCGTTCTCCCATTAATGGCTGTCTTTCGCCGGGAAAATGCACTACAATGGTTATGGTTTTATTATAGACGAACCCTGGGCAACTGTCCAGTATTTTATAAACAAGGAGTATCCCGTATGTCTTACAAGATCATTACCGACACCTGCTGTGATTTCCCTGCGCAAATGTACAAGGACCTCCAGTTGGAAGTCGTTCCGCTTTCTGTGGTTTACAAAGGCGAAACTTACAACAAATATACCGAAGCCTGGCTGCAAGAAATGTTTGACGGTCTGCGAAACGGTGAAAAGGCAACCACCTCTGCCATTAACCCTACGGGTTGGGCGCAAGTCATCGAGCCGGTGTTGGCCGGTGGTGAGGATGTCCTGGTGCTGGCTTTCTCTTCCGGTCTCAGCGCGACTTATCAGTCTGCGGTGATCGCTGCCGATGAACTGCAGGAAAAGTACCCCGACAGAAAGATCCGTGTGGTGGATACGCTGTGCGCGTCCCTGGGTCAGGGTCTGCTGGTGTGGTATGCCTGCAAAAAGCGGGATCAGGGACTGTCTCTGGATGATCTTACTATGTGGTGCGAGGAGTATCGCTACAAACTGTGCCACTGGTTTACGGTAGATGACCTGATGTACCTGAAGCGGGGTGGCAGAGTCAGCGCGGCAACGGCTTTGGTAGGCACTATGCTGCAGATCAAGCCCGTGTTGCACGTAGATGACGAGGGTCACCTGATCAATGTATCCAAGGCCCGGGGTCGTAAGGCATCCATCGATGCGCTGGCTGCCAAGATGGGTCAGACCGGCATTCCCGGCGCGAACGATACGGTGTTTATCTGCCACGGCGATTGTATGGAAGATGCCCAGTATTTGGCAGAGAAGGTCAAGAAGGACTACGGTGTAAAAGATGTGTTTATCTACTATGTGGGCGCGGTGATCGGTTCTCACTCCGGTCCCGGCACGCTGGCGCTGTTCTACTTAGGCGACCATCGATAAATCAAAAGGCGTGTTCTGATGAACACGCCTTTTCTTTGTCAAAATCCGGTGTATCGCGCTGATGAGCGAGTTGACAGTTGATAGTTGATAGTTGACAATTGCGGTATTTTCTTTTAGAAAATGATTGAAATTGTCGGCTTTGCCGGGGTAGGTGGGCAACGCAGCCGCACCGTCGGCAAGGCGCACACCGGGTACCCCAATAGGTCACAATAACTGTCAACTGTACACTGTCCACTGTCAACTGTTTATCGATCCTGCGGATCGATAAACTGGAAGTTACCGTGCCATTGCGATCTTCTGGATGACCAGCCGGAAAATATCACCGAAAGACAGTTTTTCCACCGGTTGCTGCGCCACCATAGGCACCTGGGCAAGGATCTGGTCGCCTGCGCGGATGGTCATTGTTCCTAAGCGCTGTCCTTTGCTCACCGGGGCGGATACGATCTCGTCCAGTTCCACTTGGATATTGACGGTGTTGCGCTGGGCTTTGTCGATCAGCAAACTGTCCTTCTGGGCGGGAACAGCGCTGACAAATTCCGCTTTGCCCATTTTTACCGGGACAGAATAGGTGGTCTCCGTTTCCGGGGTGATCAGGGCGTAGTTGGCAAATCCGTGATCCAGCATAGATTTGCAGGCGGCAAACCGCTTTTGGGAGGTTTCACAGCCCATAACCACAGCGATCAGTTCCAAACCTTCCCGTTCTGCCGAGGCGGAAAGGCAATAGCCCGCGGCTGCGGTAAATCCGGTTTTCAGGCCCGTTGCGCCGTTATAAAACCGGACCATTTTATTGGTGTTGGAAAGACCGAAAGTGCCGTTTCGCACCGTGTCCATCCAGATAGTGGTGTACTTTTTGATGTCCGGGTGGTGCTTCAAAAGTTGCCGGGACATCAGGGCAATATCATAGGCGCAGGTCAGGTGATTTTTGGCATCGGGGCTGTCGTCCAGACCGGTACAGTTGACAAATTGGGTATGCTCCATTCCCAGTTCCTTTGCCCGGTCATTCATCATTTTTACAAAGGCGGACTCGCTGCCGGCAATATGCTCTGCCATAGCGCAGGCGCAATCGTTGGCAGAACTGACGGCGATGGATTTTACCATATCCGCTACAGACATGGTCTCCCCGGCTTTCAGATAGATCTGGCTGCCGCCTTTTCCGGCGGCCTCTTCCGAGGCGGTGACAGTATCGTCCCAACCAATACGACCCTGATCGATGGCTTCCATAATTAAAAGCATCGTCATTACCTTGGTGACGCTGGCAGGCGCAAGGGCGGTGTGGGCGTCCTGCTCGTACAGCACCGTGCCGGTGGCCACATCCATCAAAAGGGCGCTTTTGGCGGGAATATCCAGATCCGCCGCCTTTGCCTGCAAAGGCAGCGCCGTTACTACCAGTAAAACAGCCAACAACCATATCCAACGCTTCATAACGATCCCTCCCGGCATTTCTGTCACATCTTATGAAGCCCGTCCGGAGAATATGCATTATTTATCGAGCCGCAGGATCGATAAATTGGAATCTAAAGAAAAGCGGGAGGGTAGAGACCCTCCCATACATAATATATGATTAAAAGTCCGGGATGAAGGCGGTGCTGGCGGCGGCGTCTTCCTGGGTAAAGCCCTCCAGATCGTTTAAGAACATCCAACTGAGTACCGATTGATACTCATCTTCCGTAACAGGGCGGTCAAAAGGCGGATGCATACCGGGCATAGGGGTATACTGCCGCATTAAACTTACCAAGATATCCCCGGAACGGAATGTTTCTCCCAGCCAATCCAGCACTTTCAGGGAGTTTTCTACCTGACCGGGCAGGATCAGGTGGCGGACTATTACGCCTTTTACGATCTTTTCACCCTGCCATTGTGCAGGACCGGTGATGTCCACCATCGCCCGAATGGCGGCGGTGGCGGTTTCAAAGTAGTCGCTGACGCCGGAAAGGGCTTGTCCCAATTTGTTATCCGCATATTTCAGATCCGGCAGGAAAATATCTACCTTTCCCCGGAGGCTGTCAAGGGTTTCTGCCCGCTCGTAGCCGCCGCAGTTGTAAATAATCGGTACCGGCAGAGGTTTTTCCAGCGCAGGAAGGATCGTGGGCAAAAACTGGGTGGGGGTTACCAGATCGATATTCTCCGCCCCTTGGGCGATAAGGTCTTCCATTTGCTGCCGCAAAGCGGCGCTGTCCATAGGTGTGCCGGCAGGTTTTGCGCTGATTGCCCGGTTTTGGCAGTAAACGCAACCCAAGGTACAGCCGCCGAAGAAGATCGCGCCGCTGCCCCCGTTGCCCGCCAGGGCAGGTTCTTCCCATTTGTGGAGCATCGCTTTTGCCACCAGCGCAGTATCCGGGCAACCACAGAAGCCGGTTTTTCCGGCGCTGCGGTCTACGCCGCATTGTCGGGGACATAATTTGCAGTTTACATAATTCATAAACTCACGCTTTCGTAGTACCATTTGGGCGTCCCTTGCGGGACGCCCTCTTTTTCAATTAGCAGCAGCCGCAGTTATTGTCGCAGCCACAGCCGCAGCCGTTATTGGTGGTCATTGCGCCGTTGCCGCCGCAGCAGGTAAACAACAGGATCAGGATGATGATCCACCAGCAGCAGTTGTTGCCAAAGAAACCGTTATTGCACATAAGAATACCTCCGAACTGATTTTCAGTGGCGTTGTTGCCACTCATTCCAAGGTATTCCGGTGGGTAGAAAAATGAAAGTTGTCCTATTGTTGCTTATTTTGAGAATGCAGTTTTTTCTGCAGCCAATCTTTGCCGTCCACGAAACGGGCAACGATGAAACTAACCACATAGTCGCCGGCGGCATTGACCATAGTTGCCGGGGGATCTACTAAGTTGCCCAATGCAATGGCGATGGGATAGGCGATGGCCATTTGATCCGGGAAGAAGATGGTGCAAAGCACCAGTTCACCGGTACCGCCGCCGCCGGGAATGCCGGACATTGCTACGGAGGAGAATACCGCCACGATGATCGCCAAAATCGCCTCACCGGTGCCGAAATCCTTGCCGAAGATACCGAACAGAAATGCGACTTTAATGATCGCAGACATTGCAGAGCCGTCCATATGCATGGTTGCGCCCAGAGGCAGTACGATGTCGGAGATATCCTTACTGATACCGGTTTCCTCTGCGGCTTCCATATTGGTGGGAATGGTGGCAACGCTGGAACAAGTACCGAAAGACACGGCGGCAGGCTTGATAAGTTTGCTCAGCATTACTTTGATTGCGCCCTTGCCGCCGCCAAAACGGGCATAAATGGGGAAGAAAACGAACATATAGGCAAAGCACAAAACATAGTAGATGATCAGCGTGCGGCCGTAGTCACCGATCAGTTCCGGGCCGTAAGTGGCTACCAGATAGGCAAAGAAGCCAAAGAAACCGATGGGGGCGTAGTAACTGATGATCTTAACGACTTTCATAATGCAGTTGGTGATGTCTGCCAGCAGTTTGGCGGTCATCGTCTCTTTGCCGCCTGCCATCTGGATGCCGAAACCGCATAAAATGGCGAACACGATCAGCGGCAGGATCGCCCGGCGGCTGAGCAGTTCCACAAAGTCCGGTTTGGTGAAGAAATTGATGACCATATCCGCAAATCCCAGGGTGTCACCAACTGTGCCTTCGGTGGCGTTGTACTGACCCTGCACCAGCGGGAAAATACGGCAGATGATGTACATAATGACAGCGGCGATGCCGGCAGTCACAAAAAATGTAGCCAATGTGACGCCCATAATCTTGCCTGCTTTTTTCATACTGTCCATATTGGCAATGGCAGAGCAGATGGAGCAGAACACCATCGGCACAACGATGCAGAACATCAGATTGATAAATACTGTACCCAAAGGTTCCAATACCCGGGCGCCCTGAGAGACAAAATTACCCTCTGCGTCCTTGACAGCCGGGAAGATGGCACCGACGATACAGCCTGCCACAATGCCGATGAGCATGGTGATCAAAAAACCGTAGTTCTTCAAAAAATTCTTCATAGGAATTCCTCCTTTTTGGATACAAATATTATAAAGGAAAAGAGCGCACTTGGCAAGGGGCACAGAAAAATTCCGGTTTGTCTAGCGGTTCCGGATATGTATTGTAGGGACCGGCGTCCTCGACGGTCCGAATTATTTTTCGACCTCGATGGGCGAAAAATAATAGATTGTTAGCATATTTTGAATAAAATCGACCCATCGAGGTTTGATTTTATTACGGACCGTCCGAAGGCCGGTCCCT
>JAZQGL010000082.1:0-1907 GCA_045540035.1 Faecousia sp.
CGAACCCATCACCGACGGCGCACTGTATCCTCAGGATGTTCTGCGCATCTCCGGTGTTGAGGCTGTTCAGGATTATCTGGTCCAGTCCGTTCAGGCTGTGTACCGTCAGCAGGGCGTTGAGATCAACGATAAGCACATTGAGGTTATCATCCGTCAGATGATGCGCAAGGTGCGCGTTGAAGAGACCGGCGATACCGAACTGCTCACCGGCAGCACCATCGATACCTTCGAGTTCGAGGATGCCAATGCCGCTGTTCAGGCCCGTATCGACGCAGGCGAGACCGACCTGCAGCTGGCCACCGCACAGCCCATCCTGCTGGGTATCACCAAGGCCGCTCTGGCAACGGATTCCTTCCTGTCCGCCGCATCCTTCCAGGAGACCACCAAGGTCCTGACCGATGCTGCTATCAAGGGCAAGGTCGACCACCTGGTCGGTCTGAAGGAGAACGTGCTGATTGGTAAACTGATCCCCGCCGGTTCCGGCCTGATGGCATACCGGGATTTCAAACCCGGTATGACCCCCGCTTCCAGACTGGAAGAGGCAGTTGCCGAGATCCAGGCTGAGAACGAGCCCGAATCCGACACCGTCGAAGAATAATGAAAAATGCCCCATCCACCCGGATGGGGCATTTTTATAATGCAAAATGATAAATGCAAAATGCAAAATTATTGTGTTGCCCCGTTTTCTGTCATTGCGAAACCAGTCCGCAGACTGGTTGTGGCAATCCCCCAAATAACGCAATTGTCAACTATCAACTATCAACTGCCAACTCGCTCCACAGAGCGATCTGTCCGGTTGTTTATCTCCGGGTGGCGGACAAATGAACATTGTGGGTCGAAACGGGGCAGGGGAATGATAAAACGGCATAATTACTGAATTTTTTAATGGAAATTTGTTGACATTTCCGAAAAAGTGATTATAATAATATTCCGTATGGATACACAAAATGTTAATCTGGTCGCAAAAGGCGATTCTCTGGCAGTGAACCCCGGCGAAAAGGTGATCGTAGGAGCGAAACAACTCCGCAAAGCCTTAAATCGCGGCATTGCCAAACGGGTGTTTTTAGCCCGGAATGCCGATCCGGCCATCACCGAGCCTCTCGAGGCTATGTGCAAAGAGCACCGCGTAAAATGCGTCTGGGTCAAGTCGATGAATGACCTGGGTCAAGCCTGCGGCATCGAAGTGGGTGCAGCGGCAGCAGCGGTCATCAGTTAAGTTTCCAACAGCGCTTGCTGTGGAATATATATCCGCCGAAAGGCGAGAACTTAAGAAAGGAGAAAATGAATGCCTACTTTTAATCAGCTCGTCAGATATGGCCGTAAGCAGGTTACCTACAAGTCCACCGCTCCCGCTCTGCAGAGAGGTCTGAACACTCTGGAGAACAAGGCTACCAATGTACCTTCCCCCCAGAAGCGTGGCGTATGTACTGCTGTTCGTACCACCAGCCCCAAGAAGCCTAACTCCGCTCTGCGTAAGATCGCCCGTGTGCGTCTGACCAACGGTATGGAAGTTTCCGCTTATATCCCTGGTGTTGGCCACAACCTGCAGGAGCACTCTGTTGTTCTGATTCGCGGCGGCCGTGTTAAGGACCTTCCCGGTGTCCGTTACCACATCGTTCGCGGTACTCTGGATACCCAGGGTGTGCAGAACCGTATGCAGTCCCGCTCCAAGTACGGTGCAAAGCGTCCCAAGGCCGGCAAGAAGTAATTTGCTATCCTGACGCGAAACTTATTTTAACTGTTCCAAGCCCTTTCGCAAGGCTTCGCCTTGCCAAAGCGTTTTTATATATGATATAGAAACCTCTGGCCAGGCACAACGAAAGAGTTACTTTCGAGTACCGATGAAATCATTTTTTATATGAAGGAGGGAAGCAAAGTGCCCAGAAGAGGTAATGTTCCCAAGAGAG
>JAZQGL010000083.1:0-8432 GCA_045540035.1 Faecousia sp.
TGGCACGCCAGGAGGGACTCGAACCCCCGACCTACTGCTTAGAAGGCAGTTGCTCTATCCAGCTGAGCTACTGGCGCATTTCTATGGAGCGGGTGACGGGAATCGGACCCGCGTATCCAGCTTGGAAGGCTGGTGTTCTACCATTGAACTACACCCGCGTACGTCCTGGCACATTCAGCCCCACGATTTTAGCATAATATTACCCTTATGTCAAGGCTGTATGCCAAGAATTTCCGGGATTTTTTTATAAATCACATCTGCCACCGCGCCGTCGCCGCAGGGGCATACATTGGGGTAGCGGTCTGCAACCACACCGTCAGAGGGGCAAAATGCATAGTCTGCGCCGTCCAGCATCGTCAGATCATTCTCCGCATCGCCCACACAGACCAGGATCTTTCTGCCCAAAGTCTTTTGCAGATCCCGGGCAGCCCGAATTTTGGAAACCCCTTTGGCGTGGACATCGATGATCCGGGGCGCTGCCCGGAAAACCTCGACTTTTTCCCCGTAAAGATCCCGCAGGATCTGCTCCGCCTCGTCGAAGCGGCGCAGTTGTTCCTCTGATCCGATAAAAAGGTCGCCCACCACCGGCTTTTCCGGCGTACCAAACAGAGAAAACTTCAAAAACGGGCCTACATCCTCACCCCAATCCGCCAGTTTATACCGCCACTGCAGATTTTCATACAGCGCCACCATTCCCGGCTGGGGATCGATGAGATAATGGGATTTAACACCCTGGATCTCCAAATTCATATCCGGAAACAGACCGTGGACTTTTTCCATAGTCTTCCACACATCCAGATCGATGGTAACACACTGGGAAAGTTTCCCTTTTTCATAAGCCGCGCTGCCGTTATACAGCAAAAAAGGCGCATTTACCGGCAGGGTATCCAGATACTTCCAGAAAGTGGATGTGCTGCGACCGGTGTTGACAGTGAAAACACCGCCGTTTTTCATAAAATAATCAATTGCCTCCAGATTTCTCTGGGGGATCTTAGAGTCCGGACCGGTCAGTGTCCGGTCGAAATCCACGGTCAGCAATACATCTTCAAAAACGCCCATTTACAGCATCCTTTCCAGTTTCTCCAAAACTTCTGTGAAATATTCCGGCAGGGGTGCCAGCACCATCACCGGTCGTTGATCCCGGGGGTGTTTGAAACACAGCGCGCCTGCGTGCAGTACCTGACTGGACTGCCCCAGTTCCGGCTTTTTGCGTCCGTACACCGTGTCGCCCAAAATGGGATGCCCGATGTGGGCCATATGGACACGGATCTGATGAGTCCTGCCGGTCTCCAGTTTACAGCGAATGTGGGTGTATCCCCGGTAGCGCTTTACCACTTCCCAATGGGTCACTGCATCTTTGCCTCCGCGCTGGGTGACACACATTTTCTTCCGGTCGCTGGGATGCCGTCCAATGGGGGCATCTACCGTTCCGGAATCCTCTTTCATACCGCCACAGACGATACACTCGTAAGTTCTTGCCATTGTGTGATCTTTCAGTTGGGAGGCCAGCACCACGTGAGCAAGGTCATTTTTTGCCACAGCCAAAAGACCGGAAGTGTCCTTGTCGATCCGGTGGACGATGCCCGGGCGAAGTTCGCCATTGATACCGGAAAGGCTGTCGCCCATTGCGTACAGCAATCCGTTGACCAGCGTATCATCCTGATGCCCGGCTGCCGGGTGGACCACCAATCCCTTTGGCTTATTCAGCACCAACACATCCTCGTCCTCATACACGATATCCAGAGGCATTTCCTTCGGCGCAATATCTACCGCCTTAGGCTCAGGAATGGTAACAGAAATCTCATCACCGATATTCAGTTTGTCGTTTTTCTTGCCGGGTTTTCCGCATCGCAGAACGCAGCCTTCTTCCAGCAGACGCTGCGCGCTGCTGCGGGTCAGACCCTCCACGGACCGGGCAAGGAACGCATCCAGCCGTTCCCCGGCAATATCGGCAAACAAGGTCATTTTTTCTCGTCCTTCCAAAAATCCTTATTGAAAAATATCAAACTCACCATCAGCACGATGCAACCGCAGGTAATAAAACAATCCGCCACATTGAATACCGGAAAGTTTATAAATTCCACCTCGATCATATCCACCACATAGCCCAGCCGCAGCCGGTCGATCATATTGCCAAGACCGCCGGCAAATACCGCCGCAATGCACCAGCGCTCAAATGTGGTAAAGGGCATCCGCTTTTTGGAAAACTCCCAGATGATCAATCCGGTAAATACCGCAAACACAAGGGCAAACAGCCAGATCATTCCCTGAAAAGATGACCACGCCGCACCGGTATTCTGCACATATGTCAGGTGAAACAGCCCTTCGATCGCCGGTATTTGGGTGTGCAGCGGAATATTGGCAACCACCCACAGTTTGGAAAGTTGGTCTAAAGCCACAATTGCGGCTACCAGCAAGCCCATCCATACATACAACATCACATTTCCTCCCATACAGGAAAATCATTGGAAATATATTACCATTTTGCGCTTCGAAAGTCAAATTCCGGCATATCGCACCGTTTCAAACAACGGAATTGTAGGGGGCCGATAATCCCGAATTTGTTTTACCCCTTGTGAAAGTCGGGAAAATGGTGTACAATAGGAATACGATTTTTGAGAGAGGAGGGGTATTATGGCTTTCGACCCGGAGGAAATGAAAAAACGCCGGCAACAGCGCCGTCAGCAGCGCAAAAAAAGGCAAAAGCGGAACATTCTGATCCTGGCCGGTGTGGCTGTGATTTTGTGCGCCGCCATTGTGACTGTTATCATTGTCACCACCGCCGGTAACAGCCCCCGCCCCTCCGAAACCACAGTAGATACCTCCCCGCCCGACACCGTTGTTCGTCTGGCTGCCGTTGGCGACCTGAATGTGACAAAATCCGTCACCGACTCCGGCGGTGGAAATCTCGACTACACCGACACTTTCCTGGATATTGCCTATCTTTTGGCAGATCCTGACATTACTCTGGTGAATTTCGAAGGCAACTTCTACGGCGCGCCCTACGGCACAGACCGCTCCGCGCCTCCGTCTCTTGCTGCAGCATTGCAAGCCGCCGGTGTGGATCTGGTACAAATCGCCAACTCCTACTCTATTTATAAGGGAATGGACGGTCTTGCCTCCACCATTTCCGGCATTCGCAGCGCCGGTATGGAACCTTTGGGCGCGTATGCCAATGCCAGCGAAGCCCGGGTAGGCAAAGGTTACACAGTGCGAAATGTCAATGGGGTAAAGATCGCTTTTGTGGCCTTTACCAAAGGTATGGACGGTATGGCGCTGCCTGCAGGCAGTGAATCCTGCGTCAACGTGCTTTACAAGGACTACTCCTCCACCTATCAGGAGGTAGACACCGAGGGTATTACGGCAATTTTGGACCGGGTAGAAAAAGAAAATCCGGATCTGACCGTGGCAATGCTTCACTGGGGCAGCGAATTCAACGACACCATCAGCAAAAGTCAGAATTCCATCTGCTCTTTGCTGCAGGAAAACGGCGTAGATGCCATTATCGGCACCCACTCCCACTATGTGCAAAAGATGGTCTTCGACCCGGATGCCGGTACTTTTGTGGCGTACTCTCTGGGTGATTTTATCGGCGATGCCAGCCGTTCCGGCACGGAATATTCCGTCGTGCTGGAACTGGAGATCACCAAAGACAGCATCACCGGTGAGACCAAAATCACAAACTACCGCTACACCCCCATTTTTACCGTAACAGAAGAAGGTAAGCCCCTGCGGGTCATGCGTATCCGGGAAGCGATCGCTGCTTATGAGGTAGGCTTTATTGATCGAGTTTCTCAGAAAACTTACGAATCGATGAAATATGCTCTGTCCCGCATCGAAGCAAGAATCAAAGATAATTAAAATACGCCCTGCAGTTACATCGCTGCAGGGCAATTTTTATAAATTCTGTTATTTTGGTATGGTGATGGTCAGCACGATCTGGCTGTCGGTCTCCCGGCGCTCAGAGATGGCAGGAATGCCGCTGCGCTGGATCCGGGTCAGGGTCTGGCTGACATTTTTTAAGAAAGCAGACACATCCGCCTTAGGCGGATTTTCTTTTTCTTCTGCCAACAAAGAGTCTATGTACTGCTCCGTCCGGGCAACGCTCATACCTAGTCGGGAGATCGTCTCGATGGCCTGCAATTTTTCCGGCTCTGTGGATAGACGCAAAAGTGTCCGGGCGTGGCGCTCCGTCAGCCCCTTTTCCCGCAACTTTTCCAACACAGGAGCGCTGTGTTTCAGCAGACGCAGTTTGTTGGCAATGGCGCTTTGGCTTTTCCCCAGCAGCCGGGCGGCGTGATCCTGACTCAAATTCCATTGGTTCATCACCAAACTGATCCCCCGGGCCTCCTCAATAAAATCCAGATCCTGTCGCTGCAAGTTTTCCACCAGCGCTGTCATACCGGATTCCTTATCGTCCATATTCATCACAATGCAGGGGATCTCCGTCAAGCCCGCCAGAATACCCGCCCGCAACCGCCGCTCTCCGGCGATCAACTCATAGGATGTGCCGATGCGGCGCACAGACAGCGGCTGCAAAATGCCGTGCTGCCGGATACTTTGCGCCAACTCCGTCAGCGCCTCCTCCCGAAAAATTTTGCGGGGTTGGGCAGGGTTGGGTCGAATCGATTTAGCAGGCAGGAACACCACCCGTCCCGTTTCCATATAAGTCCTTAATTTCTGACACTGCATAGCCGGTCCTCCTTGGTTGTTGTAGGACCATTTTAATGATAAAAGTTGCAGAAACCTCACGAAACAGAAGAAAAACCCAATAAAATTCCTCGACAATATCCGGTGTTCTTTTTTTGAATACGGACATATTCCTGACCCTCTCGCCGAAAATCGCCGCCAAATCCCGGCTTATCGATCCGATTAATGTAGGGACCGGCCTCCGGACGGTCCGTAATAAAATCGAACCTCGACGGGTCGATTTTATTCAAAATATGCTAACAATCTATTATTTTTCGCCCATCGGGGTCGAAAAATAATTCGGACCGTCGAGGACGCCGGTCCCTACAATACATATCCGGAACCGCGAATTTGACGGTTACAACGCAGGAACGACTGCGTTCACCCTTGCTCATTTCCGCTTATGTTATTTACTCATCGCGCAAAAAAGTGCTGCACGGTCGTGCAGCACTTTTTCTTAGTATTTACTGTGTATCTAACCAGCCAAAGGAAATATCAGCGGATCAGAAGCACTTTCTCCAGTGGAACGGTGTTGTAGCGTAGTTACTCAGAGATGCTGCGCTTGCGCCGCCTTCATATACGACCTCGATAGCAGTAACCTTAACCTGTCCGTTTGTAGCGCTGCCGGTATTGCCAACGTTGAATGTGACAGAAGCAGCATTTACCGTAACAACGTCGTTAGATTTAACATTGCTGCCGTTGAGTTTAAGCGTACCGCTGTTGCTAATTGTATATGTAATCTTTACAGATTTAATCGTTCCGCTGGCGGCAGATATTGTTAATGTGGGGTTCTCGTTCTGATAAATTCTCCAGGTATTATCGCTTGTGTAATACTTGCCGGTATTACCGCCTCCGGTAACACTTGCGGTGATATTCCCATCTAATGCAAGTGTTGTATACTTGGTGCTGTTTGTCCAGCCATTATTAGCCATAGTAACACTAACCGTTGTGGGCTCGCCGGTAACGGGTTGTTCATCGCCACAGACGGAGCAAATGCCATCGACATAGGTGTGCTCGCCGGTAGCGGGGATCACTGTAGCAGCCTTCACCGTCTCACCACAATCGTTACAGATGGTAGTGCCGGTGCTGCCTGCATCTGTGCAGGTTGCATCCACCTTACCCTCAATGCGGGTATCGGTATGCTCACATTCTGTAGGCTCAGTAGGATCAGGCTCTACGCCGGTGTCATCGGACAGTTTGAAGAAGCACAGATCAAACTGGTAGGTGCTGCTGTTCAGATTTGCGCTTGTTGCAGAGTAAGAGCCGAACACGCTGTTGGTATTGCTGTACGCCAGATAACGGGTGCTACTGCCAGCCACCAGATAGAAGCATTCCGCTTCCGCGCCGGTTTCTATCGTCCAGACAAACTCTGTCGTTCCCAAAGATACCGTTGTACCAGAGGTGCTGCCGGTCAGATATTTACCGGTTTCGCTGTCCTTAACGGTAACGCCGCCTGCAACCGGCGTGATCGTCCATACCGGCGCATCTGCGGAAGCCGCATTGCCGGAAACCGCCAAAGACTCCGCCACAGCCTTGCTGTTGGAGATCGTCTTGCCGACAGCATACCAGTTATCGTTGTGGTTTGCGCCAATAATAAATTCGCCACCTGCAGCGATTTCTGCGCTGTCTGTTACTTTATAATAGCCGGACTCGGCTGTGCCGTCACCCTTCAGGGCGGCTTCCAGTTTCAAGTTGACCTTTTCCTGCACAACGATGGCGCGGACCTGCTCGGTGGTCATAGTTTGGAAACCGTCGGCAACACCGGCATCGTTATACGTGGTAACCGTCCAGGTGACCTGCTGGTTTGCGCCGGGGATCAGGTCGGATGTCACGCCGGACAAAGCCTCGCCTACCGCCACCATAGCGTCACCTCTGGTGCCGTCAACTGTGCCGTTAACAACATACACATAGCCGGTATTGTGGACCGTCACAACACCGTTATTGAGAACGACCTGCATCTTTTCTGCCAAATTCAGCAATCTTTCATACATTGCCTTCTCGGCGGCCTTGCCGGTCAGATCGTCAATGACCAGACGCTTATGCAGATACTGCAAAATGCTGTACGTATCGGTTGCCGCTACCTCACCGTCCACATAGACCTCAGCGGTCACAACGGTGTCCATATTCTGCAAAGACACGCCGGTATCGGCAACGAACAACTGGCAATCCTTGCCGTTGTACTGAGGAACGGGTTTGTCATCTGTATAGGGTACAGCGTAGAAACTGTTCACGCCATCGGTCAGGGTGATCTCTTCTACCGTCTCGCCGTCGGGGACATATACGGCATACATGATCTGCAGATACTCATCAAAATACACATTGTGATACGCAACCTTCACCGCGTCCACCGGCTGGACCGGGGTGGCTGCAAAATTGATCTGCACCGTGCAGTTGGATGTAGGTGTAACGGTGAATACATTTCCCTCTTGCGCGACAGTTGCCTGACCGCTGGTGACGGTGTAACTGTCTACATAGTAGCCGGCAGCAGGTGTGGCTGTGATCACATTCTCATTCAGAGAAACCGTGCCGTAACTGTTATTGTTGGAAACGGCGGTAACGGTATATGTAGGCACAACATCCTCTCCGCCGGAAGGTGTCTGCATAGTGGCAGGCACATCCTCGTTAAACAGCAAAAATGCCAACTCAGGATAGTCAACATAGACATTTCTCGTGCCGGTGATGGACTCCACAGAGTCATTTCGACCCATTTCCCAGGTGTCAACCGGATCTTCTTCCATCCACTTCAGCAGCACTTCCTTGCTCTCAATAACGCCGCTTGCGCCCCACATATAATCTGTGGTCTGGTTGGAAGGCCAACGGGTATACACATACAGGATCACACGGGCAACGTCGCCACGCAGATCGTACTGACCGCCGGCTTCGTTGTTGGGACTATAGTAACTGGTGCTGGTCACATCACCGTAAGCCTTATTGCCGCGGCTGCTGTTGATGGTGGTGCTTGCGGGACGCAGCATCATAATATCGTTTTCGCCGTTGCCGTTTTTGTCACCTTTGCTGTTGGGCCAGGTGTGCTCCCGGTTCCAGGTGGAGCCGCTGTCCCAGTCAGGACCGATGTCCGCACCGGAATAGAAACAGGAAATGCTGTCATTTTCTATGCCGCTGCCCTGACAGTCGGTAAACCGGTACAAATACCGGGTATCGTCGTAACTTGTAACGACTGTCTGGTTATCCGTCACCAGCGCCTTCAGCGCAACATACAGTTCACTGGTATAGACAGATGTTGTGGAAGAACCGGCTAACCGGCTCAGTTCGCTGTAAGTTACATCGTTATCCGTGTAAAACTTTTCCGCATTGGGCGACAGGAAAGTCGCGACCTCACCTCTTGTACCCCAGTTGTAAATCACATTGGAGTATTTGTCGAGTTCCGCAGGTGAGCCGTAAACATAGTCCACCGTGGCGGCAGAAACCGGGAAAGTAACGCCGGACAAAAGCCCCACGCACAGCACAAGCGCCAACATCAAGGACAATGCCCGTTTTGCAAAGATCCGCATATTGCCTACCTCTTTTCTTGGAATTTGACAGAATCAAACTTTGTGCCACCATAATACTATATAATTCCGTATATTTCAATATTTTCCTGCAATATTTCCCCGTTTTTCAAATTCCCGTTTATCGAGCCGATTAATGTAGGGACCGGCCTCCGGACGGTCCGCAATAAAATCGAACCTCGATGGGTCGATTTTATTCAAAATATGCTAACAATCTATTATTTTTCGTCCATC
>JAZQGL010000084.1:0-27629 GCA_045540035.1 Faecousia sp.
GATCCCAACAACCACTATGTTGTCTACGCCAAGATTACCGACAATGCAGGCAACACCCTGTATATAAACTCTGACGGTATTGTTTTAGACAACATTGCACCTACGCTTGAAGGTATTGAGAATGGAAAAACCTATTACGGCGATCTTACCGTTATCAAATCTGACGAGCAGTTCTATGACATTAAGATGGTGACGCTTGACGGTGAGCCGATGGGCTTTGCAGAAGGCACTTACGGTCTTATCCCTGCTGATAACGCCGAGCATATTGTTGTGGTTCAAGATCACGCAGGCAACAAGACTACCTATACCGTAACAGTGATGAAGAACTACACTGTTACCTACAAAGCGGACGGCATTGTCGTTGGTACTCAGATCGTTGGACACGGCAAGGATGCAACAGCTCCTGATATTCCCGAAAAGGAAGGCTATACACAGACTGCACCCACCTGGGATAAAGAGAGCACGAATATCACTGCCGACACCGAGATCAACGCTGTTTACACCATCAATAAGTACACTGTAACCTATAAAGCAGACGGTGAGACTGTAAGCGCTGTTGAGGTGGAACACGGTAAGGATGCAACGGCTCCTGCTATTCCCGAAAAGGAAGGCTATACGCAGACTGCTCCCGCTTGGGACAAGGACGGCAAAAACATCACCGCCGACACCGAGATCAATGCAGTGTATACCATTAACGAATACACCATCACCTTTATGGACGAAAACGGCGTTTACAAGACCTTGACCTACAAGCACGGCGAGGCAGTTACAATGCCCGAAGTTTCTGCAAAGGATGGCTATACTGTTACTTGGGGTACCACCATTGAAAAGGCAACTGACAACGCCACTGTAAATGCTGTATACACCAAGAATACTGTCTCTGATAATCCTCAAACCGGAGATAATAGCAATCTTTGGCTGTGGTGGATCCTGCTGATCGTGTCGGCCTTTGGCATTACCGTAATCTGCATCGAGCAGAAAAAACGTAAAGCGATGAGATAATCAACCTAAACCCAAGGCGGTGACGGAAACCAATTCCGCCACCGCCCAAATTTTTATGAATTTCTCAAAATTTTTCGTAACACGATATAACACGTTATGAGCGACAGCGACCACAATCGTTTTGAAATGATATATCTACTGTCGTTTCGAAATGAGCAAGATACTCCTCGGACAGTCAACGAGAGGAAAGTATTGAGGGTCAGCTCCGAGAATGCTATGCTTTTGCCGAAAAGCAAGGAATCTCAATTTTTGATACCTATATCGACAGAGCATTGTCAGCAAAGACAGATAATCGACCAGCATTCCAACGGATGATCAAGGACAGCGAAAAGCAGAAATTCAATGTGGTTATCGTATGGAAGCTTGACCGGTTTGCCCGTAACCGTTACGATTCGGCAACCTATAAATCAAAGCTCAAAAAGAATGCGGTTAAGGTAATATCAGCAACGGAAACGATCTCCCAAAACGCCGAAGGTATCTTGCTCGAATCAATGTTGGAAGGCATGGCAGAATACTACTCCGCAGAGCTTGCCGAAAAGGTCGGACGTGGTATGACCGAGAATGCGCTGAAATGCAAGTTCAACGGCGGTACAGTCCCCATAGGGTACACCATTAACGAAGATCAATTCTTCGAGGTGGATCCCGTCAAAGCACCCTACGTGGTACAAGCTTTTGAAGCATACGCCAACGGCAAGACAATCAAAGAGATCGTGGATATGCTCAATGTTAAAGGGTTGACCACTTCTCTCGGATCGAAAATCACCATTAATATCGTCACGGATATGCTGAAGAATCGACGGTACATCGGTGAATATAAGTTCCGAGATATTGTCCAAAAGGACGGCATACCGAGGATCGTACCACAAGCATTATTTGACAAGGTGCAAAGTGAAAAGAACAAGAGAGCCACAGCAAGGCACAAGGCTGAAGATGACTACTTACTGACAACCAAGCTGTTCTGCGGTAAATGCGGGCGTTATATGACCGGTGAGAGCGGCACAGGCCGAAGCGGAGCCGTGCATCGCTACTACAAATGCAACGGTGCCAAGTACAAGCACGCATGCGACAAAAAGACAGTCAAAAAGGACTGGATCGAAAACCTCGTTATCAAGTACACCCGTGAAATGATGATGAGCGATAATGTACTTGAAGATATCGCCGGCATTGTATTCCGAAACTTTCAGAAAGAGAATCCTGTCATTCAGTTATTAAAGCAAAGGCTCAGCGAAACGGAAACAGCACTGAACAATCTACTCAAGGCAATTGAAGAAGGCATTATCACTTCAACAACGAAACAAAGAATACTCGAATTGGAGCAGACAAGAGATGAGATAAATTTGAAGCTCATCAAGGAAGAGATGAAGAAGCCCACGATCACAAAAGAGGGCTTGATACTATGGTTGAAGCAAATTCAAGCCATGAACTTGGAAACGAAGGAACACAAACAAAGATTGATTGACATTTTTGTAAACGCTGTATATCTCTACGATGACAAATTGGTCATAGCGTTTAATTATAAGGAAGCAACTAAAACCGTAAGCCTAAAAGAGGTAAACGGTTCGATTATAGAATGCTCAGGTGCACCAAAATATGGGATACCCCAACGGGGTATCCCATATTTTTATACTGTGAGCCTGACTCGAACCCATCTAAATGCAACGCGGACGAGCGTTGCCGCCGAGGGCTTGCCATTTGGACCAAAAATTCTAAACGCGAATGCTTTCGTGATTTTTACCTCTTCATTTTTTTCGTTGATTTTGCATATTTTCAATTACTTCTGCCAACCCCCTTTGCGCCCGCGACCAAAACCGTTCCACAACGATCACACGCTTATACTGTCCACATTCTTCGCACAAATCTTTATCCCAGGAAAAAGCGTATCTCCATTTGGAATCGTGGGTTTCATTGATCTTGTTCCAGCAATCCAAGCAAAATTCTGCCATAACAATTTCCTCCTTGCAAATTTCGTATACTTATAATAAGTATACTTTGATAAGTATAACACATAATCATCTTAAAATGTACTCAAATTAAGATATTTTTGAGGTGGATTATGCGGAACAAAAATAACAAGCATTTGGGGATTGAGATCGAACCGGAATTGCATTACAAACTCCACTATATTGCAAAGTATGAGGGACGCTCCGGAAACGGGCAAATTCTGCATCTGATTCGTCAGTGTATCCGGGACTTTGAAAGCGAGAACGGCAAGATTCCCCTTGATAGTGACAGTAAGGAAACCGGGACTAATGGTTCACTTTGACTATGTGGTTTCAAATACCGAAAGTCGCTCAGGCAAAAACTGTTGTTATTTCTCACTTTTTACTTAAATCCTATAAAACAACTCGGACAAACAAATCCCATAGTGAATGATACATTCACTATGGGATTTATTCTTTGTAGGAAACGGACTCGTATCTATCAATGCTTCACCCAAAAACACTATATGCGGCAAATAGAATCGCCGCTTGAAAAAATCAGGAAAAACTGTTGACTTTTGTTTTTTGTCGCAGTATAATTTTTACAACTAATCACAAAGGAGGCAGTCAGAATATGAATAGCAAGTTCTACTCTTACTTTTTTTATTTTATGAAGGGCTGCCCGGCTACTGTGTGATTATCAAAGATCAACTCTTTGAAATCAAAATATCGGACAGTCCGCATTTGTTTTGCTTTTTTAAGGCTTAGACAATGCGGATTTTTTGTTTTTAGCAACGGAAACGAGGTATCTTAGCAATGCAAATGAATTTCCTTAGAAAACTACCCATCCCTATGGATGTGAAAAAGGAGTACGCCCTGACCGGGCTGATGCAGCAGGTCAAAGAAGAAAGAGATGCAGCCATCAAGGCCATATTCGCCGGAGAATCCGACAAGTTTTTGCTGATCATTGGACCCTGCTCTGCAGACCACAGAGAGCCGGTCCTGGAGTATATTTCCAGACTCCGTAAAATTCAGGAGCAGGTGTCTGATAAAATCGTTATCATCCCCCGCATCTACACCAACAAGCCCAGAACCAACGGTCAGGGCTACAAGGGAATGCTTCACCAGCCCGATCCCGATGCCAAACCCGATATGTACAAGGGTATCGTTGCCATCCGGGAATTGCATCTGGCCGCCCTTCGGGATTACAGTTTCACCTGTGCAGACGAAATGCTGTATCCTGAGAATTACCGTTACCTCTCGGATCTGCTGTCCTATGTGGCCATCGGCGCCCGTTCCGTGGAAAACCAGCAGCACCGACTAACCGCCAGCGGACTGGAAGCCCCGGTAGGTATGAAAAACCCCACCGGCGGCGATCTGAGCGTTATGATGAACTCCATCATTGCTGCCCAATCCAGCCACACATTCCTCTACCGCGGTTGGGAAGTCGTCAGCGAAGGAAATCCTTACGCCCACGCCATTTTGCGCGGTTATATTGACTACACCGGCAGAAGCGTTTCCAACTACCATTACGAGGATCTGCTGAGAGTGAAAGAACTCTACGAGAAATCCAATCTGGTCAATCCCTCTGTGATCGTAGATACCAACCATAACAATTCCGGCAAGCAGTATCTGGAGCAAGTCCGTATTGCCAAGGATATTGTCTACAGCCGCAGCCAAAATGCGGACATCAAACGCCTTGTAAAAGGACTTATGATCGAAAGTTACCTGGAAGACGGCGCGCAGGGTCCGGGAGAACACATCTTCGGCAAATCCATTACCGATCCCTGCCTTGGATGGGAAAAGACCGAAAAACTGATCTTCGATATTGCTGAAAAACTGTAAAGGTGAGAGAATATGGCAAATAAATTGGAAGAAGCACGACGCATCATAAATGACGTGGATTCGCAAATGGCGGAACTGTTTGTAAAGCGAATGCGAGCCGCCGAAATGGTGTATGAACACAAAAAAGAATTCGGTCTGCCGATCCTGGACCAAAAGCGGGAGGATGCCGTCATTGCGACCAACGCCGCCCGCATTGAGGACGAAGTGCTGAAAGGATATTACATCGATTATCTGAAGCACATGATGTCCGTATCCCGCGCTTATCAGTACCGTATGCAAAACGGTCTGAAAGTAGCATACAGCGGCGTAGAGGGCGCTTTTGCCCACATCGCCGCCGGCAGGATTTTTCCGGAAAGCAACCGTGTCTCCTACCGGGATTTTAAAGCGGCATATAACGCCGTAGTCAACGGAGAAAGCGATGTGGCTGTTATCCCTATTGAGAACAGTTACGCAGGTGAAGTCGGACAGACAATGGACCTGATATTCTCCGGTACGCTTTACATCAACGGAATTTATGAACTGGAGATCCATCAAAATCTTCTCGGCGTGCAGGGCGCTACCGTGGAGGACATCAAAAAGGTGACCAGCCATTCTCAAGCCCTTAGTCAGTGCCACGACTATATTAAGATGCGTGGCTTTGAGACAGAAGAAGCCAATAACACCGCACTTGCCGCCAAATCTGTTGCCGATACCAACGATAAGTCCTATGGTGCCATCGCCAGTTTGGAAACCGCTGAACTGTACGGTCTGAAAGTCATCGAGTCCAACATCAACAAAAGCGGAGAGAACACCACGCGTTTCGCCGTTCTTTCCAAGGTATGTGCCAGTTCCCCTGCTCTTACAAGCACCGTGCTGATGCTGACCGTTAAGCATGAAGCCGGTTCTCTTGCCAATGCCATCAGCATTATCGGTCAACACGGATACAATATGACCGCCCTGCGCAGCAGACCTATGAAAAAGCACTCCTGGCAGTATTATTTCTACATTGAAATTGACGGCAGCGTAAACAACGAGAACGGCCAGAAAATGCTGGAAGAATTGGGCAAGGTATGCGACATTCTCAAGGTAGCGGGAACATTTGCTCCCCATGCCGAAATATAAGGTGAAGAAAATGACGATCACTATGAATTTGGGGCAGGACAGTTACGACATTATCGTTGCCCGGGGTCTTCTTACAAACGCAGGAAGACATTTGAATTTGAACAGACGAGTCCTCATTGTCACCGATACCGGTGTGCCTGCGCAATACGCAAACACCGTTGCCAAGCAATGTAAGGAAAGCGTCATTTGTACGGTGCAGTCAGGCGAAGACTCCAAAAGCCTTGCAACCTTTGAAAAACTCCTTCAGGCGCTGCTGGACAGCGGCTTTTCCCGCAAGGATTGCGTGGTTGCTGTAGGCGGCGGTGTTGTGGGTGATCTTGCCGGCTTTGTAGCCTCGGCGTATATGCGGGGAATTGATTTCTACAACATTCCCACGACGCTGCTTTCTCAAATCGACTCCTCCATCGGCGGCAAGACCGCGATCAATTTTGGCGGTGTCAAAAACATCGTCGGCGCGTTTTATCAGCCCAAGAAAGTACTCATTGATCCCGAACTGCTAAGCACGCTACCCGAACGGCAGATCGCCAACGGACTCGCCGAAGCCATCAAGATGTCCCTCACTTCCGATAAGGAACTGTTCCACATCTTTGAAAATCAGGATATCGAAAGCCATATGGACGATATCATCATTCGCTCCCTGAATATTAAGAAAAATGTGGTGGAGCAGGACGAAAAAGAGGCAGGACTCCGGAAGATCCTCAATTTCGGTCACACCATCGGTCACGGAATTGAAAGCAGCGAAGGTATGTCACATCTTTATCACGGCGAATGCGTTGCCTTAGGAATGCTCCCTATGTGCAGCGAGGCGATCCGCCCCAGAGTGATGGCTGTTTTAAAAAAATGCAACTTGTACCGCCAAATGCAATACGATTGGGATAAGATCACCGAAGCGGCATTTCACGACAAAAAAGCAAACGGCGACACCGTGACGGTAACCATAGTAAACGAAGTGGGACATTTTGAATTGAAGACAATGAAATGTCTTGAAGTGATCGAAATGGCAAAAGCCTGCCTGAAAGGTTGAAAGATATGAAAAACACATTTGGAAACAGTGTAGCAGTTACCCTGTTCGGCGAAAGTCACGGAGAATACATCGGCGCTGTGATCGACGGCTTGGCACCGGGTATTGCAATCGATCATAGTTACATTGCACATATGCTCACCCTGCGCCGTCCCGACGGAAAGATCTCCACGCCCAGAAAAGAAATGGATGCTTACAAGATCGTAAGCGGCGTGGTGGAAAACAAAACCACCGGAACGCCTGTCACCATACTGATCCCCAACGAGAATGTGCAAAGCGGCGACTATTCGCAGATGAAAACCGTTGCGCGCCCCTCCCACGCCGACTATACCGCGCAGTGTAAATACCACGGTTTTCAGGATTCCCGGGGCGGTGGGCATTTCAGCGGTCGCATTACGGCTGCCCTTGTTGCCGCAGGCGCTGTTTGCAAGTGCGCGCTGGCACAAAAAGGCATCCACATCGGCACGCACATTCAAAAATGCGCCGGCATTTCAGACAGAGATTTTTCTGATCTGAAAACCGATATCGAAACCTTAAATCAAAAGACCTTTGCTGTGCTCGATGAGCCAAGCGCTGAAAAGATGCGCGAAGCAATTCTGTGCGCTTCTGCAGACGGCGACAGCGTAGGCGGCGTTCTGGAAACCGCAATTGTGGGTATGCCGGAAGGCGTTGGCGAACCATGGTTTGACACGGTTGAAAGTATGCTGTCGCATATGATGTTCGCCATTCCTGCCGTTAAAGGCATTGAATTTGGCGCAGGCTTTGCCATCGCAGATATGCGGGGCAGCACCGCCAATGACCCGATGCGCATTGAAAACGGCAAAGTGGTGACAAGTACCAACCATAACGGCGGCATCAACGGCGGTATTACGAACGGAATGCCCATTGTCTTCCGCACCGCCATCAAGCCTACCCCCACGATCTTCAAGTCTCAGGAAACTGTAGACTTTAAAACAATGACCGAAACCGTCCTTCAGCCCAAGGGCAGACACGATCCCGCCATTGTCCACAGAGCGAGAGTGGTGCAGGACGCGGCGGCAGCCATTGTGCTGTGCGATGCGCTGGCAATGCGGTTTGGCACAGATTGGCTGAAATAAGTTTAAGCAGGTAACAGTATGAAAAAGTACGGATGCATAGGCAAGAAACTGACCCACAGTTTCTCCAGAGAAATTCATAAAGGTCTGGCTGACTATGATTATGAACTGATCGAGTTGGCAGAGGAAGAGGTCGGACCGTTCTTTGACCGCAAGGATTTTGCGGCAATCAATGTAACCATTCCTTACAAACAGACGGTCATCCCCTATCTTGACGCTGTCAGTGATATTGCCAAACGCATCGGCGCAGTAAACACCATCGTCAACAGAGACGGAAAACTCTACGGCTACAACACTGATTACCACGGAATGAAAGCGCTGATCCACCGGGTAGGATTATCCCTGCAAGGTAAAAAGGTACTGATCCTCGGTACCGGCGGGACAAGCAAGACCGCCCGGGTGGTTGCGTCTGATCTTGGCGCTTGTGAGATCCTCACGGTCAGCAGAAAAAAAGCCGACGGCGTCATCACCTACGAAGAAGCCACAACCATTCACGCAGATGCAAATGTGATCATCAACACGACCCCTGCGGGAATGTATCCGGATCTGGGATCGAAGCCCATCGACATTGCTCCCTTTTCCCGGCTGGAAGGCGTGATCGATGCGGTATACAATCCCCTTTGCACCAATCTTGTTCTGGACGCCAAAGCAAAGGGTATCCAGGCCGAAGGCGGTCTGTATATGCTGGTGATGCAGGCGGTCGTGGCTGTGGAAAAATTCATAGACACTAAAATTTCTCAGGAAACCGCCGATAAGGTGTTTGCCTCTGTGCTTGCATCGAAAGAAAACATCGTTCTGACGGGAATGCCCGGCAGCGGAAAAAGCACCGTTGGCAAACTGCTTAATATCGACGGATATACCTTTGTCGACACCGATTCCGAAATTGAAAAGCGGTGCGGTTGTACGATCAGGCAACTCATTTCCAGCAAAGGCGAGACCTGCTTCCGCGATCTGGAATCTTCCGTGATCCGCGATGTGTCCGCAAAAAGTTCCCAAATCATATCCACCGGCGGCGGAGCGATCTTAAGAAAAGAAAATGTACGCTGCCTGAAACAAAACGGCAAACTGTTCTTTATCGACGCAGCCCTTTCAAGACTTCACGCCACCGATGACAGACCCCTTTCTGACACCGATGATAAACTTGCAAAACTTTATGCTGAAAGACGCGGCATCTATCAGGAAACTGCTGACGCAATCGTTCCCGATATGGAAACACCCGAAGCGGAAGCAGAATACATTTTGGCGAAACGGACGGAACTGATACAATGAAAATTCTTGTGATTAACGGACCTAATCTCAATATGCTGGGCATCCGGGAGCCTGACCATTACGGCAAAGAGACTTATAATGATCTGGTTGCAAAGATCCGGCGCCATTGCGACGAAAAATGCATTGATGTGGAATGTTTCCAATCCAACCACGAAGGCGATCTTGTGGATGCGATCCAAAATGCATACGGCAACGCCGACGGAATCGTGATCAATCCCGGCGCTTATACCCACACAAGCATTGCCATTCTGGATGCTGTTAAGTCGGTCAGCATTCCCACGGTGGAAGTGCATATTTCCAAAGTGGAAGACCGGGAAGATTTCCGTCAGGTAAGTTATGTCCGGCTGGCCTGCGTTAAGACCATCTCAGGTCACGGAACGGACGGTTACCTGGAAGCGATAGATTTCTTGGCGGAGGTTAAAAATGATTGCAACCTTTACCCCGTGTAAACTCCACGGTACAATCGAAGCCCCTCCCTCAAAGAGTATGGCTCACAGATATCTGATCGGTGCGGCGTTGTCGGGGCAAATATGTGTGCTTTCAGGCATCGATTACAGCGAGGATATCCTTGCCAGTATGGATTGTCTGAAGGCATTGGGCGTTGACATCACCACCGACAAAGATCAGGTCACTGTCGACCCTAAAAACTTTATGAAGGTCGGAAGTCCCCTGCTGAACTGCAGGGAAAGTGGCAGTACCCTTCGGTTCTTTGTTCCCCTTGCTTTGTGTTTGAACAAGCCGGTTACGCTGCAAGGAAGCAAACGCCTGCTGGAAAGACCTTTGGATGTTTACGAAGAACTCTGCCGAGAAAAGGGTTTCACTTTTCAAAAAGATCCGCATTCCATAACTGTCTGCGGCGATCTGAAAAGCGGCAACTACAAAGTCCGCGGCCACATCAGCAGCCAGTTTATTACCGGTCTGATTTTTGCTCTGGTGTATCTGAGCGAAGATGCCTCTATCGAAATCATTCCCCCCTTCGAGAGCAGATCCTATATCGACCTGACGATCTCGGCGCTGCAATCCTTCGGTTTCCATATCGCATTTACGGAGGAATACAAGATAGAAATTAAAAGATCAACACCCGTTGTCTGGTCCGGAAAAATCGAGGGAGATTACTCCAACGCGGCTTTTCTGGATGCCTTTAATCATCTGGGCTCGGATATTGAAATCAAAAACCTGAATCCCTGCAGTTTGCAGGGCGATAAGGTTTATGGCGCATATTTTGAAGCCATTTCCGGGGGCTGTCCCACCTTGGATATTTCTGACTGTCCTGACCTTGGTCCCGTGTTGTTTGCTCTGGCTGCTTTAAAAAACGGCGCAACCTTTACGGGAACGGATCGGCTGAAAGTCAAAGAAAGCGACCGGGGCGCTGCTATGCACGAAGAACTTGCAAAACTTGGCGGCGGTCTGCAATTTGGAAACAACACCATAACCGTGCCGAAGCAAAAACTGCACAACACGGGGAAAACCATAAACGGACATAACGACCACCGTATCGTAATGGCGATGTCGGTGATCCTTTCCAAAATTGGCGGCGTGATCGACGGTGTCGAGGCAGTCGCCAAGAGTTATCCCGGATTTTTCAGGGATATACAACAACTGGGAGCAGAGGTTGAAACAAAATGATCGTAGATGTAAGCAAAAAAATACTGATCGTAGGTCTGGGTCTTTTAGGCGGCAGTTACGCAAGAGTTTTAAAGCGTTTTGGCTTTCATATCAGCGCCATTACCAAAGAGCAATCCTCCATTGATTATGCGATTCGGGAGGGTATCATCGATGTAGGCTCTACAGAACCGGATGCCGGGATCATAGGCGATGCCGACCTTGTGATTTTCGCGCTGTACCCCCACGTATTTGTGGAGTGGATCACCCAAAATCAGCACCTTCTCAAAAGCGGCGCGCTGATCACCGATGTTACCGGTGTAAAAGGCAGTATCGTGTATAAAATACAAGAGATCTTGCGCTCCGATGTGGAGTTTATTGCTGCCCACCCTATGGCAGGACGGGAAGTTTCCGGTGTTGAAAACAGCACAGATACCCTTTTCATCGGCGCTAACTACATCGTAACGCCCACAGACAAAAATATGCCGGAGGCAATCCAAACCTGCATAGAACTTGGACGCCTTCTCGGCTTTTCCAATGTCACTACCCTCTCCCCTGAAGAACACGATGAAATGATTGGTTTTCTTTCCCAACTCACCCACTGCATTGCCGTCACCCTGATGACTTGCAATGACAAGGAGAATATGGAGAAGTTTACGGGTGACTCTTTCCGGGATCTTACCCGCATTGCCCGTATTAACGATCTGATGTGGAGCGAGTTGTTTGTGGCAAACAAGTCTGCTCTTTTAGAGCAAATGAATATGTTTATCAATAAATTCAACGAACTGAAGACAATGCTGGAAACCGAAGACATTGACGGTATGCGAAAAATGATGCGTCACTCTACCCAGCGCCGTGCTTTGTTTGACAAGAAATAACACAATGTACAAAAATAAGCGGCAGACACTTTCGTGTCTGCCGCTTTTTGCTGCTTATTTCAGCCCGGTTTGGGTCTTGTAGAGTTGTGCATAGATACCGTCCCGGGCAAGAAGTTCCGTGTGGCTGCCGCATTCGGTGATCACGCCGTCTGCAACAGATACGATACGGTCTGCATTGCGTATGGTGGACAGCCGGTGGGCAATGATCAGTGTGGTTCTGCCCTGGGCCAGCGCGTCAAATGCCCGCTGGATCTTGGCTTCCGTCACACTATCCAACGCAGAGGTCGCCTCATCCAAAATCAGGATCGGCGGGTTTTTCAAAAAGATCCGGGCGATAGCCACCCGCTGTTTCTGTCCGCCGGACAACAGCGTTCCCCTTTCGCCTACATAAGTGGCAAAGCCCTCCGGCATCGCCATTATATCATCGTAGATCTCCGCTTTCTTTGCAGCGGCGATGACCTCATCTTCCGTGGCATCGGGTCTGCCATAACGAATGTTTTCCAAAATTGTATCGGCAAACAGAAATACATCCTGCTGCACGATGCCGATATTTTCGTGAATGGAACGTTGGGTCACATCCCGCACATCCTGACCGTCAATGGTAATGCTGCCTCCCGTCACATCATAAAACCGGGGGATCAGCCGGCACAGCGTCGTTTTGCCGCCACCGGAAGGACCGACGATAGCCAGTGTCTCTCCGGGGGCAATGTCCAGGCTCACATTTTCCAGCACCGCCAGATCGCCGTCATAGGCAAAGGACACATCTTTCACACAGATATGACCCTTTACATTCTGCAGGTCCGGCGCATTTTCCTTATCCTGCAGACCCGGTTCTGTGCGCATCAGTTCCACAAAACGGTTGAGTCCCGCAAAACCGCTGGAGAACATTTCCATAAAGTTGGAGAGTTTTCGCACCGGCGCAATAAACGCGGAAACGTACAGCGTAAATGTCAACAGATCCCGGTAATCCATTGCCTCTTTCATAACCAGGTAGCCACCGTAGCCAATAACCACCACATTCAGGCTGCAGAGGAAAAACTCCATAGAGCCCACAAACCGGCCCATTGCCTTGTGAAACATCCGTTTGGATGTCTTATAGATCTCGTTTGCTGCATTGAAGCGCTTGTTCTCAAGTTCCTCATTGGCAAAGGCCTTGGCAGTACGGAAGCCGGAAATTCCGGACTCGATCTCAGTATTGATGTGGCCGGTCTTTTCCTTGACTTTGACAGCGGCCTTATCCATACCGCCACGCATCAGCATAACCACCACCAGGAAAATGGGGATCATCAAACCCACCACCAGCGCCAGCCGCCATTGGATCGTACCCATCACCACCAACGCACCGAGTATGGTCAATGTGGAGGTCAGCAGATCCTCCGGACCGTGGTGGGCCAGTTCCGTCACCTCGAAAAGATCTGCCGTCAGCCGGCTCATCAGGTGACCGGTGCGGTTGCGGTCATAAAAGTCATAACTCATAGATTGCATATGCTTAAAAAGATCTGCCCGGATATCCGCCTCTACCCGGATACCGAAAGTGTGTCCGATATAGGCAATAATGTAAAGAAAAACAGATCGCAGCACATAACAACCGATCAACGCGCCGATCACCGTAAAGAACAGCGCAAACATTTTGTTGGGCAGCATATTGTAAAGGGCGCTGCGGGTCACCAGCGGAAATGCCAGATCCACCGCCGCCACCAAAACAGCGCACAAAACATCCACCAAAAACAGTTTCCTGTGGCGCTTAAAATAACTCAGAAATATAGCAAGCGGAGATTTCCGCTGATAATCCTTCGTGGTCATAATTGATCCCTCCGCCCCTATTATACTCTTTTTTCAGAAAGTTGCAATGATCACTTGGATATTTCCTTTGTTTCTGTTATACTGATGAAAAAAGGAGGTGTGGCTGTGGAGATTTTATATTCTGATAAAGATATTGTTGCCTGCGTCAAGCCCGTGGGACTGGATTCGGAACACGAACTGCCGCAAGCATTGAAAGATGCCCTCGGCGGCGAGATCTTCACCTTGCACCGGCTGGACAAAAATGTAGGCGGCGTTATGCTCTACGCAAGAAACAAAGCCGCAGCCGCCCGGCTGTCCCGGGATATTCAGGAAGGCCGTATGGTAAAAGAATATGTGGCGATGGTCCACGGTACGCCACCGGAAAACGGTGATTGGCAGGATCTTTTGTTCAAAGACAGCCGCAAAAATAAAGTGTATGTGGTCAAACGGCAGCGCGCCGGTGTAAAACCTGCACGATTGGAATTTGTCCGGCTGCAAGAGGGCGAAACCTCCCTCGTCCGTATCCGGCTGCACACCGGCAGATCCCATCAGATCCGGGTCCAGTTCGCCAGCCGGGGCTATCCCCTTGTGGGCGACCACAAATACGGCGCCCGGGATGCATATACTGCACCGCTGCTCTTTTCCTGCTGTATTACGATTCCCTGGAACGGCGGCGAAAAACAGTTTTCTGCCAGCCCTGAATGGATATAAGAACCCTCCGGACCGAAATCCGGAGGGTTTGCTTTTGATTAGTAGTTCTCAGCGTGAACTTCAAAGTAACTCTGGGGATGGGCGCAAGTGGGGCACAGTTCAGGTGCCTTGGTGCCTACCACCAGGTGACCGCAGTTACGGCACTCCCAAACCTTGACTTCACTCTTCTCAAAGACCTTTGCGGTCTCCACATTCTTCAGCAGTGCGCGGTAACGCTCCTCGTGGTGCTTCTCAATGGCTGCAACCAGGCGGAACTTGGCTGCCAGTTCGGGGAAGCCTTCCTTCTCAGCGGTCTCAGCGAAACCGGCGTACATATCGGTCCACTCATAGTTCTCACCCTGGGCGGCCTCCAACAGGTTCTGGGCAGTATCACCAATGCCCTCCAGTTCCTTGAACCACAATTTTGCGTGCTCTTTTTCGTTGTCAGCAGTCTTCAGGAACAGCGCAGCGATCTGCTCAAAGCCTTCTTTCTTAGCCTTGGATGCAAAATAGGTATACTTATTTCTTGCCATGGATTCGCCTGCGAATGCAGCTTCCAGGTTCTTTTCTGTCTGGGTACCAGCATATTTATTTGCCATAAAAAAATTCCTCCTTAGTTTTGGATAAAATCACTATAGCACACCTTTTTCATTTTTGCAACTGCATAAAAAAGTTGCAAGAGACAAATTTTTTCGATATAATAAAGAAAAAAGCAAAGGAGAACCGTTATGCTGCCGAATGTTTACTTTTCCCCTACCATTACCCCCGAAAATGTTCTGAATTTGTATAAAATCCTGGGAAAGGAACTGCCCGGAAAAGTGGCTGTAAAGGTCCATTCCGGTGAGCCGGGCAATCAGAATTTCCTGAGACCGGAATTCTGGAAACCGGTGATCGACTATGTCGGCGGCATTGCCGTTGAGTGTAACACCGCCTACGAAGGCGGCCGTGACACCACCGAACACCACAGAGAGACTTTCCGCAAACACGGCTGGAGCGCGCTGTTTACCCTGGATATTCTGGACAGCGAAGGCCCGGATCTGGAACTGGATGTACCCAACGGCAAGCGCATTCAAAAGAACTATGTTGGTAAGGATATGGTCAATTATGACAGTTGCCTGGTGCTGTCCCATTTCAAAGGTCACCCTATGGGTGGCTATGGCGGCGCACTGAAACAACTTTCCATCGGCTTTGCCTCCTCCTATGGCAAAAAACACATCCACGGCGTAGGCGACGCTGCCGTATTCCTCAAAGGCGACCACGATTGTTTCCTGGAGGCGATGGCTGAGGCCGCCGGCTCTGTGATGAATGTTTTCAAGGACAATCTGATCTACATCAATGTGATGAAGAATATGAGCGTGGATTGCGACTGCTGCCGCATTGCGGAAGATCCCTGTATGCAGGATATCGGCATCCTGATCTCCACCGATCCGGTGGCCATTGATCAGGCTTGTGTGGATCTGGTGTATGCCAGTAACGATCCCGGCAAGGACCATCTGATCGAGCGCATTGAAAGCCGCAACGGCATTCACACCATCGAAACCGCTGCCGCCCTTGGTCTGGGCAGCCGGGAATACAACCTGATCACTGTAGAATAAATAGCAAACCCTCCCGGGATCCGGGAGGGTTCATCATTAATCTTTCAGCAGTTTTAAAACATCTTCCTTAGGACGGTAGCCGATCTGTCTTGCTACCTGCTCTCCATTTTCCATTACGATCAAAGTGGGAATACTGGCTACGCCAAACTTGATCGCCAGTTCCGGCTGCTCGTCCACATCGATCTTAGCGATGGTCAGCCACTCATTTTCCTCTGCGATCTCGTCCAGGATCGGCGCGATCATTTTGCAAGGGCCACACCAGGTCGCCCAAAAATCCAACAGCACCTTTTCCTGACTTTTCAAAACTTTTTCTTCAAAATTATCTTTTGTAATTTTAATAACAGACATATTGCAAACTCCTTTGCGGTATGATATATCTACATTATACATTTTTGATACCAAAATAACAAGTGCAAAGGTGACATTTATGGAACATTCCTGCAACGGAAATTGCGGCAGTTGCGGCGGCTGCGCCAAGGAATTGGTTTTGACCCAGCCGGAGGTGGCAATGCTTATGAAACTGGGGCAGATCCCCTTCTTGCCCGTGGCGAGAAAACAAGACGATATGACTCCCGTCTTTCTGGAAGATCAGGACTACAGCACCCAGGAGTACAGCCTGATCCTGCAACTTTTGGAGAAAAAAGGTCTGATCGATCTGGATTACAGCAAGCCCTTGACGAACCTGTCTATGGACGCTTATGCAGGATATCCCGTCCACGGCAGCATGGCTCTGACCGCCCGGGGACAATCCGTTTTGGAACTGATAGAAGTACAAGGAGTATAATATGGCAAATTTTATTGAGGTGCTGGATTTCCGTGATCCCCGGCTGGATGTGTATGCCCGGCTCACAGAAGCCCAACTTGCCCAGACCCCCGGACCGAAAACCGGCCTTTTTATCGCTGAAAGCCCTAAGGTCATCGCAAGAGCCCTGGATGCCGGATGCAAGCCGGTGTCCGTTTTGGTGGAGAAAAGCAACTTAGGCGGCGAAACATCCGAGATCATAGACCGGTGCGGTGATGTACCGGTGTACATAGGCGAAAACGCCGTTCTGGCGCAACTGACCGGCTATAAACTGACCCGGGGATTGCTGTGCGCAATGGAGCGACCCATATTAAAAAGCCCGGAAGCGGTCGTACAAAACACCCGCCGGATCGCCGTACTGGAAGATGTGGTCAACCCCACCAATCTGGGTGCGATCTTCCGAAGCGCCGCGGCGCTGGGAATGGATGCCGTTCTGCTGACCCCAGGTTGCAGCGATCCGCTGTACCGCCGGTCTGTCCGTGTCAGTATGGGCACGGTATTTCAAGTGCCTTGGGCATTTCTGGACAGACCTATCGGCTATTTGCGGGAACTGGGCTTTAAAACTGCCGCTATGGCGCTGAAAGATGATACCATCTCCATTGACGATCCCCGTTTGCAGCAGGAAAACCGTTTGGCAGTTCTTTTGGGCACAGAGGGCGAAGGACTTACCGACGCCGCCATTGCCCAATGCGACTACACCGTAAAGATCCCGATGTATCACGGCGTAGACTCTTTGAATGTTGCCGCCGCCAGCGCCGTCGCCTTTTGGGAACTGCGCCCCCGATAAGCAAATCAGCCTGCTGATACTTCAGCAGGCTGATCTTTTTTATTACATCTTATCCGGTGCGGAGAAGCCCAGCAGATCGACGCAGGTCTCCAGCACACTTTTTGCCAGAGCGATCAGAGCAATATAGCCCTTCTGCAGATCCTTGTTCTCCTCGGTGAGAATGCGGGTCTCGTGGTAGAATTTATTCACCGCGCCTGCAAGTTCGTAGATATAGGCACAGATCTGATTGGGAGAAGATGTTTTCAGCGCAGCCTCCAAAGTGGGACCCAGTTTGGTAATGGTCAGACCCAGATCCTTGGCATAAACATTGGCTGCAGGCTGGATCGTCAGATCTTCCCAAGCGCCGTACTTTGCCAGAATGGACTTGATACGGACGATGGTATAAAGGATGTAAGGACCGGTGTTGCCCTCAAAGGCGGCAAAACGCTCCAGGTCAAAGTTATAATCCTTGGTAGGCTGATTGGACAGATCGCCGTACTTCAGCGCAGCCAATGCGATCTTTGCCGTGGTAACCTCCACCTGATCTTCTTCCACGATTTTGTTTTCCACAACTTTGCTGCGGACAAAAGCGGTCATATCTGCGATCAACTGCTCCAGACGCAGAACACCGCCGTCACGGGTCTTGAAAGGCTTGCCGTCAGCACCGTTCATAGTGCCGTGACCCACGTGCTCCAGTTCGGTTTCTGCCTTGACGATACCGCTCTTCTTTGCTGCGCGGAACACCTGCTCAAAGTGCAGTGCCTGCCGCTTATCGGTTACATAGAGCATCTTATCCGGCTGCCAATCCCGCATACGCTGTACCATAGTTGCCAAATCGGTGGTGGCATAGATGGCAGAGCCGTCAGACTTGATCAAAATGCAGGGAGGCACTTCTTTCTTATCTGTTTCCTCCGCCACGCGAATGACCAGGGCGCCTTCGCTTTCCACTGCCAGGCCACGGCTCTTCAGATCCTCCACCATTGCGGGGATATAAGGATCTGCATCGCTTTCACCCAGCCACTTTTCGAAATGCACATCCAATGCATCGTAGATCCGCCGCAGATCCGGCAGAGAAATACCCATAATATGATCCCAAATTGCCCGATAACCGCGACGGCCATGCTGCAGTTCATAAGTAGCGACGTGGGCCTTTTCCGCAAACACAGGATCGGTCTTTTTGGAAGATGCGGTGGGATAGATCTCTTCCAGTTCAGAAAGCGTAAAAGGAGATTCTGCCGGATATTCTCCGGTGTAATTCTCATCGAAATAGCAAAGATCCGGCTGGCGCTCCTGCAGTTCTGCAATGATCAGACCCATCTGCAGACCCCAATCGCCCAGGTGAATATCACCAATGGTGTTGTAACCCAAATAGCGGTACAAACGCTTCAGCGCCTCACCGATGATCGCAGGACGCAGATGTCCGATATGCAGCGGCTTTGCTACATTCGCTCCGCCGTAATCCACCACGATCGTCTTACCGTTACCGATCTTTTCCACGCCGAAATCTTCAGCAGTACGCATATTCTCCAGATAGTCCTGCAGAAACTTATCGCTGAGTTTCAGATTGATGAAACCGGGCATGACAGCATCGATCATAGAGAAATCGTCGGCATTCAGTTTCTCCGCTACAGCGGTAGCGATCTGAATGGGAGCGCACTTGTAAGCCTTGGCAGCAGCCAAGGCGCCGTTGCACTGATATTCGGACAGGTCAGGGCGGTTGGACACGGTTACTCTGCCGTAAGATGCGTCATAACCGGCCTGGGAAAACGCCTGCTGCATTTTATTGGAAATGATGTCTAATATTTTTTCCATTTCAATTCTCCTTACACCTATCGAAAAACATATCATTCTGAGCGATCGCAGGATGACAACGGGGAGTGAAACTATACTTTCTTATTTTCTGCCATCCATTCCAGGTAATCGTCATAGGTGCCATAGCGGTCAATGATCGTACCGTCGGGCTGGAAAGCAATGACACGGTTACAGGTAGAGGTCAGCATTTCGTGGTCGTGAGATGCCAGCAACACAACGCCGTTAAAGGCTTCCAGACCCTTGTTGACAGCCTGAATGGATTCCATATCCAGATGGTTGGTGGGCTGGTCAAGCAGCACCACATTGGCGCCGCTGAGCATCATTTTTGACAGCATACAGCGGACCTTTTCGCCACCGGATAGCACATTTACCTGCTTGAATACATCCTCATTACTAAACAGCATTCTGCCCAGGAAGCCACGCAGATACACATCATCCTTCTTCACAGAGTACTGACGCAGCCAATCCACCAGTTCCATGGTGTTGCCCTCGAAGTACTCAGAATTGTCCTTAGGCAGATAACTGCGAATAGTAGAAATACCCCACTTGATAGAACCCTCGTCCGGCTCCAGTTCGCCCATCAGGATCTGGAACAGCGCAGTCTGTGCCAGTTCGTTTTCACCGACAAAGGCGATCTTATCGTTCTTACCTACAGAGAAATAGACCTTGTCCAGCAGTTTCACGCCGTCCACGGTAACGGAAACATCGTTGACGGTGAGAATATCCTTGCCCAGTTCCCGCTCTGGCATAAAGCCCACAAAGGGGTAACGGCGGGTAGAACAGGGCATTTCCTCAACGGTCAGTTTGTCCAGCAGTTTCCGGCGAGCAGTTGCCTGCTTGGCCTTGGACTTATTGGCAGAGAAGCGCTGAATGAACAGTTGCAGTTCTTCGATCTTCTCCTGATTTTTCTTGTTCTTGTTGCGGATCATTGCCTGGACCATCTGGGAAGATTCGTACCAGAAGTCATAGTTACCCACATACATCTTGATCTTGCCGTAGTCAATATCCACGGTGTGGGTGCAGACCGTGTTCAGGAAGTGACGGTCGTGAGAAACGGCGATGACCATACCGGGGAAATCCAGCAGGAAGTCTTCCAGCCAGTTGATCGCCTCAATGTCCAGGTTGTTGGTAGGCTCGTCCAGCATAACGATATCAGGATTGCCAAACAGCGCCTGCGCCAGCAGCACCTTCACCTTCAGACGGGGGTCCATGGTTGCCATGCTGTCATAGTGCAGTTCTGTACCGATGCCCAGACCCTGCAGCAGACGGGAGGCATCAGACTCTGCTTCCCAACCGTCCATTTCTGCAAACTCCATCTCCAATTCAGATGCGCGGATGCCGTCTTCGTCGGTGAAATCCGGCTTTTCGTAGATGGCGTCCTTCTCTTTCATCACATCGTAAAGATGCTGATTGCCCATAATGACGGTGTCCATAACGGTGTATTCGTCATAGGCGTGCTGGTTCTGCTTCAGCACAGAAACGCGCTTGTCCGGATCGATATGGATATCGCCGCTGGTAGACTCCAGTTCACCGGTCAGAATACGAAGGAAAGTCGATTTGCCTGCGCCGTTGGCACCGATAATGCCGTAGCAGTTGCCGGGCAAAAACTGCAGGTCCACGTGCTGGAACAGCCATTGGCCGCCAAATTGCATTCCCAAATTACTTACTGTGATCATACTATCTCCTTCAATCTTCCTTGCAGGGCGCGGGTTCACCTCTGCGCATCAAAAAAACGATCCGTCAGGAGCAAACGCCTGCCCTGCAATGACACATAATTATACATCATAACTATACCACAAAATCGCCAATAATCAAGGGACTTTTTGGCAAACAGCTTTCTCTTTTGCGAGTAATTTCACTGTCTGTTCAAAATGAGTTGTTTTTTTACGCGGTTATCATTATAATACCCTTAGACAGAATTGAATTAACTGGTCGGAGAGGTTAACTATGTTTATAACAGAGAAATGGTATTTTGTTGGCATAGCAACAGTTTGGAAAGTTTCAGGAACACTGTAACATAACTACCAATAATTATGTAAGGAGATACCATTATGAATGAATACGAGGTTTTTATCGAAGACATCAATTCCTGCGGCGGAGAACAGCACGCAAAGAAAGAACTGATCGAAGTGGAAGCAGACAGCCCGGAAGCGTATGTAAAAGCAAACGGAAGATTTCCCATTATTGATATTACAAAAAACGCCAATGGTGATACTGTTATTACGACCGGCGACGGTAACGGTAACTATTTAAGATACACTTTCACCGAATAATTCACTTTCAATACATTACACTAAGCAGGACTTCTGTCCTGCTTTTTTCTGTCAAAGCAACACTCCTCGTCTGCAAAAGAAAAACGGACCGCCTCAGGCGATCCGTTTTCTTAATCATTAAAAAACAGCAGTGAATACCAGGTGATAATGTTGCCGCCGTACAGAAAATCCAATCCCTGGCTTTCCAGCACCGGGATCAGATTGATGCCGTGGCTTTCCACACACGGATGCATTCTGTCAGGTATGCGGCAGGGCGCACCGTCCAAAATGGCACACCGCTCACACACGGCACAAGCCTCTGTGGACAAAATATACGGCTCGATCCCCTGCTGGCGAAACATCTGCCGCACCTGATTGGTGATGGCTTCGTGTTCCGGACGGGTCTTGAGGGTCGCCTCCATATCGGAGATATCCTCGGTCTCCGTAATGGTGCCGACGATCAGGCAGCGGCTATACTGCAGGCACTTTGCGCTGCAATCCTCCACAGAACCCACACCCGGCGGGCAGGCCCAACTTTTGCCGTACATCGGGCACTCATTTTCACAGATCCAGCGGATCCGCCGGGAAAACTCCAGTTGCCGGGGTTCGATCGCAAAATAAGTATAAAGGGGCAGTTCCGACAGTTGCTGCTCCAATTTCTGCATATCCATCAGGTCAACTCCTTCAGAATACGGGTGCAGCCTTCCATAATGTCCGCCCAGGTCTGGGTGAAATCACCGGTATACCAGGGATCGGCGACATTGCGGGGCAAGAAGGGCTGAAACTTTTTCTCCCGGGGGAACATCTGCTGCAGACGGCGCAGGTTGGAAGAATCCATATAGTAAATATAATCGTAGTAATCACAATCGGCGTGGGTGATCTGCCGGGCGTGGTGACCGTCGCAGGCAATGCCGTGACGGTTCAGTTCTCTGCGGGCGGGGGGATACACCGGGTTTCCCAGTTCTTCACGGCTCACCGCCACCGAGGCAATGGAAAACAGATGGCTCTTTCCCGCCTTTTCCACCATATCCCGAAATACAAATTCCGCCATCGGACTGCGACAGATGTTGCCGTGGCAGACGAATAACACTTTGATCATAAAAGTTCCTCACTTTCGTGGGTATATTGTATCACACCCACTCACAGATTGCAACCAAGGCTTCTCCTAGAGGAAACACAGAAAAGAATCTTTGATTCTTTTCTGACACTTTATAACCACTCACCTACAACACCTCATCCACCGCTAACGCGGTCCCCCTTCCCCTCAAGGGGAAGGCTTTGTCCATCCCGTCGGCAAGTGTTACGCATCTAAAGTAGAAGCCGAAAAAACGGCTTTTGAGCAGCGGGACAAATACCAAACAATATGGGCAGAAAAAGTCCGCTACCTCCATTGTAGCTGCTTTTGCAGATAAGGGCGGGTAGCGATAATTTAGGGGTAAATCTTGATTCTTGTGTGGTGTGGGAGTATAATCAAATCGACAAACTTGAATTTGACGGAGGTAAAGAAAATGCTGATTGCAATTATCGGAGAAAACTGTGTGGGTAAATCCACATTAGCAAATAAAATTATTGAGAAGTTAAGCGCAAAGATATTTTCTGGAAAGGATTATTTACGACTGGAGAAGAATCCATCTGCGGCCATGGATACATTTAAAGCAACATTGCAAGCTTCGGTTGACGGCGACAACATCATCTACATCATTACTGAGAAAGAACACATTCAGCTTTTACCCGAGGGTGCATTTAAGATTGTGCTGACCGCAGAATTAGATGTTATCAAGGCTCGGTTCAAAGAAAGAATGAGAGGGAATTTGCCGATGCCCGTCGAGAAAATGTTGGAAGCTAAGCATGGTATGTATGATGCTTTGGATTGTAACATCAAATTGGATGGCAATTACAACATTGAAGATGTTTTAAACGCATTGGCAATACAGTAATCTATTCGCCAAATTCCAATATGTCGAACAGATAGAAACAGCCGCCTCTGTGATGGAGGCGGCTGTGCTGTTTCGTGTTATGTTGGGGGCAAAATGTGGTTATTTTGTAAAGTAGTATGCGAGTAGTACAAATGGGGTAAACCCGTTGCAAAGGGTGGTATAGCATTGTATAGCTTGGTATGCCGTGCCTGGCTTAAATCTTGCCGTGGCAGACGAATAACACTTTGATCATAAAAGTTCCTCACTTTCGTGGGTATATTGTATCACACCCATTCACAGATTGCAACTTGTGAGAAACAATGAACATATCACCTCTATGCAGGTTTTGCTAAAAAACTCACCCTTTTGTTTGCATATTTTTAGGTCTCTTGGCAAACAATACCTCCGAACACCAAACAGCGCCTGCATTTTCCTCGCAAGCGCGATAAAAACAAGGAGGTTTTCTTATGTTCCGTATTCGTATCCCGGCGATTTTGCTGGCAATGGTCTGCCTGCTGTCTCTGGGTGTACCCGCCCGGGCGGCGGAGGTGGATTGCGATGCCACTTACTGCTTCACCGCCGCTGATTTTTCCGAAGACGACACTTTGCGCGGTATCTGCATCACCCACCTGCCCGCATCCTCTGCCGGCACTGTGATGCTGGGTAACCGTGTTGTCCGCTCCGGTGATATTCTCACCGCTGAGCAACTGTCTCAACTAACATTCTCTCCCCTGCGTACCCAGCAGGATCAGGACGCTACCGTAACTTATCTGCCCATTTTCAGCAACCGGGTAGAACCTGCCGCCACTATGACCATTGCCATCCGTGGCAAAGAGGACAAGTCCCCCGTTGCCGAGGACTTTGCCATTGAAACTTACAAAAATCTGCCCAACCAGGGCAAACTGAAAGTCAGCGACCCGGAAGGCGAAACACTGACCTATACCCTGATGCGTCAACCCAAAAGAGGTGAGGTCGTCTTAAACGAGGATGGCAGTTTCACCTATACCCCCAAGAAGAATAAAGTAGGTGTGGATTCTTTCACCTATACCGCCACCGACCCTGCCGGCAATGTATCCCGGGAGGCAACCGTTACGGTGCAGATCCTGAAGCCCACAGATGCCCGGCAATATACCGACACAGCCGGTCAGCCCTGCCGTTTCGCCGCTGAATGGATGCGCAATACCGGTCTGTTCGTAGGTGAAAAGATCGGCGACAAAGAATGTTTCCACCCGGAGAAAACTGTGACCCGGGGCGAATTTTTGGCTATGGTCGTGAAGGCGTTGGATATCCCCGTGGAAAATGTATCCTATGACGCTATTCCGGAGGACACCCCCGCCTGGTTAAAGCCCTATATGGCTGCTGCCCTGCGTTCCGGTATGACCGCCGGCTGGCCGGAGACAGAAAGCGGCAGTTTTGAGGCAGACGCACCCATTACCGGCGCCCAGGCTGCAGTTATGCTGCAAAATGTACTGGATCTGACCATCTCCCAGCAGACACTGGAGGCAGAGCAGGTATCTGCGGAAAGCGATACAGAGGAAGTCCCCGCCTGGGCTGCCGTTTCCTTGACGGCTATGGCAGAAAACGGCATCGATATGACCGCTTCCCAGGAACTGACCCGCGGCGATGTGGCACAAATTCTGTATCAGGTTGCAGATCTGGCCGTCAACGCCCCCGGTATGTCCGTGATTCGTATGCAGCATTGATTTTTCTCTTCAAATCCCAGTTTATCGATCCGCAGGATCGATAAACAATTATGAATTAAGAATTATTGTGTGACCTTCGGTCACAAATTTAAATCATTTTCGGAGAAAATACCACAATTCTTAACTCTTAATTATTAATTATTAATTTGCTCGTCAGAGCGATAAACCGGAATTTAATAAGTAAATTGCCCTGCCGGTTGGCAGGGCAATTTCTTTAGTCAACTTTTTTAACGATTTGCGGCACGCGAGCCAGCAGCACCGCCACAATTGTGGTAAGCACGATTTCCGGGATCATAAACATACCGTTATAGACCACAGAATATACCACGCCCAACACGGTGGGACTTAAACTTTCCACCAACTGTGTACCCCAGGCGGGGAATCCTTCCTGGGTAAAGTACCACTCGGCGTAACCGCTGAACAGAATGTAGCCGGATGCAATATGGCACAAATATCTTGCTCCCAGCGCAACCACGCTGCCACAAGCCAATGCCTTTCCCCGGTTTTCTATCCGGTCACGGAAAATGCCGCCCAGACCCAGCACTGTGAAAGCCAGTACATAGTCTAAAAGACACATCAGCAGCGCATTCCAAATCATCGCGCCGTCGCCGAAGTAGCCGGGCAAAAAGGCTGCGGACACAGTCTTTGCGCCCAGTGCCATTTCCAAAAGGGCATAGGTAAAGGACGCGACAAAACCCCATCTCATACCGTGCCGGTAGGAGATCAGCACCACCGGCAGCATACTGACCAGTGTGACCTGTCCGCCAAAAGGCATTTCCGGTATGAACATCTTTGCCACCAGTTCCAGAACGATAGCGATTGCCAGGAGCATAGCGCTTTCCGTGATACGTTTGGTTTTGTTTTTCATTGAGATTCCTCCTAAAAAATATTGGATCACATTACGCCGTCCAGGTGCAATGTGATCCAAGAAGAATCCCATATATGCATCTTTTCCTACGACGGTACTGACCGTATCAGGTTCACGGGTCAAGACTACAGAGTCTAATCTCAGCCGAATGCATCCGGCTCCCCGAAGACGATTTTAATTGTGATCTGTGTTTATTATAACCGCTTGTCAGAATTTGTCAAGCCATTTCCAATGCCAGTTGCTTACCGCCCAGAATATGGAAATGCAGATGGTGGACCGTCTGACCGGCATCTGCGCCGCAGTTGGAAACCACGCGGTAGCCATTTTCCAAGCCTTCTTCCTTGGCGATTTTTGCAATGACCTCAAAAATATGGGCAACCACCCCGCTGTTCTCAGCGGAAATTTCCGCAACGGAGGCGATATGCGCCTTGGGGATCACCAAAATGTGGGTAGGCGCCTGAGGTGCGATGTCCCGGAAAGCCAGAACCAATTCATCCTCATAAACTTTTGTGGAAGGGATATCCCCTGCTACGATCTTACAAAACAAACAATCAGACATATGATTTCCTCCTTAAAACACACTGAACACACCGGTACTGACCACAGCCATAATAATACCAGCCATAACCACGCCCAGACAGACAGACAAAACTGTGGACTTAAAGCCCATATTCAGAAAACTCGCACCCAATGTTCCGGTCCAGGCACCGGTACCCGGCAGCGGAATGCCCACAAACAACAGCAGCGCAATAAACAATCCGCCTCTGCCGGCAGTGGCTACCAGTTTCTGACCTGCCCGCTCACCTTTTACGAGAAAAAATGTGCAGATCTTACCGATGTACTTTTTATCCTTTCCCCAGGTCAGCACCTTTCGGGCAAAGAAATAGATAAACGGTACCGGCAGCATATTGCCAACCACGCAAACGATCAGCGCAGGAATATAGGGCAGACCATACCCCACCGCATAGACCATCGCGCCGCGCAATTCGATGATCGGTATCATAGATACCAGAAAAATGATCAAATAATGTAACATAAAATGCTCCTTGCGGGTATTTTACTTATTGTATCATAACGGCACAGCGCAGACAAGTTTATTTTTTCTTGGCTGTGTCCAGGCTGTTACGGAACACCACAAACCGCTGAAACAGGTATTCCAGTACAAAGTTTGCAACCATAGTAATGCCCTGCACCAGATATTCATTCCAGCCGAAGCCCGGTCCGGTAAGTACTTTCATCGTCCAGGCGGACAGCGGTGTATACACCGCATAAAATGCCGCTACCTGCAACATAGCAATGGGAATATTATTGGCAGAGCAGAAAGTAAATTTCCGGTTCAGCGTAAAATTCCACAGCACGGAAAGAACCAATGCCACCAAATTACAGATCCAGCTATCCAGATGGAACACTTCCAGCAACACCGTAAAGGCGATTGCCTGAATCGCACCGGCGCTGATGGAAAACAGCACAAATTTAACTGTACGCCAAAATTCTTTCATATAAATCTCCCTATGTTTGGATAAAAACATTGTACCAAACACTTTGGAAAAACACAAGAAAAACCGGCCACTAGGGCAGTGCGCCATAGTGATGAATCGGTTTTGAACGGTTCCTTTTCCGCAATACTGCACAAAAAATTCCCGAAATGCGTCAGCATTCCGGGAATTTTGTTATTTGTCGTTAGGAAAAGTTACCACTTCAAAACTGCATAG
>JAZQGL010000085.1:0-6307 GCA_045540035.1 Faecousia sp.
GCCGGAGATATTGACCTCGCCGCCGTTCAGGTAGATGTTACCGCCGCTGGCTGTTGCCGTACCGCCGGTGATCGTACCGCCGATCAGGTTGAACTTACCGCCGTTGATGTAAACAGCGCCGCCGGAAGTCGCAACACGACCCTCGATGATACTGCCGTACATATTAAATGTACCGGTACCTACGTAGACAATACCGCCACGTCTCTCAAATACTTCAGCATTGGACTTCAGAACGATGTTGTCATACAGGTTCAGGTTAGAGTTGCCGCTGACATTGATAACGCCTGCAACATCTCTGTCGTATGCGCCAAGCAAGAGACTCTGTGTCTCAGCGGAGTTCATCAGGTTCAGCGTAGAACCGTTATAAATCGCGAATGCTCTGGTGGAAATATTGGTTATGTTATGACCGTTCAGGTCAACACAGACAGTGACGGATACCGCTTCCACCGTTTCGTCCTTATCGAGAGTTTCCGGATTGTCTGCAACTGGGTCTGCGCCGATGCGAACCATACTGGTGGATTTAATATCCTTCATCAGCATATAGTGACCGCCGTCAACCACATCGGTGGTATTGAGCATCTCACCGTTCCAGTTCAGCCACTGGACTTCCTTGCCACAGTGTTCGCAGTACTGCGCAACATACAGGGTGTTGTCTTCTGCTGCCTTGATGACCTTCTTGCTGTCGATATGCTTGATGTAGCCTGCCTCGGCGTAATCCTTAGCATACTTGTAAGGTGCAGACAGGGTTCCTGCGCCGTTAACTGTAACGGATGCGCCCTTCTTCAGGTCGTACATTTCGAAGATCGCGCCGCTGGTCAGATCCAGTTCCTCAATGACGGGTGTACCGGTCAGACCTGCATTGATACGGCCTTCTTCGACAGGCTTGTGGATATAGACATTGCCATCCACGATCTTACCGCCGGCTGCCACGAACATAGTATCGGCGTCCGCAGCGCCGTTGATGTAAACATTGTCGCCACCGGTTTCGGACTTACCGCCGGAGATGACGCCGTCTTTCACGATCAGTTCGCCGCCACGGCAAGTAATATTACCACCGTAGGAAACTGCCTGACCGTCGGTAATGCTGCCGCCTTCCATCAGGACTGCGCCCTTCAGGTAAACAAAGATGTTACCGCCGCCATTGTTGCGGGATGCAACTCTGTTAGAAACGCCGCCGGTGATCATAGCATCGCCGCTGGTGATCAGTTTGCCGTTGCTGTAAATGTATGCGTTACCGCCGTTGGTGGCAACACCGCCGGAGATCTTACCGCCGGCCATATTGAATGTAGAGTTGGATACGTAGATGTTACCGCCGTGGGAAGCATTGCCGTCTACGATCTCGCCACCGTACATATTAAATGTAGAACTGGTTATGTAGATGTTACCGCCACGACCGTCATTGACTTTCGCGATCTTCTCGCCGGTCTTTTCATCGATAACCGTATATTCGTAATTCTGAGTCTTACCGCCGGAGATCTTACCGCCGTACATATTGATGGTCGCGCCACTGGTCATGATCGCGCCGCCGTAGGGAGTGAGTTTGCCCAAGGTCTCATCAGCCTTGGCCACACCACCGACGATCTCACCGCCGTAGATATTGATCGTACCGCTGCTGGAGTAAAGCGTACCGCCGTAGGCAACGGTCTGATCCTCTCTCTCAACACCCTTAATGGTACCGCTGAGCAGGTTCAGTGTGCCCTTGCTGACGATGGTAAATACACCACCGTAGCCGCCGGTCGCACCGGTGCCGGAAATGCAGCCGCCGCCAACAGAGTCCATAATGGTCATGGTCTCGCCGCGGTAGACCGCAAAGCCGCGCTTGCCTTCTACGTGGTAAGTATTGCCGTTCAGGTCCAGAACGACCTCATACTGCAATTCCTCATTATAAACACTGACAGCATTGATGGTCTCAACATCCGCATTCAGATAGTAGTGACCGTCACCCTTGCCGAAACTGCCGCCCAACCAGGGATTCCAGAACACTTCCTTCTGGCAGTGCTCACAGTATGCCAACTGGCCGTCTTTGCGGGTATCGTGGGAAGTAACGTATACATACAGCTGAATATCATTGTTGGATTCAGCGCTGAAGGCACGAACACGGTCGCCCACCTTAATGGTAGTACTGCGGCCAAAGTTTTCAGCCGTAGGACTGATGTCGTAGATCTTGGTGTTGGCGTTGATGTACATCGTCTTCGTGACGCCCGTATTGGCAGAACCGGGAACATTGTACTTAACGGTAATGCTGTTACCGTTCACTGCCATAACATCCCAGCCGCCATAACCTGTTCCGTAAACACCCTTGACCCAGGATGTGGATACGAAACTACGGATAATGCCATTTTCTACAACCAAGCCAAATGTATAGGTCTGAGCATCGATCTTAGTGGCCAATTCCTTGTCCTTGGTCTTGTAAGATACGAACTCGCCGTCGCAGTACATATCGAAGTGATACCAACCCTCTGCATCGGGAACACGGGTGGTCTCTTTCTTCTTGGAGTCATACATCTGCTCGGTCTTGACATACATACCCTTGACCTCGCGGCCACGGACATAGACCACTTCCACTTCACCGTGTCTGTTGGTGAAGGCAGTGATCATATCGCCCATTTGCAGAGAATATGTCTGCTCGCCCTTGTGGTCGTAGTAGGCATCGCTGACGTTGTAGTAGACAACATCGTCTGCCAGGGTGATCTCCGTGGTGGTCGTCTTGTAATTGGCGCTCAGGGTATTGTTCTCGCCAAAGTTGACGATACGGTAACCGGAAGTTACCTTCTTGCCGCCGGTTGCCCAAGTAGGATCGTATGCGCCCACAACGATGTCCCCGCTCAGTTCCAGCGCAACAGCACCGGGAGTGAAGGACTCCATCTTGTCGATCATAGCCTTGCTATTGGTGCGAACCACCATCTGCTGGCCCTGATACGCCACGGGTACTCTGTACCAGCCGTCCTCGTCGGGCTTGCGGGTACTTTCTTTCAGTTTGGAATCGTAAGAATGGTCCAGGATAAAATACAACTTATCTTTGCCAAGCAGTTTTCTGGCAATATAGACTCGCATAATATCCGTATCGTTGTAACCGTCAAAACCACGGTTTGCTGTGATATGGTCGCCAACCTCCAGCATCGTTCTGCCGTAAGGACCATAACCGGAAGCGTTATAGACCTCGCAGGCAGTAGACATTGCCGCATTCAGCGTATCCATAGGCTTACCGATGGTGATCGCTGTCACGAAAGGTCCGATAATGGCATCAACGGTTCGTCCGGTAGTAAACTGGGTATAACCGAAAATGCTCTCCGGATAGTAGACACGCTGGACCACATTTTCTTCGTCTACGATCAGGCCGAACATTCTCATAGACATACTGTCCATCAGGTCCATCAGTGCCTTATCTTTGACGACATAGTCGGTCAGACCGTCATCGCCGGTCTTATACAACTGCAGTTCGTAGTGACCCTGGCTGTTAGGCTCACGGGTAGTGGACAATTCCTTGGTGCTGTATTTACGCTCCGGGCTGTAGTAAACAGTAACGTCCTCAACCATTGCGTTGGAAACGTAAATCATAATGGGCTTTTCGTTGCCGTCCACCCACATAGTAATACGGTCGCCCCAACCCAGGGAGTTGACCTGCTGGCCCTGACGTCCCTCAGACTGAGCAGCCAAACTGATATCGTAGATGGGACAGTCCTCAGGAAGTGTGAAGGAATACTCCTTGGGGCTGGTGCCGAATTTCTGCACCTTAATATTGTTTCCGTTGACTTCAGTAACAAACCATCTGTCGGCCGGGGATGTGCCGCCCAAAGCCTCATCGGCAGTCAGGATCTGGATGACAAAACCATCTTGGTCCATAGTGCAGCCAAAGTGCAGGCTGTACTTGTTCTTCTTGTCGATCTGTGTGACCAGATTTTTGTCCTTAAACTTCAGGTCAATTTTTTCACCGTCGGAGAAAGCGGTAACGGTGTAGATACCGTTCTCATCAGGCTCACGGGTGGTTTCCTTGGTGGAAGAACTGTACTTACGCTCTGCTGCCCAGTACAGAGGAGAGCGAACAGGGTGAGACACCAGATAGATATGCGTGAGCTCGTCACTGCCGTTGGCGTAGACATACAGTGCATCGGAAGCACCGATATCGTTGACGGTGCAAACAGCGCCGATGGTCTCCGCCTCGAGGTTTACATCATAAATCTGGGTGTTCTCTGTCAACACCAGTTCTGTGCTGACAGCGTTCAGCGCTGCGGAAGCGTTGACAATGATCGTCTCGCCAACTGTGCGCTGTACGTATAAAGGCGCACCGACTTCCTTCGCCACCTTGGACGCAGCAACGGCTTTCACGATGGTCTTGCCGTCCTTGTCCAGTTCCAGACCCATAATCTCCATCGTATCGATCTGGTTGACGAGAGCCTTATCTGCCGTAGTCAGTTCGATCTGCTCGCCGTTATAGGCAAAGCGGATGTGATACAAACCGTCCTCCGCAGGCTCACGGGAAGTCTGGCCTGTCATGGAATTTTTCAGATATGTCAGTCTGTCAATATTCCAATAAAGGTCCGCACGGCCTTCCATAGGAATATTGGCCTTTGCGCCACCGCCCAGCACCATTGCCAGGACCACACCTGCGATCGCCAGCAAAAGCACCAGACCGACAACAAGCCATATCCACTTTTTGCCGCTTCTGGGTTTTTCTTGTTTCATACTTTATCCCCTTTCTTACAAATCCGAACAGCGCAGTTCTTTCACACATTCTCCAATGGGTACACTACGCGTTTATAGATTTACACCTTATTCTACTATATTTGGGATTTCATATCAAGTAGCAAATTCGATAAATTCCTGTTTCTTTTTTAGACATTTTGCCCAAACGTTTGGCATTATCGTTTTTTACAAAAATCTTCTGTTTTTTTACAAACCGGCAGCAGATACAAAAAAATGTCCGGTTTTCCTGCGAAAACCGGACGATCTCTTTATTTTTATTCCGGGCGCTGCTCCCGACACATCAGTTTCAACACTTCCTGACGGGGGTCTGCGCCTTCGTTGACCACTGCATTTACCGCCCTCACTATGGGCATATCCACCTGATATTTCTCCATCAAGCGCATCGCTGCAGACAAGGCGTGAATACCTTCCACCACCATACCCACCTGCTTTACTGCCTCTGCAGGGGCAACGCCCTGACCCAACAGCATACCGCAGCGGTTGTTACGGCTGTGAACACTGGTGGCAGTAACGATCAGGTCGCCAATGCCGGCAAGTCCGTAAAAAGTATGGGGATTGCAGCCCATTGCCGTACCCAGCCGTACGATTTCAGACATACCCCGGGTGATCAGCGCTGCCTTGGTGTTATCGCCGTAACCCAGGCCCAGCGCAATGCCGGAGCCCAGCGCCATAATATTCTTCAGCGCACCGCAGAGCTCCACGCCCAGCACATCGTCGTTGGTGTACACACGCATACAGGTGCCGGAGAACACCTCCTGGACCAGTCGTGCAGCCTCCGGATCCTCACAAGCGGAAACGATGGTCGTTGGAAGATCCCGTGCCACCTCCTCAGCGTGGGTGGGACCGGACAGCGCTACCAGCTTCACCGCAGGATTTCTGATCTCATCGGCAATGATCTGCGTCATAGTAAACAGGGTGTCTGCCTCAATGCCTTTTGCCACATCCACGATGATCTGTCCTTCTGTGATGTACGGTGCTGCCTTTCTGGCAGTGCTGCGTACAAAAACGGAAGGAATCGCAAACAGCAGGATATCCTTTTCCCCACAGACCTGCGCAATATTCTTTGTAAACAGGATCTGTTCCGGGATCACCATTCCAGGCAGGTTGGGATGGCGGCGGTTGGCAGCGAATTCCTCCACCTCCTGCTCCAGGGCAGACCACACGGTAACCTCATGGCCGCTGAGGCAAAGCATTCTTGCCAGTGCCATACCCCAGGTGCCTGCACCCAGCACGCCAATTCTCTTCATAGTGTTACTCCTCATTCGACAATATAGGCTGCGGTGATCTCACCGTAATATGCAGTATGGTAATCGCCTTCGTTGCGGCTGCCCTTTGCATAGTACCGGGCATCGTATTCCGGGAAGATGGCAGAGGGGTCCTGATCCTGCTTGTAGATGACCTTGCATTCCAGGGTCAGGGGCAGTTGGCGGATAGCAGGTACAGACACCGTCTTTCCCTCCTCCAGACTCAGCCCCAGCGCAGCGATCTTATCGATATCTCTGCCGGACTTGGTGCCGCAGACTGTCAGAATATTCTTATCCACACCGTTTAAGGGGACATTCACGGTAAACTCACCGTTTTCCTCCAGCAGCTGCTTGGTGTA
>JAZQGL010000086.1:0-6443 GCA_045540035.1 Faecousia sp.
GACCAGTTGTAATACGCAAAACTGTCCGGAGGAACGTAAATGTTATGAGTTTGTAAAAAACGATGAATATGCATATATTGATAGCGTTGATGAGTATTTTGAAAGAATAAATGAATTTGAAAGAATATTTCAAAACTTGAAAAATGCATACAAAAGACGTTTTGAACAGGAAAATCCTAATGTAGAGCATAGGCCGGAAGATTTTAAAAGATGGTTAGATAACAATGGTTTTAACAGATATCCGGTTACAAGAGTGAGCCAGATTTGTTTCCAGATTATCAAACTAACCAGAAGAGGTGAAGGAGAGGAAGTATGATTATCAGTGCCAGCAGAAGAACGGACATTCCGTCGTATTATTCGGAATGGTTTATCAATCGAATAAAAGAAGGGTTCGTGTATTGCAGAAATCCCATAAATGCACATCAGGTGAGTAAAATATCTTTGGACCCTGAGGTGGTGGACTGTATTGTTTTTTGGACAAAGAATCCGATTCCTATGCTTCCTAAGTTGGAGGCATTGAAGGATTACAACTATTATTTTCAGTTTACGTTGACTGGTTACGGTAAGGATGTGGAGGCGAATCTCCCTGATAAAAAAACAAAGCTAATACCTGCATTTCGAGAATTGTCAGAGAAGATAGGGCCTGAGCGTGTAATATGGCGCTATGATCCGATTGCATTTAATGAGCGGTATACGGAAGAATATCATTTGGAGGCTTTTTCACAGATTGCGGATGCACTTTCCGGATATACTAATAAGTGTGTCATCAGTTTTGTTGATGTTTATCAGAAAGTGCAGAAAAATATGGATGCGCTGAAGATACAGGAAGCGGCAGATGCACAAATATATTCGTTCGCAGAAAAACTTTATGCCATTACGTCAGCAAAGAATATGAAACTTGCTACCTGCGCGGAAAAGATTGATCTTTCGCCAATTGGAATTGAACATAATGCCTGTATTGATAAGGCAGTTATTGAACAAATTTGCGGTGCTAAAGTCAAAGTGGATAAAGATAAAACCCAACGTGATGAATGCCAGTGCGTTGCAAGTATTGATGTGGGGGCATATAATACCTGCGCAAACGGGTGTAAGTATTGTTATGCAAATTTTAGCCCTACCAGTGTTCAAGGGAATATGGCAAAGTATAATCCTACGTCGGTGATGCTTTGTGATGAAATCGGCCCGGATGATAAAGTTACCGAGCGAAAGATGAAATCACTTTTGGATCGGCAGTTAACATTGTTTTAATATAGTTCGCAAAAGTCCACTTTATTGTACTTTTTATTTGCTATCCTTGCGATGTAAGAAGCGAAAAGTAAGTGTGATGAGGAGGACTTTTTTATGAGAAAATATAGGGATATGATTATTCCCGCAGCAGTAATCGGGGTATTGGTTCTGGTATTTGCAATGTTAATTGGTACTAAGGCATATGCGAACAGTGTGGAAGCAGCAGAAAGAGCACAGCGTGAAGCAAATGAAAGTGTATATCTTAATTTGGTAAAAGATGAATTACAGGCAGAAGGATTCAGCAATTGCGGCGTGAATATGACCAAAGAAACCAATGAAGATGGGGAATGGGAATATACGGTAGTGGTTTATCATCGTTCTTTTGAATGGATGGGTGAGACAGATGCTATGACGCTGGAACAGCGACTTGAGTATGCGGGCAGTGACAGCCTTGGCAAAATTTCTCTTGATTTGTTGGTAAGATAAGAATGACAAAATGTTAAAAAAGAAGTATAATGAAAAAGAAGTGTTAATGTCAGATATTTGCTGGCTGAGAATTAAGAATGCGACACTTACGATAGTAAACAGTGAGGTGTAGAAAATGAGAGAAATTCCCAAGGCAGGAGAAGTTTACAGACATTTTAAGGGGAATAATTATGAGGTGATATCCATTGCTATGGGATCCGAAGATGGAGAGTCACAGGTAGTATATAAAGCATTATATCCGCCCTATACTGTTTATGTGCGTCCCTTGGAAATGTTTATGGAACCGGTGAATAGAGAGAAATATCCCAATGCGGTTCAGGAATACCGTTTTGAGAAGATTGATCCGGCACAGGAAGCAAAGGAGGAAGAAAAGAAAATTGACCCGCGCTTGATTGCTTTTCTGGAGGCAAAGGATTATCAGGGCAAATTGGATATTTTAGACGGTATGGAATACAACGTTTCCGAACAGACCGTCATTGCGATGGCAGTTTCAATGGACATTGAATTAAACGACGGTACTGTGGAGGAGAAATTCCGCTCTTTACGTAAGTGCATTCAGACAATGCAGATGTATGAGGGAAAAAGATTAAGATAAGTTAGAAATAATATGGGAAGAAGTGCGCTTCTTCCCATGTTTTGTATGTAGATGTTTTATTGGTTTAAAGGAGCAGATTGTCCGGTTTTTTTGTTATAGATAGATGCGCGGACAACTTGAAGAAGTATGAAGAAAAGAGAAATAGAGCATTTGCTTTCTTGGTTTTATGCAAATAAAAGAGATTTGCCTTGGCGCGAACACCCTGACGCGTACCGTGTCTGGGTATCGGAGATTATGTTGCAACAGACCAGAGTGGAAGCGGTAAAACCCTATTATAAAAGATTTTTGGAAAAGTATCCTGATGTACTTGCGTTGGCAGATGCCAAGGAAGAGGAACTTCTGAAATATTGGGAGGGCTTAGGATATTATAACCGTGTCCGTAATATGCAAAAGGCAGCTTTGCAAGTAAAGGAAGTGTACGGCGGTAAAATGCCCACAGAATATGATGTTTTAATTGAATTGTCAGGTATAGGTCCTTATACGGCAGGAGCGGTAGCGTCTATAGCGGGTAATGAAAAGGTTCCTGCGGTGGATGGTAATGTACTGCGCATTATGACAAGATTAAACGGTGATTATTCCAATATTTCGGAGCCGTCAACTACCAAAGCGATTCGTGCTGAATTAATGGAATGTATGCCGGATAAGCCGGGAGATTTTAACCAGGCTTTAATGGAACTTGGGGCTACGGTTTGTTTGCCAAACGGAGAACCGAAATGCGAAGAATGTCCATGGAAGTCGGCTTGTAAAGCAAGGAAACAGGGCATTATTTCCGAACTGCCGGTGAAGAATAAGCCGCAGAAACGTAAAATTGAAGAGCGTACGTTAATTCTTCTGTCGGGAAGTAAGGGAATTGCACTGCGAAAGCGTCCGGCGAAAGGCTTATTGGCCGGAATGTATGAAATCCCTGCGTTGCAGGGCTATGTCGAAGAAACGGAAGTTTTGGAATATGTCAAATCCATAGGGTATCATCCGCTTCATATTCAGCAGTTGGAAGACCATATTCATATTTTTAGTCATATAGAGTGGCATATGAAGGCTTTTATGTTGCGTATTGATGAGATTTCGGATAGTATGAAGAAGGATGAACGCAATGATTTCTTCTTTGTTGAAAAAGAGGAGATTATGGTAAAGTATCCGCTTCCGTCTGCTTTTGCGCCTTATCGTAAATATATCGAGCAGGAGAAGTAGGGATTTTATAAAATTTAGGATAATATCATAAAACTATTCGGAGGAAAATAGCGAGTAATATTTTTTCGGAGTGTGAATATAAAATGGCAAAAAGCAAAGAAATTAAAACAAACGCTATGCGAATTTTGGATTCGTTAAAAATATCGTATGAAAGTTACTTTTACGAGTGCGATGAATTTATAGATGCATTAAAAATTGCTGACCAGCTGGGTCTGCCTTATGAAAAGGTATATAAGACATTGGTGACCAGGGCGGCGAGTAAGAATTTTTATGTGTTTGTAATTCCCATAGCGGAAGAACTGGACTTGAAGAAGGCTGCACGGGTTGTAGGTGAGAAGTCTGTAGAAATGATTCATGTCAAAGAAATAAATAGTATTACCGGCTATATCCGTGGCGGTTGTACGGCGATCGGTATGAAGAAAAAGTATGTTACCAAAGTGGATGAGTCAGCAAAAGAATTAATGACTATGATAGTCAGCGGTGGTAAAATCGGTGTCCAACTGGAATTAAAGCCGGAAGATTTGTTGAAGGCGTGCGATGGTGAGTTTGCGGACTTGATTGTGAAGGCAAACTAGAAGTGTTGTAACCGGGGCAACAAGGATAAGAGGGGAATCAGATGAAGAAAAACAGTATGAGAACAAGAAAATTATGTTTTGCTGCATTGTTACTGGCGTTGGGATGGCTTTTGCCGTTACTGACGGGACAGAACCGTGATTTGGGAAATATGTTGAGCCTGATACATATACCTGCATATTTGGGCGGTTTTTTATTAGGACCGTGGTACGGTTTGTTGCTGGGCTTTCTTATTCCGTTAAGCCGTTCGGTTTTATTCGGTATGCCGGTTTTGTATCCGCGAGCACTTTGTATGGCATTTGAAATGGCAGCATACGGTTTTATAAGCGGAAGTTTGTATCGGATGTTTGCCAAAAAGAAGATGCAAAAGATGGCGACAATTTATTTGTCTGTCATTCCGGCTATGTTGTTTGGTCGTGTGGTGTGGGGCGTCGGAAGGGCTGTGTGCGGATTGTTCACGACAGAACCTTTTACCTGGGCGGCTTTTATTGCAGGCGGTTTTACTACTGCGTGGCCGGGAATGATTGCGCAGTTGATTTTATTGCCGATTATCATAATGGCTTTGGAAAAAACAAAATTGTTTGGCGAAATGAGTGATACATAGATGGGCATATATTGTTGAATTAGTGGGAGGTTGTTTGATGAAATCAAAGGTTTATTTTTCAAGAGAAATTTCTCCGGAGAAGGTGTTGGAATTGTACAAACTTTTAGGGAAAGAATTGTCGGGCAAGGTGGCAATTAAGGTGCATTCCGGTGAAGTGGGTAATCAGAACTTTCTCACACCGGAATTCTGGAAACCGACCATTGATTATGTAAAAGGTACAGTGGTTGAATGTAATACAGCATATGAAGGTGAAAGAAATACCACCGAAAAGCATTTGAAAACTTTTGAAAAGCATGGCTGGAGTAAGTATTTTGATGTGGATTTGATGGATGCAGAAGGACCCGATAAGGAATTGGATATTCCAAACGGTAAGGTGATTCAGAAAAATTACGTAGGTAAAAATATCGACCGTTATGATTCTATGCTGGTGCTGTCCCATTTTAAAGGACATCCTATGGGAGGCTATGGTGGCGCGATTAAGCAGTTATCCATTGGTGTGGCGTCGTCTTTGGGTAAAGCGTATATCCACGGTGCAGGCGAACCGGAGAAAATTTGGACCGCTGACCACGATTTGTTCTTGCGTTCTATGGCAGATGCGGCAGGCAGTGTGGTAAAGTATTTTAACGGCAATGTAGTGTATGTCAATGTTATGATGAATATGTCGGTAGATTGTGATTGCTGTGCGGTTGCAGAAGACCCTTGTATGCAGGATATTGGAATTCTGGTGTCGGATGATCCGATTGCAATTGATCAGGCATGTATTGACCTTGTATATGCGTCTGATGATCCGGGCAGGGACCATCTTTTGGAACGTATTGAATCGCGTAATGGTGTGCTTACCATTGAAGCGGCAGCAGGCCAGGGATACGGAAGCAGAGAGTATGAGTTGATAGAAGTATAGATTTGCCTGAATTGACAAAGAGAATGACAAAATATATACTTAAAGATAATTTTAAAATAAACGAGGGGAATTATATGGACAATAATGAATTTAATGGTGGCTATCAGCAGACACCGAATTATCAGAATAACGGTGGCTATCAGCAGGCACCGAATTATCAGAATTATGGAGGCTATCAGCAGGTACCGAATTATCAGAATAACGGAGCCTATCAGCAGGCGCCAAGTTATCAGAATAATGGAGGCTACCAGCAGATGCCGAACTATCAGAATAACGCAGGCTATCAGCAGATGCCGAATTATCAGAATAATATGGGAAATCAGCAACCGGCAAAGGCACCCAATATTTTTAAGCAATTTGCATTTTCTTTTGTTCCGCCTAAGTACAAAGACCTTGCCAGAGCCAAAGTGGGCAGTATGATTTGGTTGATTATTTTATTGGTATTTTTGCTTACCGGATTTAGTTTTTTGAGTATGTTGGCCGGATATGTATTGACCGGTGGCGTAAGCGAAATGCTGGATTTGTTCCCTTATTTTGAACTGTCAGATGGTGAGTTTTCAATTGATGAAACCTTCTATGTGGAAGAAGAAGATGTGGTTATTTATATGACCGATGAAATCGATGAATTCGACTATTATGATGTAGAATCTTTAATGGATGAAGGCTTTACAGATATTATGTTGGTGGGCAAATATAATATTTGCTTGTATGAAGATTACGAATATCAGGAAATGTATTTTGATGAATTTGGTGGTTTGTCGTTTACCAAAGATGATCTTCAGAAGTGGACCGGACCGTTTATTTGGGTAATCATGCTTATTATGTATGTTATTTGGTTCGTGTTGAGAGTATTCTGGTATTTCCTTTGT
>JAZQGL010000087.1:0-32740 GCA_045540035.1 Faecousia sp.
GTGATCCTGTTTTCTACGGGGCAACTGGTAAGCGATGACAGCATCAGAAGAAGTGTTCAGCGACTCTGGTCTAACGGACTAATCGAAACAGAGGAAGTAAACACGGGCATTCGCAGATTCAATGTTTTAAAGCTCACAGAAAACGGCCGCAAGTTTATGGGTCATAATTTCCGCAAGAAGCGCGTGGAATCTGAGTGCGAAAGATTTAAGCGGGAGCACGCAAATATACATCATGGCTACCTGATTAAGGAAGTAAAAAAGGTTCTGGAAGATAAAGAGATCTATAATGAAATATCAACCGGACGGGATGAAAATTTCATCCGGATCGGTGACGGGAGAGCCTGTATCCCAGATGTTATCTGCAAAAGTGGCGATAAGCGATTCTTCTATGAGGTGGAATGCGGAACCCACAAGCAGCTGGACTTTAATGAGAAATGCAACAAGCTTTCTATGCTGACCCGAGAGATTATCATTGTGGGGCAAAATCGCCAGATCGTGGGCGACATTCTAAAAAGGCAGGTTGAAAACTGGATCGATAAGGAATGGGAATCGTTGATTAAATGGGATGTCGAGGTTTATCTCACTACAATCACGGATCTGAAGAACGACAAATGGACCTATTGTTACGGTTTGGAGACCAGCGAGCCTCAGTGTAACTGCCCCATTGTATGGGAAAAGAAGGGAGGTGAAAGCTGATGGACAATTTGTTTCTTCATTTAGGCAATGAGCACTATGTGAACCTTGATACCGTGAAGTACATCGTAGAGGCCAATGCCGAAAAGGTGCGGAAGTATCGAATGGATCGGGGGATTGAGAAAAACTCCGATGCGTTCTTGAACGGATCATCGGACAAGGAAACCCGCAGTTTGATCATTCATAAGGACGGGACAATCTGCACATCCAGTGTCAGTGCCAAGTCTTTGAAGGATCGGGCAAAAAAGCTTATAGCAGAGACCAATATAGGCTAAAGCGGTCCACAAGGTGTTTTTAGTTAAGAAGGGGGAATTAAAAATGATTATTCTATTACTACACAAATTACGGAGGTAAACAACCATGAAGCAAGAGTTTTATTCCAATGAGCAGTTGCCTTGCATGTTGAATGCAAAGGATGTTGAGCGCTATATGCGCATTTCCCGTGCGGAAGCCTATGAGCAGATGCACTCTGAGGGGTTCCCCCTCATTCGTATCGGCAAGCGGATGCTCGCCCCCAGGGACAAGTTCCTGGAGTGGGTTGAGGATCAAACAGCCCACGGTTAAAAAAGAAACCTGCTGCAGGGCAACCTGCAGCAGGTAGAGATAATTAACTAGCAATTGCGATAATTGCGATAATTACCGAAACAAGGCTTAAAACAGAAGATGCAATAACAATCATTTTTAGGTTGGTAAGCTGGCGAATTAACTTACTGTGTTCGTTCTGCTTTGTCTGAAGTTGCTCGAATGCCCGTTTAAATTTGACTTGCATTTCCAATTGGACCGTTGCATCTTCGTCAAATTTCAGCATTTGCTCCGTGAGATCCTCATACTCTTCGCGGCGCAGAGTTTCTGCAGAAGTAACCACAAGCAACCAATCTAGCATATTTTTAAGTACTTTTGAGATAACCAAGTCGTTTTCTGCTAATGCGCGAATATTTTTGCCGCCCGAGAAAATGGATTTAGGTAAACTTTGTTGCTTGATTTCATTTGATGTGTTACCCACGTTTTCCAAATCATCTATAGAAGAATTGCTAATCGAACATGTGTCTGTAGACAGCGGCATATCAATTGATTCTGTAATTTGTGAAGTGCCGGATTCGGTCACCGTCATAGTATGTTCTTTCTTTTTAAACAGTTTCATCTATGTTCCACTCCTGCAATTCTTGCCGTAATGATTTTTTCTTTTCCTCGCCCTGATTGAGTGTTTGCATTACTTCTTCGTGCTTTTCTAGTATTAGTTTAGGGCTGAAGGTTTGGGTGAAGTTATCAGACTGTGCTAGCATAAGAACATCATGCTTGAAACTGGCAAACCATTTTTGATTTGCGGCTTCTAAAGATTGATTGATTTTTGCTACACCTTCCATAGCAACGCGATAATCAGTTACACCGGAAGAAAGGTATTTGATCGAACTGCTGCCCAGAATTAGTAATGACGCATAGTCTAAAGCGAGAATACCAGTATAGTTCTGACTTGCTGTAGTGATGGTTGTGTCAACTAAAAAAGATGCTCCGTGTGCAATCATCTGAATGACTTGGAATTCTTTAGATTTAATGTACAGCCTATATTCGTTTGATAGTGAGTCAATAGTTACTTTGAATTCTTCTAAACTATTCGCTTCTTTGATTCTGGTAACGAAATTGGAAGAGGACAATGCTTTAAACAAAAAGGCATAGCTGTGGGTAACAAGCTGAATAACAGCAACAGAGGATAAGCTACCGACAAGGTTTTTCAAGTTTAGACCATTACCGTACATAGATATCATAAGTTTTCCCATAAACTCACTGTTGTCAGCAAGATAAGAAGAGAAGGGAATCGGTAAACTGGTCTTTGTAAAAAAGTCAATTATAAGATGATTGAGGAGTTCTGCCTTGGGATCATCAGGAATCTTAAAACCGCCCGTTTTTAAAAAGGAATCGAGCTTGATGTTGCCAGAGTGAAGCACCCCGCCTGTGTAATCGCTGATGTTCTTCCCCCACAAAGGAAAATCATCTGTCTTTCCGGACATTAAATCAAGTGCCTCTTTAAATCTGCCTAAATCGTGTCCGGGACCAATTTGGCGATGCAGACCTTGCACAGAACCGTGCATACCTTCTGGCTTTGGTACTTTATGGTCAATGGCAGTACGGCGTGTTCCGTGATTATGTTTGAACTTACCTTCTTGCGGTACAAAAGATTTAAAACAACCGCTGACAGCACCGCAAAGAACACCGGTAGCAGATGCAACGATTATATCTGCCAATGTCAGATCAACACGAAAGGCATTCCGTGCCTGCTGAAGCAAAACATTGTTCTCTTGATAGAGTTTGTCTATTTCTGCTTCAATTGCTTTCCTGTTTGATAACCCAGTTAAGACTTGATCTCCAAAAACAAGAGAGAGTTGTGTGCTTTCCAAACATATCACCCCCACACAATATTAATTTAAGTATATCATGTAGGATTAAAACTGTAAATACCAGCGCTTTCAATTCGCTGTTTTAGCAATATAATTTACATTCAAAAACTATCATTTTAGGATCAGTTATGGTATAATACAGGTGACGAAACACCGTATTTGCCAACTGAGAAAGGAGTATATAAAATTGGCAAAGAAACGGTCACACGGGGAAGGCACTCTTTCCCGGAAAACAAATGGTCGTTGGGAGATCCAGGTTATGGACGGATACAAAACCGATGGCCGAAGAAACATTCTTTCCTTTTCGGGGAAGACCCAAAAGGAAGCGAAAGAAAAAAGAGACGAATATTTCCGAAAAAAGGCGATGGGCTTACTTACCGGACAGGATCTGCGGTTCGATGAGTGGGGGGACAGGTGGTACGAAAACCACAAGGATAACATCACAGCCACGACCCAGGAGGGCTACAAGTATACCCTTCGGATTCTGAAGGATCATTTTGGTAGGCGGAAGCTGTCAGAGATCAAAGCGATGGATATCGAACAGTTCCTCAAGAAATTACGCAGAGATGGCAAATCGGATTCGACTCTGGCCCAGTGCCGGGGTATGCTGTATCAGATCTTCAACAAGGCCGCGGCCAACGACATTATCCTGAAGAATCCGGTGGCATACGCCGATAAGATGCGCAAGCAGCCTAAGAAGCGCAAGGAAGCCTACACAGCGGACGAAGTGCGCGTCCTGCTCCGTGACCTGCCGGAAAACAAAATCGGCTGGTCGATCCGGTTGATGCTCTGTACGGGTATGCGAGGGCAGGAGATGTTGGGATTAGAGCCCAGACATATTGCAAAGGACGGCTCGTCCATCAACATTGAACAGGCTGTGGTTCGAATCAAGGGCAGTGTTGCCATTGGTGAACCCAAGTCCCAGGATAGCTATCGGACGATCCCTGTGCCTGACAATGTGCAGTATTGCGCAAAGCTGCTGCGGGAAAATGCGGACAAGTTTATTTGGGAATCCCCAAAGAAACCCGGTTCACCCTGCAACCCATCATACTTTTCCAAGCTTTTCAAGGAAGCGATTGGGACAGTAGAGGGTGTCCGTGTGCTGACGCCACATTCCTGCCGTCATACATTCATTTCGCAAATGCAGGCACTGGGCGTCTCTATGGAGACGATTCAGAGCATTGCGGGACACGCGGATATGGATATGACCAGACATTATCTCCATGTGGAAGAATCTGTCCGGAAAGATGCGGCAAGAAGAATGAGCGAAGCTTTTACGAAAAAAGGCAAGGGAACTTTCGGAAATGTTTTGGACATAGTGGACCACCTAAAATCGTCCTGATTCAAGATGGATTCAAGATAAAGTGTAGCGGGGAAATCGGGTGTAGCGACCCGGTTCGAAAAAATGGCATTTGAGAGATAAACCCCCCGTTTTTACAAAGAAAAAGTCCTGAAATCTTACGATTTCAGGACTTCCTGGTGGAGATAAGCGGGATCGAACCGCTGACCTCTTGAATGCCATTCAAGCGCTCTCCCAGCTGAGCTATACCCCCATATTGCGTCCGCGATTGCAGACAGCGTTAGTATTATAACTGTGGCAAGGAAATTTGTCAAGGGGGATTTTTTGGTTTTTGGCAATTTACCACTGGAAAGCAATTATTGATTTAAAAGAAAATCGCCTTGTCTTTTGTCAAAAGACAAGGCGCTCAAAAAGACTAAGCGACAGAACACTACAGCACACTCTGTGCCAGCAAAAGACCCAGCAAATTGGCGTCTGTTAAGGCGGGGGAAGTGTACGCGCCGTCCAGGATGGCCTCAACATTGTCCGGATCGTTCTCGATCTCCTTGGAGTAAAGTTGAGCGGTTTCGACGGGGTCACCGCCCATTGCACCTACCAGCAAGCAGGCGGAGAGGATCATTTTCACCCGACAGATCAAGTCGTAATCGGAAACGGTTTGCAGCCAATAGCGCTGGATGCCGTACCGCACCAGGGCGCGCAATTCGTCGGACCAGCAAATGCTGTTGGGCTTCTTTTGTAATTGATCTCGCCAAGCGTCTGTCAGAATTTCCAACTCTGCGTAGAAGGAGAAAATCGCGTTTATGTCGCCTTTGGCGGCATATTTTTTTGCTTCATTCAAACAAGAATCCGGATCAAAGGGCGTTGCCGCAGCACCGTCCAACTGAGCCTGCAGGCTGTGGCTGTGCAGCAAAATAATGGCCAGGATCTCCGGCAGAGAATATGCCCGCGATTCCAAAAAATCCAGCATTTCTGCCCGACTTGCACGCAAAATATCCATAATTTCCGGGTCGTACTCCGGCACTTCGCCGCCGGGCTGCGCCTGATGCAGCAGCGCATAATCATCAGATTTCAAAATCAACTTTGCAGCCTCCGGGCAGGAAAGTTCCAACCCCAATTCCACGAAGTTGCCGTAATCGTGTCGCAGCCGGGGAAACTCACGGCAGGTCTTGCACAGCGCATCGTGCCCCAGTTGGGCCTGGATTTTACACAGACCGTCCTGCCGCCACATAGGACACCGGCCGTCCCGAATGGTCATAATCGTGCCACCGTCGGTATCCTGCAACACGGCACGCAGTTCGTCGCCCAGATCGCCGGGCAAGTTGCGGTAAAACGCCGCCGCGTCCGGATCTACATCCACAGCCCACTCTTTGCAGCAACTGTCCGGGCAAGCGCCGGCGATACAGCGAAACCGGTGATAGTATTCAGGGAAATATACTTCCATAATGTGCCTTTCTATCAAAATTGGGAAAGCCCCACGGCTTTCCCAATTGCATTATTCTTCTTCCGGACGTATGGCGTACATAGCAGCCACAGCCTCCTGCATTTGTACTTTGGCATCCTGCAGTTGTGCGCTGATCTGCTGCGACAGCGTGTTCATACCGTCGGAGATGGCCTCTACCTTAACGGTTGCGTCTGCTAGGGCGGCATTTGCCTGGGTATAGATCTGGGCAGCCCGATCCCGCGCCAGACGCTCAGCCCGCTCAGCGCGGCGATATGCCTCCAACTCGTCACCGGCAACAGGAGCAGCCAGACCGTTGGCCTCCAACTGTGCTTCCAGTTCGGCGCAACGCTGATTTGCGGCGTCCAACTGAGCCTGCAGTTCGTCGGCATTGGATTTCTGCGCCTGAGCCAGCGCCTCCCGAGCGGTCTGCAACTGGGTGTTGAGCTGCTCGATCTGGGCGTTGTGCTTGTTGTTCATATACTCAATATACTGCACCACATCCTGACGGTTAAAGCCGCCCAATGCGCTGCGGAAATTCTGTACACCGGCCATAAAAAAGCCTCCTTAGATTGGGAAAGACCCGATTTGCCAAGATTATAACACATACTTTCCCGGAAAACAACATATTTTCCCAAATAACGGTAAATTTCCGGCAGATAATTTTGGAAATGCCCCCTTTACAAACCGGGGAAACCTTGTTATAATAACCAGGCTGTTGAGGATTTACCCTTGCGGCATAAGAAAATGCGCCGGTGGCTCAATGGATAGAGCATCGGATTCCGGTTCCGAGGGTTGGGGGTTCGAGTCCCTTCCGGCGTACCAAATAAACAAGAGGGATACCCATCCGGGTATCCCTCTTGTTTATTCCGTGCTCCGCACGGGAGGGACTCAAAAGGGCGGCACCAGTCCGCAGACTGGTGTAAAAATTGAGAGCTGGCGATCAATTTTTAGCCCGTGGGAGAGTCCATCGTTCTGAGAGCGCAGCCGTAAGGCTGTGAAATCAGAACGATTTTATTTATGTAGGCGAAAATGCAAACGAGTCCTGTTGCGGTGCCCGATATCTTCCTTGGCAACAAAGTGCCTGCGTCAGCTATCGACCGCTGCCACTCACTCCACTCCCTGCATCCGCCATCGGCGGCGGTCGTGTCGCTCCCCCTTCCGGCGTACCAAATTACCCGTCTAACTTTGATAGAGTTAGACGGGAACTTTTTATATTCAAAACTGTGTGGAAACACACATGTTTTATATAAATACGGAATATTTACAGAAAACGGCTATTTCAAAATGTGTATTTCTTTGGAATCGCCCCTATTGAGCCGTGGAACGAATAGCCGTTTCCGTGTAACGAACAGGGGTTTTCGTGTAACGAATAGCCTCTCCGTGTAGCGAATAGGGTCTGCGTGTAACTAATAAGCAGGCGTGTAACGAATTGTTTTATGGTACTGCCAGTAGACTTTTTATATTCACTATGGTATTATTTAACAAGAGGGAGGGATTGTTTTGGAAAAGAGTAACGAAGGAAAAGTAAAAGATTTTTACCAAAAGCATAAGAAAGGAATTTGGATTACCGTTGGCATTCTTGGTGGCTTTGTGCTGTGCTTTTTTGGAGTAAAAATCTATTTAAAGCAGCCATCATTGGAAAAGTTCTTTAAGGAATCGTCACTTGAGGTATTAAGAGAAAAAAGAGAAGAAATCCACAAGGAATATATGGGCTATACAAGAAACGACAATTATCGATCCGGATTGTGGGATTTGATAGGCTCATTAGATCGAGAAATAAGGAACAGAGAGAACAACGGACAAATACCTGCTGGTCCTGGTTATCATCGTGAGCATGGATTTGGCTTATATAAACCGGATTGATGGTACAAGCAGTTATCACTTCGCTAAGAAACAGAATTAGATATAGTTAGAATCCCGGACTTGGTTCCGGGATTTTTCTTGTTTACAAGGCATTAGTTCCGTGCTACAATGTTCTTGCGACACAAACTGAATAACTCTCTTAATAGGTGTGCATTTTTATTTAGGTAAAAATGCATGCCCGTTTTCGCATACCTGTTGAGGGAGTGGAAGTTTGTGTCGCAGCAAATGGGGCTGTGCGTTTTTCGTGCGCAGCTTCGGCTGCGCACTTTTTACTATAATGAAAGAAGGTAGTGGTATGTCTGTTAAAAAAGTAACAACCGGAAAGACAAAAAAGAAAGCATTAATTATTTCGTCTATTGTAATTTTGTTGGTAGCAATAGCGGCAGTTTTGGTGTATTTTCTTGCATTAAAACCTGCCTATGAGGAAACGGTAATAGAGTATGATAAGGTCTTGCTTATTTACAAGCAGGCTACTACTGGATTTTCTGAGAAATGTGCTGAAATAGAAAAAAAGAACGCAGAACTGCAAGAGACAATAGATACACTTCAAGGCGTGATTGATACTGGCGAGAAGCCATACGATGCTACTACAATTACTGACGCAAATTCTGCCATCAATAATGGAAAAATTGCTATGGTTTCACTCCCTGCTTGGGATAAGATAATGCCAAAAGAATCTAGTGAATATAATTTCCTCCAAACAAACAAAATGAACGAGGAAATTAGTGCTATTACGGCATCGACGGCAGAACTTGAGCAATTGACTAATTCCCTGCAGATCCCTGATTATTCTAGTGTTATAGCTAGCATTGGTGAAGCACAGAATAAACTGGAGCGCAGCATTAGGCAAATGAAGCAAGTAACTTGCCCGGAAGAGTCCTTTGTTTTGCAAAGAGTCACCAATATCCGTGATGCAGCAGGAATGATAGATGTTATTTCCTTAACAGAAGATAATGACCCAGAGAATTACATCGGAAAAGCAGGTTGGTACACAGTAAAAGTGATTTTCCATCACAAGGATGTTGAGCATTATGGATTGGATAACGGTCTGCTGACACTTAATGAGGTTGGCAATCCTGCTGGTGGATGTATTGAGGTATATAGAACAGAAGAAGATGTACAAAGAAGAGCAGATGAGTTAAAGAGCCAAGAAGGAACTGTGAGAAGCCCCGGAGCTCGCGTTATCTGCGGAACAGTATTGGTTAGAGTGTCTGATGACCTCAAAGCATCTTATCAGCAAGAACTTCTCGATCTTATTGTTGCTGAATTAATTCGCTTGGAAGACTGATTTTTAAGGAATACACCGCACACAATAAATATCTTAGTGCAATTTAAGGAGTGTGACTATGAAAAAATATCATGTTATTTCTGCAAAGAATTTCGGCTATGAATCGGTATTGGGTGATGGAACATATGATTACTTTGTGTTCCCGGCTGACGAGTTTAGTGAATCTGAGGCAAGAGGTACTTTTGAAGCAGTTACAAAAGAAACATTGAAACCTAATAATCGTTGGTATTCTTATACTGCTTACGAGTATCGTGGAACATTATATTGTAGTGAACATTACGGAAAACAGTATTATGAAATTATATATAATGGCTTGTTTGATGAAAACAATGTTCCATTCATTCCTTGAGCAGTAATACCATTATTTTCTCTTTAGCAAAAACTGCACCCCGGGGAGTGATTTGCACCCCATCCGGAGGTGGATGCACCCCACACGGTTTTGGGGTTGCACCCCAGGGGATGTAAAAATGCACCCCACCTAAAGAAGGATGCACCCCATTTATGGAACTCTATTAAACCTGTTCGTTATTCCCAAAGAAAAGAGCGAAAATGCCCCCTGTTTGTTTAGGCGTTGCGCAGAGTAATAGATTGTGGTAAGATGACAGCACATTTTTGTTTTGGAGAAAACTATATGAAATGCGAAGAGACAAGAAACCAGATCATAATAGATCACATGGGGCAACTTGTCCATGTGGTGGTTGACCGACCGATCGGCTACCATCACGGCAATATTGTGTATCCCATCAACTACGGCTACATACCGGGACTTTTCGCCGGTGACGGGGAAGAGCAGGATGTCTACATTCTTGGTGTCAGCGAACCGATTGCCGAATTTGACGGACAGGTTGTTGCCGCGATCCGCAGAAAGAATGACTGCGAAGACAAACTTGTGGTAGCCCCGGTGGGAACTGTATATCATCAAGGTCAAATCGCAGAAGCGGTCCGTTTTCAAGAGCGGTATTTTGAGACAAGCATTATATCTTGTTTTGAAAAATCCTGCGGGGTGTTGCCTTACCGGACCCAAAACGGGCAGCGGCAGTTTTTGCTTGTTTTTGAAACGTCTTCCAAGTGTTGGAGCATACCAAAAGGACACGTGGAAGCCGGAGAATCCGAGGTACAAACGGCAATGCGGGAATTGTACGAGGAGACGGGGTTAACTGCCAAACTGGACACAAACCGCGTTGCATCCATTGAATATTCGATCTCGCGTTTCGCCCGGAAACAGGTTGTTTTCTTCCTGGGCGAGGTTGCGGGTGTTCTCAAAGTGCGCGAAGGCGAAATTGACAGATTCAAATGGGTAAGCGCTGAGGAATTGAAAGACTATCTGTTCCCGGATACTTATGAAGCGTGTAAAGGGTTATTGGGCAGTAATCTATGATTGGGGACGGATACCAGTTTGACAGAAGTCCCAGCATACCTTGAAAACCAAGCAAACGCAGCGATCCAAAACAGGACACCAATCCGGTGTCCTGTTTTTAGTCTTACCGGGATGTAACTGTTGGCATTTCCCTGCCGGAAGATACACAATGCAAGGTGTTTCGGAAAACTTGAGTCATAAGCGGAACTGTATCGGCTCAAATTATGTATTTTTGTTGACGGTTTTGCAAATTAGTGGTATCTTTGGGGTATAAAGGCGAAACGACCTTGGATTTAACAGATCTTTAGGAGATGAAAAGTATGTTTATGCGTGGAAAGCGGTTGCTGGCGCTGGTGTTGGCATTGGTTATGGTTTGCGGTCTGGTGCCTGCCGGATCTGTTCAGGCTGCCCAAAACGAAGCGGGCAGGGAACTGTCCCAGGAAGACTACGCTGCAGCGGATCTGGTATTTGACCGGATCGAGGCGATGGAATCTGCCCCTGCTAAGAAAAACGCCACCCAGGACGAAAAGACCCAGGCGGCAATGGAGATCGTTTTGACCTCTGACAGTTATGAAGAGGGATCTTTGGATGTAAACGGCGCATCCTTTACCTGGAGTACCGACAGCGGTATCCGCTGTGTCTACAGCCCCCGGATGCAGAAGATCCGGAAGGACCTGACTCCGGAAAAGAGCGAGGATGCCATCGTCAACGAACCCAAAGCCCTTAAAGGCGGCAGCCCCAGCGGCAATCAGGTGTATCTGATCGGACCTTACTACGGTCAGGATCCCGATTTTACCGATCAGTATAAAAATGAAGCCCGCCGGGTAGCAGAGGCTATGGGCGATACCGACGGATATACGCTGTACTCCGGCAGATCTGCTACGGTGGACAAGGTCGCCGAGGCGATGAGCAACGGCGCTGTGGTGTTCTTTGACTCCCACGGTATGACCGACTACGAAAACCCCTGGGATGAGTACGATTGCGTTACCGGCGCCACCAATTCCTATCTGTGTTTGACCAGCACCACCGGTCTGACCGATGACGACTACGATGACGGCGCGCTGTACGACAGCGAAGGCATCTGGATCAACGGCGCCACCATCGCCAACCATATGACGAAGAACAGCCCCGGTGGTATTCTCTGGATGGCGATCTGTCTGGGTATGGCTACGGATACCATCTGCAAGCCCATGCGTGAAAAGGGTGTGGAAGTGGTATACGGCTACTCTGAGTCCGTTACCTTCCACGGCGACTATCTGTATGAGGAAACATTCTGGGACGAGATGGTATTGGGCAAGACCGTTGCCCAGTCCGCTGCTACGATGAAGGAAACCTGGGGCGATTGGGACTGGTCTGAGACAATTGCCGAGTACTATGGATACGATGACGGCTATGCCACCATCGGCGAGGCCCGGTATGATTTTATCGCGTTCCCCATCGTGGTATCCGACGAGGATACTTATCCCGGTCAGCGCAAGGGTTCTTCCTACGGCGCAGATATTGTGCAGAATGTAAAGTCTACATATACCCTCTATACCCAGTATGACATTACCGCCCGGAGCAACAATGCTGCCTGGGGCGGCGTTGACGCAAACGGCAATATCATTACCGCCACCCCTGCCGAGGGCTATTTTGCCCAGAGCGCCACGGTACTCAGCGGCAGCGCAACGGTAAGCCAGAATGGAAATACTTTCTTTGTTTCTGCGGAAAGTGACTGCACTGTGCAGATAAACTTTGCGAAAAAAACTGTGGTTTCCGTTAATTTTTCCGGTGCCAATGTAACGGGACAGACCGGCTATGCCGGCGATGTGATGGCATTGCCTGCGGCACAGGCGCCTGAGGATTATCAGTTCCTGGGTTGGATGGATGCGCCGCTGAGCAGCGACACCACCGAAAAGCCCGAATTTTACACCGATTCTTTCACGCCCACCGGCGACACCACGCTGTATGCACTGTACAGTTATGTGGATGAAACTTCCGGCAGCGGCACCGGCGACTATGTGAAGGTCACAGAGAGTCGGGATGATTGGTCCGGCGAGTACCTGATCGTGTATGAAGTCGGCAGCCGGGTCTTTGACGGCAGCCGGTCTTCATTGGAAGCCACCGGAAACTATCAGAATGTGACGATCCGCGATAATACCATTTCCGCCCAGGAGGCAGATGCTTACCGGTTTGTGATCGCCCAGTACAATAACGGTTATTCCATTCAGAGTGCCGGCGGTAAGTATATCAGTGGCACTTCCGGTGCCAATAAACTCAATGAGGGATATGAACCTGCCGTCAATACCATTGCCATCGATGCTGCCGGCAATGCGGATATCGTCAGCAACACATCCCATCTGCGTTATAATGCTACATCCGGACAAGACCGTTTCCGCTACTATAAGTCCACCACCTACAGCAGCCAGAAAAATATTGCCCTGTACATCAAGGACGGCTCTGCCGGCACAACGTATTACACCACATCCTTGTGTGACCACCCGACCACCCAAAATACGGCAGCCGTTGCGCCTACCTGCAAGCAGGAAGGTTATACTGCCGGCGTGCAGTGTACGGTTTGTCACAACTATGTTTCCGGTCACGAGGTAGTGGCTGCCCTTGGTCATAACTGGGGCGATTGGAAGATCGACATCAAACCCACCTGCACCGAGGCCGGTCAGAAGTACCATGTCTGCACTGTTTGCGGTGCGATAGAAATTGCGGCTGTGTATGCCACCGGTCATACCATGGGTGACGGTGCTGTTACAACGCCCGCTACCTGCACAACCGACGGCCTCAGAATCTATACCTGCTCGGCTTGCGGAGAGAAGGAAAAAGAGATCATTCCGGCTACCGGACATAATTATGTGACAAACGGCTTGACCACTACTTGCACCGTCTGCGGTGACAGTTACACCGCCGCTACGCTGCACTATGTGTTTGATGACTACGCCCCCGGCGTCCAGTATGCCACAGCCGAGGAACACCAACTGGACGATGTGCTGACACTGACCGTCAACGGCGGACATCTGAACAGTCAGTTGCGTCTGTACAGCGGCTCCAATGCGGTGATCAGCACCGATAAGAATATCGACTCTATCGTAGTCAAAGCCGGCTATAAGAATGCTTCCTTGCGTGTACACAGTTCTACAGACGGTATGTATTTTTACTATGTCGATCAGAAGGACGTTACCAGCAGTTACGCAAACTACAGTTTCGAACTGCCGGAAGGCACAAAATATGTGATGCTGGAAGCGGTTGACGCCCAGGTTCGCATTCCGGAAATGACCGTTGTGGTCTCGGAGATCTTTTCTTCCGTAGAACCTGCAGCCGGTGATATCACCGGTGACGGCGAGGTCAACAATGACGATGTGGTGATGCTTCTGTGGAATACCTTGTTCCCGGAGGAGTATCCCCTAAGCGTATCCGCAGACATCAACAAAGACGGCGAAACCAACAACGACGATGTGGTGCTGCTCCTGTGGCACACGTTGTTCCCGGAAGAATACCCGCTGTAACAAAAATGTCCCATCCGGATGGATGGGACATTTTTTAGTTGACAGTTGACAATGGACAATTGACAGTTGACAATTATGGTGTTGCTGACGCAACAGATTAAAATGTAGGGCGGGGTCGAGACCCCGCCGCGGCGGACCCAAGGGTCCGCCCGACAATAATGCTATTCGGGATGGATTGGGAAACCGGGTTATGTACAGAAAAAGGGGAAATTTGTAAAAGGCACTTGATAAATATAAAAAGTCATATATAATATAAGGTGATGCGATATGTGTTTACGCATAAAAATTTTATAATTGGGGGAAAAGAAACAATGTCTAAGAAAATTCTTGCATTTGTGATGGCATTGGTCCTGGTTTGCAGCCTGGTACCCGCTGTCGCAGCAGCAGAAACCGAAGTCCGTTTCGAGTTCGGCGCAAACGGAAGCGCTGAACATGTTGACGGCAATGCGATTTCCGCAACCAAGACCTTTAACGAGGGCGGCTATCAACTCACACTGACAGGATGCTCCAAGGTTTATGACGGTGCTTTTGATGCCCAGGGCAACAGTTGCCTGAAAATGGGTACATCCAGCGCTGTCGGCACATTCACTTTTACCGTTCCTGAGGGCATCAATGAAGTCGTGATCTATGCCGCAAAGTACAAGGCAAAGAACACCAAGTTGGATGTTAACGGCACAGAATACACACTGTCCAAATCCTCTGACGACGGTCAGTACGAGGAGATCGTTGTGGACACCAGCGCAACCAAGAGCGTTACGGTTGCAACTTTGTCCAACAACTGGCGTACTATGATCAACGCTATCGTCCTCAGAGGCGAAGCAGGTTCTGCTCCCACTGTTCCCGAGACACCTCCCGTAGTTGCGCCCACCGATCCCGCTGAGATCGTAAAGGCAGCCTATGCACTGGAGCCCGGTGCAAGCCTGCCCTACACCGCAACTCTGACCGGTACTATTACCGAAGTTACCGAGGAATACAGCACCCAGTATAAGAACATTACCGTTATCTTTGTGGTGGATGGCTGTGACGATATGCCCATCAAGTGTTACCGTCTGAAGGGCACCGGTGCTGACCAGATCGGCGTTGGCGACACCATCACCGTGACCGGCACAATCGTGAACTATGTCCACTCCTCCGGCGACTCCGAGGTCGAGTTCAACAGCGGCTGTACGCTGGATTCCTGGACTGATGGCGGTTCCACCACTCCCTCTGAGCCTGAGGAAACCACTCCGACCACTCCCGTCGTTCCCGGCGAGATCGCTGAGATTTCCGTTGCTGACGCAGTTGCACTGGGTGAGGAGATGGAGCACGATCATTATACCTCTGAGCAGTACAAGATCACCGGCACCATCGCTGAGATCAGCAATGCCACCTATGGCAATATGTACATCACCGATGGCAACGGCAACTACCTGTACATCTACGGCACCTACAATGCTGACGGCACTGTAGCATATGCCGATATGGAAGTTAAGCCCGTAGTCGGCGATATCGTCACCATTCAGGGCGCTATCGGCAACTACAGCAAGGCTGCACAGATCAAGAACGGCTGGATCGTCGAGCATACTGTTGGCGAGCCCCCCGCAACCGAGCCCGTGGAAGAGCCTGATGCAGTTCTGGACTTCTCCACCACAGACAACCGTGTTTCCCAGACCACTGAAAAGCAGGTATGGCAGCAGAATGGCATTACCGTTACCAACGATAAGGCTTCTTCTACCACCGATATCATCAATTCTTCCAATCCTGTTCGTTTCTACAAGAGCAGCAAGATCACCATCGAAGCCACCGGTATGACCAAGATCCTGATCGCCTGCAACAACCTGCAGTACGCAGATGCTCTGGTAGCATCCATTCCCACTGTTGCCGGTGTAAGTGTCAGCCAGAAGATCAGCGATGTGACCATCGAGTTCAGTGAGGCTGTTGACAGTTTCGCAATCGAGACCCTGTCCGGCGGTCAGGTCCGTGTGGACTCCATCGGCGTTTACCTGGCAGGCGGCGAGGAAGAGGGTATTGTCGGCGATATCAACGGCGATACCAGCGTCAACAACGATGACGTTGTGCTGCTGCTGTGGCACACGCTGTTCGCTGATGAATATCCTCTGACCGGCGATGTGGACCTGAACAATGACGGCTCCGTCAATAACGATGACGTTGTGTTGCTGCTGTGGCACACTCTGTTCCCCGAGGAATACCCTCTGTAATTAGGCTTTATAAAAATACCGCACCCGGTTGGGTGCGGTATTTTTCATGCACAATTTTTCTGTCATTGCGAAACCAGTCCGCAGACTGGTTGTGGCAATCTTCTCCGATACAAAGCATTCCTTTCTCGGGCGGATATGGAATTCGCTCGCTTGGTATATAAAATCAGCCGGTCCGTTGCGGACCGGCTGATTTGTTATGCTTCTGTGTTTTCTGCGGGTTCTTCGGCGGCAGGTGCTTCTGCGTTTTCTGCCGGTTCTTCAGCAGGTGTCTCCTGCTTGTCAGCATTGATAAATGCCATCAGTTCTTCGCCGGTAATGGTCTCCTTACTCAGCAGGTATTCGGAGATCTCGTCCAGCAAACTGCGGTTGTCTTTCAGAAGTTTCAGAGCGTCCTGATAGCAGCGCTCCAGCAGTTTGCCGACTTCTTTGTCCACAATGGCTGCGGTCTCTTCAGAGCAATCCAGTTGGGCGACATCCTCCAGGAACTGGCTGTGAACAGCGCCGGGGGCCATCAGACCCAGGGCGTCGCTCATACCGTACTGGATGATCATATTCCGTGCCAGAGCGGTTGCCCGCTGCAGGTCATTGGATGCGCCGGTGGTCTTGACACCGAATACCACCTGTTCAGCGGCGCGTCCGCCTATCAGGGTGCGCAGTTCGGTCATCAGTTCGTCAGAGGTTTGCAGATACTTTTCTTCTTCCGGCAGTTGCATAGTGTAGCCCAGCGCGCCGGAGGTGTGGGGGACGATGGTGATCTTGGATACCGGCTGGGAGTGCTTTTCCAGGGCGGCAACCAATGCGTGACCCACTTCGTGATACGCCACCAGCCGCTTTTCTGTGTCGGTGAGGACGGTGTTTTTCTTTTCTGTGCCGGCAATGACCACCTCAAAGGATACCAGCAGGTCTTCCTGATTGACCGCCTGGCGTCCCTGACGGACAGCCCGGAGGGCGGCTTCGTTGACCAGGTTGGCAAGGTCGGCGCCTACAGCGCCGGCGGTGGCCTGGGCGATCTTCTTCAGATCCACATCTTCAGAAAGTTTGATCTTGCGGGTGTGGACTTTCAAAGTTTCCAGTCTGCCCTGCAGGTTGGGGCGGTCCACGATGACACGGCGGTCAAAACGGCCGGCACGCAGCAGCGCCTTGTCCAGAATTTCGGGACGGTTGGTAGCCGCCAGGATCACAACACCCTTGGAAGAGTCAAAACCGTCGATCTCGCCGAGCAGTTGGTTCAGGGTCTGATCGTTGGTGTGGAAGCGGGCGTCACGGGTATGACCCACCGCATCGATCTCGTCAATAAAAATGATGCAGGGCGCAACTTTCGCCGCCTGGGTGAACAGATCCCGGACACGGCTGGCGCCGACACCTACGAACATCTCTTCAAAATCCGAACCGGAGATGGAGAAGAAAGGCACATTGGCCTCGCCTGCCACGGCCTTGGCAAGCAATGTCTTACCTGTACCGGGAGAGCCGACCAGCAGTACGCCCTTGGGTAGTTTTGCGCCGATCTCGGTGTATTTTTGCGGGTTGTGCAGAAAATCGATGATCTCCTGCAGGGACTCTTTTGCCTCGTCCTGACCGGCAACATCCTGGAATGTCACACCGGTCTGCTTTTCCATATAGACCTTTGCTTTGCTGGCGCCCATACCGCCCATCATACCGTCACCGGTGATGCGCTTGGTCAGGCGGCTCATCAGCGCAAACATCAGACCGAACATCACCACATAGGACAAGATGGAGATGATCATCGAATTGTCTTCCACAATGGGCTGAGAGGTTTTTACGCCCATTCCCACCAGTTCGGTGGCAAGCGCCATTACATCGCCGCCGGAGGGCAGACCGGTGTAAAAGGCTTTTTGTTCTGCCGCGGGCTTTTCGGCCTCTTCTTTGGTTAGGTAGATCACCCGGTCGTGCTTGAAATTCACTTCCGCCAGATTTTCTGTAGTCTTTGCCTCCAGGAAATGATCCCAGGTGGTCTCGGTGAACTGCATATTCCGAATGAAATTGTAACCGCAGATCAAGGTCAGCACCAAAGCGGCAGTAATGATCAAGGTGATCCATATCGTGCCTTTTGGCTTCTTATCTTCGGGGGTACGATTTTTGTTTTGATCGTCGCGATTTGGTTCCATTATATCGCCTCCTATGGGCATCGGCTTATCCCCGATGCATTATTTTTCCCATAATATCACAGTTTTGGCTTTTTCGCAATGAAAGATACATATACTTATGGTAAATTTTCTGTTAAAAACCTTTATAAAGAAAAAAAGCAGTTGTGGCAGGAAGAAAAATCTGCTACAATAGTACCATACTATGAGAAGTGTTGCCATTAAGAGGAGTGTCGTTATGAAAGAGAATTACCGTCGCTCAGAACCCCAAAAGCCGGCAGAGGAAGTCGAAGGTCAGTTGGAGGGCCGTAATGCCCTGACCGAAGCCCTGCGCAGCGGTCGCACCATCGATAAGGTGTTTATCGCCTCCGGCGAGACCGACCGGGCTTTGCAGCGGCTGGCCGCGCAGGCAAAGGAGGCCGGCGCCGTAGTCGTGCCGGTGGACAGAAGAAAACTGGATATGATGAGTACCACCCGGGCTCACCAGGGCGTTATTGCGCTGGCGGCTGCCAGAGAGTATTTTACTGTGGATGATATTCTGCAGGAGGCGGCTGACCGGGGGGAGACACCGCTGATCGTGATCTGTGACGAACTGACCGATCCCCATAACTTAGGCGCTATCATCCGCAGCGCCGAGTGCGCCGGCGCTCACGGCGTCATTATTCCCAAACGCCGCAGCGTAGGTCTGACCGCCGTGGTGGCAAAGGCATCTGCCGGCGCGGTGGAGTATATGAAAGTGGCAAGAGTCACCAACATCAACACCACCATCGAAGAACTGAAAGAAAAGGGTGTATGGGTGTTTGGCACGGCTGCCGAGGGCTCTATCCCGATGTACAAGGCCGACCTGACCATTCCCGCTGCCATCGTCATCGGTTCGGAGGGCGAGGGTATGAGCCGTTTGGTTCAGAAAAATTGCGATGTCACCGTCCACATCCCGATGAAGGGACATATCAATTCGCTCAATGCGTCTGCAGCCGCATCCATTTTGCTCTATGAAGCGGTGCGGCAAAGGCTCAGCAAGGAGGGCTGACTATGGATGACAAGCAGAATCAGGAATTTAGCCTGGAAGATATCATAAAGGAATTCAGTGACCATCCGGAGGACTACGAAAACGAAACCCCGGAGGAGCCGGAAGAAGAGATTTTCGCTGAGGAAACGCCTGCTGAAGCGCCGGAAGAAGAGATTTCTACTGAGGAAACACCTGCTGAAGCGCCGGAAGAAGAATTTTCCGCCGGGGAAACGCCTGCTGCAGAAGAACCGGAGCAGGCGGCGAAGCCCGTTGCTTCCGTAACCTCGGATACCATTCGTCTGGACAAGATCCCCCTTGCCCGGGGTCAGGTGCGCAACGCCAGACCCATTGCCGACGATGAGGAAGAAGCCCCGGCATTTGTACCGGAGCAGGAAGAAAAGACCGAGCCTTTCTCGGAGGAATGGGAGCCGGAATACGAGCAGCCCATCGCTGAGTATATTCCGCCCAAGCCCATTATTTTCCATCCCAAGTCCCGCTTGCGGGAACTGAAAAAGAAACTGGTGGCAGGTCCGGAAAAACTGTATTACTTGCTCTCTGAGCGGGGTCTGGGCAAAGTGCAGACAGCCATTTTCTTTACGGTGCTGGTAGTGCTGATCTCTGCGGTGGCTACGGCGATGTACGCTGTGGGCTGGGTGCAGCCGGAACGGATCAAACTGATGGTGTTTGGTCAGTTGCTGGCAATGCTGATCTGCGCGCTGCTGGGTTGCTACCAACTTCTGGAAGGCGCGGCAGACCTGATCCTGCGTAAGCGGTTCTCCCTGAACACGTTGCTGGTATTTACATTTATTTTCTGCTGTGTTGACGGCGTACTGTGCCTGCAGCAGCAGCGTGTACCCTGCTGTGCCGCTTTCGGCCTGCAGGTGGCAATGTCTCTGTGGAGTTCCTATGAAAAGCGCAACACTATGTTGGGTCAGTTGGATACTATGCGCAAAGCCACCCGGCTGGACAGCCTGACCGTGGTGGACAATTACCACGACGAGACCAAGGGCGTCCTCCGTGGCGAAGGTCAGGTGGAACACTTTATGGACACCTTGAACCAGCCTGCCCGGCAGGAAAAGACCCACGGTGTCTATGCGCTGGTGGCGCTGTGTGTCAGCGTTGCGCTGGGCGTGGCAGCGGGTGTGATGCACGGTCTGGGCAGCGGTGTGATGACCGGTGTCAGCACCGGCGTTCAGGTGGCAGCCGTTACCTGCATCGCCGCAATGCCTGCATCTATGTTTATTGTGATCTCCCGCCCAATGGCGGTGCTGGAGCGGCGGTATCACGCATTGGGTACGGTGCTGTGCGGCTGGCAGGGTGTGGATGCCCTCAGCGGCAAGGTGCTGTTCCCGGTGGATCATAACGATCTGCTGCCGGTGGGATCTGTGCAGATGAACGGCGTGAAATTCTACGGTCAGCGTCAGCCTGACGAGATCATTGCCTACACCACGGCGGTGATCGCCGCTGCCGGCGGGTCTTTGGAGCCGGTATTCACCGGCCTGCTGGACAGCCGCAACGGTATGCACTACACCGCAAACGATCTGGAGTATTATGAAAAAGACGGTATCGGCGGTCAGGTCAACGGCGAAACCGTGCTTGTAGGTACGCTGCAGTTTATGAAAGACCAGGGCATTGCAGTACCGGAAGGTGTCCGGGTCAACGATGCTGTCTGCAGCGCGGTGGCAGGTGAGTTCTGCGGTCTGTTTGCCGTTACCTTTGAAAAAGACCGGGCAGCCTCTGCCGGTATTGCCACATTGTGCGGCTATCGCGGTTTGAAAGCCGTGGTGACCGGCAGCGATTTCGTGCTGACGGAATCCTTTATCAAAAAGCACTTTGATGTAAGAACCAAGCGGATCGTGCTGCCGGAGCATACTGTCCGTGTAGAACTGGGAGAAAAACAGCCTGAGGCGGATGCCCCCGCCGCGGCTCTGGTCACCGGTGAAGGTCTGGCGGCTTATGCCTACGCAGCCACCGGCGCCCGGACATTAAACAGCGCAGCCACCACCGGTACTGTGGTACACATGGTGGGCGGCATCCTGGGTATGGTGATGATGGCGGTGCTGGCTGTCATTGGCAGGATCGACCTGCTGACCCCGGCAAGTATGCTGCTGTACGAACTGATCTGGATGATCCCCGGTCTGTTGATCACCGAATGGACACGCTCCATTTAATACAAAACACGCAACCATTGGGTTGCGTGTTTTTTAATCCACAATTCACAATGCATAATGCACAATTGTTGTGTTGCTGCGCACTACATTTCCCTTGTTTGGACGGATCGATAAATTGGGTTTTGCACACAAAAACGAGGCAGCCGGGGGCTGCCTCGTTTTGTTGGATGTAAAGATTATCTCTGGATACGACCGGAGCCGTCGCCGCCGGCCAGTTTCTCGACCTCAGCGACAGATACCATATTGTAGTCGCCTTCGATGGAGTGCTTCAAAGCGGAAGCAGCAACTGCGAACTCAACTGCAGCCTGGGTGTCCTTGCCGGAAAGCAGGGAGTAGATCAGGCCGCCGCCGAAGGAGTCACCGCCGCCCACGCGGTCGATGATGTGCAAGGCATACTTCTTGGAGAAGCAGTACTCGTCCTTGGCTACATTGTACAGCATTGCGCTCCAGCCGTTGTCGAATGCGCTGTGGCTCTCGCGCAGAGTGATGGCGACCATCTCAAAGCCGAACTTGTCAGCCAACTGCTTGGCAACGGACTTGTAGCCCTCGTGGTTCAGGCTGCCGCCGTAGATGTCGGTAGCCTCGGCCTCGATGCCGAATACGTCCTTGGCGTCTTCTTCGTTGGAGATGCAGACGTCTACATACTGGCACAGTTCGGTCATAGCGGCGCGGGCCTGGTCACGGGTCCACAGTTTGCCGCGGTAGTTCAGGTCGCAGGAGATCTTGATGCCACGGGCTTTGGCGGCCTTGCAGGCTTCCTTGCAGATCTGCACCAGGTTCTCGCCCAGTGCCGGGGTGATGCCGGTGAAGTGGAACCAGTCAGCGCCGTCGAAGATGTTATCCCAGTCAAAGTCGCTGGGGGAGGACATCTGGATAGCGGAATGGGCGCGGTCATAGATGCAGACGCTGCCGCGCTGGGAAGCGCCCTTTTCGTTGAAATAGATACCCACGCGCTCGCCGCCGCGGACGATCTTGGTGGTGTCAACGCCGTAGCGGCGCAGGGAATTCACAGCGGCCTGACCGATGGAATGGCTGGGCAGTTTTGTGACAAAAGCGGCATCCATACCGTAGTTTGCCAGGGAAACGGCAACGTTTGCTTCGCCGCCGCCGAAGGTAAACTCCACATGGTCACACTGGACAAAACGCTCGTAGTTATAAGGTTGCAGGCGGAGCATCAACTCACCGAAAGTGATAATTCTGGGCATTTTCATATCCTCCAAAACTTAATTAAACGCCGGAGTAAGCAGCGAAGCCTGCGTCAACGGGCAGAACCACGCCGGTGATGGCGGAAGCGGACTTGTCGTCGCACAGGAACAGCGTTGCGCCGATCAGTTCTTCAGCGTCCACAAAGCGGGCGGTGGGAGTGCCGTTCAGGATCTTGGCGGAACGGGCGGTGGGGGTGCCGTCCTCGTTAAACAGCAGCGCCTTGTTCTGTGCAGATACCAGGAAGCCGGGGGCAATGGCGTTGCAGCGGATGCCGGTGCCGGCAAAGTGGGTAGCCAGCCACTGGGTAAAGTTGGAGATACCTGCCTTGGCAGCGGAGTAAGCGGGGATCTTGGTCAGGGGTGTGTAGGCATTCATAGAGGAGATGTTCAGGATCACGCCGCCCTTCTTGGCGACCATATCCTTGGCAAATGCCTGGGTGGGCAGCAGGGTACCCTGGAAGTTCAGTTTGAATACGAAATCAACGCCGGAAGCGTCCAGATCGAAGAAGGTCTTGCAGCCGTCCCAAGCCTCGTGCTGGTACTCGTTGTCGGTGGTAGCGCGGGGGTTGTTGCCGCCTGCGCCGTTGACCAGAATGTCGCAGGGACCCAGATCCTTCAGAACTGCCTGATGGACTTCCTCCAGAGCCTCGGGCTCCAGAACGTTTGCTTTGTAGCCTTCGGCAATGCAGCCTTCAGCCTTCAGTTCCTCAGCCAGTTTCTTAACAGCGTCCTCGTTCAGGTCCAGACAGGCGACCTTTGCGCCGGACAGAGCAAATGCACGAGCCATAGCGCCGCAGATCAGACCGCCGGCACCGGTAACGACTACGACCTTGCCGGTGTAGTCAACATTCAAGGGAAGATTAGCCATTTTTAATTACCTCCAAAATATTTGTTGATTGTAGGGAACAGCCTGCGTGCTGTTCCGCTGTGCTGTTGCGATCTTTTACCGGAAGAAATGACACATAGGTCATTCCCTACGGGTTCGCAATGACCGATTGTTTTCTTATTATTTGTCCAATTTATCCAACATATCCCAAACGCCCAGCATATACATAATGCCAAGCGCCCGGTCGTACAGACCGTAGCCGGGGCGGACATTGCCGGGACCTTCATCCCACAGATGACGGCCGTGGTCGGGACGGATGTAGCCCTCGAAACCGCAATCGTGGTATGCCTTCAGGATGTCCAGAATGCCGGTGTCGCCGTCGCAGTCACGGTGGCTGGCTTCGGAGAAGTCGCCGTTTTCAAAGTGCTTGACGTTGCGGATGTGGGCAAAGGCGATACGGTCGCAATGCTTGCGGACGATATCGGCAACATTGTTGTTGGGGTCTGCGTTCAGACTGCCGGAGCACAGAGTCAGACAGTTGCAGGGGTGGTCCACCATCTTCAGGAAACGGTCGATGTTCTCCTCGTTGATCAGCAGACGGGGCAGACCGAAGATATCCCAGGGGGGATCGTCCATATGGATCGCCATCTTGATGCCGGTCTCCTCGCAGGTGGGCATCAATGCTTCCAGGAAGTATTTCAGGTTGGCCCACAGAGTTTCGTGGTCCACATCCTTGTATGCCTTGAACAGTTCGTCCAGTTTTGCCATACGCTCAGGCTCCCAGCCGGGGAAGGACATATTGTACTTCTCGGTGAAGTCCAGAATGTACTTAGCCATAGCGTTGTAGTCGTCCTGGATCATACCCTTTTCGTAGAATAGGGCAGTAGAACCGTCGCCGACCTCGTGGAACAGATTGCTGCGGGTCCAGTCGAAAATGGGCATAAAGTTGTAGCAGATGACCTTGACACCGTACTTGGCAAGATTGCGCATGGTAATCTTGTAGTTTTCGATGTACTGATCCCGGGTAGGCAGGCCGATCTTGATATCGTCGTGGACATTGACGGACTCGACCACATCAATGTTGAAGCCATATTTGTCACACTGTGCCTTGACCTCGGCAATCTCGGATTCCTCCCAGATCTCACCGGGCATCTTGTGGTGCAGCGCCCAGACGATGCTGGTCACACCGGGGATCTGCTTGATGTCGCTGAGTTTGATCTTGTCGTTGCCTTCGCCGTACCAGCGAAAACCCATTTGCATTGGCATATGTACCCCTCCGTTTTTTTCTTGGCACCTCCAAAAACAGTTTTTAAGGATGCCGTATACTTTTTATATGTATAAAATAGTGTACCAATAAACAAATGCAATATAAATTGCGTAATTTGCTTGAAATATTGCGAAAGTTGCTATACAATGGCGCTGAGGTGAGAATTATGCGGGAGCGCTCTCAGAATTTTGATCCCCGGCAGGTGATGCAGAAAGATACCTTCGAGATCTTTCACTATCACGACCCCCGTCCCGGAACGGTGGAAGTCCACCATCACGACTTTTACGAGGTGTATTTGCTGCTGGGTGGAAATGTGGCATATTGGGTAGAAGGCCGGATCATCCGGTTACAACCCGGCGATCTTCTGTTTATCAATCCTATGGAACTGCACAGACCCATTTCTGATCCGGAGAATCCGGTGTGTGAACGGTTTGTACTGTGGATCAACCGGGAGTACTTAGCGGGGATCTCCTCACAGCAGACGCCCCTTGACAGTTGCTTTGATACCAGTTTGCCGAACCACAGCCATCTGATCCGTCCGCCTGCAGCGGAACGGGCGGTGATCACCGCCAAGATGGGCGAATTGGTCCGGGAGAGTTACGGCAAGGATTTTGGCAGCAGCATCAGCGCCCAGGGGATTTTTCTGCAACTGATGGTATTGCTGAACCGGCTTGCCCGCCGAACCACTACCCGGCAGGAAGGCGAACAACTCTCCCCGCTGGTCCGGAGCGCTTTGGCGTATATCGGTGAGAATTTAAGCGCGGATCTTTCTCTGGAGGATATTGCGGGCAAACTCTTTGTCAGCAAGTACCATCTGTCCCACGCTTTTTCCCGGGAAGTGGGCGTCAGCGTGTATCGGTATGTGCTGCTGCGCCGTCTTGTGCTAGCCCGGCAGATGCTGACGGATGGAGAGCCGGCAGGGCAGGTCTGCCGCAACTGCGGATTTTCCGACTATACCGGCTTTTATCGGGCTTTCAAGTCGGAATACGGGGTCAGCCCCCGGGAATTTAATCGTCATTAGTGTTTTGTCGGTATTGCTTCGGGGTGATACCGACAATTCTTTTGAATACCTTGGAGAAATAATGCACATCGAAAATACCGCACTGCTGGGCAATGGTCTGTACCTGCAAAGCGGTGCTGCGCAGAAGATGCTTTGCGTGGCTGATCCGCCGCCGGTTGATATAGTCGGTAATGGTCTGACCGGTCTCTTTTTTGAAAGAGGTGGACAGATAACTGCTGCTGATGTTCAGCGCCCGGGAAATGGTCCGCAGGCTCAGATCCGCAGCCAGATCCGTATCGATAAAGGTAATGGCCCGCTGGGTCAGGGGAGAGTAGTCCTTCATAGAGTGCTTGCGGACGATCCGGCAGTAAGAACGGAACATATCCGGCATCAGATTCAGGGCAATATCCACCGATTCCACGGTTTCGATCTTGTTGGCAAAGGTGGAAGAAACGCTGTCTAAGTAAACAGGGTGGACACCGCCTCTTTCCGCTGCTTTGCGCAGCAGCGTATTCATAATGATGAGATAATTCTTAATGTTCCGAACCGGGTCTGCAGACCGCTGTTCAAAAGAGAAGGACCGGAAATTGTTCAGCAGCAATTCTGCTTTGTGGGAGTGACCGTGGGAAACCGCGTCCATCAGTTGGTTTTCAAAGTCATAGCGCTGTTCCAGATGCTTGATGCTCAGCAAGGTGTTTTTACTGTCCGGCGCGGACTTTTCCTGGGGCAGCACCCATTGGGAAGCCATAATGTCCTGATCCACATCTTCCACACTGTAGTTGCCGGTACCCCAGATCTGCTCACAGAAGGAATCCAGCAAAACCAGCAGGTGGTTGTTATCCGCCATAATGGGGAGGTTACAGTAAAATGCCTGCAACTGGGTCTGCTGTCCGGGCAGAATGCCCAGTTTTTCCGCCTGCTCCAGGAAATGCTCCTGGGAGAAGGGGGTGCAAAGGTAGGGTCCGATCACCAGAACGGCATCCTGCGCCACTTCCGGCAGCGCCAGATACAGATACCGGCAGCAGAATGTATCGGTCATACGGTGGATGGTGGTCCGGTTGATCAGGGGCAGGAGTTGACCGATGGGGGAGTCAGTATCCGTATTCTGGGTCAGCCGCAGATAAATGCCCAGTTCCTGACGGTCGTCCTGAGGCTGTGACCAATCCACGATATTGGTTTGGATGCCGCATTTGCGCAGGGTATCCCGCAGCAAACGCAACTGTGCTTCGTAAAACATAAAAACGCCTCCCGGCAAAATGTTAAAAATAACCAAAAATAATAATATCCACTCAGCATTATAGTACATATCGTGTAAAAAGACAACCCTTCCAAAGGGCTTTTTGCGAAAAAATTTACAAAAGGACATAAAATTTTTCCTCACGCCGCCAGCGGAAGCCGTATATAATATATGGTGTAAATTTCCCGGGTGGGATCATTATGAAATGAGAGGAATGTTCGTATGAAGACACAAGAGAAGATCAAGCGGCCTTTTGGTATTCGTGACAGCCTTGCTTATGCTGCCGGCGACCTGGGCTGCAATATGAGCTTCGCCCTGAAGGGCACTATGGCACTGTTCTGGACCCAGGTTATGGGTATGAGTGCCTGGTATTCGTTGCTGTTGATCATTGTCCAGGTGTGGGATGCTATCAACGATCCGCTGATTGGCTCTATGATCGATGCCGACAAGCACCAATACAAAAGAAATAAGTTCCTGCAGTACATATTCGTCGGTTCCATCGGCCTGATCGTAGGCGGCGCCTGCTGCTTCCTGCCCTTCCCACAGGCTCCTGTTTGGGCAAAGTTTATTATTTTCATTGCCGGCTATGTGGTATGGGATGCCTTCTACACTGTGGCAAATGTGCCTTACGGCAGCCTGCTGTCCCTGATCTCCAATGATACGGCTGACCGCGCAAGCCTTTCCGCATGGCGCAGCGTCGGTTCTATGGTTGGCAATATGCTGCCTATGGTGATCCTGAAGTTCATCATCTACAATAAGGATAACACCCTCAACGGCAATATGGTTTTCCTGTCTGCCTTCATTATGGGTATTCTGGGCTTCATCTGCTTCCAGTTTATGATCAAGAATACCGTTATCCGTGTGGAAGAGGATGTCAAGTGCAACGAGGATCAGCCCAAGTTCAATGTTATCAAGGCTATGGGCAACTTCCTGCGCAACCGTCCCGCAGTAGGTGCAACCCTGGCTGCGATGGGTATGTTCATCGGTATGCAGGGCGCTACCACCGCTGTGGATGTCACCTTCCAGATCTACTTCAAGAATCCGAAAATCTCTGGTCTGATCTCTGCATTTGCAATGATCCCCATTGTTGTATTTACGCCCCTTGCCCGTAAGATGGTCGTGAAGTACGGCAAGAAGGAACTGTCCAAACTCGGCGCTGTCTGCTACATTCTGGGCGCAGTGCTGCTGTTTGCTGCCCCTCTGGGCATCATCCCCGTCAGCGAAGGCAACACCGGTCTGGACCTGATCGTTTACATTGTCGCACAGCTTATTTGCTCTCTTGGTCTGGGTATCTACTCCACCGTTTCCTGGGCTATGATGGGCGATGCCATCGACTACAGCGAGTGGAAATTCGGCGTCCGCGAGGAAGGTACTGTCTATGCGCTGCACTCCTTCTTCCGTAAACTGGCACAGGGTGTCGGTCCTGCGGTAGCAGTTGCCATTATGGGCACTATGGGTTATGTGAATAACGCCATCGATCCCAACACCGGTGCGGAATTCATCGATGTGAACCTGATCTCCTGGGCAAACACCCTGCAGATCCGGTCCCTGGTCGCTGTACTGTACCTGGTCGCCGGCATTTTCATCTTTGTCGGTCTGGGTCTGGTCTACAACCTGGACAAGAAGACTCTGGGCAAGATGAATGCAGAACTGGCTGCGCGCAGAGGCGAGGAAGTCTGATCAACACATAATACCCTGCCGTTAACCCGGCAGGGTAATTCTAAAAATTCAAAAAGCGTTTATATTTTTTGGGACTTTCCGTGATACAATACAGCGGAAATCAAAAACGGAGGTTACATACGTGAGAAATATCGTCAGTTTAAACCGTAAGTGGGCATTTTCCAAGGTGGCAGATGCCATCCCTGAGGCAATGCCCGAAAAGTGGAACATCGTTAATGTTCCCCACTCCTGGAACGCCATCGACGGCCAGGACGGCGACAATGACTACTACCGTGGCGAAGGTTACTACGCCAAGACCCTGAACAAGATGAATCTGCCTGAGGCAGACCGCTACTATCTGGAGATCAAGGGCGCAAACTCCTCTGCCGACGTGTATATGAACGGCAAGCATCTGGCACACCACGACGGTGGTTATTCCACCTGGCGTGTGGATATCACCGAGGATCTGGGCGTCAACAGCCTGCTGGTGATCAAAGTAGACAACAGCCCCAATGAGGTGGTCTATCCCCAGATGGCAGACTTTACCTTCTACGGCGGTCTTTACCGGGATGTGAATCTGATCTGCGTCAGCGAAAGCCACTTTGATCTGGACTACTACGGCGGCCCCGGCATTAAGGTTACCCCCCTGGTGGACGGCAGTAACGCCAATGTGGAGGTTGAGGTTTTCGTATCTAACAGTAAGTTGGGTCAGAACATCCGCTACACCGTTTACGACAGGGAAGAAAATGTGGTCGCCACCCAGGAGGCCAACGATACCAAGGTCAATTTCGTCATCGAAAATGCCCATCTGTGGCAGGGCCGCAAAGATCCCTACCTGTACTGCGTAGAGGCAGAACTGGTGGAAGACGGCAATGTGATCGATAATGTCTGCACCCGTTTCGGCTGCAGAAGTTTCAAGATCGACCCCAATAACGGCTTTATCCTCAACGGTGAGGAGTACCCCCTGCGGGGCGTCTCCCGCCATCAGGACCGCTGGGGCATCGGCAACGCGCTTTTGCCTGAGCACCACGAAGAGGATATCGACCTGATCATGGAAATGGGCGCTACCACCATCCGCCTTGCCCACTATCAGCACGATCAGTATTTCTACGATCTGTGTGACGAAAAGGGTCTGGTGATCTGGGCAGAGATCCCCTATATCTCCAAGCATATGCCCACCGGCCGGGAAAACACCATCTCCCAGATGAAGGAACTGGTCACCCAGAACTACAACCACCCCTGCATCGTGGTTTGGGGTCTTTCCAATGAGATCTCCATCGGCGGCAGCGACGAGGATCTGCTGGACAACCACCGTGTGCTGAATGATCTGTGTCACGAGATGGACAAGACCCGTCTGACTACCATTGCAGCGGTGTCTATGTGCAAGATGGACGATCCTTATCTGCAGATCCCCGATGTGGTTTCCTACAACCACTATTTCGGTTGGTACGGCGGCGAGACCGATATGAACGGTCCATGGTTCGATAAGTTCCACGAAATGCACCCCAACATTCCCATCGGCTGCTCCGAGTACGGCTGTGAGGCACTGAACTGGCACACCTCCGATCCCCGTCAGGGCGACTACACCGAGGAGTATCAGGCATTCTATCACGAGGAACTGATCAAGCAGTTCTTTACCCGCAAGTATATGTGGGCGACCCACGTCTGGAATATGTTCGACTTCGGCGCCGATGCCCGTAACGAGGGCGGCGAGAACGGTCAGAACCATAAGGGTCTGGTCACTATGGACCGTAAGTACAAGAAGGACTCCTTCTATGCTTACAAGGCATGGCTGTCCGACGAGCCTTTTGTCCATCTGTGCGGCAAGCGCTACACCGACCGCGTGGAAGATGTGACCAAGGTCACCGTATACTCCAACCAGCCCACTGTGGAACTGTTTGCCAACGGCGTATCCCTGGGCGTCAAGGAAGCACCGGATCATTTCTTCTACTTTGAAGTCCCCAATGTGGGCGAGACCAAACTGGTTGCCGTTTCCGGTGACCTGAAGGACGAGAGCATCATCCGCAAGGTGGATACTTTCAATGAAAAGTACCGTCTGGTGGAAGAGGGCGCGATCCTGAACTGGTTCGATGTGGAAGAACCGGAGGGTTATCTGTCTTTGAATGACAAGATGGGCACCGTGCTGAGCACTGTCCGCGGCAAACTGATCTTTGCCGGCATTATGGCAAAGATGATGGGCGGCAAGAAGGGCGATGGCAGCGACGGTAAGGTCATGGGCTTTGAGATGACTGCCGATATGATGACCATGATGAACGGCTTTACCGTACTGCGGCTGATCACGATGGCCGGCGGTATGATGAACGCCAAGTTCACCAAGGAACAACTGCTGGATCTGAATGCCCAGCTGAACAAGATCAAAAGACCCAACAAATAAGAATTGTAAAGGAAGCGGCGGCTGAGTGATCAGCCGCCGCTTTTGCTCGATCACAAGTTGACAGTGGATAGTTGATAGTTGACAGTTGTGGTGTTTTTCTTCGAAAAACGATTTGAATTGTAGGGGAGGGGTTTTCCTGTCCCAAGGGAGGCGAAACGCCTCCCTTACATTTTAATTTGTTGCGCAGCAACACCGTAATTATTAATTCTTAAGTTCTAATTCTCAATTATTTAATGTTGGTTATTGCAAATTTCGTTATGACGAAGTATAATGCAAATATATAAATTGCGTTATAACGAAGAAAATAGTGTTTTTGCGTATATTTCGTTATAACGAAGGATAGGGGAGAAACCTATGCAATACATTACTGCTGCCCAGGCGGCTGAAAAGTGGGGACTGACGGTACGGCGTGTGCAGGATCTGTGCCGGAACCATCAGATCCACGGCGCTGTCCGCTGGGGACGGGACTGGATGATCCCAAACGATGCCCACCGGCCTGCGGACCGCCGGAAAAAGGTAAATACGGTGCAGGTGGCAGACAATGTGCAGCTGCCGAGAAAAAACCCTGCTATTATTTTTTCCAATCTGTATCACCAGCCCGGCAGCGCTGAGCAGGTGGCGGAAAGCCTGGAAAACCGTCCGGAGGCAGCCCAACTCTTTCGGGCGCAGGTCGCCTATTTCCGCGGAGAATTTGAGACTTCCTGCGCGTTGGTGGAGACGCTTTTACAAGGTCCTTGTGACCACGATCTGCAGATCGGCTGCGGTATCGTTTATGGCAAATGTGCCATTGCTGCAGGAGATCTGGAGCAGTGGCGCAAGGCCAATGAATATATAAAGACTGCGCCGTGCTATACGCCCCAGGACAGGTATGCCGTTGATTTCTGGCTGGCAGGCGCGGAGTCGGATCTGCGGGAGGCCAATACATTTCCGCTGTGGTTCCAGCAGGGCAGATTTGATGTTCTGCCCGGGGATTCTTATCCCGGCGCCCGGTTTTATTATGTGCGGTATCTGTATCTTTACTGCCACGAGCGCGCGTTGGGATACCGGGGAGATCCGGACCGGCAAAATGCTATGAAGGTAATTCCTTTTGTCGCGGAGCCGCTGATCGCCCAAAGCCACAAAGAGGGCGCGCTGATCTCGGAGGCATATATGCGCCTGATCTGCGCGGCGGCTTACCACGATATGGGAAATGACGCCATGGCGATCCACCATCTGGACATAGCCATCAGTTTGCTTCTGCCGGACCGGTTGTATCTGCTTCTGGCGGAATACCGCCGTCAGATGGACTTTTTGATGGACGAACGGCTGAATTTGGTCGATCCGGCGGTGACGCTGAAAGTGAAAGCCTTCAACAAGCAATTTTTGAGCGGCTGGACCGAACTGCATAACACCACCCGTGGCAGGACCGTTTCCAATGAACTGACCGTGCGTGAACGGGAAGTGGCCAAGCACGCGGCTTTCGGCCTTTCCAACAAGGAGATCGCGGAGCGGCTGAACATTTCCGTGAACACGGTCAAGCAGTCCCTGCGTAATGCTATGGATAAGACCGGCGCGATGCGCCGCAGCGAACTGGCATACTACATTTGAGAAACACCCCACACCCGAAAACGGTGTGGGGTTTTTCTGTCAACAGGGCAAATTCCGGTTTATCGCTCTGATGAGCGAGTTGACAGTTGATAGTTGATAGTTGACAGTTGTGGTATTTTCTTTCAGAAAATAATTTAAATAGTCGGCTTTGCCGACACAATAACTGTCAACTGTACACTGTCCACTGTCAACTATTTATCGATCCTGCGGATCGATAAACTGGAATTTGATTACACACCATTTTGGGTTCGT
>JAZQGL010000088.1:0-14269 GCA_045540035.1 Faecousia sp.
TGAATAATTTGTCTAGCAAATTTACTCAAGAATTTTCGTTGGCTGTTATTTATTCGTACACGAATATCTTAAACAATCCATATAATTGTCCAAGGTGTTTTATAGTTCGTCTTTGCGTTATTCAATTTACAAGGTACAGAATTTGCGTCCTCCCGGCAGCGCCGTTCATCGGACAGCTTGCATATGATACCATTTTAAGCCGCATTTGTCAATAGTTTTTTTGAATTTTTTTCGTATTTTTTCAGCTTTGTTGTTTCGTTAATACTAACCAAAACAAAGGCGGCTATTTTGTGCAGTTTTACCAAACAGCGCCGTCGGATAAATTGCTGGTAATATCCGTCAGGGCATCCGCCGCATCCATTGCGCTCTCTTCCCTTTTTGCCAGATCTGCCAGACTCAGCATACCGCAGAGTTTTCCGTTTTCTACCACCGGCAGACGCCGTACTTGCCGGCTGCCCATCAGATGTGCCGCCACTGCCGCATCCATATCCGGTTGCGCCACCCGCACTTCCCTGCTCATCACTTCCCGCACAGTTGTCTGGGCAGGTGTCCGCCCGGAGGCAAGGCATCTGGTCACCAAATCCCGGTCCGTTACCAGACCACAAAGTTTTCCGTCAGTACCGCAGACCGGAAGAGCGCCTATATTATAATGTGTAAGCGTCCTTGCCGCTACATCTACCGATTCCCCGGGGGCAACAGAGATCACTTGATTGGTCATAATGTCACGTACTTTCATATAATTCCTCCTTTAAGGGCATTGTTGCCCAATTCCGGAAGAAATATACATAAAAAACGAACCGGTCTGAAGACCGGTTCGCAATGACAATAAATTATTAATCGCTTTACTGGCGGTAATTCTTCAGGAAGTCTGCCAGTTTGTCGACGGCTTCAGACAGCACCTCGACCCGGGGCAAATACACTACCCGGAAATGGTCCGGCTGCTTCCAGTTAAAGCCGCTGCCCGGCACGATCAGCACCCGCTTTTCCCGCAGGAAATCCAGAGCAAACTGCTGGTCGTCAACGATGTTGAACTTCTTCACATCGATCTTAGGGAAGATATAGAATGCCGCCTTGGGCTTCACTGCGCTGATTCCGGGAATATCATTGAGGGCCTTGTAGATATACTCCCGCTGCTCATAAACACGACCGCCGGGAACGATATACTCATTGACACTCTGATAGCCGCCCAGCGCCGTCTGAATAATAGACTGACCTGGCACATTGGAGCAAAGGCGCATATTGGACAGCATATTGATACCGGCAATATAGTCCCTAGCGATCTCCTTATTGCCGGACAAGATCATCCAGCCCACGCGGAAACCGCAGACCATATGGGACTTACTCAAGCCGCTGAAGGTTACACAGAACAGATCCGGCGCCAAAGAGGCCGTGGAGATATGCTGCTCCCCGTCCATAACGAGCCGGTCATAGATCTCGTCAGAGAAGATGACCAGTTCGTGACGGCGGGCGATATCAACGATACCCTCCAGAATTTCCTTGGGATATAACGCGCCGGTGGGGTTGTTGGGGTTGATGACCACGATGGCCTTTGTTTTCGGCGTGATCTTGCTCTCGATATCTGCAAGATCGGGATACCAATCCGACTGCTCATCACAGATGTAATGCACAGCCGTACCGCCTGCCAGATTGGTGCAGGCCGTCCACAGCGGATAGTCCGGGCTGGGAATCAGCACCTCGTCGCCGCTGTTGAGCAGCGCATTCAGGCTCAGTTGGATCAGTTCGCTGGCGCCATTGCCGGTGAACACATCCTTCATAGTCACATTGGGGATCTTCTTGATCTGTGCGTACTGCATCACCGCCTTACGGGCAGCAAAGATACCCTTGGAGTCAGAATAACCCTGAGAGTCGGCAATGTTATGCCGCATATCCTGAATAACTTCCTCAGGCGCGTTAAAGCCAAAGGGCGCAGGGTTGCCAATATTCAGTTTCAGGATCTTCATACCCAGTTCTTCCAAACGGTTCGCCTCATCCACCACCGGACCGCGAACATCATAAAGAACGTTTTCCAGTTTTTTGGACTTGTCAAAGGTTCTCACAGCACTCACCTCTTTCTAAAAAAGTCAGTTCGATATTAAAATCTGCACTTTTCAGCGATATAATTCTTCAGTTCGCTGATGGGGATACGGACCTGTTCCATCGTATCGCGGTCACGGACGGTGACGCAGTTGTCAGCCTCGGTGGTCTCATCGCCAACGGTCTGGAAGTCAACGGTGATGCACAGAGGTGTGCCGATCTCGTCCTCACGGCGATAACGCTTACCGATAGAACCGGCATCGTCGAAGTCCACCATAAACTCTTTCTGCAGTTCGTGGTAGATCTCCTCAGCCTTGGGGCTCAGTTTCTTGCTCAGAGGCAGCACAGCAGCCTTGAAAGGTGCCAGAGCGGGATGCAGATGCAGCACGGTGCGGATATCGGGATTGCCCTTCTTATCCTCGCCTACCACTTCTTCGTCGTAAGCCTCGCACAGGAATGCCAGCGCTACACGGTCACAGCCCAGGCTGGGCTCGATGACATAGGGAATGTAGTGCTCATTGGCTTCCTGATCGTAGTAATCCAGCGCCTTGCCGGATGCCTCCTGGTGACGGCCCAGGTCGTAATCGGTACGGTCAGCAATGCCCCACAGTTCGCCCCAGCCGTTGCCGAAGGGGAACTGATACTCGATATCGGTGGTTGCGCGGGAGTAGAATGCCAGTTCTGCAGGATCGTGGTCACGCAGACGCAGGGACTCCTCTTTGATACCCAGGCTGATCAGCCAATTCTTGCAGAAATCCTTCCAGTAGGCAAACCACTCCAGGTCAGTACCGGGCTTGCAGAAGAACTCGCATTCCATCTGCTCAAACTCACGGGTACGGAAAGTGAAGTTGCCGGGGGTGATCTCATTACGGAACGCCTTGCCTACCTGGCAGACGCCGAAGGGCAGTTTCTTACGGGTGGTACGCTGAATGTTGGCGAAGTTAACAAAGATACCCTGGGCAGTTTCCGGACGCAGATAGCAGGTGGAGGAGGAATCCTCGGTGACACCGATCTTGGTCTGGAACATCAGGTTGAACTTACGGATAGAGGTAAAGTGATGCTTGCCGCAGTTGGGGCAGACCACATCTTCGTGCTCAGCGATGAATGCGTCCATCTCGGCAAAATCCATAGCATCCACATTGACCTGCTTGCCGGACTCGGAAGCAGCGATCAACTGGTCAGCGCGCTGACGGGAACCGCAGCCCTTACAGTCCACCAGAGGATCGGAGAAAGAGCCAACGTGACCGGTGGTGATCCAGGTCTGGGGGTTCATCAGAATAGCAGCATCCAAGCCTACATTGTAGGGAGATTCCTGCACGAACTTCTTCAGCCAAGCCTTCTTAACATTATTCTTAAACTCCACGCCAAGGGGGCCGTAGTCCCAGGAGTTTGCCAAACCGCCGTAGATCTCAGAACCGGCATAAACAAAGCCACGGTTCTTACAGAGATTGACGATCATATCCAAAGTCTTTTCGCTGTTTTTCATAATCTATCCTCCAAAATCGGGTGATTTTTAATTGCCATCTATTATAGCCGAAAATTCGGGGCATTTCAAGTATTATCTTCCTGCAGGACAAGATCCGGTCCTAAATCCTGCGCCATCATACCGTGGACGCGCTGGGCGATATCCACCGTAGTGACGCCTTCCAGTTCTTCTGCGCCAATAATGCCGACCAGATGCAGATGGACTTCTGCCTTCTGCAGTTTCAGCACCTTGCCCAGCACCTTATGGGTATCCTGCAGGGTGCAGACCACGATAGGCACTTTGGCTTTTTGGGCGATCTTGAACACGCCGGGGCGGAAGGGATGGAGTTTCCGGTCCAGACTTACATAACCCTCGGGGAACACGGCAACAGACGCCCGATCCTCTTTGATGATCTGAATGCACTTTAAAATGGTCTTCAGCGCTTCCCGGTCATTTTCCCGGTTGACAAACTGACCTTGCAGTTTTTTCAGCACCGGACCCACGATGAACATATCCGCAACTTCCCGCTTGGCAATAAACGCCAACTGGCTCTTGGGGAAAGCCCGCAGCAGAAACGCCGGATCCACATCGTGCAGATGGTTGCAAACCAGCAGGAAACGCCCCTTAGGGATCTGCTGATCAAGCCCTCTGGTATGTACCTTAACGCCCAGCAGCGGAATTGCTGTTGCCGCCGTCTGCTGAACTACCCAGCGATAGAGCGTGCTGTCTTTTTCCTGCTCTTTTTCCATATTCACGCATTTGGACATAACCCAAAGCATCACGCACCATAATATCAGCAGAAGCAAAAATCCTCCCACCAGACAGACCGGCAGGATCCATATCCAGTTAAGGCTCTCAAAGCCACCGGCAGCCATACAAATACCTATGGCAGACAGAGCAGACACCAGGGCAAATATCGCAATCAGCATAAAATTCCCTCCGGAACAAAATATAGACATAATATACAATTTTATTATACTCCTGAAACAATCCGGAAACAAGTCTATTTTTTGCCAAATTAGGGTAGAAATTGCAGGCATTTACTGTTATAATGAACACAATACAAATATATTAGGAGCCGATCCTATGGAAAACAATTCAAAACCGAACATTCTCCCCGTAATTACATTGGGAGCGGGTGCGTTGGGTCTGTATCTGCAGACCTGGCTGTATGCCACCGGCGTGGACAAGTCCGGCCTGCTGCGCAACGACCATCCCGCCAATATTTTGCTGCTGATCCTGACCGCCGCTGTAATGGCAGTTATGATTTTTTATCTCCACGGCGTGCGGGATATCCCTGCTTACCGATACCTGTTCCCCCAATCCCTTCCCGCAGCCATCGGCTGTATGGTAGCGGCAGCGGGCGTTGTGGTAACGGTAATTATGGAACTGGTCCAGTCTCCGGATACCATTTCCCTCATCTCCTGCGTACTGGGTTTTCTGACCGCTGCCAGCCTGATCAGCACCGGTATCTGCCGGCAAAAGCGGAAGCGCCCCAATTACTATCTGCATTTCGCCATTACCGCTTACCTGATGATCCACGTAGTGTCTCAGTACCGGGCGTGGAGTTCCGAACCCCAACTGCAGATGTATATTTTCCAGTTGCTGGCATCTGTATTTCTGATGCTGTGCTGCTACTACCGCACGCTGCTTGACACCGGCGTCAATAACCGCCGGCGGTATGTGTTCTTCAATTACTGCGCGCTGTTTTTCTGCTGTCTGTCTTTGGTAAGCCGGCAGTGGTTGTTCTACGCATCTATGGCTGTGTGGATGGCTTCGGAGCAATGCTCTCTGGCACCCCGCCGCCGTGTGGTCCGTATGAACCTGCCGGAAAATGTTCTGCACTGCATTGAACTGTTGGAAAACGAAGGCTTTAACGCCTATGTCGTGGGCGGCTGTGTCCGGGATTCCCTGCTGGGTCTGACACCTCAGGATTACGATCTTTGCACAAACGCCACCCCCGATCAAATTGCCGATACCTTCTCCCATCACGCACTGGTCCGCAGCGGCGAAAAGCACGGTACTATCGGCGTAATTCTGGAAGGTCAGGTATATGAGATCACCACATTCCGCACCGAAGGCGGTTACTCCGACAGCCGTCACCCGGATTGGGTGGAATTTGTTCCCACGGTGGAGGAAGATCTTGCCCGCCGTGATTTTACCGTTAATGCCATTGCCTACTCCCCTACCCAGGGTTATATCGATCCCTACGGCGGACAGCAGGACCTGACAGACAATGTTCTGCGGGCTGTAGGCGATCCTACCACCCGCTTTGAAGAGGACGCGCTGCGGATCCTGCGGGGTGTGCGTTTTGCCATCCGCTACCGTCTGAAATTGGAGGAAGAAACCGAAAAGGCTATGATCGCCTGCGTACCGCTGATAGACAAAATTGCTGTAGAGCGGGTGTTCTCTGAACTGTGCAAGTTGCTGCCTTTGGCAGACGGGGAAGATATGATCCGTTTCGCCCCCATTATCACCCACATTATTCCCGAACTTGCGCCTGCTGTGGGTTTTGATCAGCACAACGACCATCACGATCACGACATCTACACCCACACCGCCCATGTGGTAGGCGCTGTACCCCAGGATCTGGCGGTCCGGCTGGCAGCATTGCTGCACGATGTGGGCAAAGTCAGCACCTTCTCTCTGGACGAAAACGGCATCGGTCATTTCTACGGTCACGCCCGGGCTGGTGCGGATATGGCAAACGATATTCTGCTGCGGCTGAAAGCCCCCACCGCCCTGCGGGAACGGGTGGTGCTGCTGATCGCCCAGCATATGACCATTTTGGAGCCGGACAAGCGGGTGCTGCTGCGGTGGCTGAACCGCTACGATGCCGAGACCCTGCGGCAACTTTTAGCATTGCAGCGGGCTGACTTTGGCAACAAGCACACAGAGGTATCTGTTGAAACCGGCGAAGAAATCGGCGAAAATCCCTTCGATACGATCGAGCAGTTGCTGGATCAGATCTGTGAAGACACCTGCCTGAGCATCCGGGATCTTGCCATCAACGGCAACGATCTGCTGGAACTGGGTGTGCAGAGAGGTCCGCATATCGGTCACTGTCTGAATTTCCTTTTGGAGTTGGTGCAAAGCGAACTGATCGCCAACGAAAAAGAAGAACTGATAAAAACTGCCCAAGAATTTTTCAGTAAGGAGTAAGTATGGATATTGCAATTGTAACCGGCGCAAGTTCCGGTATGGGACGGGAATTTGTGCTGCAACTTACCCAGTATGTAAAAGTGGACGAGATCTGGGTCATTGCCCGCCGGGTAGAGGCCTTGGAGTCATTGAAAGCAGAAACCAATGTCACTATTCGGTGCATCGGCGCTGATCTGTGTGACCCGGAAAGTTTTACCAGGATCGGTGAAATTCTGTCCGCTGAAAGACCCAATGTAAAACTGCTGGTCAACGCAGCAGGCTTCGGTAAGTTCGGCACGTATGACAAGATCTCCCCGGAAGATGACAGCCGTATGATCAGCCTGAACTGTACCGCTCTGGTGCTGATGACCCGGTTGGTTCTTCCCTATATGCAGCAGGGCAGCCACATTCTGCAGTTGGACAGCCTTTCTGCGTTCCAGCCAGTCCCCTACATCACCACCTACGGCGCGACCAAGGCATTCGTCCTGAGTTACACCCGGGCAATGAACCGGGAACTGAAACCCCGGGGCATCCGTATGATGGCTATGAATCCCGGCTGGGTCAAGACGGAGTTTTTCAACCACGCAATGCAGACCAACGGCAATGCGGTACAGTATTTCAACCGCTTGTACGAGGCAAAGGATGTGGTCGCTACCGGTCTGAAAGATCTGTACAAAAGCAAAAAAGATGTATCCATCCACGGTTTGCCGGTGCGCAATCAGGTGCGCCTGGTGAAACTGCTGCCCCACAGCATCGTTATGAATGTGTGGATCAATCAGCAGAAGAAAGCCAAGAACAATCAGAATTTGACTACCGAATAATTTCCTGTTTGGGTTTATCAACTCGTTCAATGTAGGGCGGGGTCAAGATCCTTCCCTACAATTCCGTTTTTGGAAACATCTTGATAAAACGGAATGCAACAAAACTACAAGGAGGCTGCCTATGAGTAAGCAACCCGAAACCGCCCTGGATCCCAAGAGCAAAGCAAGAATGGAGAAACTGGAAAAGCACGATCACCGGGTGGAGCACATTTTCCGCCGGATCCTGCACACGCTGGAGCGCATCATTGCCGCGATCACCCTGATCGTCCTGCTGGCTTGTCTGGGTGTGGAACTTTACAAAGCCTGCACCACAGCCGGCTATCTGTCTGACATCAGCACATATCTGCATAACATTCTGACGATCGTGGTCGGACTGGAGTTTGTGCGAATGCTCATCGACACCACCCCCGCAAACATTTTGGAAGTGCTGACCGTGGCTATCACCCGTCACGTGATCCTCAGCCACGATGACCCCTGGAGCAATGTGGCTTGCGTTGCCTGCATCGCTGCGTTGTTTGCCATCCGCCGTTTCCTGGTCCGCCGCAGCGAACTGAAAGAAGAAATGGTAGAAATGGAATAAGACTATACATAACAAAACCCCGGCTGGTATTTCCAGCCGGGGAATTTTGTCGTCAAATCCCGGTTATCGAGCCGTTTCAAACAACGCAATTGTAGGGCGGGGCCTTGGCCCCGCCGTTGGTAGCAGTGTGTTTTTAGCGGCGGGGTCAAGACCCCGCCCTACATTGAACTGCTCGATAAATTGGAATTTGGCGGGCGATCAATGATCTCCCCTACGAGTGATCTGTTGCGTCCGAAAATAACCGTAGAGACACCCGTCCCGGGGTGTCCGAGGACCGTCCGGAGGCCGGTCCCTACATTTTGATTATTGCGAAGATCGGGCGTTGCAAACAAAAATGAAGCCCTGCGGACCGAGGTCCGCAGGGCTTTTGTGTTAAGTGTTAAACTTACAGTTTGGGGAAAGGCAGGCGAATATCGCCAACCTGGCTTTCGGTGGAGTTATCCGAACCAGGGATCATAACATTATCCCCATCCAGATCGCCAAAGTCAACATTATTGGCCAGGCGCTCCTCAGCCACGAAACCGATCAGTTCCACTTCAGGAGAGATATACAGTTCTTTCATTGTAATTACCTCCCTTATTAACCGTTGATCAGAGCTGCCAGACCGGTGAAGTAATCGACCAGGCCACAATCCTGGGCAAATTCGTCCAGAGGTGTGATGAAGCCGATATTCTTGGTTCTGTCAGTTTCTTCCATAGCATCGATCTCAGATACGACCCACTCAACAATGCCCTTCAGGCTGTTGCCATAGGTGGGACCCATGACATACTCGGTTTCGCCATTGCTGTTGGTGATCTCAACATAAGGAGTAGCATAGATCATAACCTCAGCGTTTGCCTGGTTGACATCAGTACCGTTGGTTTCGTTGATGATGTTGGACAGCAGGCAGCTGTTGATCTCAGCACCCTTGTTGTTGCACAGGTACTCATTGGTTTCGCCGTTAATATTGTCGAAATAGGTGTAGGCAAACTTGTCGCCGTTCGTGAAGGACTCGCCGTCAGCAGCAGAACCCTTCTTCAGAGCCATACCGTAGCCGGTGATGATGGGATATGCCTCGTATTCCATACCGTTCAGAGTGCCTGCCAGGGTATTATCAGCGTTCCAGCTGGAGCTGTAGTAGATACCAGCGGATCTGGGTCTAATGGACAGTCTCTCGAAGTCCATATTCAGACGGTGGAAGGAGTACTGACCATCAGCTTCCTCAACAGTAATGTACAGGTAGCCATTGGGAGCAACAACGGTAGTTGCAGGAGCAACTGCCATAGTTGCAGTACCGCAATACGCATCGCTGTAGTTGACAGTTGCACTGTCGTAGCAAGTAGCTGCAGCGGTGAAGGTAGCATCGTGACCGTTCAGGTTGTAGATACCCTCGTGATCGAAGGTCAGACCGTCAGCAAACAACTTAATATGAGAGATCATAGTCTCGTCAAAATCTTCAGTTGCAGGATCGTCTGCGATGTCAGCATCGTCAGCAGCGATGACGTCCTCGACAGAAGCGTACCAGATTTCCCATACTCTGGAATTGTAATATCTTGCCAGACGGGCACCAACAACGGGATCTTCAGTCAGAGAAACGTTCTCAACCATAGCGATCTTGCCGGACCATGCATCACCCAGATCATCGATGGTGATCTCGGCATTGGTGTTACCGAACACCTCTTCACCGAAGCCAGTCTCAGACTGACCATCAACGACGCAAGACTTGCTCTCGATGTTCAGAACGCCGTTTGCACTGATGTTACCGCCAACAGAAACCGCTTTGCCTCCGCTGATCACAGCGCCTTCTTTAATGTTAAGAGCACCGCTGTACAGGTACAGGTTACCGCCGCCGTTATTCAGTGCCAAACCTCTCTGGGACTCGCCGTTGGTGATCTTGGCAGAACCGGAAACGGTCAGTGTACCGTAGCCAACATAGACGTTACCGCCGTTACCCAGGATAGACACACCGTCGGAAACGGTGCCGCCAGAGATCACATGGTTATTGGTAGAGCCAGCCATATAAATGTTACCACCGCGGGGAATATTACCAACAGTAGACTGGATCGTGCCATCCGTAACGGTACCGCCGGTCATAGTGAACTTACCCAAACAAGCGATGTTACCACCGACAGGAATTGATTCCTCCGCAGAAACAACGCTGCCGCCGGTGATCAACGCATCGCCGGAGATGTTCAGCTGGGAAGCATTGTTGGAAACATAAATGTTGCCGCCATCCTGCCATGCCTTACCGCCGGTGATGGTGCCGCCGGTGATGTTAATTTCGACAAGAGCGCTGTTCGCGCCGATGACACCGCCGCGTCTAACGCCGGTGCCTGTGTACTCCAGAGTGCCGCTGCACAGGTTGAAAGTACCGCCGGTCATATAAGCGGTGGAACCGTAAGCAGTAGCCGCGGTGCTGGAGAAGCTATCGGTCAACTTACCGTCGGTGTGGGTCATATCCATAATGGACAGTTCAGTGTCAGGTCTGACCCAGAATGCCTGCGCGTTGCCGGTCTTCGTATAGGTGTGGCCGTTCAGGTCCAGGCAGATCTTGGAAGTATCAAAATCGTTGCCGCTTTCTGTCTGGGCCATCAGAACGATTCTGGTAGGGTTAGAGTAGTCATCAGCCAGATAATAGTGACCATTCTTATAGCCCTTATAACTGCCTACAGTTTCCAGTGTAGCTTCATTGATCTCGATCCATTCCACTGCAGCGCCGCCACACTTTTCACAGACAGCCACCTTGGCAGGCAGCTTCAGCAGCAGACAATTCTGCGCAACACCGACCTCACAACCCTCAACGCCGGACTTGATGTAGCCGGCAGTCTTGATAGCCTCAGCATTATCGCTTGCGACAGTAAAGGCTACGTCGGCATCTGCAGAGACAGTGATGTCGCCACCGGTCAGCTTGCTGATATCAGCAACAGGCTGGTAAGCAGTTCCATCGCTCTTTTCGTAGCCGTTGAGTTTCAGTTCCTTGATAGTGGGAGTGCCGGTCAGGGTCAGGGAAGTCCATGCCTCCAACAGAGGCTCGACCTCACCGTCAATATATGCGGTGCCGCCGATAGTCAGAGCATCACGCATACCAATGCTGTTGCCGTGGCTTGCAGCAGAACCGCCCAGGATCCTGCCGCCGGTGATGCTGGTGTCATAACGAACAAAGAGGTTACCGCCGGAACCGTATGCCGTACCGTTACGGATGATGGCATTTCCGGAAATGGTCGTCTTGCCCTGGGTGTAAATGTTACCACCGCCGTAAGCAGTTGTGGCAGTAGACTTCCATTCGCTGACGCCGTTCTCGATAATTGCGTCACCGGAGATGTTCAGCTCCAGGGATGTACCGCTGGCAACACAAATGTTACCACCGTTATTCTTAGCATGACCGCCGGTAATGGTACCGCCGGAAATGTTGGCAATAACGCCTGCAGCGATGTAGATGTTACCGCCGTTGGTAGTTGCGTAGCCACCTTCAATCACACCGCCGGTGATATTCAGCTGGGCCTTGTTGGTGGATTTACCGGAAATGTTGATAGAACCACCGAGGGTGCCGGCAGCCTTAGTCTTACCGCCGATCAGGTGGCCGCCGTGGATGTTCAGAACGGTGCCTTCTGCAGCGGCATGGATAATACCGCCGGTGTTAACGCCGGTAGCGCTTGCGTACTTCAGGGTGCCGCCATAGATGTCGATCTGGCAATTTGCAGTAACATCGTAAATGACGCCGCCGGCGGCTGTACCGTTACCAACTACCATACCGCCAACAGCGGAGTCCATAATTGCCAGGTCGCCGCCTCTGACCCAGAACACATGGTTGTTGGTACTGGTGATGGTATGACCGTTCAAGTCAAAACAAAGATGACCGTAAGTAGTGGCATTTGTAGCATAAGTGGGTCTGATACGACCTGCGAAAGAACGATCATCGTTCAGATAGTAGTGGTAGTGAACGTCCTCAGTGTCGCCACCAACAAAATCGTTGTAGCCGGAAACCAGTGCAGGAAGTTCTTCCCAGGTAACATTTGCTTTACAATGTTCACACCAGGTGTTTTCTGCAATGGTGACAGCACCGGTTGCAGAATCCACAGTAATGGAATTACGGCCGTCCGCCACGGGACTCAGGTACTGCGCAATATCAGCAGATACGCCGTCAGCGAAGATTTCCTGGCCGTCATTGACTTTAATGCCGATCTTTGCGCCGTCGGTCAGTCCGCCCTCACCGATAGCCAGGGTGTAGCCTGTGGTGTTGTTGGCAATGACCAGTTCGTCAATAACGGGATCGCCGGACAGGGTGAAAGAGCCGTTGGGACTGTCGGAACGAACGACAGAGACAGTGCCGCCGGTGATGTTACCACCGGAGATATTTACAATACCGTCCTTGTTTCTGATAGCCAGAGCGCCACCACCGCCGGAAGCACTTTCTGTCATTGCAGAGCCGCCGGAAATGGTACCGGCGGACATATTGAAGGTGCCGCGGACCAGAATGTTACCGCCGGAAGCATTGGTAGTACCGTCGGAGATCGTACCGCCGGTCATGGTCATAGTACCCTGCAAATAGATGTTACCGCCGCCACGGTTTGCATCCTTAGTACTAGCAACATTCGTACCGCCGGTGATCAGCGCAGTGCCGGAAACATTGAGTTTGGAACTGCCGCTGCCCATCATAATGTTACCGCCGCCGAAGGAGGGCGACGAGGCGGAGTCCGCCGCCTTGTTGGCCTCACCGCCGGAAATAGTACCGCCGGAGATATTTATAGTAGAAGCGCCAAGCCAGATGTTACCGCCACGACCTGCATAGCCGCCGGTGATCAGGCCGCTGTCCATATTGATCTCGCAGTAACTGCTCATATAGATGCCGCCGCCGAGTTCTGCTTTACCGGCATTGATGGTCGCACCATGAATATTAATCACGCCGTAGTTACTTGAGTAGATAGTGCCACCTTTCTGTGTGGTAGCAGTGCTGTTGGATGTCAGGGTGACATCATACAGGTTCAGCGTGGTCTTTGCACCTGATGTACCGGTATCGATATAGATCAGGGAACCTGTCGCGCCGTTATTACCGCCGGAGACCGTACCGGGAGTCTCGGTAGAGTCCATCAGGGTAAAGATGCTTCCAGGGTATACATAGAAAGCACGGACAGAAGAGGTCACATTGTAGCCTCTCAGGTCAAGGACCACATCAACGGCATTTTCAGCATCGCCAATGCCGATCTGAGAACTCATGCCTTCGATAGCGGCATTCAGATAATAGTGACCGCCCTCGACGACCTTGTCGCCTGCGCCATAGGTCCATTCGGTCCATTGTGCAGTACAATTCTCATGTACCGGACAGCCGTTGGCTGCAGGTGCAGATTTGGTATTGCCTGCTGCTGCAGAAACTGCTACTGTACCGGCAACGATAACCAATGCCAGAACCAGCAGTACTGCAAGAATACGCTTTTTCATTTCTTGTTTTCCTCCTAACAAAAAATTTTCCGATGCTTAAAACGAAATATGTAAGGCATCTTAAGCACCTATTAAACGGACGGTTTCCCTTGCGTTGTCGTTACGGACTCACCAGCACGCAGATCTAAGCCTTCCCCTTGAGGGGAAAGGGGTCCGCGATAGCGGTGGATGAGGTGGAGCAGTTTTGCGGCATTCTGCTTTTACGGCTGCTGCGCAGCCAACACCACATCCGTCACCTGCGGTGACAATTTCTCCTTAAGGAGAAGCCTTGGTCCTGCAATGACAGGCTTGGTTAACCATCCCAGGAGTTTCGGTTGCAGGTCGGCCAAAAGGCCTATATGTCACGCCGAGGCACCGTGCCGACCGTTGGCGGCATAGCCGGCACGGCGTAGCTCAGAATGACAGATCGGGCTTTTGCCCGCAAGTCAAACCGAAATCCTGTTCGTTTACAAAGTTGGTTGGCAATACACGCAAAAACCCGCGTAAAGACACGACTTTTGCATAATTGCCAGGGTCAAAAGGGTATAAAAAGCCCATAATGGGAGAATATACCCAATCTATTTATACCACCGATTTCAATATTTTGCAAGAAGAATTTGTCGTTTTTGAATAAATTTTATAAAAATTGTGGCAACAATTTCTCTCTTTCTTTTTTGCAAAGCAACCCGGCAAATTCCGGTTTATCGAGCCGCTGGCTCGATAAATAATGCACAATGCACAATTATTGTGTCGCCAAAGGCGACTATTAAAATCATTTTTCGAAGAAAAATACCGCAATTATGCATTATGCATTATGAATTATGCATTTCGTGC
>JAZQGL010000089.1:0-3344 GCA_045540035.1 Faecousia sp.
GGCACTACAGCGGGTTATTATATTTATGATGCCTGGGGTAATCAGATCAGTATGGGTTCATCGACCATCTGCCAACTGAACCCCTTGCGCTACCGGGGCTACGTCTACGACCAGGAGACCGAACTTTACTACCTGCAAAGCCGATACTATAATCCCGAAATCGGTCGGTGGATTAATGCCGATAGCTTTGTTTCAAATTATCCAAGTATTCTTAGCTATAACCTATACCCATATTGTGGCAATAATCCAGTAAATAATATTGATCCTGCAGGAACTTGTTATTACAACGCCAAAGGACAGTGGTGCCACGATAACTGGGAATATCTGTATGGTTATAAAAGAAAGCCGGAACCAATTGATATAACAGAAAAACTGACTGAGTATATGGAGAATAATGCGAATGATTTAAAAGAATATATAAAAAATAACGGCACAGCAAAGGCAACAGTCTATTTTTATAAAAATGTTACCGACGGTGGTGCCTTAGACATAAAATTGCAAGATGAATGGAAATTTGAGAAAGGACAATTATATTCATTTAGAAAACAAATATTACGCTATGATGATCCAGGAAATATAAATTTCGGTTATGTTGGAGCGGTTATTTTCTCAGAAGGTGTTCTTTGTTTTGGTGCAGGAATGAATCAAATAAAGAAATATGGCTTTAAATTTGGAGATTTATCTACTTGGTATGATGATCCGAGAGATAATGCTATGATTAAATACGGATATGATTTGTATATGAACGGAGGAAAATAATGGAAAGGTACAGAGAAAGATACTTTTATGGATGTATGGGAGGATTGGGACTATGTATTGTTGAATTTATCTGTTCAATTCTCCCGTATATAAAAATCTCAGATTTATTATATACAATTTGGTTAATAACGAGCATATCCATTGGAGTAGCATTATCTGTCTTTGTGATTTTATATAAAAGGACATCGTTATCAGAAATGATATTTCGTTTTGGAGTGATGGTTGCTTCATATGTTATTGTAGGGGTTGTGAATGGATATGTAGGGATAACAAGATTTCTGTATGATATTTTAGACGTGGATATGAGTTCGTCAAGGGATAATGTTTCAGGAATGCTTACATTTACGTTTTGGACCATCATAATTAGTATATGTATTGTTGTTATAATAGTTGTGACCATAACAAGTTTAGGTAAAAAGACAAGGGACCATTCTACACGTACACGTAAGACGTAAGGGGACAAGGGGACGTTCTCTTGTCTCCTTCCGAACAGACGAAATAGACCCTGAATAGGCACCCGGTGGGGATCGCAGATATTGCGATCCCCACCACAGAAAAACTTCGGTTTGCAATTATAATAGCAACTGGAAAGACCTGCTGACCGGTATCAATAACCAGTCCTTTACCTATGATGCCATCGGCAATATGACCGGCGACGGAACCCGGACCTACACCTGGAAACACGGTCGGCAACTGGCAAGCCTTTCTGACAGCACCGGCACCTGGACCTACACCTACGACAGCGACGGTCTGCGCACCAGGCGCACCAACGGTACAGATACCTACACCTATGTGTACAACGGCGGCAGCCTGACCCAGATGACCAAGGGCAGCGACACGCTGTACTTTACCTACGACGCCAGCGGCACGCCGGTGTCCGTGACTCACACCAACGGAAGTACCTCTGTTAGCTACTATTATGTCACCAACCTGCAGGGTGTTGTAATGCACCTGTTTGATGCCAACGGCACTACAGCGGGTTATTATATTTATGATGCCTGGGGTAATCAGATCAGTATGGGTTCATCGACCATCTGCCAACTGAACCCCTTGCGCTACCGGGGCTACGTCTACGACCAGGAGACGGAACTGTACTACCTGCAAAGCAGATACTATAATCCCGAATGGGGACGATTCATCAACGCAGACGGGTATACCACAACAGGACAAGGGTTACTAGGTAACAATATGTTCGCGTATTGTGGCAATAATCCGGTTAGCCGAGTTGATCGTAATGGTCAGTTCTGGGATTATGTTGTAGATATTGGTTTCCTCGCTTGGAGTGTAGTTGATGTTGTTAATGATCCTAGCGATTGGAAGAATTGGGCTGGGTTGGCTGTCGATGTTGTTTTTGCAGTAGTCCCATTTGTGCCTAGTGGGGTAGGGCAAGTGATCAAGGTTGGCGATAAAGTCAATGATGGAATTAAAATAGCAAAAAAAGCAACGGTAGTAGGCGAAACTATGGACAGAGTGAAAGATTTTGCCAAGGCCATAGATGCTACAGATAATTTATATAACGGCTTTAAGTATTATAATAACCTATCTGATTTGGGAAAGGCTGGTAAGATTGCCGCAGAGATAGCTGGCAAAGCGTCGAACTTTGCTTGGTTGTATAATAAACTGCGGACAGGCTATAAGATCTACGACATCGGAACGGATGTCAACAGAGCACTTAGAAGTTCCAGTTATATTATGGAAAAAGTAACTCTCGCTTTGTGGGAAACAAGAAATTTATGGAAACTAGGTATTCACTTTGCTTTGGAGGGATAATTTTGCAAAAAACAGGTAACACTAAATTAGTTCGCATGTATTTTGATTTTCTAGTTAAGGATTATCAAATGAATTTTTTTGCACAAGTATTACCCAATACCATTGGCGTAGAAACACCAACATATATATACAGTTTTTTTAACCAGTCAGGGTGTTTTTCGCTTGTTGAAATTCCTCAAAGAAAAGAGTGGGATTGCTACATTGCAAAACAATTTGTGCAGCAACCCCATAAGTTGTTGTCAACAAGAATCAATCAAGCAGACTATATCAATAGAAGTATTTATACAACAAGAGCGTATTTAAAACTCACAGCACAGTCTATCCAATCTCAAATTAATCTTACCAACAGTTTTTGGGGAATTCCGGTCGCATAGGGACAAAGGGACGGTTTGCGTGAACCCTAACGAAAAGTAAAGAACAAAAACGCACAAGAAACACCCGGTGGGGATCGCAAACACGATCCCCACCACAGAAAAACATCGGCTTGCAATTATAATAGCAACTGGAAAGACCTGCTGACCGGCATCAATAACCAGTCCTTTACCTATGATGCCATCGGCAACCTGACCAATGACGGCACTTGGGTCTATACCTGGGAACACGGCAGAGAATTGACCCAAATGTCCAAAAGCGGCGCGACCTGGGACTACACCTACGATGCTGACGGTATGCGTACCAAGCGCACCAACGGTACAGATACCTACACCTATGTGTACAACGGCGGCAGCCTGACCCAGATGACCAAGGGCAGCGACACGCTGTACTTTACCTACGACGCCAGCGGCACGCCGGTGTCCGTGACTCACACCAACGGA
>JAZQGL010000090.1:0-9028 GCA_045540035.1 Faecousia sp.
TCGCTTCTTTGAGCGAGTTGACAGTTGATAGTTGATAGTTGACAGTTGTGGTATTTTCTTTCAGAAAATAATTTAAATAGTCGGCTTTGCCGACACAATAACTGTCAACTGTACACTGTCCACTGTCAACTATTTATCGAGCAACGGCTCGATAAATAGGAATTTACGAGGTGAAATTATGGCAGAGAATAAACGCGATTATTATGAGGTGCTGGGCCTGAATAAAAGCGCCAGCACTGATGAAATAAAAAAAGCCTACCGCAAATTGGCAATGAAATATCACCCCGACAGAAACCCGGATGATAAGTCTGCCGAGGAGAAATTCAAGGAACTGGGCGAGGCCTACGAGGTGCTGTCTGATCCTGACAAAAAGGCCAAGTACGACCAGTTTGGTTTTGCCGGTGTAGATCCCAATTTTGCAGGCGGCGGCGCAGGTTTCGACGGCTTTGGCGGTTTCGGCGGCTTCGGCGGTTTCGGTGATATTTTCAGCGAGGTCTTCGGTGGCGGCAGTTCCCGGCGTACCAGAAACGCCCCCCGGCGGGGTGACGATATCGGCGTCCGGCTGGATGTCACTTTTGAAGAGGCGGCATTCGGCACAGAAAAGCAGATCTCTTTCTACCGCATCGAGAATTGCGGCGGCTGTAACGGCAGCGGCAGCGCTGACGGCAAAGTGGAGACCTGCAGCCAGTGTGGCGGCTCCGGTCAGGTGCGTATTACCCAGAATATGATGGGTATGGCATTCCAGACCACATCTACCTGCCCTTCCTGCAGCGGCAGGGGCAAGATCATTAAAAATCCCTGCCCCACCTGTCGGGGCAAGGCAAAAGTCCGCAAGAACCGTACCGTCCGGGCAAAAGTACCTGCCGGTATCGATCACGGACAGAGTTTCCGCTTGCGCGGCGAGGGTTGCGTAGGCACCAACGGCGGTCCCAACGGCGATGTGCTGGTGGAGATCGTGATCAAGCGCCACCCCATTTTTGAGCGCTACGGAATGGATGTTCTGTGCGAAGTTCCCATTACATTCACCCAGGCAGCCTTGGGCGCGGAGATCGAAGTGCCTACCATTGATGGCAAGCAGACCTTCACCATTCCCGAAGGTACCCAGACCGGCAAGGAATTCTATCTGCCGGGCAAGGGCATTCCCCAGGTAGGCAACCCCAACCGCAGAGGCAACCAGCGCTTTACCGTGGTGGTGGAGACCCCCACAAAACTTACCAAGGAGCAGAAAGAACTGCTGCGGAAACTGGACGATACGCTGGATGTGAAAGCAAGCCCCAAACGCAAAAAGTTCTTCGATACCTTGAAAGACTTTTTTGACTGACAAAAAATGACCGTTTCGGTAAATCCGAAACGGTCATTTTCTTATTTCTCTTCTTCCGGGATCAGGTCGATGGTGATGGATTTTGTGGCGGCTTTCAGCCGGGAATACTTGACACCGGCGGCATCCAGCATTCGCTTGGAGGCGGTGTTTTCCGCTGTGCCGGCGTACTTGTCGGATAAGTAAACGACTTCCTTGACGCCGCTCTGGATAATGGCCTTGGCGCACTCGTTGCAGGGGAACAGCGCCACATACACCCGGCTGCCCCGCAGGTCACGGCCATTGGCGTTGAGAATGGCGTTCAGTTCTGCGTGGACCACATAGGGGTACTTGGTTTCCGCGCCCTCTCGTGCCCAGGGGAAATCATCGTCAGAGCAGCCCTTGGGCATACCGTTGTAGCCGGTGGAGATAATGATATTTTCCGGGGATACGATGCAGGCGCCTACCTGGGTACTGGGGTCTTTGCTGCGGCGGGCAGCCAGTTTGGCGACGCCCATAAAATATTCATCCCAACTGATATAATCTAAGCGTTTCATTCTCAATCCTCTACTTTCTTCAAGATCACAGCGGTGCGGCTGGGCAGATACAGTTGGATGCCCGGTTTGCCGTTTTCCTGCATTTGGGTGGTATAAGTCTGATGCCAGATCCGTCCGTGACCGCCGAAGCAGTAGTCATCGGAGGACAGGATCACTTGATATTTGCCTTCTTCCGGCATAGTCAGCACGCAGCCGTCGTAGGAGTTTACCGGGTGGAAGTTAAAACCGAAGATGGCGTTGCCTTTCTGATATACCAATGTTTTGGCGGTGTTATCCAGCGCCAACTGGTTGTCCCAGGCGCCCATCACTTTTTCCTTCTTGACCAGAGCCACAGCGGCTTTTTCAAAGGCATTCAAATACTGGTATTTCAGATCCGGACGGTCTGCCAGGCTCCACTGGCGGCGGCAGTAATGGTAACTCCAGCCGTTGCCCTCCCGGGGAAAATCGATCCACTCGGGGTGACCGAATTCGTTGCCCATAAAGGTCAGGTAGCCTTCGCCGCCCAGGGTCATTGTGATCAGCCGCAGCAGTTTATGCAGCGCCATACCCCGGTCAATGATCATAGAGCCGTTGTCTTTGTCCATACACCAGTACATTTCCTGGTCGCAGAGCCGGAACATAATGGTCTTGTCACCAACCAATGCCTGATCGTGGGACTCACAGTAGCCGATGACCTTTTCTTTGGGGCGGCGGCAGGACAGTTCGTAGTAGATCTTGTTCAGATCCCAGTATTCGTCGGGGGTCTCCTTCAAAAGCCGGATCCACATATCCGGTTCGCCCATAGCCAGCCGGTAGTCAAACCCGATGCCGCCGTCTTTGATGGGCAGGCACATACCCGGCATTGCGGACATATCCTCAGAGATCATAATGGCTTTGGGGTTGACCTGACGGACCATTTCACAGGCCAGTTGCAGGTAAGTTACCGCCTCGGTATCGGTGTTCATAGAGAAGTATTTCTCCGGGCAGTCGAAACTGGTGCCAAGACCGTGGTCCAGATACAGCATCGAGGTAACGCCGTCGAAGCGGAAGCCGTCAAAATGGTATTCTTCCATCCAGTATTTCAGGTTGGACAGCAGGAAATGTACCACTTCGTTTTTGCCGTAGTTAAAGCACTTTGTGCCCCAGGCGCTGTGCTCGCCCTTGCCGCCTTCGTGGAAGAACTGGTAGGAGGTGCCGTCAAATTCGTTGATACCCTCCCGGGTGTTTTTGCAGGCGTGGGAGTGGACCACATCCAAAAGCACCGCAATACCCATTTTGTGGGCGGTGTTGATCAGGGCTTTTAAGTCTTCCGGCATACCGAATCTGGAGGATGCGGCAAAGAAATTGGTGACCTGATAGCCGAAGGAGGCGTAGTAGGGATGCTCCATAACCGCCATGATCTGAATGGCGTTGTAACCCAGATCCTTGATCCGGGGCAGGGTATGGAGGCGGAACTCCTCGTAAGAGCCAACTTTGCCCTCTTCCTGCGCCATACCGATATGGCACTCGTAAATGAACAGTTTTTTCTTGGGAGCGAACTTGCTGTCGGTCCATGTGAAGGGTCTGGGAATGTGGATCGCGGCGTTCCAGGCGTAGGTTACCGGGTCTTGTACCACCCGGTTTGCGTACAGCGGGATGCGTTCCAACTCTCTGCCGCCGCTGACCACCACAGCCATCACCAGAGAGCCGTCAGGCAGGGCGTTTTCGCCGGGCAGGAACAGTTCAAACACGCCGTTTTCCTTCTTCTGCATAGGATGGGCATACCGATCCCAGTTACAGAAATCGCCGGTGAGATACATCTTTTCGGCAGCCGGCGCCCATTCCCGGTAATACCAGCCTCCGTCTTCCTGATGGAAACCGAAAAACCGGTGACCGTTGGCAAAGTCTGCCAGTGTCTGTCCCGGGGCAAGGATCTCATTTTTCTTTTTATGGAAATTCTCCATCCGCAGCCGGATATCATTTTCAAAAGGCTGCAGAGAAGGATCATTTTTTAAGATCTTATATTTCATAAAACGCGCATCCTTTCCGTAAAAAGTTTTGCTGCGTCTATTTTATAATGCTTTGCCCAATTCGTCAATGGAAATAAAAAGGAGCAGACACCGTCTGCTCCTTTTTGCTGCTCCTTTTTTATGCTTTTTTCTTTCGCGCCCGGACGATCAGAACGATAACAGCGATGGGGATCATAACCACTGTGCGGACAAGACCGATCGGAAACTGTTCCAGCATACCCAAAAAAGTCAGTTGCTCCAGAGTCTCAGAGCGGACATCACCGCAACCGCTGCAGGTCTCGGTGAGAGAGCCTTCCGCAAACAAGGTGGCGGCGATCTTTTCGGTGACCTGATAATCGTGTCCGGTGGGTTTTGTGGGAGAACTTTTTGCTGTCAGACCGCACTGGCAGACCGATTCTGTGTATCCAGGTTCCTGGCAGGTGGGAACTTGAATGTTCTGAACATATTGGTGCGTGTGGCTGCCGCTGTCTTCCAAATCTACGGTGTAAGGTGTGGTATTGCCGTCGTGGTCAGCCAGGGTCAGATAGGCAGTATCCCGGGTCACATGGCAACTGAACAGATATTTTTTGTTGCCCCAGTTGTCATATCTGTGTACAGTCTGCAGGTCACTGCCGTCGGTTTTGACAGAGTGCAGACGGCTCAGGGAACAGAAGTAGAGCCGGTCGTTCCACAGAGAAAGACCGTAGTGCTGGTATGTGTATTCGCCCTGACCAATATTGATATATGTGATTTTGTCGGTGTAAAGTTCGGTTTCTGTTCCGGCAGATTCGTCACGGCAATAGAGGATGTTGTTCCAATCTTCCGTGCGCAGCAGGTAGCAGGTGTTGCTGCTTTCATAAATGATGGCGCTTTCCACATTCCGGAAAAATGCGTCGTCAAACCGGGTGTCGGAGCAGGTGATGTCCGTGACCCAATCGTAATGGGGCTTTTCACCGCTGCGGATGGTTTCATCATCCACCAAAAAGTATTGGTGACTTACATAGCCGTAGCGATCCGGGGAAGGATCGTCCCAGGTCAGATCTGCGTGATACCACTGCCCGCCGATCTGCACCAGATTCCAGGTATGCTCCATAGGCTCGCTGTCGACCCGGAGGCAGGGGATACCCACCCGGAGCAAAAGGTCCTGATAAAGATCCGTGTAACCGGAGCAGACAGTAGAACCCTCCACCAGCAGGTCATAGCCGGTGCGGAGTTTCAGACTTTCATCATAAACGCAGTTGGCGATCAGGTAATCGTGGATGGAAAGCGCGATCTGCCAGTCTTCCATACCTTCGAAAACGCAGGCATCCAGCACTTCGGCTACCCGTTGTTCGTACAGATCCCGGTCATAATCCGTTTCGCTTAAGTAGTCCGGCTCCAGTTCGAAGACCAGATGAGTGGTCTCGTCGTATGTATAACTGTAACTGTCCATAGCGTACCAGGGCAGTTTGCCGGAATAGCGCAACTGGAAATACAGATCCTCCAACCCTTTTTCGGAGAGTTTATGTTCGGAAATATCTACGGATTCTCCGTAAGTGCAGGCTTCAATGATCTGGGTTTGGACATCAGTCAGTTCCACCGCCTGCGCAGAGGTGGGCAAATACATCATAACCGGCAGCACAGCCAGAAGACACAGTATGATCCGTTTCATAAGGACGCCTCCTTTCTGTTTATAATGGGATTATAACACATAGAACGCCTGACTACAAATAAAAAAACAGCCTGCCGGGTCGGCAGGCTGCAGGTTCAGGATTTGCGGATAAACTTTTCCTTGCATTTGGGACAGGTGATGGCGATCTTGCCCTTGCCCCGGGGGACGCGGACCGGTTGACGGCACCGGGGACAGTCGAAATATTTATGTTCCCGGTCTTTGATCCGCTCCAGCAGTTGCAGATATTTGCGGTTTTCCCGGTAGCGCTTGTATGTGTTGCGCGACAGCATCCGGAAAATGGCCCAACCCAGCAGACCGTAATAGATCAGAAGCAATGCCAGATTTACCGGGGGAAAGGGGATAAACAGACTGATCAGAAAAGCGGCAAAAGATATCCAGATCAGTGCGATATTCAGTTTGTCACCGCCGTAGCGGCCTTGCATAAAGTGCCTGAAGCCCGTGCGCAGGGATGCGCCCAGCCGTCTGAACCAGCCACCGATACCGTTCATAGTATTCCTCCGTAATTGATATGTCTTTATTATATTGAAAAAAATCAGCCTTGCAACAAAAATTAGGATTGTTAACGGATTGTTTACAGGGTCAGGGATATATTTCCCCGCGGGTTGTGGTATTGAAACAGATAAGACACAATATGCTGTGATACACCAAAAAATTCCTTATTTTTTCTATAAAAACTTTTCTTCTTTCCGGTTGTGCAGGGGAAAAACCTGTGCTATAATGACCAAAAATGACGATTTTTCGAGGAATGACTATGAATACGGTGGAATTGACAATTGAAAAAGCGGATATGCAGAAACTGCTCAGCGCCGGCAATGCGGATGCGGCGCTATTGTATCTGTATCTGCGCAGCGGCAATGCGCCGGACCGGGCAGGGGAGGAACTCCACCTGAACGAGACCCGGGTCAACAGCGCCAGCGCCTTGCTGCGGCAGTTGGGTCTGTGGCAGGAAAACCGCCGTGGTTTTATTGCCGGTGAGCGGCCGGCGTACACGGAAAAGGATGTTACCCAGGCTTTGGATGAGGACCGGGATTTCCAGTCCCTTTACGGCGAGATCCAGCGCGTGCTGGGCAAGAGCCTGAATACGGAAGAACTGAAGATCGTTCTGGGAATGGTCCGTTACTTAGGGTTGCCCAACGAGGTGATCTCGGTGCTGATCCACTACTGCAGGGAGCGTTCCCGGCGGCGGGATACCCCCCGCAATCCTTCTCTGCGCAGCATTGAAAAAGAGGCCTACGCCTGGGCAGAGCAGGGTATCGATACGATGGAAGAGGCGGCCGCCTTTATTCAGGCCCAGAATGTGCGCAATTCTCAGATCGGGCAACTGATGCAGACTTTGCAGATCCGGGGAAGACATCTGACCCCCGGCGAGGAGAAATATGCCCAGGGCTGGCTGGATGCAGGATTTGATATGGATGCCATTGCCATGGCATATGAGCGGACCTGCCTGAACACCGGCAATATGAACTGGAGTTATATGAACAAGATCCTGACCCGTTGGCAGGATGCCGGATTGCTCACTGCGGAGCAGATCGTAAAGGGCGACAAGAAAAAGACAGTTCCCAAAGGCGCCAGCGGCAAACTGGGCGATGCAGAATTGGAGAACATTCGCAGAATTATGCAGGAGGTATAACCGATGCCCTACAGTGCGGAAGTTTTACAGCGGGCGCGTCAGCGTCTGGCAGATCGGAAGATCGAAAAAGAATCCCGTTATCATCAGAATTTATTCCGGGCTTATGAGCAGCAGCCCCGGCTGAAAGAGATCGACCTGCTGTTGCGGGCATCTATGACCCAGGTAGCCCAGACCGTGTTTGCCGAAGGCGGCGACCCGGTGGCGGCGATGGAGAAGATCAAGCAGGAAAATCTGTCTTTGCAGCAGGAGCGGAAATTGCTGGTCGCAACCCATTTTCCGCCGGATTATCTGGATGAGACTCCCATTTGCAGCCATTGTGGCGGCAGCGGTTATATCGGCAGCACGATGTGTGCCTGCCTCAGCGCCCTTTGCCGGGAGGAACAGCGCAAACAGTTGACGCAGCTTACCGACGGCACAGACCGGTTTGACCGTTTCCGGCTGGATTATTATCCCGACCGGATGAACCGGGAATACGGCTACAACCCCAGAGTCATTATGGAGAAAAACCTGAGATACTGTCAGGAGTATGCCAAGTCTTTCTGCGGGGAAAGCGGCAATCTGATGTTTGTCGGCGGTACCGGTCTGGGCAAGACATTTTTGTCTGCCTGCATTGCCAATGTGGTGACGGACAAGGGCTACAGCGTGACTTATGAGAGCGCGTCCCAACTGTTCAAAAAACTGGAGAGAAACCGGTTTAACCCTACGGAGCAGACCCAGGCGGAAGCCCTGAGGATCACCGATTGCGACCTGCTGATCATCGACGATCTGGGTACAGAACTGCCCGGCAATTTTGTCACCAGCGCCCTTTATGATCTGCTGAATCAGCGGCTGTTGGAAGGCAAGAAAATGATCGTCTCCACCAACCTGACCACAGAGGAGATCGCGCAGCGCTATTCTCCCCAGATCGCATCCCGGTTAAACGGTAATTTCAAGGGTCTGACTTTTGTGGGTGAGGATATCCGGGTGCTGAAAAGCAGAGGTGTTTGATTTGAAGATCGGAATTATATTTGACCTGGACGGCACATTGCTGGACAGTTTAAAAGATCTGCATCACGCAGTAAACCACACCCTTGTGCAGCACGGATGCCCGGAGCGGTCTGTGGATGAGATCCGCCGGTTTCTGGGCGAAGGCGCAAAACTGCTGATCAAGCGGGCGCTGCCGGGGAAAGAAAATGACCCGCCTTTTGAGCAGGTCTACGAAGATTATATTGCCTATTACGCCACCGTCTGCGCCCGGGGAACGACCCGTCCCTATGCAGGCATCCCGGAAGCGCTGGCATCTATGAAGCAGTACCCCATGGCAGTGGTCTCCAACAAGCCCGACCCGTCTACCAAGGCGCTTTGCAAGGAGTGTTTCGGTGACATTTTTGCGCTGGGTGTCAGTGATGAACTGCCCAAAAAGCCTGCGCCGGATATGGTATATGCGGCGATGAAGGCGCTGGGTGTGGATAAGTGCGTTTATGTCGGCGACAGCGAGACCGATGTAGAAACGGCCATCAATTCCGGAGCGCCCTGCCTGAGTGTTCTCTGGGGCTTCCGGGACAAGGAAGAACTGATCGCCGCCGGCGGTAAGTACTTCTGCGAAAACACCGCTGATCTGCCCGGAATGATCGAAGAGGTTATTGCGAAGGAATTTCATTGATAACGGGTAGTTCCAGTGGTCAAGGGATAGCGAAAGCGGCTTTGCCGCCCGCGGGCGGATGTGGGCATCCGCCCCTACAAATTAAATTGTCGGCTTTGCCGACACCACAATTTTGCATTTATCATTTTGCATTGTGCATTAAAATCCCGCACCGATCGGTGCGGGATTTTTGTATGTATTACACGGTAACGCCCGCCATCTCCAGGATGGTGGGGACGCTCTTTTCTGCGCCCGTGGGCATTACGTGGACGCCGTCGCACAGT
>JAZQGL010000091.1:0-3662 GCA_045540035.1 Faecousia sp.
CGATACCGAGGTTTACTCCAACACCGGCGGTCAGGCGTCCAAGGCTTCCAACATCGGTCAGGTTGCTCAGTTTGCTGCCTCCGGCAAGGAAACCAAGAAGAAGTCTCTGGCTGAGATTGCAATGTCCTACGGCTATGTCTATGTTGCTCAGATCGCTATGGGTGCAAATCAGGCACAGACCATCAAGGCTATCTGTGAGGCTGAGGCTTACAACGGTCCTTCCCTGATCATCGGCTACGCTCCCTGTGAGATGCACTCCATCAAGGGCGGCATGATGAACTGCCAGGCCGAGATGAAGAAGGCTGTTGATTGCGGCTACTGGAATCTGTTCCGTTTCGATCCCTCCAAGGAGACCGGCAAGTTCCAGTTGGACAGCAAGGCTCCCAAGGATGGATATCAGGAGTTCCTGATGAACGAGGCTCGCTACAGCCGTCTGACCCGTGAGTTCCCCGAGCGCGCAACCGATCTGTTCGCAAAGAACGAGGCTGCTGCTAAGGAGCGCTACGAGCACCTGCTGAAGCTGGTTGAAATGTACAAGGACTAATTCTAAACGCATACAACAGGCGCCCCTGGTTTCCAGGGGCGCTTACATTGCTAAAATATCCGTTGATCAAGTGTCACACACTGGTCAACGGATATTTTATACACTATTATTTAGTTTTCCTTTTTAGAAACAGTTTCGGTGGTCTTCTCACTTTTGGCTGTTTTCTTTTTCTTCTTGTCCGTCCGAATTTGCTTCAAACGGGAGTTAATTTCCGGCGGATGTGCCTCTAATTTATCCTGATCAATATTGGAATTTTGCAAGCGCTTGTTTGTTACCTCACGCAGAAGTGTATAGATCACAGAAGCAAATGGGATCATAAGGAACATACCGGCAACGCCCATCAATTCACCGCCGACTGCTACTGCCACCAGAACCCACATACCGGAAAGGCCAATGGATGTGCCAACAACACGGGGGTAGATCAGATTGTTCTCAATTTGCTGCAGCACCAGGAACATAATCACAAACCAAACCGCTTGAAGGGGGTTTGCAACCAGAATGAAGAATGCACCTAACACACAACCGGTCCAGGCACCAACGACGGGTATAAATGCAGTTACCGCAACCAAAACGCTGACAAGAGGAATATACGGCATTCTGAAAATAGCCATACTGATTGCAAACAGGCAACCAAGAATGCAGACCTCGATACACTGACCAGACAGGAAATTCGAGAAAGTTGCGTTGGTCAATCGGAAAATCCGAACTACATGATCAGAGAATTTTTCAGGTAAGAAAGCATAGAGAAGTTTCCTGCCTTGCCGAGCCAGCGTCTCTTTTTGGAATAAACAATAAATAGCAAATACAATCGCGATAAATGCATTAATAAGCGCACCGGTTACAATACCAATTGCAGAGAAAGCGCTGCCAACAATTGTAGACACGCTATTGCCGAGCATTGACACAAAGTTCTTTGCAAGACCGGCAAAATCAATTTTCCCAAAATCTGTATTGGAGTTAATCCACTCCATTACCTGAGGATTGTCAGCAAGGAATGCTGTAACTTTTTGCTCAACAGAAATCACAAACGCATTGAGTTTTGGAATTAGTGACTGAATTGTGTCGATCAATTGCGGAATTAAAAGTAAGAACACCAAAGCCAAAACCAACAAAACTGCAACAAGCGTAAGAACGATAGCCAGCAATCTGCGCCAGCCCTGCTTCTTTATGCCCTTGAGCAATCTTTCGAACGCTCGCATCGGCACGTTAATAATGAAAGCAAGAGACGCACCAAGGGCGAAGGGAGAAACAATCCCCTTCAAGAACGAGAATACGGTGCGAACACGATCTGTTTCGTGCAGAATCCAGTATAATACTATGCAGGATATTACGCCTATGAATATGTTGCGCAGTGTTTTTTTCTCTATATGCATAATCAATCCTCCTGAGAAGCCGCATCTTGTAATGCAATGCACAGCGCATCTACGCTCTGTTGCGTGGTTGCCCAACTTGTGCAGAAGCGAACCGCAGTGTGCGTGTCATCAATTACTGCCTGCTTTTGAAATGTAAAGTTGGCAGATATCTTATCTAAAACTGAATTAGGCATAGTAACAAATATTTGGTTTGTTGTTCCCGGTATGAATAAAGAATAGCCGCAATTACGCAATGTAGTTCTTATCTGATCCGCCAGATGGTTTGCGTGAGTGGCAATCTGGAAATACAGATTGTCATCAAGAAGGGCGGAAAATTGCAGGCCCAAAAGCCAACCTTTCGCCAACATTCCCCCGTTTTGTTTAATAATGTAGCGGAAATCTTCAGCAATGGCAGGATTGGTAATCACCACCGCTTCACCAAACATTGCGCCGACCTTTGTTCCACCAATATAAAATACGTCACACAATTCGGCCATATCCGCCAATGTCAGGTCATTATCTTTTGCAGTTAGCGCGTATCCTAACCGGGCACCGTCCACAAATAGATAAAGACCGTATTTTCTGCACACATCAGAAAGATCCTGCAGTTCACGAAGATTATATATGGTTCCCAACTCAGTTGAATTTGAAATATATACCATTTTAGCCTGCACAGCATGCTCAGCATCAGCATCACTGTTTTGGCGCACCATATATTCCTCAACCTGCTTCGCGGTTACCTTTCCGTCATTGGAAAGCAATGCGATAATTTTATGCCCTGTTGCTTCAATAGCACCCGTTTCGTGAACATTAATATGTGCCGTCTCCGCTGCAAGGATCGCCTGGTGCGGGCGCAGGGACGCAGCAATAACCGTCAGGTTGGTTTGTGTGCCTCCAACAAGAAAATGAATCCGGATATTATCTGTTTGGCACAACTCCTTGATGCGTTCAGCAGCACGTTCGCAACACGTATCCATACCATAACCGGGCATTTGAACTGCTTGAAATTCTTCAAGACGCTTCAAAATCAGCGGATGGCAACATTGTGAATAATCATTATGAAACAAATACATGTTCCTCTCCTATACTCCGTTATATAAATATATTACAGTTTTCACGCCTTTCTGTCAAGGAGACATATTGTGCCAACAGAAAACATATACTTGCCTTGGTAACATATACCCGGGAGGCGAGATTATGGCTGATACAATTATGGATAGAGCCTGCAAACTGGCTGTTTACATCATAGAAACAGGTGCAACAGTGCGTACAGCCGCCCAACATTTCGGAATATCGAAATCAACCGTACATAAAGATCTGTCACAACGACTCCCCTATTATAACCGAACGCTTTATAAACAGGTACGATGTGTTTTGGATGCAAACAAAGCACAAAGGCATATTCGTGGCGGAATTGCCACACGGGAAAAATACAAGCAGATAAATCGAAACAAATAGGAACAGCCCAACCAAGGGCAGTGCGCCATAGTGATGAATCGGTTTTGAACGGTTCCTTTTCCGCAATACTGCACAAAAAATTCCCGAAATGCGTCAGCATTCCGGGAATTTTGTTATTTGTCGTTAGGAAAAGTTACGACTTCAAAACTGCATTACACCTCTGAATAGCGGAGATTTGCGCCAGACAAGGAAAAAAGCATAGGAATCCTTTGTGGATTGCGAGCATTTTTGACGCTGTATGGCACAAATAAACGCATTTCAGAGGCGATTTATCACTGTGGTGCACTGCCCAAATGGTTGGGCTGTTT
>JAZQGL010000092.1:0-9800 GCA_045540035.1 Faecousia sp.
GGTTCTTCTGCTTTGGCATACTTTATTCCCTGAGGAATACCCTTTGATATAAAAGATCCCCCGGAGAAGGGCAGTGCGCCATAGTGATGAATCGGTTTTGAACGGTTCCTTTTCCGCAATACTGCACAAAAAATTACCGAAAAGCGTCAGCATTCCGGGAATTTTGTTATTTGTCGTTAGGAAAAGTTACCACTTCAAAACTGCATAGCACCTCTGAATAGCGGGGATTTGCGCCAGACAAGGAAAAAAGCACAGGAATCCTTTGTGGATTGCGAGCATTTTTGACGCTGTATGGCACAAATAAACGCATTTCAGAGGCGATTTATCACTGTGGTGCACTGCCCAATCTCCGGGGATGTTCTTAATATGTGAGATTGTTTAAGGAAGGGTCTACTGTTTTACTGGGAGGAACGATACCTTCCAAGTCCTCTAATGCCGCGCTGTACAGCATCTGCCGCAGCGCCATATTGGGAGCAGCCAGCACGTGCTGTGCGTAAAAGAGGGAGATATTATGGATAGGATCTACGGCAAGGAATGCGCCTGCAGCGCCGCCCCAGCCAAAGTCATAGCGGGCGTTTTTGTCACCGCCGCCGGTGCGCAGCCCCAGACCGTAACCGTTTCCGTTGGCGCCGTAATTGCCTTTTTGGGAGTCTGCCAGCCGGTTGGTGGTCATCAGCCGGATTGTGTCCTTTCCTAGAATTACATCACCGACACGCAGGCTTTCTGCAAACTTTATGTAGTCGTCTACGGAGGATGCGCAGCCTGCGCCGCCGCTGGCGTGATCTGTGCCCATTCGATAGGCAGGCACATTTCCGTCGGGATTGCGTACAACGCCGTCGGCGCTTCCCCGGTAAAGGGGCGCAATATCTTCATACGCATCCATAGGCGGCAGGAAACTGGAATCTACCATACCCAGAGGGTCGAAAATGTGCTTCTTTACATAGGTTTCAAATTTCTCCCCGGAGATGACCTCCACCAGCGCTGCCAAAACATCGTGGCAAAGGCTGTACTGATACCGGGTACCCGGCTCAAAATCCAGGGGCGATTCTGCAATTGCCCGGGCGACCTCCCGGGTAGGGCATCTGCCGTTGGTGTCTTTGCGCAAGGCATCCAGTGCCGGTGTGTGGAGATTGTAATTCAAACCGGCGGTCATTTCAAACAGATGGTGGATACGGATATCCTTTTGGGCGTTCACCCTGCCGTCTTCGCTCCGAACATACATCTGGGAAAACTCCGGCATATAGTCCGCAAGGCGATCCTCCAAATGAAACAGACCTTTTTCCCACAACTGCATTGCGGCAACGCAGGTAAGGGGCTTGGAGCAGGAGAAAATGTTGAGTTTTTCGTTGCCCGCCATTTTTACGCCCTTTTCTCTGTCGGAAAAGCCGTCTGTATGCCGAAGTACTTGTTGTCCGTCCTTATAAATTACCAGGTCCAGACCCGGGATGCCCATCTTAAGAAAGGTATTGCACAGGGCAACGGTATTTTGAAACATAGTATCCACCTCTTGTGATAGAAACAAAGGAGACCGCCGAAACGGTCTCCTTGCCTTATAGTAGGGAATTACTTCAGGGACTCTTCAACAGCAACAGCGACAGAGACAGTCATACCGACCATGGGGTTGTTACCAGCGCCCAGGAAGCCCATCATCTCAACGTGAGCGGGGACGGAGGAAGAACCTGCGAACTGTGCGTCACCGTGCATACGGCCCATAGTATCGGTCATACCGTAGGAAGCGGGACCTGCAGCCATATTATCGGGGTGCAGAGTACGGCCGGTGCCGCCGCCGGAAGCAACGGAGAAGTACTTCTTGCCCTGCTCCATGCACTCTTTCTTGTAAGTGCCGGCAACGGGATGCTGGAAGCGGGTGGGGTTGGTGGAGTTACCGGTGATGGAAACGTCAACGCCCTCGTAGCGCATAACAGCAACGCCCTCACGGACATCGTCACAGCCGTAGCAGTTAACAGCAGCGCGCTCGCCGTCGGAGTAGGGGATACGCTCAACGATCTTCAGTTCGCCGGTGTAGTAGTCGAACTGGGTCTTCACATAGGTGAAGCCGTTGATACGGGAGATGATCTGTGCAGCGTCCTTGCCCAGACCGTTCAGGATCACGCGCAGGGGCTCCTTACGAGCCTTGTTGGCGCTGCGGGCGATACCGATAGCGCCTTCAGCAGCAGCGAAGGACTCGTGGCCAGCCAGGAAAGCGAAGCACTTGGTCTCATCACGCAGCAGCATAGCGCCCAGGTTGCCGTGGCCCAGACCGACCTTGCGGTCCTCAGCAACGGAGCCGGGGATGCAGAAAGCCTGCAGACCGATGCCGATGGCCTCAGCAGCCTCAGCGGCGGTCTTAACGCCCTTCTTCAGTGCGATGGCAGCGCCAACGCAGTACGCCCAGGCGACATCTTCGAAAGCGATGGGCTGAATGCCCTTAACGATCTCGTAAGGATCGAAGCCCTTGGCGGTGCAGATGTCACGGCACTCTTCTACGGAGTTCAGACCGTACTGAGCCAGGACACCATTGATCTTGTCGATTTTTCTTTCGTAACCTTCAAACAATGCCATTACAGTGTCCTCCTATTATTCGTGACGGGGGTCGATGTACTTAGCGGCATCGGCAAAGCGGCCGTAGCTGCCCTTAGCCTTCTTCAGAGCCTCGTTTGCATCGTCGCCCTTCTTGATGAAGTCCATCATCTTGCCCAGATTGATGAACTCGTAACCGGTGATCAGGTTGTCCTTATCCAGAGCAATGCGGGTAACGTAACCCTCAGCCATCTCCAGATAACGGGGGCCCTTAGCCTTGGTGGCAAACATAGTGCCAACCTGGCTGCGCAGACCCTTGCCCAGGTCTTCCAGGGAAGCGCCCACTGCCAGACCGTCCTCGGAGAAAGCAGACTGGCTGCGGCCGTATACGATCTGCAGGAACAGTTCGCGCATAGCGGTGTTGATAGCGTCACACACCAGGTCGGTGTTCAGAGCCTCCAGCAGGGTCTTGCCGATCAGGATCTCGGAAGCCATTGCTGTGGAGTGGGTCATACCGGAGCAGCCCAGGGTCTCGACCAGAGCTTCTTCGATGATGCCTTCCTTAACATTCAGGGTCAGCTTGCAGCAACCCTGCTGAGGAGCGCACCAGCCGATACCGTGGGTGAAACCGCTGATATCGGAGATCTGCTTAGCCTGAACCCACTTGCCCTCTTCGGGAATGGGAGCGGGGCCGTGATAAGCACCCTTGGCCACGGAGCACATATGCTGTACTTCTGCACTATAAATCATGGCAAATTTTCCTTTCTTTCGTTGGCATTCGAAATAATTCCGAAATGCTCATAATTTCCACAAATATTATACAGATGAACATAGCAAATGTCAATCATTCGCAGAAAAAAACAGACATAACAATGGCGAATATCTGAATTGTTTTCTCGCTTTGGGATAAACTATCCACATCACGAAAAAAGGAGGAACAGACCATGGATATGAATGCAAACAAGAGCATCGAATGCACCGTTCATCAGTGCGCACATCATTGCAATGAGGCAAACTACTGCTCTCTGGACAAGATCCTGGTGGGCACCCACGAAGGTAACCCCACTGTGGATCAGTGCACCGATTGTATGTCCTTCCGCAAGAAGTAAGGCAATCTTTCAGGCGGCAGCGGAGTGCTGCCGCCTATTTTGTCGGAATGTGTCGGTTTATATATGTTGAAAACTGTCGAAAGATGTGGTACGCTATAGCAGAAAGGAGGGGTTAACTGTGCGCAGATTGCTGATCGCCGTCACCGGTGAACTGGCAAAGGGAATAGCCAAACAATTGAAGACGCAGTATGATGTTGCATTCTGTGACGATGGCGAACATTTGACGCAGAAGATCTGCGGTTTTGACCCCGATATCCTTTTGCTGGATATGTCCTTGGCAGGCACGGATTGCTTTGCTGTAATAGAGTCTATGATTGCCGCCGGCAGACAGACGGCGGTTGTTGTGATACTGAATTATAATTCGGATTACATACTGGCGCGGCTGGAGCGCTTAGGCGTAAAGTTTGTGCTTACAAAGCCCTGCCAGGTTAGTTTTGCGGTGTCCCACATCCGTCAGATAGATTTCCTGCAGCAGAATGCGGATATGTCCGGATGGTCTTTGGAAAACGAAATAGAAAAGATCCTGCTGGATCTGGGGTTTGGCGTGGGAAAACGGGGCTATTACGCTATCTATCGTACCATTGCTTATAAGTACGCGCACAGAGAGTGCCAAATGAAGCAGGTCTATTATGCCGTGGCAGATGCCCAGGGTACATCCTTTACCCAGGTGGAAAAGGGTGTCCGGGATGCTATTGCTGATGCTTATAACAACGGTGATCCCTGCTTATGGCGCTTATATTTCAAACCCCGGCGCAAGGCGAAAATGCCATACCCTACAGGCGAAGAATTTGTGGCGCGGATCGTGGAGTGTCTGTACCACAGAACCCGGCTGAAGGCGCCCTATATGGACAAAGCAGAATAAAAGGATCCCCCAAGCGATTTGCTTGGGGGATTTTGTAATTTAGTCCTGATCCCAGTTGTGCCAGATGTTCTGCACATCGTCATCATCTTCCATGATATCGATGAGTTTTTCCATCAACTTGATCTGCTCTTCGTCTTCCAGTTTCTGATAGTTCTGGGGAACCATCTCGATCTGTGCGGAAACGAAGGTATACTTGCTGAGATTTGCGACCACGTCGTTGAAATCGTCGGGAGCGGTGTAGATGGTGAACACATCGCCGTCTGCCTCGAAATCGTCAGCGCCTGCGTCCATAGCGTCCATCATAACGGTGTCTTCATCGTAGTCACCGTCTTCGTTGTCGATGACCAGAACGCCCTTCTTGTCGAAACTCCAGCTGACGCAGCCGGAAGCGCCCAAGTTGCCGCCGAACTTATCAAAGTGGTGGCGCATAGAACCTGCGGTACGGTTGCGGTTGTCGGTCATAGTCTCTACGATAACCGCCACGCCGCCGGGGCCGTAGCCTTCGTAGGTGATGGATTCATAACTGTCACCGCCGCCGGCACCGGCAGCCTTTTCCAGACAACGCTTGATGTTGTCATTGGGCATATTGGCGGCCTTTGCCTTGGTAATAACGGTGGCAAGGCGGGAGTTGTTGGCAGGGTCGGTAATGCCGCCGCCCTCCTTAACTGCCACGATCAGTTCCTTTGCGATCTTGGTAAAAGCGGCAGCACGCTTGGCGTCCTGTGCGCCTTTGGTTTTTTGAATGTTATGCCATTTGGAATGTCCGGACATAAGAATTTCCCCTCTATCTCAAAAAAGTTCAATGTATTTTAGCACAATATGGCAGCAAAATCAACACATCAGCAGAAGAATTTTATGCAGGTGTTTTGCTTTTCGGAAATTTTTACGGTGATTTCCGGGAATACTTCCTGCAACTTTTGCGCCAGATATGCGCAGACCGGATTTTCGGTCTCGAAGTGACCGGCATCGATCAAATTGAGACCCAGGGCTTTGGCGTCCCAGAATTGGTTGTATTTAATATCCGCTGTCACATAAGTATCGCAGCCTGCCTTCGCTGCCTGGTACAGTTCTCCGGCGCAGCCACCGCTGCCTACAGCCACACGGCACACGGGTTTGCCGCCGTCAACATAGCGCAGACCCTCACATTTCAGCGCTTCTTTCACTACCTGCAGGAACGTTTCCAGCGGCTGAGGGTCGACCTGACCCTGCCGGCACAAACCCCAGGGGTTACCGTCTTCGTCCACGCCTTTGGGCGTGACCAACCGGACATCCCGCAGCCCTAATGTGGCAGCCAGAACATCGTTGACTCCGCCGGGAGCGTAGTCTAGGTTGGTATGGGCATTGATGTGCGCGATGCCGTTTTCGATGAGGAACAAAGTGTTGCGTCCCTGCTCGGTGGTATCGGTAATAAAACCGGGTCTCCACAGCAGTGCGTGGTGGGTCACCAGCAGGTCAGCGCCAATTTCCTGCGCCTCCTTGCAGGCAGCCTCAAAGGGATCAAGGGCAACAAGAACGGTCTTGACTTCCTTGTCCATTCTGCCGCAGTTCAGGCCCACATTGTCCCAATCTTCTTTCATTGACCGGGGGGCAATTGTCTCAATAAATTTCAAAATATCAGCAACGGTTGCCATAAACAGCATCCTCCATTTCCTGCAATTCCTTTAAAATTGCCTTAAATTCTTCGTGCTTTTCGCTACCGGTGCGGGACAGCCCTGCCACCGTTGTTTCTATTCCGCCTATCACCCGTTCATAGAAAGCAGGAAGCAGAGGACTGCCGCTTGCCAGTAACGCCGGAGATATGTGATAACCCGCTGGGGTCAATGGTGCGCCGGGGGAGTATCTTACCTGCATAACGGGATAGATAAACTTACCGTCTTGCGCCAAAGTTTCTTTCTGAATGCAATAGCCTTGCTCATATAAGTATTTCCGCAATTCCGGGCGACGGGACTGGCATTGCAGGATCAGAGTGTACTGCTCATTTTTTAGCCAGGGGGCAGCCTCCAGAATGGAGATCATAGTATCTGCGCCCATACCGGCACAGACCATCGTATCAAAATCCCGGGGGATGTTCCGGACACCGTCGGAAAGGTAGAAAGACATTTTCTCCGCAACGCCAAACTTATGGGCATTGCGCAGGGCGCTGTCCAAGGGCTGCTGATTCACATCGGATGCAATAACAGAGGCCGCATTTCCCGACAGCAGCAGATAAATGCCCAGATATCCGTGGTCGCAGCCAATGTCAGCCACCCGGGCACCGGGCTTTATAAAACTGCAGCAGACCTGCAGACGGGTCGAAAGTGGGGGGAGTTTCATAGAATACCTCAAAAAGAACTGCCATCCCGGCAAACGGGATGGCAGAGCCGGTTCATTACTGTGCTTTCTCAGCCTGGTCAGCCTCGTAAGCCTCCAGGAAGTGGTTCAGTTGCGCCAGGAAAGGCTCGCACTCAATGCCGTGAACGGCACAAGCCTGCTCCACGGTCTCGCCTCTGGAAGAGGGGCAGCCCAGGCAGTGCATGCCGATGGCAAAGAACAAAGGTGCAGCCTGAGGTGCTACATCCAGCACATCACCGATAATGGTATCTTTTTCAATCTTAACAGCCATAATATGACCTCCTATTTCATTTCTCGAAATATTATAACCGCATCGGCGGAAAAAAACAAGAGGGAATATTATAATATCAAAAAGAGACAAGGAGAAGCCGAAACTTCTCCTCGTCCCATAGTGAAAAAGATCGTAGCGTCGCTACTGTGGTATGACAGTTCCGGTGGGGCTGATAGTCACCACCGACAGGGGAATATCCTTGCCGCTTCGCTCGATGGCAGTGTTTACCGCAAAGGGAAGCCCGCCGCAGCAGGGTACGGTCATTCTCGTAACAGTAATACTGCGTACATTGTTGTATGTCAGGATCTCAGTGAGTTTGTCTGCATAATCTGCCGCATCCAACTTGGGACAACCGATCAGCGTCACTTTGCCCCGGATGAAATCTTTGTGGAAATTTCCGTAGGCGTAGGCTGTGCAATCCGCGGCGATCAGCAAGTCTGCGCCTTCGAAATAGGGCGCATTGGGCGCAACCAATTTCAGTTGCACCGGAAAGTTGGCGAGTTGACCGGGTACATCTGCCGCCACAGTTCCAACAGGTTGAAGGGTCAAATTCGCAGAACCGGGACAGCCGCAAGGCTGGGGCTTGGCAGGTGCTTTCTTGGCAGCAAGCACGGCGGCTTCGTTATAAGCCGGTGCGTTTCGCATCTCAAAAGAGATGGCGTTGGTAGGGCAGGCGGGCAAACAATCGCCCAAGCCGTCACAGTAGTCCTCCCGCAGGAGTTTGGCTTTGCCATCTACCATACCGATTGCGCCCTCGTGGCAGGCTTTGGCACACAGACCACAGCCATTGCACTTCTCTTCGTCAATGGTGATGATCCTGCGTATCACGCCACCGCCCCCTTTTTCTGTTGTCGCTGTTTGGCGGCTTCCTCTTTCTGTCTGGCGGCGATCTGCATCATAGCCTCGTACATCTCGTCGCCGACACACTCTCTGGCGTGGGCGCACCATTGGACACAACTCAGCGTGTCATTGTAAGCAACGAAACCGCAATGCTCGCAGGGCATCTGGGTATCGATGGAGAACAGTTCAATAATATTTCCGCACTGGGGACAAATCTTCTCGATAATGGTAGGCGTTCTGGGTTTTCCCTGGCAACCTTCAGCGATCATAGTCAGTCACTCCTTTTCTTCTTTACTTTCTGTTTGTATTATAGTATAATAAAACAAACAAGTCTGTTGTATATACAACGAAAAGGAGAAATTATGAAAGAGTTTATTCCGGTTTTAAAGCGCTCCTGGCTCTTTGCCGGCGTTACGGACAGCGAAATCGAAACAATGTTTTCCTGCCTGGATGCCAAGATCCGTTTTCATAAAAAAGGGGAGTATGTATTCCGTCAGGGGGAGCATATCGACCAGGTGGCAGTGGTTGCCAGCGGGGAACTGTATGTGCAGCAGGAGGACTACTGGGGCAACCGCAGCATTATTCACAATGTGGGTGTAGGCGAACTGTTCGGGGAAGAATATTTTGCGCCGGAAAGCGGAACTCTGCTTACCGATGTGATCGCTGCCCGGGACGCTACTGTCCTGCTGTTTCGGATAAATCGGATCATCACCACCTGCTCCAATGCCTGCCGTTTCCATACCGCGGTAGTGCAGAATCTGTTTTACGCCATTTCGGAAAAGAACCGGCAACTGGTGCGGAAACTGGGGCATATGTCCCGGCGTACGACCAGAGAAAAACTGATCTCCTATCTGTCTGAAGAATCCAAGCGTCACAGCAGCGGCAGTTTTTCGATTCCTTTTAACCGGCAGCAACTGGCGGATTTTCTGTCTGTTGACCGCAGCGCTATGTCTAATGAGCTTTGCAAGATGCGTGATGAGGGCATGCTGAAATTTGACCGCAGCCATTTTACATTGTTATAGAAGGAGCATCAGTATGAATCAGAAGGAACTTAACGAGATCCGCCGTCGCATAAAGCCCGAGCGCAGCAGCATCAGCCATATCTACGGCTGCTATGTGAACAGTCAGCGGGAAATTATTTCTTATATAGATGAATCTATAGGCCTTCTCAGCAAGGAGGAGCAGGAAAAATATCTGGCATTGCTTAAGAAAACCCTGTCCGGCTCACTGGGACGAAACCTTGTTGACCTGAGTTTTGCCACAAAGCAGGTGGTGGACAGTGATGAGCACCGCCTCCTCTCTGCCCTGAGAAGGACAGAGCTTAAAGATGCCCTTTTGAGAGAGGAATTTTTCAAATGTATCATTGAGGCCGTGGACATGGGCGAGGATAACTACATAATTCTCACCGCCTTTGATGCCTACGACGTGCCCCATTATGGCAAGGACGGCAGCGAGGACGACAGCCGGGGCGAGGTGTTCAAATACATACTCTGCTGCCTGTGCCCGGTTAAAACCGGTAAGGTGCAGCTTGGTTACGACGCAGCTGAAAAGCGCTTCCACAACTCCGTCATAAACCAGATAGTCAGCGCCCCGGAGCTGGGCTTCATGTTCCCCAGCTTTGATGACCGCTCTGCCAATATCTACAGCACTCTGTTTTATTCCCGCAATACCGGTGAAATTCATCAGGACTTTATCGATGCTGTGTTCAAAACCCGGGTGCCCATGTCGGCAAAGGCGCAGCGTGACAGTTTCTCTGCCGTGCTCAGTGAAGCAGGGGAGAAGACACTGAGCTATGACATAGTCCAGTCCGTGCACGAGCAACTGAGCGACCGCATACTTGTACACAAAGAGAGCAAGGATCCTGAGC
>JAZQGL010000093.1:0-7867 GCA_045540035.1 Faecousia sp.
TTCGGCCTGTCCGGCACCGGCAAGACCACTCTGTCCACCGACCCCAAGCGTCTGCTGATCGGTGACGACGAGCACGGCTGGGACGACAACGGCGTGTTCAACTTCGAGGGCGGCTGCTACGCAAAGGTCATCAACCTGGATCCCGAGTCCGAGCCCGATATCTACAGAGCCATCAAGCGCAATGCTCTGCTGGAGAACGTTACTGTTGACGAGAACGGCAAGTGTGATTTCGCTGACGGTTCTGTCACCGAGAACACCCGTGTTTCCTACCCCATCAACCACATCGAGAAGATCGTTCGCCCCGTGTCCGCAGGTCCCGATGCACAGAATGTCATCTTCCTGTCTGCCGACGCATTCGGCGTTCTGCCTCCCGTTTCTATCCTGACCCCCGAGCAGACCCAGTACTACTTCCTGTCCGGTTTCACCTCCAAACTGGCCGGTACCGAGCGTGGCATCACTGAGCCCACTCCCACCTTCTCCGCTTGCTTCGGCGCTGCATTCCTGGAACTGCACCCCACCAAGTACGGCGAAGAACTGGTCAAGAAGATGGAAAAGTCCGGCGCAAAGGCTTACCTGGTCAACACCGGTTGGAACGGCACCGGCAAGCGTATCTCCATTAAGGATACCCGCGGCATCATCGATGCGATCCTGGACGGTTCTATCCTGAAGGCAGAGACCAAGACCATCCCCTACTTCGGCTTCGAAGTTCCCACCAGCCTGCCCGGCGTTGACTCCGGCATTCTGGATCCTCGCGACACCTATGCAAACGCAGAGGAGTGGGAGACCAAGGCAAAGGATCTGGCAGCCCGCTTCCAGAAGAACTTTGTCAAGTACACCGGCAACGACGAGGGCAAGGCTCTGGTCGCCGCAGGTCCTCAGCTGTAATTTCAGAAATTATACAAATTGAGAACACCCCCGGTTTTGTTTCAAAACCGGGGGTGTTTTTGTGTATTTCAGGTACTTTTCAGAAAATTTGGTTGATTAGAATTTTAGTTTACATAAATTTATAAAAGCGACAAAAAACGATCGAAAAAAGTTGAGAAGTTTTCCACATTATCCACAGGGTTATCCACAGAGAAAGTAAAAAATCCTCTGTCGCCAGTAAGGTTACAAAGGATTTCGAGGAATTTGTACACAATTTGACAAAATTCTAAAAAATACAATTTTTTTCGATTTGGTTTACAGAACACCGTTAATTTTTATCATCAAAACTGCAACAAAGCGGCGAAAATCCGCTCTTGTTTGTCAGGAACATCTGTCCGCTTGCGAAGGCCATTTACCTGCAGGCAAGGTCCGTCTGTCAACTGCCACTGCAGGCTGATCTCCTGCCCTTCTTTTGCTTCAGAGAGATAGCACAGCGTAAACTCCCGCAGAGGATGTGCCTGATGGAAAGCGCTGGGCAACAGATCGTCGATCCAGTCCATATACCGGGTGTTGTTCATATGCCCATTGCGATCCAGTTCGGTGTAGCCCACTTTGCGGCAGACGGTGTTTTCAAGTTTTGCCGGCAAAATGGAGGCAGGGGGCGCCAGTTCGTTGCCCCGGAGTGTACCTGCCAGATCGATGCCGCTTTTGCCCGGCAGGATCATACTGCGGCTTTCTGTGTCCATCAGCACCCAAAGGCTGACAGAGCGGAACAGTTCGTTGCCTTTTTCATCATAAGCCACGGTGGATCGGGGAAAAGCAGAACGGGTGGTGGGCATAGGCCAGGTCTCCACAGTGATGGTCTCCCCGAGGACCGGCAGCCGGGTGATCTGCATCCGGTTACGTATCACCGCCCAGAACAGATTGCGCTTTGCCAGAGTATCCCAATCCAGCCGCAGCAGTTCGCAGTGACCGCCGGCGGCTTCCTGGGCAAAAAACAGAAGCACAGAGGGTTTCACTCTGCCAAAGCAATCCACGTGTATAGCAGAGATCTCATATTTTTGACGAAAAATCGGTTCCATAATAAGCCTCTTTCGTAACGCGATAAATCTGAATTCACTTAGACTGTCCCAGTGTGATATCCACGGAGTACTGCTTGCCGTTACGGTAAATGACGATAGTGACCGTATCGCCGGCCTGGTGGGCGTAAAGGGCGTTTTTCAATGCCTCGGAGTTGGTGATCCGGGCGCCGGCAAATTGCAGCAGAATATCGCCGGGCTGAATTCCCTTGGCCTGGGCGTCGCTGCCCTCGGCGACTTCGGTAATATAGATACCCTGGGGGATCCGGTAATAAAGTTGGTCAAAGGAGGAGATCTCCTGACCGGTGATGCCAATGGTAGGCCGTCCGGAGATATAACCCTGGGAGATCAGTTGGTCCACGATCTCTTTGACGGTGGTGCTGGGAATGGCAAAACCCAGACCCTCCACACCGTTTACATTCATATAATCGCCGATCTTCATAGTGTTGATGCCGATGACCTGCCCGTAGCAGTTCAGCAGCGGTCCGCCGGAATTGCCGGAATTTAAGGCGGCGTTTGTCTGGATCAGGGTCATAGTCCTGCCCTCTGTGGTAATGTCCCGGTTGATGGCGGATACGATACCGCCGGTCATAGTACCCCGCAGTTCCACACCCAGAGGATCGCCGATGGCAACCACGGCATCGCCTACCTGCAATGTGGAGGAATCGCCGAATTCGGCAGCCACCAGATCAGTTGCCTCTACCCGCAGTACCGCCAGATCGGATATCACATCCAAACCTACCGGGGAAGCGTCCAGAGTCCGCTTGTCGGTAAGCAGCACCTGCACAGAGGTAGCATCCTCCACCACGTGGGCGTTGGTGACGATGTAACCGTTTTGCGAAATCACCACGCCGGTACCGGAAGAAGCGCCGTTGTTGCAGATAATAGATACCACAGAGGCGATGTTTTTGGCATAGATCTCCTGCAGAGAAAGACCGCCGGCCTGGGGGATATTCTCAATGGCCTCCGGGGTTTGATTTAATTGAATGGAAGCATCTCCGGAAATTGCAGCGCCGGTGCTTTCGGGAACAGACGGAGTTGTGAATTCGGTGGCTGCGTCTTGAGAAAAACCGATGTTATCGCCGTTATCCGGCGTTTCAACGGTCTGCCGAAACAGTTTGATATTCATAAGACCCAGCGCGCTGACCAGACCACCCAGAAAAATGATCACAGCCAGCAGTACCGCGATCAGGCTGCTGCGGCTTTTCGGAGGTTGTGTTCTGCCGGTGCGGTAGGAATTTTCCTCCCAGGGTTCCGGCTTGTCCTGTGTTACAAAATCGTTCTCGTTCATAAATACCTCAGTTTACAAAAGGAAGTGTAAAGGTAAATTCTGTATGTCCGTCTTTGCTGGACACGGAGATATCCTCGCCGTGGCTGCAGACGATGGTCTTTGCAATGTAAAGACCCAGCCCCCAACCGTCACGGTTCTGTCCACGGCTCTTGTCCAGTTTGTGAAAACGGTCAAAAAGCAGTGGCAGTTCTTTGGCGGGAATGGTTTCGCCGTCGTTGGAAACGGAAACATAGATTTTTTTGCCGTTTTCCCGGATCTGCAGCCCCAATGTGCCGCCTTCAGGACAGAACTTTACTGCGTTGTCCATCAGATTGTAGATCACCTGCGTAATGTGATCCGGGCATGCCAACGTGAACACCGGGTGTTCCGGCATCTGTACCTGCACATCCAGATTTTTATCGGTGATCCGCTTTTCAAAAGTCAGCAGCACCTGTCCTGCCCGCTCGCTGATATCAAAGCGGTGTTTTTTCTCCTCGGGGATTCCGCCTTCATTTTGCAGTTGAGAGATGTCCAGCATATTCCGTACCAATCTGCTCAGGCGTTTTGTCTCGTCGGACACGATCTGCAGATAGTGGTTTTGCTGCTGGGGTGGGATCGTGCCGTCCAGAATGCCGTCTACATAGCCTCCAATGGTGGTCATAGGCGTTTTCAGTTCGTGGGACACATTGGCAACAAATTCTTTACGCTGGTATTCGCTTTTCTCCAGGGATTTGGCCATATTGTTAAAAGCCAGCGCCAGTTCCCGGATCTCCTCGGAGGCGTCCTCGGAAACGTGTACCCGGGCTTTCAGGTCGCCGTGACCGAAGGCAACGGCGGCTTTTGCCATATCCCGCAGCGGATTGCTGGTTTTTCGGGCGTAAATGGTCATCGTTACCACGGCGGCCAGCAGTACCAGCACGGAAATAAACAGATAGGTATCGTTCAGGCGTTTCAACACCTGCTGGGTTGCGGCGGTGGGGGTGGATACCATAATGATGCCGTAGATCTCGCTGCTGTAAGGATCCCGGATCGCAGAGGAAACGATATAGCGGGGTTCATCGTAAAGACCTTGCACAAGTCCTTCACGGATCACATATTCCTGGGTCAGTACCTGCTCCAGAAAATCCCTGTTGGTAATACTAAGACCCTGGTGCTCACAGCCCAGAGGTGCGTCGGAACAGATCCCCAACTTGCCGTTTTTGTCGCAGATCACGATATCCGCCTGAGAAGTTTGGGCAGCGACGGACAAATTGATAAAAAAGTCTTTATCGCTGAGACCTTCTCCGGTACAGTAAGCCACGGTGATTTTGGAAACGGCAGCGCAGTTGTTTTTCAGCGCGTCGATGGCACGACCTTCCAGAAATGACCTTGCCAAAAGCTGGAAGAAAATTCCCACGATCAACAGCGCTGTAAAGAAAATCACCGCAAATGCCCAAAAAGTTCGGCTGAATGTGGTTTTCATAGTTTCATAACCTCGAATGTAATACCGATATTGAAACGGATAAAATCGCTTCAAACAAATATATATCTGAACATATTATAATGGAAACAGCGGCACAATTCAACAAAAGCACGAAAAGTTTACATTTATGAAACATAAAGAAAACGCGTGTTCCGGGAGCGGAACACGCGTTTAGATCATTAACTTAAGGGATATTCTTCCGGGAACAGGGTATGCCACAGTAGCAGTACAACATCTTCGTTATTGATGGTGTTATTGCTGTCGATATCGCCGTTGCCCACAATGAGATATTCCTCGGGGAACAAAGTGAACCACAGAAGCAGGACAACGTCATCGTTATTGACTTCCTTGTCGCCGTTCATATCACCGGCGATGCCGCTGTCCAGCGGGGTCATGGCGATGTTTACCTCGGTCTGGGGAGGCGGTACGGGCAGCCACTCGCTCCAAACGGATTCGTAGCCTTCCTTTTCATAGGATACACGCCACCAGCCTTCCGGTACGTCCCAGGCATACTGGCCTTCGGCGTCGGTGATCAGGGGGTTCATCTGGGAGAATTCCACAGAATCCCAAAGAACGCCATATTCATCATCCGCCGGTTTGTTGGTCCAGAAGTCCGGGTCCTCTCCGGTGTTTTCGATCCAGTAGGCGTGGACGGTAACACCGGCGATCCGCTCATTGGTAATGCGGTTATACACATATCCGCTGGGATCGACGGCCCACTTGACATTCATATCAATGCCGTAGGCTCTGCCGTAAAGCAGACACATTGCCTCCTGCATCATCACATCGGCAAGCAGACCCACGACAGTAGTACCAACGGCAATGGCAATGCCTGCTGCGGAGGCAGGTGCAAATACCAAGCCGCCTGCTACACCCAGTACGGTCAGGGCGCACTTCAAAACGGTGACGCTGGTGTTCAGTTCGGAGACCTGGTCAGCCAGTTCGTTGAATTCCCTGATCTGGGTGGCGGTCACATAGGGCATCTTGGCATATTCTTCTTTGATTTCCTTGATGTCCTTGTTTGTGCTGATACCGTCACTGATGGTAAATCCGATATCCACCAGACCGGTAAGGACAGAAAATCCGTCCGGAATTTCCAGGGCTTCACCCAGAGCGTCTTTAAACTCGCCTACGTGGTAATCCACGACCTGTCCGGTGCCAAAGTCGAACATAGACAGAAGGATCTTCTGAGAGCCCTCTGCTTGCAGGCTTTCCTTCTGATTGATATAGACAGTCTTACCGAAGTCGTCGGTATAAGGCAGATAGCCATAATCCCTGGCGTTATGGTGGGTGATGTAGAAGGGGATCGCGCTGGAGGTAACAGACAACTGGAAGGAGATCTGCTCGTCGCCTTCCCCTGCGGTCATCTCTACCTTCAGATTGTCATCGGTGCTTTCCAGTACATTTGTTTCGGCGTTTTTCCAGGCATCCGGCAGTGCGTCATATGCTTCCTGAGAGGTAAAATCAACAAACTGATCAAAAGAGTGCAGTTCGCCCTTGACCACATATTCCACACTCAGCGCACCGGGGACATAACCGTGATCGTTGGGATCGAAGAAACCTTCCGCGACAAACAGACCCAGTTCTTCGTTCCAATGAGCCTGCAGATATTTCTTGACATTGTTGCGGATGCTGACAACATAGACGGACTCCAGCGTCTCCGGGTTGGTGAAGTTTACCTCAAAACGGAAATCTTCATAACTGCGGAAGGATATGACCGGGCGTGTACCCTTCATTTCCGACAGGGAAATTCTGGCAGGTCCGTGGATCATTACAAAGTCCAGCAGATCCGGCGCGGCTTCGTGGTACAGTACCTTCGTCTGCGCCACGACCACGTTGCCGTTTCTGTCAGAAGACTCGGCGGTGATCACATATTCTCTGCCATTTTCCGGTGTACCCAGAGATACGACAGCGGAATAGTCACCGACTTTATTGGCTTTTGCGGATGTTGTCAGTTTGCCGTCCACATACAAGGACACGTCGGCTTCCGGGATCGCCACACCGCTGACCTCTACATTGGCAGAGGCGGTTTCCTGCCGGGCATTGATGTTCAGAACAGGCATCAGGGAGTTAACAGCGCCGATCACGGCAACAGATTCGTTGCCTTCGCTGTCTCTGCAGACGAGTCTTGCATAAGAGGTCAAAGACTCGTAACGCAGAGGCTTCAGGCAGAAACGGAGCGTGCCGGAAAGTTTCTTCACGGGAACGGTCAGCCTGCCGGTCTCTCCGTCGTACTCATACTCGGTACAAAGTTCGCCGTCCAGCATCAGGGTGTTTTCCTGCAGGGAGGCAAAGTCGTAGATGTGAATGGTAACGGCAGTGGGCGTAACCGCCGCATCTTTCTGCATCTCGTAGTGTACCACCATAGACATAACGCCGGCGGCAGAAAGACCGTCATAGTTATGGAGGTAGTAACTGTTTTCTGTATTCAGGGGGCTGATGAATTCGTCTTTTTGAGTTACAGTGGGGATAATGGGGATCTGACGGTCCAGGGCAAATTCTGTGGCATAAGACCGCAGATCACAACGGAAAGTGATACTGGGAATGCCGGCAAATGCATTATATGCAATGTAAGTTACCGTGTCTGCAATGTAGATTTCTGTCAATGCTGTGCAGTTTTCAAAAGCGGAACTGTTGATTCTCTGCAGTTTCAAAGGCGTATGTACATTGCGCAGGCTGGAACAGTTGATAAAAAGACTAGACGGCAGTTCGGTGATCTCATCGGAGAGCGTCACGGATTCCAGAGAGGTACAACTTGCAAAGGCACCATAGCCGATGGTTTCTACGGTATTGGGCAGATCTACAGTGGTCAAATTGGTACATCCTGCAAAGGCATACATACCAATGTAGGTCACGCTGGTACCCACATCGATAGTTGCCAGTGCGGTACAATTATCGAAAACATTGTTTCCGATGGTGGTGACGCTGTCAGGCAGTTCAATGGCGGCAATGCTGCTGTTTGCAAATGCGCCGTCTCCAACGGTCAGCAAGGTAGAGGGAAGAGACACGGATCTCAGCGTCTTGGTGTCGGCAAAGATGTGTGCCGGCAGAACGGTGATACCCTCGGGAACGGTAACAGATTCCAAAGAGGTACAGCCGTTGAATATGGGGGTATAATTGGAACCGGCTTCTTTCAGACCCGTAGGAACGGTGAAAGATGTAAGACTTGTGCAGTTTTGGAATGCGCCGCTG